>JANWXD010000015.1:10628-86649 GCA_025055455.1 Bryobacteraceae bacterium
GGCTCGCCGGTCGCCGCGCCGCGCCCCGAGGCCGAAGTTGAGGACCTCGCCGGGCAAGACCAGCAGATTTTCATTCAAAACCCGCTCGGAGCTTCGGAACCCGATTTGATGACCGATCCCCTGCACCGCGAGCACCGCATCGGCCTCGCCGCGGTCCAGCATGGCCAAAGCGGCCTCCAGCGAGTCGAACTTCCGCACACGGGCTCCCGGAAAGTGCCGCGCCGTCAGCATCTCATGGAGCCGTCCGGCACCGCGAAGCAACCGGCGCCCGGACACATCTTCGAAGGTACGAATGCCAGAGTCCCGACGGACGACGAGCCACCAATGCGAGCGCATGTACGGCTTGCTGACCGTCAGGTCCTTGCGCCGCTCCGGCAGGTCGGCCATGAGCGGCCACAGATCCACCTTGCCCGCGCCCAACGCCTGGTCCGGGCCCTCGGGGCAGTGCACCCACACGAGCCCGATCTTGCGCCGCGCGGCCGCCTTGGAGATCAGCTCCGCAACGGGGCCTCGCACGCGACCTTGCTCGTCGACAAAATAAACGGGCGGCAGATGGCGATAGCCGATGCGTAACGGAGGCTCGCCGCGCATTGGGAGCGTCAGTCCCAGCCCGAGCAGGGCGCCTCCGAGCACACGCATTCCGTGTCTACTTATCGGAAAGAGCCGCCGCCTTCCTTACAAAAACCGGAAGTCTAGCTCCTGCGGGCCACTAGCAGGGTCATGTCGTCGGGCAGCTCCGGCGACCGGGTCCATTGGGTCACAGCGGCGATCACGGCCCTGATCAGCTCCGTGGGCCTTCGGTTGGCGTTCCAGCGGAGCACCTCGATCAGTCGCTGCTCGCCGAACATTTCGGCGTACTCGTTCTCAGGTTCGGTGACGCCGTCCGTGAAGCAAACCAACACGTCGCCGGGCTCCAGGCCGATCCGGCTTTCGCCGTACTCGGCAAAGGGGAACGCCCCTACCACCATGCCGTTGGCCTCCAGCCGCAGCACCGCTCCATCGCGGAGAACCACGGGCGCCGGATGTCCGGCATTGGTGTAGGTCAGCAGGCCCGTGACGCTGTCGTAGACGGCGAAAAAGAACGTGGCGAACTTCTCGGGCGAAGTGAACGCGTACAGTTGCTGGTTGAGCTGGGCCACGATCCGCCCCGCAGGCACGGCATCGGAGCCGCGTTGCCCGCAAGCGGCGCCGGTCGCGGCCCCTTCCCAGCACGCGCGCAGCTGCGTGCGCAGCGCGGACTGCACCGTGGCCATCAGCAACGCCGCCGAAATCCCTTTGCCCGCCACGTCGCCGATGGCCAGCGCCACACGGCCGTCCCCGAGCCCCAGGTAGTCGTAGTAGTCCCCCGAGACGATCCGCGCCGGCTGGCACAGGCCCGCCAGCTCCAAGCCGGGCACCTCCGGCACCTGCTTCGGATACAGCTGGCTTTGCACCTGGCGGGCGATCTCGAGCTCGGATTGCAGGCGCTCCTTTTCTTTTTCCACCCGGAGGAGCCGCTCGAGATTCTCGGTCATGAGGTTGAACGAGCGGCTGAGCTCCGCCAGTTGATCCCCCCCGGAAACCTGGATGCGGTGAGAAAAGTCGCCCCGCATGACGCGCTGGGTCCCTTCGTAAAGGTTATGGACTGCGCCGGTGATCGTGCGAGTGAGGTTGACTCCGACGAGCAAAGACACCAGCTCGACCACGAGAAACATCGAGCCCACGACCAGGAAGATCAAAAAGCCGAAACCTTGGGTCCAATCCACCCGGGGATTGAACAGAGTGCGAAGCACCGCCGAGGGTCGCGAGGTGACCACCACCGGCGTAGTACGGGACTCCCCCGGAGACTCCCAGAGGGCCACCGGAAGCCAGGTAAACCACGCCACCTCGATATCCAGCCAATTGGCCGCCGGCGGAATATGGCCGGAACCAGCGGCCACGCCGGGCGCGCGGGAACGGCTCCCGGCCCGAAACGTGACAGCGCGCTGCCTCTGGACCCGGTCCGGGGGGCCTGCGGGTTCCGGTTCGCCGGCGGCCCTGCCAGCCCGAAACGTGACGACCCGCTCGCTCCGCGCGCCGCCAGAGACCGCCTCTAGCCGTTCCGGATTGACGATCGCCACCTCCCCGAGGCCGGGGACGAGCCCGGCCAGGAACTGGCGCGTCAGGGGCATGAGCGCCAGTGCGTCGGCATCCTGGTACGCGGCGCGTCGCCACAAATAAAAAGAGCCTTGCCGGAGCACGACGCCCCGGGCCTCCCGCCAGCCCTCCGGGGGAGGTACGATCTCGCCGCCCTCCGGGTAGCGCCACTGCCGGCCCTTGTCCCGAACCAGCAGCTGCAAACCGGGAAGACGCTGTTCGAAATACGGCGCCATCCAGCGGAGGCCCTCGGCCCGGTGGCGCGGGTCGGTCGTGAGCAATCCCATCACCGGAACGTCCAGCGCGCTCACGCGCCGTTCCAGCTCGGTGCTGACCAAGTACACGGCGATCTGCCCGTAGAGCAGGTAAGCGCCGGTCGCCGCCAGCAAGACAATTAGGACGATCGGCACCACTGCAATGAACAGGTAGGCGACGATCAGCCGGTTGCGGAGTCGCCAGATCGCGATCCGAATCCCGCGGCGGGCCAGCCGAAGCGCCGCCGCCAGACCGAGGAACGTCGCCGCCAGCAGGCTGAGGGCGGCCCACGGGCTCCCCGGAGCGGCCCAGCGCAGCGCCAGATGCAGTGCCAAGGCGACGCTAAACGCTTTCTCGGTCCGACCTACGGCGCGAAGAAACCACCGAGCGCGGTCGGCGAACGCTATCAAGGCGGCGCTCCGGCGGTATTGTAACACCTCGCGTTTCCCGCAACGGCCTACAGGCCCCGCCCCAGACCGCTCGGACTCGCCTGTGGAACTCAGACCCTCGATTTGGCGATGGCCGGCGTCTCCAGTTCCGGTTCGGGCAGCGGCGCTTCCGGTTTTAAGTAATAACGCGTCAGACCGTCCCGGAGGATGCGGAAGGCACTTTCCGGGTCGTCGGCGTATTGGAATAGGTCGAGATCGGAAGGCGAGATCATCCCATAACGCACCAACGCCTCGAAATTCAGGATTTCCTTCCAATAACTGGAGCCGTACAGCACGATGATAATCTTCTTTTGCAGTTTTTCTGTCTGCGCTAGCGTAAGTAACTCGGTCAGCTCGTCGAGCGTGCCGAACCCGCCGGGAAACACCACCAGGGCCTTGGCCAGATAGGCAAACCAGAACTTGCGCATGAAGAAGTAGTGAAATTCGAAGGACAGTTCCGGGGTTACGTACGGGTTCGGCCACTGTTCGAACGGCAAGCCGATGTTCAGACCGATGGTCTTGCTGTTGGCGTCCCGGGCGCCGCGGTTGGCCGCCTCCATGATCCCCGGCCCGCCCCCGGTGCAAACCACGAAGCGCCGTGAGGTGTTTTCGAGACTTTCGGACCACTCGGTGACCATGCGGGCCAGTTGGCGCGCCTCCCGATAATAACGCCCCATGGGCCCGTCTTCGGTCACGCGCGCCGAACCAAAAAACACGATCGTGTCGTGGATCTTCTCCTTGCGGAAATGGGACAGCGGCTCGAGATATTCCGACAGGATCCGCAACGGACGCGCGTCGGCCGAGTCGAGAAACTCTTCGTTCTTGTACGCCAAGGGACGACGGTTGGACGCGACGAGTTTACTCATGGGATTCGGACGCTCCTTGGGTGAAGCTTTGCAGGCGCTCCACCTGCTTTTTCAATTCTCGCACTGTCCGAACCAGTTCCGGCAGGCGCTGGAAGGCGGCCACCGCGCGTCGCCACTGGCCGGCGTCGAACGCCGGTGAGCCGGAGACGACCGCGCCCGCCTCCACATCGCCGCCGACTCCGCTCTGGGCGTAGACCACCGCACCTTCGTGGATGGTCAAGTGACCCGCGACGCCGACCTGGCCGGCCAGCAGGACATTGCGCTCCAGGATGGAACTGCCCGCCAGGCCGGTCTGGGCGCAGAGGATGTTGTCCTCCCCCACGACGCAGGCATGGCCGATCTGCACCAGGCTGTCGATCTTGGCGCCGCGCCGGATCCGCGTTTCTCCGACGGTGGCCCGGTCCACGGAGGTCAGCGACTGGATCTCGACATCGTCCTCGATGACCACGATTCCGGACTGGAGGATCTTCTCGTGAGTTCCATCGGCGCGCTTCGCGAACCCGAAGCCGTCGCCTCCTACCACCACCCCGTTTTGCAAGACCACGCGGTGGCCGATGCGGCAGAATTCCCGCACGACGGCGTGCGCGTGCGCCGTGAAATCGTCGCCGATGCGCACGCCTGGGTAGATCACGACGTGGGGATAGAGCACCGCGTTCCGCCCGATCACCACGTCGTCACCGATGACCACGTAGGCGCCGATCGAGGCCCCTTCGCCAATGCGCGCCGACGGGGCGATGACGGCCGTGGGGTGCACTCCGGGCGCGGGCCGAGGCGGCTGGTAAAACAGGGCCACCGCCCGGGCAAAGGCCAGGTACGGGTTGTCGGAGACCAGGCTGGCGATGGGCAGATCACGCAGCGGTTCCGATACCAGGATGGCCGCTGCGCGGGTGTGCTTGACTTTGGGCGCGTACTTGGGATTGGCAAGGAAGGTGACCTCGGTCGGACCGGCCTGCTCCAGACCCGCCACGCCCGTGATCTCGATGTCGCCGTCCCCGTAAAGCGCACAGCCCAAACGCTCGGCAAGTTCCTTGAGCTTCATGACCATGCAACAGGGTACAGCAGACCGTTGCCAGCCGCGGGGCCACCGCCTGCGCCGGTTGGAAAGCTGATAGCATGAGGCCATGACACGCCGAGCCTTCATTTCGGTCTCAACGGCAGCAGCCAGTGCCCTCCCGGTCGGGGCCGGCCAGTCGCCCGTCGCGCGTAAGGGCCGCCTGAAGCAAGCGGCCACACGCAGTTGCTTCGGGAAAGGCGCCAGCATCGAGGACATTTGCCGCGAGGGCGCCCGCCTGGGGTTGAAGGGCCTGGATTTGATCCGGCCCGAGGACTGGCCCACACTCAAGAAGTACGGCCTGGTTCCCACCATGGCGCCCGCCGGGGGGCACACCCTCACCAACGGCATCAACCGCAAGGAAGATCACGACAAGATCGAGCCCGGCTTCCGCGCCATGATCGACAAGGCAGCGGCCTTCGGGGCGCCCAACGTCATCGCGCTTTCGGGCAACCGGCGCGGCATGTCTGCCGAGCAAGGAATAGACAACTGTGTCGCGTTCCTGAATCGCGTCAAGGCCCAGGCCGAAGACAAAGGCGTCACCATCTGCCTGGAGTTGCTGAACAGCAAAGTCGATCACCCCGACTACCAGTGCGACCGCACTTGGTGGGGCGTGGAAGTGGTCAAGCGCGTGAACTCGCCCCGCGTGAAACTGCTCTACGACATCTACCACATGCAGATCATGGAGGGCGACATCATTCGCACCATCCGCGACAACATTCAGTGGATCGCGCATTTCCACACCGCTGGCGTTCCCGGTCGCCATGAAATCGACGAGACCCAGGAGCTGAACTACCGCGCCATCGCCCAAGCCATCGTCGATACTGGTTTCACCGGCTTTCTGGCGCATGAATACAGTCCGCTCAAGGATCCGCTCAAATCGCTCGACCAGGCGATCGCCATCTGCGACGTCTGAGGAGTTTCTGCCGTGGGGTCGGCCTTCGGCACCCGAGCCGCGTGGGTCCAGGCAAAACCGCCGCGGTAAGATGACAAGCGAAGATGTGGTTGGCGCTCGCCCTGCTGCTGTCGCCGCTTCCTGCTGAGCTTTCGCGGGACCGCTTTTTGCGGCTCGCTTGCGGCCCATTCGAAGTCGTCACCAACGCGGGCGAGCGCGAGGGGCGCCGCTGGATCCAACACCTGGAGCAGATGCGCGCAGCGCTGGCGCGGCTGATCGGCAAAGACGAGCTGCGTCCCGTCTGGCCCATTCGGGTGGTGCTGCTCGAGTCGCCGCGCCAGCTGGCCTCGCTCGGACCGCTCTCGGGTTTGACGCTGGTGCGGGACGCCTACACGGCGGCGGCCGCGAGAGGGCCCATGGCGCCCACCTTTCTTGAAGCCTGCGCGCGGGTGCTGCTCGAGGACGGCACGCGACGTCTGCCGCGAGAACTCGACGAGGGACTGGCGGCGCTATTCTCGACTGCCGAACTCCAAGGCGCTTCTCAAGTCTCCATCGGCCGGCCGCCCCCCGAGCGCAGCCGTTCCTGGGCTAAGGCGCACTGGCTCAGTGTCCCAGCAGAGAACTACGGCAAACTCCGGACGCTGATTCGCAACCTCGAGCAAGGCGTCGCCGAGGACGCCGCCTATCGGAACTCTTTCGGCATGAACCCGGCAGAGGTGGATCGCGCCGTCGGAGCCTATCTGGCAGCTGGGCAGTTCGGCACGGCGGACCTATCCGGACGTCCGCTCCACCCGGAGAAGGAGATCGCTGTCGGCGCCGCCGAACCCGCCTGGACGATGGCGGTGCTCGCCGACTTGGTGGCTGCAAACGACGCGCGGCGAGGCGAAGCGCGGCAGCTATACGAGAGCCTCGGCCCAGCTGCTCCGAACGCCACCGAACCAGAAGAGGGACTTGGGCTGCTTGCGCTGCGCGCTGGCAACCAGATCGAGGCGCAACGCCGGCTATCGGCGGCCGTGGCCAAGGGCAGTCTGAATGCCCGTGCCCATTACGAGCTGGCTCGACTCGAGCCGGACCCTGCCCGAGCGCGCGCCGCCCTCGAGGCCGCCGCCAAGCTCAATCCGCGCTGGGCTCTGCCCCACTGGGAGCTGGCCCGGCACGAGACGGACCCGCAAAGGAGACTGGAGCGACTCAAGACCGCAGTCTCCTTGGCGCCGCGCAGCCCCGACTATTGGATCGCCTTGGCGGAGTTGCAGCACGAGCGCAAGGAATTCAAAGAGTCCGCCCGTGCTTGGGCGGCGGCCGAGCAGGCAGCGCCGGATGAAGAAACCCGCAACCGGATCCGCGCGCGCCGCGAGCAGGCCGAGCTGCGGCGCAAACAGGAGGAAGAGGCCGAACGCTTGCGCGCGGCCGAGGAGAAGCGCCAGGAGCTCGAGCGCCTCAAGCAGCAAGCCATTGCTTCGATTCAAGCAGCTTTGGAGAAGGCCAACCAGGCCGCGCCGCCCACCAGCGGCAACGTCGAACCCTGGTGGGACGATCCGCGGCCGCGGCACAAAGCCGAAGGGCTTCTCCAGCGCGTGGATTGCCTCGGCAAGCAGGCGCGGCTGGTGATCGCCACCGCCCCCGGCAAGCTGCTCCGGCTGCTCGTCCGCGATCCAGCACAAGTGGTCTTTCTGGGGGGCGGCGAGACGACCCTTGGGTGCGGCCCGCAGCGCGCCGCGCGCAAAATTCGGGCCGAGTACCTCCCCCAAAACGATGCGAAGCTGGGCACGGCTGGCGAGGTCCTGGTCATCGAGTTCCCTGAGTGATCCCGCACGTGCCCGCCCGCTGGTTGGTCGTCGGCATCTTCGTACTTTCTTCTACCCTGAACTATCTGGACCGGCAGATCCTCGCCGCCCTAGCGCCGGTGATCAAGGACGAATTCCGGCTCACGAACGCCGAATACGGCCAGGTGCTGGCCGCCTTCTCGATCGCCTACGCCGTTTGCGCGCCGATGGCCGGATTGTTGATTGACCGTTTCGGTCTGAACCGGGGCATAAGCGCGGGCGTGGCTCTGTGGTCGCTGGCCGGAATGGCCACCGGGCTCGTGAACAGTTTCCAGGGCCTGCTGGTGTGCCGGGCCGCTCTGGGCGCGGCCGAGTCCAGCGGCATCCCAGCGTCGGGCAAAGCGTTTCACACCTACCTTCCGCCGAAGGAACGGGCGCTTGGGCCCGCGCTGAACCAAGTGGGTCTCAGTCTAGGCGCCGTGCTGGCCCCTCCGTTGGCCACTTGGATCGCGCTGCGCCACGGTTGGCGCGCCGCCTTCATCGCTGCCGGAGCGGCCGGCTTTCTCTGGATTCCGCTGTGGCTGTGGGCTGCGCGCAAGGCTCCGCGCCTCGAAGATCCGGCCGCTGGGGCCGTACGTGTGTCCGGGATGCTGGCCGGGCGCCTGCTCTGGGGGATGGTCGCGGCGAATGTGTTGAGCATGACGGTGTACACGCTGTGGACCAACTGGACAACGTTGTACCTTCAGGCCGCCCATCAGCTGACGCTCGAGCAAGCTAACCGGCTCGCTCCCTACCCGTTCGCAGCGGCTTACGCTGGAGGTCTGTTCGGCGGATGGCTGTCGATGCGCTGGATCAGCCGGGGCGAGCTGCCGCTCCGGGCGCGACGCCACGCTTGCCTGACCAGCGCGCTTCTGGTCGCCCCCACCGCCGCGGTGCCCTGGATGCCGAGCCCCGAATGGACGACCGCCGCCATCAGCCTCAGTTTCTTCGCGGTAACATCGTTCAGCGTGAACCTCTACACCATGCCGCTCGACGCCTTCGGCCCGCGCGCCGCTTTCGGCGTCTCCATGCTCACCTTCGCCTACGGTGCCATGCAGGCGGCCGCCTCCCCGCTCATCGGCGCCACCGTGGACCGCTACGGGTTTGCGCCGGCGATCCTGGCCGTGTCGCTGTTGCCGGCAGCCGCCTGGCTGGTGCTCGCGTTCACTCAGCGGCGCTCATGAGGTGGCTGCGACAGCGGCTCAAGCCGTTTGTCTTCCGCTTGCTCGGAAAAGAGCCAGAGGCCGTCATCGTCAGCGTACTGTCCGGCGAAGCGGGCTTGGCGCGCGCCATGGCCGAGGAGTTCCGGCGACTCGTGCCCGACCGGCGCCACTACACTGTGGCGCTGGAACCGGCGGGAGAACACGCCGATATCGTGCTGCAACCCGGCCGGGCGCTCCATCTTTACCGCCAACTGCGGCGGCGCTTTCGCCGCCTGCGCATCGGCATGGCTGCCGTGTTATTCACGCCGGATCCCGCCTTCCGCCCGCTCCGCCTTGCAACCTTCTTACTGGCGCCCCGCAAGATCCTCGCATACAACCAGCGGCTGGAGCGGCATCACCTCCGGCTGCGGACTTGGCTCGCCTCCTGGCTATTCTTGCGCGGCATCCCGCTAGATCGGATCTTCCTCCGGCCCCTCTGGCTCTGCCCGTGGAAAAAGGATCGCACCGTGGAAGCTCGTTCCTGGCAGGCTTGGCAGGGACGGCCCCCTGCGCCCGGACGACCGCGTATCGGCGTCCTATCTCCTTACATTCCCTATCCCCTGGCCCACGGCGGCGCCGTGCGAATCTTCCATTTGCTGCGCGAGGCGGCGCGCAGCTTCGACATTTACCTGTTCGCATTCGCCGAAGACGGCCAGACGCTGGAGCTCGAACCCCTGCTGGAATTCTGCGCTCGCGTCACCGTCGTGGCCAAGCCCCGCTACCGCGAGCCGCGCTGGTCCACCATGACGCCGCCCGAGGTGTTGGAATACCGCTCCGCCACCATGCGCCGCTTGCTGGAACAGACGCGGCGAGAGGAGCGGCTGGACTTGATACAGGTCGAGTACACGCAACTGGCCTCCTACCCCGGCGACGTTCTGGTCGAGCACGACATCACCTTCGATCTGTACGAACAACTGTGGCGGAGGCGGCCCACCCTCTCGGCCTGGTGGGACTGGCGTCGCTGGCGGCGTTTCGAGCAGAAGGCCTATGCCCGCTTCCGGCGCGTGGTGGTCATGTCGGAAAAGGACGCGGAGCTCGCGGCCGTCCCCCACGCGGAAGTGATCCCGAACGGGGTGGATCTGGAGCGCTTCCGTCCCGAACCGGAGCGCGAGGGCGCCCATGTGTTGTTCGTCGGCGCCTTCCGCCACCTGCCGAACGTGCTGGCCTACCGGTTTTTCACCGAGCAGGCCTGGCCGCGGGTGACGGAGCAGTTTCCCGACTGCCGTCTTACCGTCGTGGCCGGCCCTGATCCGATACTTTACTGGCGAGAGGCCACGCATACGCCCGCGCCGCCCGAGGACCCCCGCATCCGGCTGCTGGGTTTCGTTCGGGACGTGCGGCCGCTGTACGTGGAGGCCAACGTGGTGGTAGTGCCCACCCCCGTTTCCGCAGGGACAAACCTGAAGGTGCTCGAGGCGATGGCCATGGAGCGCGCGGTGGTGTCGACGCCGGCCGGCTGTGCGGGGCTGGGTCTGATCCACGGCGAAAGCGTCTGGATCGCTGCGACCGCCGAGGAGTTCGCCGCCGGTGTGTGTCGCCTGCTGGCGGATCCGGACCTCCGGCGGCGGCTGGCCCGGGCCGCCCGCCGCCACGCCGAACTCCACTTCGACTGGCGCGCCATCGGCGAGCGGCAGAGCGCCGTTTGGCGCTCGCTGATCCGGCGGGAACCGGCCGTGCGCCTGCTGCGGGTCCAGGACCTGGAAGACATTCTGCGGATTCAGGCCGGCTCGCCAGGCGCGGCGGTGTGGAGCCCGGAAAGCTACCTGCACCACCGCTGCTTCGTCGCGGAACTGGACGGCCGCGTCGCCGGCTATATCGTCTTTCAACGCCTCAGCGAGCAAGAGACCGAAATCCTCAACCTGGCGGTCGATCCGGCCTGCCGCCGCCGAGGAGTGGCCTCCGCGCTGCTGCGGGCGGTGATCGAGCGTAGCCCAGGACGCCTTTGGTTGGAGGTGCGCGTCTCCAACACCGCGGCCCGGGCGCTGTACCGCAAATTCGGCTTCGTGGACGCCGGTATCCGGCAAAACTATTACGCCAACCCCCCCGAAGACGGGATTGTCATGACGCTGGCGTCATGCTAATGTCATAGTGGCGGCTGGATCGGTAGGTGGCTGGCCGCCCCGGGACTCGAGGAAACGAGTGAGCATCACCCCCAAGCCTACAGCCGTATTTGCCGCAACCGAATTGAATAGACGAGAGGGAGGATAAGGCCGAATGGCGCTCACGCCGGATGAGCTCAAAGCGCATCTGATGGAGACCGACGAGGAGTTCCGCCGTCTGGCAGCCCAGCACTCCGAATACAGCAAGAAGCTCGAGGAGCTGACGTCGCGGCATTACCTGACGCCCGACGAACAGCTCGAAGAAGTCCGCCTCAAGAAGCTGAAGCTGCGGCTGAAAGACGAAATGGAGCGTATCCTCGAGCGGTACAGGTCGCAGCAGGTGGCCTGAGCCGTCAGGTGGGCGCAGGGCGAGCCCCCAGCGGCGGCTGAAGCTGGAGCCGGCGCGGCAAATGGAGCAGTGTAGCAGCAGTCGGTAAAATCCGCACATCGTCTCCAACAAAACCCGATTACGCACGCATCTATAAAGAGCGAACCGGAACTTCCGGGGAAGGAGTCGTGTGATATGAAGCGGGCGTGGTGGCGTGTCGCGGTGACCCTGTGCCTGTCGGCAGGGAGCCTCTGGAGCCAGGAAACCCGATCCATGATCTTCGGCCGCGTGCTCGATCCTCAGGGCGGCGTGGTCGTCGGTGCCGTGGTCACGGTCAAGAACGTGGACACCGGAGTTGTGTTGCACTACCGCACCAACGAAGCCGGCTATTACGAAGCCAATCTGTTACTTCCGGGCAACTACGAGCTGAGCGCCGAAGCGCCCGGCTTCAAAAAACTGGTACGCGGCGGCATCTCGCTGCCTGTGGCCTCCCGCCTGGAGGTGCCGCTGACGCTCGAGGTGGGCGCCGTGGCCGAGACGGTATCGGTTACCGCCGAGGCGCCGTTGCTCGAGACCAACGCCGTAAGCAGCGGGCGAGTGATTGACAACAAGTCTCTGATGGAGCTGCCCGTCATGGGCAACAGCGCGCTGTTGCTGGTCAAGCTCACGCCGGGCGTGCAGACCGGCGGCGTAAACAACTACTTGGCGCTCCACTCCAACATCGGAGGCTCCGACTATCACGTCTCCGGCAACGTGGGCCAGAACAGTTGGACGCTGGATGGATCTCCCAACCAAGGACCGAGCCGCCGCGTCGCGTATCTGCCCTACACGGACGCTATAGCCGAATTCAAAGTCGAGTCCACGAACTTCGACGCCTCGGTGGGCCAAACCACGGGAGTGGTGATCACCATGATTTCCCGTTCCGGCACCAACACGCCACACGGTACGCTCACTTGGCAGCACTGGCAGCAGCGCTGGCAAGGTACGCCCTTTTTCGTCAAACAGAATTACTACCGGCGCATCGCCCAGGCGGAAGCCGCTGGCAACACCGCCTTGGCCAACCAATTGCGCGCCACCGACAAGCAGCTGCCTGGGCGCTCCAACAACTGGGGCGCGTCCGGAGGGGGGCCCGTCTATTTGCCGAAGCTCTTCGACGGCCGAAACAAACTCTTTTGGTTTTTCACGTATAACGGCTTCAAAGACGTCAAAACCGAAGAACCTAGCCAGTTGAACCGGACAGTGCCCACCTTGCGCGCGCGCGAAGGCGATTTCAGCGACATGCTGAGTCTGCCGAACGGAAGCCGGTACGTGGTCCACGACCCGACCACCATCCGGCCGGACCCGGCGCGACCCGGCAACTTCATCCGCGACCCCTTCCCTGGCAACATCATCCCGAAGAGCCGATTCGTCAATCCTGCCTACGACATCGTCATGAACTTGTATCCGAAGCCCAACGTGCCGCTGGCGCCTGGCCAGGAACCGGTGAACAACTATCTGGCCGCCGGCACACCGTATAACTGGGATTACAAGGCGTTCTCCAACCGCATCGATTTTCACATCAACGACAAGTGGCGCATGTTCGGCCGCTGGTCCTACAACAATTTCGGACCGGAGGACCGCCTGGACTGGACCTATGAAACCGCCCGCGGGCTGAACCAGAACGGCTTGGTGCGCAACAACAAAGCTGGGAACATCGACGTGGTGTATACCCAATCGAGCAGCACGCTATGGAATTTCAACATCGGCATCAATCAATTCCGCGAGGGCGGCGTCCAACGTAAAGCCTGGTCTTACAAGCCCAGCGACCTGGGTCTGCCCAGCTATCTGGACCAAAAAGCGGGCGATCTCCACATGCTTCCGTTGATGAACATCGCTGGGTACTCCCAGATTAGTCCCGCCGGACGCGGCACTTTCACACGCTTCCGAATCTTGGCGACCAAGCTCGAGGTGAGCCACGTCCGAGGCAACCATACGCTGCGCGCGGCCTTCGACAACCGGAACCACTACCGCACCGGAGGCGGGGGCGGCAACACCAGCGGCAATTTCCTCTTCAACCAGCTCTACGTCCGCCGCAACGACGATACCTTCACCCCGGCGTCGGACCTGGGCCTCGGATGGGCGGCCTTCATTTTGGGAATCCCGAGTGCGGCCAACATCCAGACCAACGACACTTTCGCCATGCACAACCCTTACTACGCCGGGTTCCTCCAGGACAGTTGGCGGGTGACGCGGCGGTTGACATTGAATTTGGGATTGCGCATGGAGTACGAACAGGGGGCCACCGAACGCTACGACCGCGCCTTGGCGGGCTTCGATCCGAACTTGAACATCCCTCTGGCGGCTGGCGCCCAGGCCGCCTACGCCCGCAACCCCATCCCGGAGCTTCCGGCGAGCCAGTTCGTGGTGCGCGGCGGCAGTCTCTACGCCGGCGTGGCGCCGGCCTCCCGCCGCCTCATCAAGAACGAACTGATGTGGCTGCCGCGGCTAGGCGTCGCCTACCAGCTCAACGATAAGACCGTGCTCCGAGCTGGCTACGGGCTGTTCTACGACACGATCAACGTGCTGAATTTCGGACCGAACCAGTTCGGCTTCTCGCGGCAGACCGACGCCGTAATCACCAACGATTTCGGTCAGACCTGGAACTTCCCGGCCAATGCCAATCCGGCGAACTTCCAGAGTCCGCTGCGAGATCCCTTCCCGGTCCGGGCCGACGGCACGCGCTTCGACGTGCCGGTGCGCAATAAGCTCGGTGCGATGGCCTTCGCCGGACGGGGCTATGATTACATCGACTTCAATCAGCCCCACACGCGGCAACAGCGCTGGCAGATCGGCATCCAGCGGCAGATCGGATCCGACATGGTGGTCACGGCCAGCTATGTCGGAACCTATGCCGATCGCATTTCGCTTCAGACCAAGAAGGACATCTTGCCAGGGCAGTACTGGGCCGACGGTTTGGTACGCAACGACGCCATCGCGAACAATTTGAACGCCAACGTCCCCAATCCCTTCTACTTCCGCAATCTCAATCCGGCGGATTTCTCTCCCGAGGTGTGGAGCTCCATCATCACCAACAGCTTCTTCACCTCCACAACCATCCGCAAGCACCAGCTCTTGCGCGCGTTTCCGCACATGACGGCGGGCAATGGCCTCCGACCCACTGGAGACTTCGGCTACTACAACCGCTCGGATGAGCTGTATCTGACCTTCGAGAAGCGCTTCTCCAAGGGCTGGAATCTCAACGTTAGCTACACCGCGATGAAGTTGCGCGAAGCCGACATTTACTTGAACGAATTCGACCCCAAGCCGACGGAGCGTCCCTCCAACGATGGCCGACCGCACCGTTTGATCCTCACAGGAATTTATGAGTTCCCCTTCGGCCGGGGCAAGCCGCTGCTGGGCAGCATCGGCCGCGGGTTCAACCTGCTCGTGGGCGGCTGGCAAGTCGCTTCCACCTACGAATTCCAGCCCGGCCCGCTGATCGACTTCCCGAACCTGTTCTATTACGGGCAGGATCTCGACCAAATCAAGAATGTCGCCCGCAGTTTCGAGCAGTGGTTCAACACGGCGAATTTCGAACGAAACCCGGCCCGCGGCCCGGCGGCGTTCCACCGCCGCGTGTTTCCGACTCGGATCGACGGGCTGCGCGCTCACTCCACCCACCAGTGGAACGCCAATCTGTCGAAGAATCTTCCGTTCAACGAGCGCTGGAACCTGCAGCTCCGTCTGGACGCGCTGAACGTTTTGAACCGTTCGCAGATGGCCGCGCCGGTGACGGATCCGTACTCGACGAACTTCGGTCGGATTACCAGCCAGACCAGCGCTACCAACCGATGGATCCAGGTGCAGGCGCGCTTGACCTTCTAGCGCGCCACGAGAGAACATACACAAAGCGATGGGCGAGGCATCCATCAGCCGGCGGGGGTTGCTCGGCGCGATCTCGGCCGGAGCAGTGGCGCGGGCCGTAGGGCCGAATGACCGCATCCAGATCGGTGTCATCGGCACGGGCGGCCGCGGCCGGGAGCTGACAAGGGAGCTGGCGCGCCTGAAGGACCTCAACGTGACCGTGACGGCGGTCTGCGATGTCTACCGCCCCAATCGGGAGGCCGCTGCAGCGTTCGTTGAAAAGGCCTTTGGCGCCAAGCCGCGCGCGACCACCGACTACCGCGAGCTGCTTTCGTGGAAGGACGTGGACGCCGTGATTATCGCCACCCCCGACTTCAGCCACGCCGTCATCCTGAAGGCGGCCCTCGAGGCCGGCAAAGACGCCTACGTGGAAAAACCCTTCGCGACGACGTTCGAGGACGCCAAGGCGGCGTATCTGACCGCCATGAAGAGCTCGCAGGTGGTGGCCGTCGGCACCCAACGGCGCAGCGATGGGCAGTTTATGGCGGCCGCGAAGCTCGTCCGCGACGGGGCCCTCGGCAAAGTCACGCGCGTCGAGTTCTGCTTGCATCTCCACGAGCCCCGCTGGAAGCGACCGCCCCAGAGCATTGATCCGGCCGACGTGGACTGGAAGATGTTTCAAATGGGGCGCATTGACCGGCCCTTTGACCCGAGCCTACTGCGCGAGTGGCAGTTGCACGCGCCTCTGACGACTAACGGCATCCCCGGCCTCTGGATGAGCCATTTCATCGACTTGGTCCCGTGGTTCTTGGGTGATCTGTACCCCGCCGGAGCCGTCTCCAACGGCGGCGTCTATCTTTGGAAGGACGGGCGCACCACTAGCGACGTGTTCTACACGCTGCTCGACTACCCAAGCGAGTTCCTGGTGCTGTTCTCGATGAGCCTGACGAATTCTGCCGGCACCCGGATCACCTGGCACGGCACCCGGGGCACGCTCGATTGCGAACGCTGGGTGCTTTCGGGCGAGGGCAGCTCCGCACCGGACCGGATCCAAGCGGAGACCAAAATTCAACCCGAGCCCACCAATTCGCACCTGCACAATTTTCTCGAGTGCATCCGGAGCCGACAAAAGCCGCGCGCCGACGCCCAAGCTGGCTTTTCGCATGCCGTGGCGACCATCATGTCCGCCGAAGCACTGCGCCTGGGCCGCCGCGTGCGCTTCGACCCGCACCGCCTCGAACTCCTCTAATTTCGGGGACAAGCGCCGCAAACCCAACCCCGCCGCAAGCCGAGCGCTCCCAAAGCGGGCGACAATGTGAGACAAGGAGCGGAGAGTGACCTCCGATGTGGCGCGGGTGGTTGGCCAACGTACTACCTCCGGGAACGACAGCCCCCGAATTCAGCTTGCCGGATGAGACCGGCCGCTGGGTGAGGCTGTCGGCGCTGCGCGGCCGCAGCGTCGTGCTCGTTTTCTATCCGGGCGATGAGACTCCGGGGTGCCGGGCGCAACTGTGCGAGTTCCGCGACAAGTGGGCGCAGCTTGCCTCGCGCGGCATGGTCGTCTTCGGCATCAACCCGCAAAGCGCGGCGAGCCACGCCCGCTTCCGCCAGAAACACGGTTTCCCGTTTCCTCTTCTGGTGGACCGGGGACAGCAGGTCGCGCGGCGCTACCACGCCGACGGCCCCATCGTGCGGCGCACGGTTTACGTCATCGGTCCGGACGGAGTGATTCGTTACGCGCGCCGCGGTCGCCCGCCAGTGGAAGAACTGCTCCAGGCGGCGAGATAACGAGCGAATCGGGCTGAGGATTCCCGGTGGGCTTTGGCGGCTCCGGCCAATGGCACGTGGTGCGGCGGGCGGAGCTTTTCCCCACCGAGTGAGCCTCAGGCCTGACCTCGGCCGCAGCCGTCGCCTCCCGCGGCGCGACGCGCCCCGTGAGGATTACACTGGCCGATGATGAGCTACTACGAAGCGCACCGCACCGAGTTCTTGGAGGGACTCAAGGCGTTCCTCGCCATCCCGAGCGTCAGCACGCTCCCCGAGCACAAACCTGACATCCGGCGCGCCGCCGAGTTCGTGGCGGAGGAGCTTCGAAACGCCGGCCTGGCCGGAGTGGAGTTGATCGAAGGCCCAGGCAATCCGCTCGTCTACGGCGAGTGGACCGGAGCGCCGGGCAAGCCGACTCTGCTGCTCTACGGCCACTACGACGTGCAGCCGCCGGATCCGCTGGAGGAATGGAAGTCGCCGCCGTTCGAGCCCCAGATCCGGGGCGAGGACATTTTTGCCCGCGGCGCCTCCGACGACAAGGGCCAGACCTACATCCTCATCAAGGCGGTCGAAGGATTTTTGAAGACGCGCGGCAACCTCCCGGTCAACGTCAAGTTCCTGATCGAAGGCGAAGAGGAGGTGGGCGGCGGCCACATCGAACGCTACGTGGCCGGGCGGCCGCCGCGGCTTCAGGCCGACGCCGCTGTGATCTGCGACACGGAGATGTTCGCCCCTGGCCTCCCCACCATCTGCGTGGGGCTGCGCGGGATCGTGTATGCGGAGCTCGAAGTGCAGGGTGCCGCGCACGACCTGCACTCGGGCGTCTACGGCGGCGCGGCCCCCAATCCTCTGCAAGCCGTCGCCGAGATCCTCTGCGCCCTCAAAGACCGCGACGGCCGGATCCAGATTCCCGGCTTCTACGACCGGGTGCAGCCGCCGTCGCCGAAAGAACGCGAGGCCTGGGCGCGGCTTCCCTTCGACGAGGAAGCCTACCGCGCCCGCGAGGTGGGCGCGCCGGAATTGGTGGGCGAGCCGGGCGTGCCGCTGTTCGAGCGGCTGTGGGCGCGGCCCACGCTCGAAGTGCACGGCATCCGGGGCGGCTTCACCGGCGAAGGCGCCAAGACGGTGATTCCGGCGCGAGCTGTGGCCAAGATCAGCATGCGGCTGGTGCCGGACCAGCGTCCCGAGGAAGCCTTCGAACAGTTCCGTGCGGCGGTGGAGCGGGCCCGGCCCCGCGGCGTCACGGTGCAGGTGCGGCGGATCCACGGCGCGGCGCCCTCGGTCGTCAACCCAGACAGCCCCTTCATCCGTGCGGCGGCGCAGGCGCTGACCGAAGTCTTCGGGCGCGAGACGGTCTACGTGCGGTCGGGCGGCTCCATTCCCATCGTCGGCCTCTTCGACGCGCATCTCGGCATTCCCAGCGTGATGATGGGTTTCGGCTTGCCGGACGACAACCTGCACGCGCCCAACGAAAAGTTTCATCTGCCGAACTTTTACCGCGGCATCGAGGCGGTGGCGCGGTATTTCGAGATACTCGGGCAGTAACATCGCCTGGGGAGGTCTTGTCGTATGAGACGAATCACGCTGACTTGCGGGATCGCGGGCCTCATCGTACTCCGGTTGTGCGCCGACGCGATCGTGCCCATCCCGCCCAATCTCAAGGCGGAGGGAATCCCGCCGATTCCGGCGCCCTTGATGGAGAAGCTGAACCGGTACAGTGAAGCGCGCACGGCGTTTTTGCTCGATTGGCACCCGGTGCGGCGCGAGATTCTCATCTCGACGCGGTTCGGCGAGGCGCCGCAGATCCATCGCGTAGCTATGCCCGGCGGGGCGCGGACGCAGCTCACGTTTTTCCCGGACCGCGTGGGCGGCGGACTGTTCGACCCGCGCGACGGCGAGGCGATCCTGTTTTCCAAGGACGTGGGCGGTGCGGAATTTTTCCAGCTGTTCCGCCAGGACCTCCGGACCGGCGACATCCTGCTGCTCACCGACGGCAAGTCGCGCAATACGGGCGTGGTCTGGTCGCCGAGCGGGCGCCGCATCGTCTATTCCTCGACGCGGCGCAACGGCAAGGACACGGATCTTTACGTGGCCGATCCTTCGGATCCGGCCTCGACACGGCTGCTGCTCCAGGTCGAGGGCGGCGGCTGGAGCGCGGTGGACTGGTCGCCCGACGAGACGCGAATCACCGTGCTCGAGTTTCGGTCCGTGAACGATACCTCCCTGCACTTGGTGGACGTCGCTACGGGCAAAAGGGAACTGCTGACCCCGGCGGGCGAGAAAGCCGCTTACACGGGCGGCTATTTCGGCAAAGACGGAAAAGGAATCTATCTGACCACGGATCGGGACGCGGAGTTCCACCGGCTCGCCTACATGGATCTGGCCACGCGGAAGATCGAAATCCTGCGGAGCGATCGGAACTGGGACGTCGACGACATCGCGGTCTCGCGCGACGGGCGTCGCCTGGCCTACACGGTGAACGAAGAAGGGATCTCGAAGTTGTATGTCATGGACACGGCCACGCGCAAGGACCTGCGGCTGCCACCCCTTCCGGTCGGAGTGATCAGCAGCCTGCGGTGGCACAACAACTCGCGCGAGCTGGGCTTTACGCTCAGTTCGGCGCGCAGTCCGGCGGATGTCTACTCCCTGGACGTCGAGACCGGGAAGTTCGAACGCTGGACCTTCAGCGAGACCGGCGGTCTCAATCCGGAAACCTTCAGCGAGCCGGAGCTCGTCCGCTGGAAGTCGTTCGACGGGCGGATGATTTCCGGCTTCCTCTACCTGCCCCCGAAAAAATTTTCCGGGCCGCGTCCGGTGATCATCAAGATTCACGGTGGACCGGAGGCGCAATACCGCCCCGGTTTTCTCGGGCCGGACAATTACTTTCTGAATGAACTGGGCGTGGCCATCCTTCAGCCCAACGTGCGCGGTTCCTCAGGCTACGGCAAGACCTTTCTCCAGCTCGACAACGGAATGAAGCGCGAGGATGCGGTCAAGGACATCGGAGCGCTGCTCGACTGGATTGCCACCCGGCCGGACCTCGACAAGGACCGCATCATGGTCACCGGGGGCAGTTACGGCGGCTACATGACGCTGGCGGTGATGACGCACTACAACGACCGCGTGCGGTGCGGGCTGGGTGTGGTGGGCATCTCGAACTTCGTCACGTTCCTCGAGCGCACCGAGGCCTACCGGCGGGACTTGCGGCGCGCCGAGTACGGCGACGAGCGGGATCCCAAAATGCGCGAGTTCCTGCTGAAGATTTCCCCGCTGAACAACGCCCACAAAATCACCAAACCGATGTTCCTCGTGCAGGGCAAGAACGACCCGCGCGTGCCGGCGGCCGAAAGCGAACAGATGGTGGCGGCGATTCGGAAGAACCGCGTGCCGGTGTGGTACCTGCTCGCCGAGGACGAAGGTCACGGCTTCGTCAAGAAGAAGAATCGGGACATCCAACTCGCGGCCACGGTGCTGTTCGTGGAACAGCATTTGCTGAAGTAGGTCTTCCGGCGGGACGAGTGGAACATCCGTTCGCGCATGCCCGCAGCGCCCCGCCGACGAGCCGGGCTGAAGCCCGGCGCGGCCTGAAGGCCGCCCCACGCTCAGGAAGCGGGATCGCGCCGCTTGAGGGCTTCGTTGAGCGAACCCTGGCGGTAGCCTTCCAGATCGAGCGTCACGTAATGAAAGCCCAAGGGCTTGAAGATCTCGACGAAGCGCCGGGCCATCTGCGGATCGAGGGCCTTGGCCAGCTCCTCCGGGGCGATCTCGATGCGCACCAGTTCCCCGTGGAAGCGAACGCGGAACTGGCGGAAGCCGAGGGCCTGGAGGGCTTCTTCGCCTTTCTCGACAGTCTTCACGGTCTCCGGCGTCACAGGCGTCCCGTAAGGAATGCGCGAACTGAGGCAGGCCGACGCGGGCCGGTCCCAGGTAGGCAGCCCGGCGCGGCGCGACAGTTCGCGGATTTCCGCCTTGCGCAGGCCGGCTTCGACCAGCGGCGCTCGGACTTGGTGGATCCGCGCGGCGTTTTGCCCGGGGCGGTAGTCACCGAGGTCGTCCACGTTGACCCCGTAAACGATGTGGGCGATGCCGCGCTCGCGCCCGAGCTGCTCGAGGCGCTGAAACAATTCGTCCTTGCAATGAAAACAGCGGTCCGGATTGTTGGCGACGTAGGCGGGGTTGTCGAATTCGTAGGTCGGGATGAATTCATGCCGCAACCCGAATCGGCGAGCGAAATCGGCGGCATAGCGTTTGTGGGACTCCGCCAGCGAGGGCGAGTCGGCCGTCACGGCCAGAGCGTTCTCGCCTAGGACCTGATGCGCCGCCCAAGCCAAGTAGGCCGAATCGGCCCCGCCCGAATAGGCGATGATCACGCGGCCGAGCTCACGCAAAATCGCGAACAGTTTCTCTTGTTTGGCTTCCAGGGCCGCGCCATCCGCCACGGCGGTGAGCGTTTCGACCCCGACGAGGCTCGCCATGCTTGGATTATAGCAGCGCAGCCTGAAAGGTTCCGGCGTGTGGTGTAATCAATGCGGAGAGGAGGCTCGGGCGATGCAACAAGTCCGGCTCGTTCTCTGGCTGGGGTTCGGCCTGCTCGCCGCCGCGCAGACGGGCTCTGTGTTTTCTTCGCAAGCGCCGCCGGGCGCGTCCGCTCCGGAGGGGCCAAAGGTGACCGATCCGAAACAGCTTTCGAAGGTTGAAGGCCGCGTGGTGCATGCGCAGACCGGGGAGCCGCTGCGAAGGGTGAGCCTGACGTTGCGGCGAATGGCGCGCGAGGCCGTCAGCTTCGTAGCCACGAGCGACCAGGACGGCCGGTTCGTCTTCGAAAATGTCGAACCGGGAACCTATCAGCTCACAGCGGAACGGGCGGGGTTCCTGCGTCAGGCCTATGGGGCGCGCGGCGCCGCGTATGCCGGCACGCCGATCACCGTGAGCCCGGGCCAGCACCTCCGGGACCTCGATTTCAAGCTGCTGCCGCAGGGCGTGATTTCGGGCCGGGTGGTGGACGAGGAAGGCGAGCCGGTGCCTCGCGCACAGGTGATGGCGATGCGGGTGGGGGCACGAATGAGCCGGTTTCCGGCCGGGAGCGCCGATGCCACCAACGATGTGGGCGAATTTCGCATTGCGGGCTTGGCCCCGGGGCGCTACCGCGTGCGGGCGATGCCGATGCGCGAGGCCTTTTTGGGTGAGACGGTGCGCCCCGGCAACCCCGACCGACTGCAAGAGGGCTTCCAGCCAACCTACTATCCCAGCGCCACGGATGCGGAGGCCGCGGCGGTGATCGAGGTGATGGCGGGACAGGAGGTGCCCGGGATCACGATTCAGTTGCGCAAGGGGCCGCTCTACCGGATCCAGGGCAGGGTGACCGGGCTGACCGCGGAGCGCCCGGCAAACCAGTTGCGCGTTACCCTGATGCCGCGGCGGTGGGACGAACCGATGCTCGGGCCCCTCGGCCGACGCGGCACGCGCGTCGAAGCGGACGGATCGTTCTTGCTGACGCAGGTCGCGCCGGGATCCTACTACCTCACGGTGATGACGTTTCCGGGGCGCATGCAGGCCGTGGGACGCGTGCCCGTCGAGGTCACGACGAGCGACCTACGGGACGTTATTGTGCCGCTGGGCGGGGCGCTCACCGTCTCCGGGCTCGTGCGGGTGGAAGGGCAAGGCAAGACCGAGTTCGGAACGATGCGGGTGGCTCTGATGCCGGCCGAGGGCATCGCCTTCAACACGCCGGTGGGGGAGATCAAGGCCGACGGAACGTTTCAGCTCGACGGCGTGATGGGCGACAAGTATTCCGTCGCCGTCATGGGCGCGCCGGAGAATACCTACCTGAAATCCGTGCGTGTGGGCGGGCGCGAAGTCCCGGAACAGGAACTAGACTTGTCCCACGCCCAGGGCGGGGTGCAGCTCGAGATCGTGCTGAGCCCCAATCCGGCAGCTCTGGAGGGGTTCGTGGCCGAGCAAGACAAGCCTGCACCGGGCGCCGCCGTGGTGCTGGTCCCGGAAGGGGTCCGGGCGGGCCGACCCCGCGAGTGGCGCTTTGCAACCGCCGACCAGAACGGCCGTTTCGCGTTCGGGTCGCTGCGGCCGGGCGCGTACAAACTCTACGCCTTCGACGATCCGGAGCTCGCCTTCAGCCGCGATCCCGAGGCGCTCGAGCCTTTCGAGCAGAGAGCCCTGAAGGTGACGCTCAAAGAAGGGGAGCGGCAGTCAGCGCAATTGACGCTGCTCAAGGCCGAGAGCGGGTCGCGCTAGAACGAGGGGCAAGCGCGGCAGGTGACGGAGAGCGCCTGACCCAGGGCGTCGAACCACGCGCGGACACGCGGGTTTTCCGTCTTGCAACCTACCCCCCGATGTGATAAAGGTTTCGGCGGGAGGAGCTGGACATGCTGGCCAGACAACGCGCAGTAGCCTCTTTCCTCTTCGCGGCCGGACTGCTGGCGATCGCCATATCCTGCGCGCCCGGCCCACCAGGACCGAAGCCCGGGACTCCGGAATTTTTCTGGAACGCCGCCAAGACGACGTGGGCCGAGGCCGACTACGACAAGGTCGAACACAACCTGGACGAGCTGCTCAAGACCGACAACGAATACAAAGCCCGCGCTCAGGCCTGGCGGCTGGTGGTGACGGCCGGGATGGCGCGGGGGTATGCGGAGCTTGCGGACATGTTCGAAGCGGGGGCCCGGGCCAACAAGTTGAATCCGACCCCGTTCCGCAAACAGATGAACGACTACCGCAAGATCGCTGGGCAACGAGCCTTGCAGTTTGCCGAAACCTTCCTGGCCTTCATCAAACACGACCACACGCAAGATATCCCGCTGGCCTTCAGCTTTCCGACGGGAAGCATCAATCCGGTGACGGAGTTGAAGAACGTGGCCAACGGCGTGCTCTTGCCGGAGGAAAAGCTCGAGCCCGCGCGCCAGCGCACGATCGAACGCAGTGTGCTGCTGGTCACCTGCGAAGCGGTGGGCGCTCCGGAGGACATGGCTAAAGCCCAGCAGATCTTCAAAGCCGCCGAAGTGAAAGTCCCCCACGACGTGTTCGCTGTGGCGATGGTGAGAAACCTGCACGAGCAGGCCAAACTGTTTGGCCGCACCAAGCTGGACATGCCGGACCGGGTGGAGCTGTTCTGCAACCAAGCCCTCGAGGCGCTCAAGCACGTTAAAGAAACGAAGGAGACGAAGGACCTGGCCAAGAAGATCCAGGAGACGCTGAAGGAGGCGAAACGGACGTAGCCCGCGTGTCGCTCGCACTCTAAGGAGTCAGCAGGGCCGAGGCCGCGGGCTGCGAG
Organism: Bryobacteraceae bacterium; assembly: GCA_025055455.1. GTDB lineage: Bacteria > Acidobacteriota > Terriglobia > Bryobacterales > Bryobacteraceae > JANWXD01. The sequence goes on from JANWXD010000015.1 coordinate 34,568, forward strand.
CGCTGATCCGGACCTCCGGGATGAGTGAGGAGGCGCGGAGCTGCGGTAATCTAGGGTTTATGGTGCGTTGGTTGGTGGCGATTGCACTGGCGAGCGCTGCGGTCGTAGGCAGCTCGGAGAACAAGGCCTCCCCGAAGAAGCTCACTCCGGAGGAGGTGAAAACATATCTGGACTCGGGGAAGGTGTTTTTCCTGGATGTGCGCGAGCCCGAGGAGGTGCGGACGCTGGGCACGCTACCGGGCTATGTCAACATTCCGGTCAGCGAGCTCGAGAAGCGGCTCAAGGAGATCCCCAAGGACAAGCTAATCATCACGGCTTGAAACCGCGGGGCGAGAGCCGCGCGTGCCGCGGACCTGTTGAGCCAGAGGGGCTACAAAGTGCTGGGCAGCTGTGGTCTGGCCGAGTGGAAGGAGAAGGGCTACCAGGTCATCTATCCGGGCGAGGGCTCGGCGGAAGCCAAGCCGCAGCGGTAGGCGGACGGCTCACCCGCGGGTCCCGGCGGGCCGCAGCTGTGCTATAGTGGAACGGGCGCGCACTCACGCGCGCTCCTGCCGCAAGCGAGCGGGAGTAATTCAGCGGTAGAATGCCAGCTTCCCAAGCTGGACGTCGCGGGTTCGAGTCCCGTCTCCCGCTCCAAGGCTACCACACTCCTTCCACCATCGACTCGATACGACATTACGACACCGGTGCGGTGCGAGGCCCAACCCGAGCTGGTAGCGGGCTGCGCCTGTCCAACGGTCGTGGGCCACACCCTGCGGGCGGACCGAGCCGCCGTCAGCCTTTCGAGACTCACTGCAACGCCATGGAACCATTCCGATTCAGGGCGGCGTCGACGGAGACACTGCCCCACCAGCCCAGAGACGTTCTGATCCGTCAGGACTCTCGGGTTCGGCGACCAGGGGTCGGTGCCCGGCTCAAACGACTCAATCCAGGCGTTTGTGGAAGCGGAGGATGCTCACCGTGAGGATGGTCAGGCCGAGGACGGCCAGGCCGAGCATCTGGGGCCACAGCGCTTCCGCGCCGGTGCCTTTCAGAAACACGCCGCGCACGATCTCCAGAAAGTAGCGCACGGGGTTCAAGTACGTCAGATACTGCACCGGCTCCGGCATGTTGCGCACGGGAAAAGTAAAGCCGCTCAGCATGAACGCGGGCGTGAAGAAAAAGAAAGACGAAATCATCGCCTGCTGCTGGGTCTCCGAGATGGTGGAGATCAACAGGCCCATGCCCAGCGTGGTGAGCAGGAACAGCAGCGCCCCGGCGAGCAACACCGCGCCGCTGCCACGGAAGGGAACGCCGAAGATCAGCAGCGCCGCCCCGGTGACCAGAAACACGTCGGCGATGCCCACCAGGGCGAAGGGCAGCGTCTTGCCGGCCATGAGCTCGGCGGGCCGGACGGGCGTGACCATCAACTGCTCCATGGTGCCGATCTCTTTTTCCCGCACGATGGCCATGGCGGTGAGCATCAGAGTAACCAGCGTGATGATGTTGACCACCACTCCCGGCACGAAATAGTTGCGGCTCAAGAGGTCTTCGTTGAACCAGACGCGCGGGCGAACTTCGAGCGCCGGGACACCCAGGTGAACCGGACCGCCCGCGGCGGCCGTGCGGGCCACCAGGCGCGCTTCCTGCTGTTCGAGCATGACGCGGCGTCCGTAAGCGGCGATCACCCGCCCGGCGTAGCCGGCCACCACGGCGGCTGTGTTGGAATTGCTCCCGTCCACGACCACCTGAACGGAGGCCGTGCGCCCGCGGGCCACATCACGAGCGAAGCCGGGCAGCACGCGCACCACGGCCGTGACGGCGCCGCGGTCGAGCAGATCCCGCTCCTGATCGTCCGTCTCCACCGGCGCCAGCTCGAAATACGGCGAGCCGGCAAAGGCGGCGCGCAGCTCCCGGCTGGCGGGCGTGCGGTCCTGGTCCATCCATCCGATGCGCGCCCGGCGCACGTCGAGGTTGACCGCGTAGCCGAAGATGACGAGCTGCACGAGCGGGGGCAGAAACAGCACCGTGCGCATGCGGGGGTCGCGCAGCGCCTGCCGGAACTCCTTGCGGACGATCTCCGCCACCGTGCGCCAGTTCATCTCAGGCCAGCCTCTGTCCGACTTTTCGCACTGCCAACAGGAACACCACGCCGGCGTAGACCGCCAGCAGCGCGATTTCGCCCCACAGCACGGCCAGGCCCGTTCCCTTCAGAAACAGGCCTTTGAGGATCGCGACAAAGTAGCGAGAAGGAAAAACATAGGTGACGGCCTGGACGACGACAGGCATGTTTTCGATGGCGAAGACAAATCCGGAAAGCAGGAAGGCGGGCAGGAAAGAAGTCAGCATGCCCAGCTGGTAGGCGAGCACCTGCGAGCGCGCCGCCGCCGAGAGAAAAATTCCCCAGAACAGGGCCCCGAGGAGGAAGACGCATCCCGAGGCGAAGACCAATAGCGGGTTGCCGCGCAGCGGCACGCCGAAAACGAGCACGCCGGCGCCGGCCGCCATGAGCATGTCCACCAAGCCCAGCACGAAGTAGGCCGCCATCTTGCCGAGCACCAGCTCGGGGGCCCGCAGCGGGGTGGCGAGGAGTCGTTCCATCGAGCCCATCTCCCACTCGCGGGCGATGGTGAGGGAAGTGAGCAGGGCCGCGATGATCATCAGGATGACCACGATCAGGCCGGGGACGATGAAGTTGCGCGACTTCAGTTCGGGGTTGTACCAGATGCGGATGCGGGCCTCGACCGGATTGTCCAGCCGGCCTCCGCCCCGGCGGTCGAGCCAGGCGCGCCGCAGCTCGAAGGCATAGCTCTGAAGCAGGGCGTCGGCGTAGCCGAGGGCGATGGACGCGGTGTTGGAGTCGCTGCCGTCGAACAGCAACTGGACTTCGGGGCGGCGGCCGGCGAGCAGCTCGCGGGAGAAATCGGGAGGAATCACGACGGCGAGCATGGCGGCATTGCGGTCCACGCGCCGCTCGAAGGGCGCGTAGCTCGAGGCGCTGCCGAGCACCTGGAAATAGCGCGAGCCGGAAAAGCGCTCGACGAGCTGGCGGCTCTCAGGCGTGCCATCGCGGTCGTAGATCACGGTGGGGACGCGGTCCACGTCCAGCGTGAGGGCGTAGCCGAACAGGAGCAGCATCACCAGCGGAACGGCCAGCGCCATGCCAAGGCTGCGGCGGTCGCGGAGCACATGGAGCGCCTCTTTGCGCGCCACCGCGGCGGTGCGGCGCCAGAACGGCCGGGAGCTCACGGCGACGCCCCCTCCTCGCGTTCGATGGTGGAGAGAAACACCTCCTCCAGGGAGCGCGTGCCGGCCTCGTCCTTCAGGGCCGCGGGCGAACCGAGGGCCACGATCCGGCCGCGGTGCATGAGCGCCAGGCGGTGGCAGTACTCGGCTTCGTCCATGTAGTGCGTGGTGACGAAGACGGTGTGCCCGGCCGAGGAGAGGCGGTAGATCAGGTCCCAGAAATTGCGGCGGGCGACGGGATCCACGCCGGAAGTGGGCTCGTCGAGGAACAGGATGGGCGGCTCGTGGAGGATGGCGCAGCCCAGAGCGAGTCTCTGTTTGAAGCCGCCGGCGAGGAGGCGGGTCATGGTGCGGCGCTGTTCTTCGAGTCCCGCTGTGGCGAGCGCGTACTCGATGCGCTCGCGGCGCCGCGCCCCAGTGACGCCGTAGATGCCGCCGAAAAATTCGAGGTTCTCTTCGACGGTTAGGTCGTCGTAGAGGGAGAACTTCTGCGACATGTAACCGATGCGGCGCCGGACGGCTTCCGGATCCGCGGCCACGTCGAAGCCGGCGACCAAAGCGCGGCCTTCGGAGGGGCGGAGCAGGCCGCAAAGGATCCGGATGGCGGTGGTCTTGCCGGCGCCGTTGGGTCCGAGAAAGCCGAAGATCTCGCCGCGGGGTACGCGGAAGGAGATGCGGTCCACGGCCACGAAGTCGCCGAAGCGGCGCACGAGCCCTTCGACTTCGACCGCCCACGGCGAGGCGTTCACGGCGCCACCCCCTGCCTGCGGATGAGGGCGATGAAGACGTCTTCGAGCGAAGGCCGAATGCGGACAAAGCGCGCGCCGGCTACCAGGTTTGCCAGCCGCTCCGGCGCGGCGACGGCGGGATCGAGGAAGGCGTGCAAGACGGGGCCGGCAGGTTCGATGCTGAGGACGCCGGGGCGGCGGCGCAGCGCTTCGCGGGCTTCCCGGAGATCGGGGGCCTCGATCTCGTAGCAGGGTTCGGCGATAGCCTCGAGCAGCGCCTGCGGCGCGCCGATCTGAATGAGGCGGCCGCGGTACAGAAGCGCTACGCGGTCGCAGCGCTCTGCCTCGTCGAGGTAGGAGGTCGCCAGCAGCACGGTGATCCCTCCGGCGGCGAGTTCACGCAGAATCTGCCAGAAATCGCGGCGCGAAACGGGGTCCACGCCGGTGGTTGGCTCGTCGAGGAGGAGGATCTCCGGCCGGTGGAGCAGCGCGCACATCAGGGCGAGCTTTTGTTTCATACCGCCGGACAGGTGCCCGGCGCGGCGACGGCGGAAGGGCTCTAGGCGGGTCATGGCCAGCAGGCGGGAGGCCAGGGCGGCGCGCTGCGCCCGGGGCACGCCGAACAGGTCGGCGTAAAAAGCCATGTTCTCGTCCACGGTGAGATCCGGATAAAGTCCGAAGCGCTGGGCCATGTAGCCGATGCGGTCTTTGAGGGCGCCAGCGTCGCGGACGATGTGCAACCCGGCCAGCCACGCCTCACCCTCGGTGGGCGCGAGCAGACCGGCGAGCAGGCGCAGCGTCGTGGTCTTTCCTGCCCCATCCGGGCCCACCAAGCCAAAGATTTCGCCGCGGGCCACGTCGAAGCTGAGGCGGTCCACGGCCGTCAGGGAGGCGAAGCGGCGCGTCAGGCCGAGGGAGCGGATGGCAGCGTCGTGCACAGCTCACTCCACCAGGATTTCGGCATCGGCCGGCATGTTGGACTTGAGCTCGTGGCGCGGATTGGGCAAGTCCACTTTGATGCGGTAGACGAGCTTGACGCGTTCCTCGGGCGTCTGGATCTCCTTGGGGGTGAACTCGGCTTGGGCGGCGATGAAGGAGACGCGGCCCCAGTACACCTTGCCGGGGTAGGAGTCGGTGGTGACGCGGACGCGTTGGCCGAGCTTGACGCGCCCGAGGTCGCGCTCGCCGATGTAGCCGCGGAGCCAGGGCCGCTCCAGGTCGCCGATGGTGAGCACCGTCGTGCCGGCGGCCACGGTCTCGCCGGGTTCGGCGGAGGTGACGAGCACGACGCCGTCCACGGGAGAGAGGGCTTCGGTGTCGCGCAATTGCGCTTCGATCAGGCCGAGCTGAGCGTGGGCGCGGGCGATGTCGGCGCGGCGCAGGGCGACTTCCTGCTGCCGCCGGCGCAGCTCGATGCGGCCGGCTTCGGCCAGCCGCAACGCGGCGCGGGCCCGGGCGGCCTGGGCGCGGGCCTGCTCCAGCGTTTCTTTCCTGGGCCCCTCCTCGATCAGAGACAGCCGCAGTTCGGCTTGGCGCAGGGCGGCGGCGGCGCGCTCGTAGGCCGTGCGGAACTGGTCGTGCTGGGCGGCCGAGATGTCGTCATTGCGGAAGAGCACCTGCGCGCGTTCCCAATCGTTGCGGGCGCGTTCCTGCTCGGCGCGGGCGGCCGCGGCAGCGGCGCGCGCTTCCTGAATCTCCTGCGGCCGCGCGCCGGCCTCGAGCTCTCGGAGCCGGGCTTCGGCCTGCTCCAGATCGGCGCGCCGTGCGGCGGTTTCGGCCTCGAGCGTTTCCCGTTGCAGCTCGATGGCCGTGAGCAACTGGGCGAGGGCGGACTGCGCCGCGGCGAGGCCCGCCTGTTCCCGCGCGCGCTGGCTGAGCAACTGGTCCCGGTCGAGCCGCGCCACAACCATGCCCTTGCGCACGGGCCGGCCTTCGTCCACGAGCCGCTCGACGAGCCGTCCGGGAATCTTGAACGAGATGTGCACCTCCGTGAGTTCGATGTTGCCGGAGAACCGGATGACGTCCGAAGGGGATTCTTGGCGGCGCAGCCAGAACGCCAGCGCCAGGGCCAGAGCCGCGAGGAGCAGAATCCAGGCGCGCTTCCTCACGGGACTTTCTCCTCCTCGACGAACTGGCGGATGCCACCGACAGCGTAAGCCAGCTCGAGGCGCGCCCGGTGGTAGAGGAACAGAGCGGCCACGCGATTTTCGCGGGCGCGGGCCAGGCGAGTCTGAGCGTCCGTGACTTCGAGGCTCGCGGCTACGCCGGCACGGTAGCGGCGCTCGGCCTGCTCCAGCTCCCGCAGGGTCTGCCCCAGCCCTTCGCCGGCCACTTTGACCTGTTCGAGGGCGGAGGCGAGGGCGTCGGCAGCCAGGCGGATGTCCAGTTCGATTTGGCGGCGCAGCTCCGCGGTGCGGATGCGCTCCTGCTCGTACAGGGAGCGGCTCTCCTGGCGGCGCGCCTCGCGCAGTCCGCCGTCGAAGAGCGGCACCCGCACGGCCAGCCCGTAGACGCGGGTCGGTAGGGAATTGGCAAGCGACGTTCCCAGGGAACCGTAGTCGGCGAAGGCGGCCACCGAGGGGAGGCGTTCGGCGGCGGCGCCCGAGGCGGCCAGCCGCGCGCTTTCTTCCCGCAACAGCTGGGCGCGGTAGTCGGCGCGGGTGCGCAGCGCGGCTTCTCGAAGGGCGGCCAGATCCACCTCAGGAGGGGGGACATATTCCAGAGAAGAGGCGGGGGCGACGGGCGTGTCGAGCGCCAAGCCGATCGCGCGGAGCAGTTCGAGGCGAGCCCGCCGCGTTTCGAGCTCGGCCGCCAGGGCCTGCTGGCGTTCATTGGCCAGTTGCACTTCGGCGCGGGTCACTTCGATGCCCGTGCCGGTCCCGGCGGCTTTCTGGTTGCGGGCCAGATCGAGCAATCGCTCCGCCAAGCGGACATTGGCGCGCGCGGCTTCCAGGCGCGCCTCAGCGCGCAGCAGGGCGAGGTACAGTAGTGCGACTTCGCGGGCGACCGCATCGCGCACCGCCTCCTCCTCGGCGCGGGCCGCGCGGGCCGTTTCGCGGACCGCCTGGTAGCGCCGCCACGCGGCCAAGTCTAGCACGGTCTGGCGCACGGCGGCGCGGGCGTCGAACGTGGTGAAGGGTCCCACCAGGTCCGGCACGCGGAAGCCCGGGATGGGCGCTTCGATGCGGATTCCGAACGCGGCCAGGTTGCGGGTCTGGTTTTGTTCCGCCAGGCTGCCCTCGAGACTCGGCAACAGCGCCGCGCGGCTCTGCGCGGCGCGCTGTTCGGCCTGCCGGGCCAACTGGTGCGCCAGGCGCCACCGCGCATTGCCCTCCGGGGCGAGGGCCAGCGCGACGGCTTGCTTCAGCGTGAGCGGGACGGCGGCCGGCTGGGCCGCAGCGCCGGCCGAGAGCACCAAGAGGAGCCACACGGTTTTGTTCAGCATTTCCGTTTTCCGGATCTTTGTTTTGGGCCGGGCAGCGGAGCCTTCAGCCCGGCGGTCACGAACGCCACCAGACGCTCGAGAACCGCGGGGAGGTCGGAGGTGTCGCAGCGCCCGCCGGAGAGCGTCTCCAGATGGACGTTTCCGGCCAGGGTGTGAGCGAGCACGCCGGCCGAGAAATGCATGCGCCACCAGAGCTCGGTTTCCGGCAGATGGGGCAGGGCGCGGCGGAGCGCGGCAGTGAAGCGGCGAGCCACCTCGCGCATCTGGCCGATGATGACGCGGCGCACCTGCAGGTTCGGCTCGAAGAAGCTCCGGCCCATCAGCAGGGTGAAGGCCTGGCCGGCGTCGGGATCCGCGCGCAGGGCGAGGACGGGCTCGACAAAGGCGCGGACGATCTCCTCGACGGACGGAGGCTGGTCGCCGGTTCGGGCTTCGCAGGCCCGGAGCCGGGCCAGCCGCTCCTGGTTGACGGGGCCGACGCGGCGCGCCAGCACCTCGCGGATGAGGGCGTCTTTGGCCCCGAAGTGGTAGTTGACGGCGGCGAGGTTGACGCGGGCGGCGGCGGTGATCTGCCGGAGGGAAGTGGCTTCCACGCCGTGGCGGGCGAACAGGCGCTCGGCGGCGTCCAGGATCCGGCGGCGCGTGGCCTCCGCGCTTCTCATACGATCGTTTCAATCATACGATTGATTGAATACCCTGTCAAGCGGCCGGAGCGGACAAAACCGGCGCCGGAGCCGTGACCGGGCGGGATCCCCGCGGCACGGAGTCGTCCCGCGCGAGGAAGCCTATCCCGAAGTGGGGAGAACGGGAGTATCCTGGCAAGACGGCGAGAATCCGGAGCCGCCAGCCATCCACCTGAAGGAGGAGCGATGCCCACATCTCGCAGATCCTTTGTTGCCGCTTCGGCGGGGGTGTTGACGGCGGCGTCGTGCGCGCGGGTGCTGGGGGCCAACGACCGGCTGCGGCTCGGCGTCATCGGCACGGGGCCTCGCGGGCAGTGGCTGATGAAGGCCTTGCAGCGGATCGCCGGCGCCGAGATCGAGTTCGTGGCGGTGTGCGACGTCTACGACGTGCGGCGCAACGAGGCCGCCCGCCTGGCGGGCGGCGCGGTCGAGCAGTATCTGGATTACCGCTCGCTTCTCGACCGCCGCGACGTGGACGCAGTCATTGTCGCCACGCCGGATCACTGGCACGGCCGCATCACCGTGGACGCCCTCAACGCAGGCAAAGACGTCTATGTCGAAAAGCCGATGGTGCACTTCCCCAAGGACGGGCAGGCTGTGGTGCGGGCCGCGAGGGCGAACCGCCGCGTCGTGCAGGTGGGCACGCAAGGACGGGGGCTGCCCAACTATGTGGAAGCCAAGCAGAAGTATATAGACACGGGTATTATGGGCAAAGTGGGTCTGGCGCGCACCTGGTACACGTCCAACACCGGTTATATCCGCACGGCGCCCCCGGGCTTCGAGCGCAAGCCGGAAGGGCTGGACTGGGAGCGCTAACTGGGACCCGCGCGCAAGGTCCCCTGGAATCCGGAGATCTACTTCAGCCCTTACAAATGGCTCCACTACGACGGAGGCATGATCATGGGCATCGCCATCCACGTGGTGGACTCGGCGCATCACTGGTTGTCGCTGCGGAACCCTTCCGCCGCAGTGGCCGGCGGCGGCATTTACTATTACAAGGACGGCCGCGACACGCCCGACACGGTGAGTTTCATTCTCGAATACCCGCAGGAAGTCATCGTGACCTTCACCGCCGAGTGCCTGACCGCTCCAGGCGTGCGCACGTCAGCAGGGGTGGAATTGCGTGGCACCGGGGGTACGCTCACCGCGGCCCGCTATTCCCACGAATTCGGCTACGCTTACACGCCGAACGGCAAATTCAGCAAGGAACCGCCGGCCAGCGTCTCCTTACCGCCCGCCAATGCGGAAAATATCCTGCGGGACTGGCTGGACCGCATCCGCGACCGCAAGCGGACGGTGGCCAACGAGGAGGAGGCGTATTACTCGACGATGGCGTGCTTCATGGCGGCCGAAGCGCTGCGCACGCGGTCGCGAGTTACCTGGGACCGGAAGTGGGACTTACCCGCGTGAGGTTGCGAGTCAGTAATCTTTTGAGGAGAGATTGGTTATGGACATCGAAATCGGGTTGAACCTGGAGTTCATTCGTTCGGAAGACAAGTCCTTTGCCGAAGGCGTGGCCCGGGCGGCCCAGCTCGGCTACCGGTACTGCGAACCTCTGGTGCACAGCGGCTACGAGCTGTTGAGCGGCGGGGGCTATTACCACTCCTTCTCGATGCTCGACGACCCTTACGAGATGAAGGACGTGCTGGACCAGCACGGCTTGAAGTTATCGGCGCTGAGCGCGCACTCGCCGCTCATGCGCCCCGAAGTGGCCATCCCGTACTTGGAGCAAGCGATCCGGTTCGCGGCGGTCGCCGGCGCGCCCGTGCTCAACACGGACGAAGGCATCCGGCCGCGGTGGGTTTCCCCGGAGGAAGCCTTTTCGGTGATGAAGTACACGTTGACGCGCGTGCTCATGACCGCGGAGCGCTACGGCATCTACATCGCCATCGAGCCGCATCAGGCCATCACGAAGACCACCGAGGGCCTCTTGCGCGTAGCCACGCTGGTGGACTCGCCCATGCTCCGCATCAACTACGACACCGGCAACGCCTGGCTGGCGGGGGCCGATCCGTACGAAGGTTTGCGGGCGGCGGGAAAACGCGTGGTGCACCTGCACGCCAAGGACATCAGCACGGAGCAGTCCGAGAAAGAGCGGGGCGCGGTGACGGGGACGCCCGTGGGCTGCGCCTGCGGCGACGGCGTCATCGACTGGGAGCGGGTGGTGCAGATCCTGCGGGAGATCGGCTTCCGGGGCGTGCTGTCGGTGGAGTGCGGGACGGCCGAGCAGGCGGCCCGCAGCCTGGCGCATCTGAGCGCGGTCGTGGAGCGCACCGCTCGGGCCTACGCCTGAGAGGACAAACGCCGAGCGCCGTTCGTTGTGAAAGGCGCGCCGGCTGCGGCTCCAGCTCGATGACCCCGTCACGGCAGCGCACAACGAGTGCCGTGCCCGGGGCCAGCTGTGGTCAAGACGGCCTGGGACACGAGTTGCCTGGTAGCCCTGCTGTGCGAATGGCATGAGTTCCATCCACGAACGCTCGAAACGTACAGGGAACTCAGGGATCGGGGGCGCTTCATTATCGCCGGCTACGCACTGCTGGAGTGTTTTTCGGTGCTGACGCGCCTCCCCGCTCCGGCACGCTTGGCCCCGGCTGACGCGGCGCGTTTGTTACGGGAGAACTTTGCGGGGGCGGAGATTGCCGCCGCCGACCCCCAGTCGTGCCGGGATGCGATCGAAAGAGTCGCCGCTCTAGGGATCGGAGAAGGGAGGATCTACGACGCGGTGATTGCGTATTGCAGTTACCGCGCCGGAGCTGAGCGGCTGTTGAGCTGGAACGTCCGAGACCTCGCGGTCGTCTCGCCCCCGGGGCTGGCAATGCGCGAACCCTAACCGCCAGGTGCTATACTCACGACGTCGGGCCGCGCGGCGGTCCGCGATCTTTCACACAACGATCACCAGCGGGCGAGGAATGTTCGGGAAGGCGGTGTGAATCCGCCACTGCCCCGCAACTGTGAGCGACACCTGCAAAGGGCCGGCGCGGTCACTGCGTGAGCGGGAAGGCTGCGCCACCCCCCACGGGAGACGGCCCGTCGCAAGTCAGGAGACCGGTTCCTCGCTTCTTGCGTGATGCGTTCCGAGGGAGAACGTTTCACGACCAAGACTTGCCTTTGCCTCGTTTCTTGCGGTCTGAGCCTGGCTCTGGCCGCACACCCAGTGGAGATCACCGGCACGGTCGTGGATTCGTCCGGGCGCGCGGTTCCCGCCGCGGAAGTGACGTGCGGTTTTGCGCGCGCGACCACGGGGCCTGACGGCCGTTTCCGGTTTTCGGGCATCGAGCGGTGCCGGGCCTCGGTGGCGGCGCCGGGGTTCGAGACCCTGCGCACGGAACTCGCAGCGGGCGCCGAAACCCGTTTGGAGCTGCGCGTCGCCGGGCCGTTGGAACGCGTGGTAGTGACCGCGACGCGATCCGAGTCGACGGCGGAGGAGACGGGAGTGGCGGCCACCGTGATCACCCGCGCCGATCTCGAGCAGCGCCAGTTCCCCATGGTGCTCGAAGCGCTGCGAACCGTCCCGGGCCTGTTCGTGGTGCAGACCGGGCGCCGCGGCGGCCTGACGGCCGTGTTCACCCGCGGCGCGCAGCGCACCGGAACCTTGTTTCTGGTGGACGGCGTTCCGGTGAACGATCCTGGCGGAGAGTTCAATGCCGCGCACTTGACCTCCGGCACCCTGGAGCGGGTGGAGATGGTGCGCGGGCCTGAAAGCGCGCTGTTCGGAACGGACGCCGCAGCCGGCGTCGTGCAGCTCTTCACGCGGCGGGGCGATCCGGAAGCTGCCGTCCCGCGAGGCACGCTCGCCTACGACCGCGGCAGTTTTCAGACCGACCGCTGGTCGGCCGGACTGGCGGGCGGCTCCGGCGCCCGTTTCGACTACGCCCTCCACGCAGAGCAGCTGCGCAGCGCCGGCGAGTTCCCGAACGACCACTACCGGAACACGACGGGCAGCCTGAATGCGGGCATCCGTTTTTCCGAGGCGACACAGCTTCGGGGCGTGTTTCGGGCTATGGATTCGACCTTGGGCGTGCCGGGCCAGGTGGCGTTCGGCCTGGTGGATCACGACGCTTTCGAGACCAACCGCGATTATGTCGTGTCGCTGCGTCTGGAAGACGCGCGAGGCAGCCGCTACCTGCAAAGTGCGTCCTTCGGGCATCACCGCGTGCGCGATGTTTACACCAATCAGCGCCTGGACGGCCCGTACGCGCTGGCCGCGCTGGTGCGGGACGTAGCCGGGCCGCCCCGGCGGACCTATCTGGTGCGGCTGCTGGATCCGCGGCGGCTGCCGGTCGAGATCCCGACAGGGACCCGCCTGGTGCAGAGGGAGGTCACGCTGTTCCCTTCGCGCGAGCCGTTCGTGAGCGCGACCTCGCGTACGCGGGCCGGCTACCAAGGGAGTCTGACGCACGGCGCAGGGACGGCGACGTTCGGCTACGAGTACGAGCGGCAGGAGGGAGACATCTCCAAGCGAGAAGTCGCACGGAACCGGCACGGGGTCTTTGCGCACGAACAGCGGAGCCTCGGCGGCCGCTTGTTCGTGGCGGGCGGGCTACGGGTCGAACACAGCAGCGCGTTCGGTGCCCGCGTGGCGCCCCGAGGCGCCGCGAGTCTTCTGGTTTCCGGCGAGCGCGGGGCGCTCTCGTCGGCGTGGCTGCGCTTCAGCGCCGGGCGCGGGATTACGGAGCCGAGTCTGCTTCAGAACTTCGCCCGCGAAGCCTTTTTCACGGGCAACCCGGACCTGCGCCCGGAGAAGACCACGAGCTACGAAGCCGGTCTGGTAGCGGAGTGGTTCGGCCGGCGGCTGCACGCGGAAGCGGCGGCCTTTCACAGTTCGTTCCAGGACCTGATCGCTTTCGTGTCGCTGCCGCCCCCCACCTGGGGGAGCTGGGCCAACGTGGAAGCCAGCCGCGCGCGAGGCGTGGAGCTGGCGGCGGCCGTGCGGCTCCCCTGGCAGGTACAGTTGCGCGGCGCGTACCTGCGCCTTTGGACGCGGATTCTGCGTTCGAACGCTCCGGCGAGTCCGTTTACGGGGGTCGGGCAGGAACTCGGAAGGCGCCCGGGCAACTCCGGTTCGCTGTCGCTGGCTATTACGCCGCGCCGGTGGATGTTCCAGGCCGGAGCGGTGCTGGCCGGCGAGCGGCAGGATTCCGATTTCTGGCTCGGCGTGAACCGGAATCCCGGATATCAACTGGTCTACGCGTCCGGTTCGCTGCGGCTGACGCGCCACGTGACGCCGTTTTTCCAAGCCGACAACGTGCTGAACGCGCGCTACCAGGAGGCACTCGGCTACAGCAGCCTGGGGCGGAGCCTGCGGGGAGGGGTGCGGCTGGCGTGGTGAACAGAGGGCGAGCGCGGCATGGGGGCGGCGTGGTTAGGGACGCTGGCGATTTGCGCCGCGGCCGCCCCGCCCCGACGCTTGTTTTGACCGCCCCGAGCCTTGCGGAGATGCTGTTCCGGCTGGGGCTCGGCTCACGTTTTGGGAGGGACCACCTTCTGCCGGCACCCTTCGGAACCCGCCAAGAAGCCGAAGATCGGAGGCTATTTGCGGCCCAACCGTGGGAGCGACCTTGGCGTTGCAGACGGACTTGGTGCCGGCGGCGCGGAGCATGATTCGCAGGCGTTCGCACGGAGCGAGTTCGCGGCGTTGGCGGGACCCAACGGCGCGGGCAAATCCAACGTTGCTCGCGATCATGGCTGGAGTGCGGGCCGGCTAAGTCGGCAGTTCGGCGGTTCGCGGTAAGCACCGCCATGCTCGGGGGGCGGTTCTTCGTCTGGCTGCTGCGCTCGCGGCGCCGCAGCCTGTGGCTGTAAGATGAAAGTTCGGGCACGGGCCGCCTCCGAAGCGTACAGCGTCCTTCCTCGAAGCACCGTTCCGAGTGCGCTGCCCGGGTCTCAGCACGCCGGTGATCAACAAACTGGTTTGGGAGAATTTGAAGCATCGCCCGGTGCGGTCGGCGCTGGCCGTGCTCGCCATCGGCGTGGAGGTCACCATGATCCTCACGCTGGTGGGTCTCAGTCGCGGCACGGTCGAAGACATGGCGCAGCGGGCCCGTGGGGTGGGCGCGGACATTCTGGTGCGCGCGCCAGGGACTTCCCTGATCGGCCTGAGCTCGGCCACGATGAACCAAAAGCTGCTGGGGTTTCTCGAGCAGCAACCGCACGTGCGGGCCGTGGCCGGCACCGTGGTGCACCCCATCGGCGGGGTGAGCAGCGTCACGGGGCTCGACTTGGAGGAGTTCAACCGCGTCAGCGGCGGCTTCCGCTACCTGGCGGGCCGGCCCTTCCGCCACGATGACGAGGTCATCGTGGACGCATACTACGCTCGCCAGAACAACCTGCGCGTAGGCGCCACGGTGCGGTTGCTCAACCGCGACTGGCGGGTGTGCGGGATCGTGGAGCCGGGCAAGCTGGCGCGGATCGTGATCGCGCGCGACACGCTGCAAAACTTAGTGGGGGCCACGGGCAAGCTGAGCTCGATCTTCGTGAAGTTGGACGACCCGGCCAACACCGATCGAGTCATCGCATCCCTGAAGCAGCAGCTGCCGGACTACCCGATCTACTCCATGGAGGAGCTCACGTCGCTGTACTCGGTGCAAAACGTGCCGGGCCTGAAGGCGTTCACGGGCGTGGTGGTCAGCCTGGCGGTGGTGGTGGGCTTTCTTGTGGTCTTTCTTTCCATGTACACGGCGGTGCTCGAGCGGACGCGCGAGATCGGGATTCTCAAGGCGCTGGGCGCCTCACCTGGCTACATCCTCAACGTGGTGTTCCGCGAAACGGCGCTGATGGCCCTGGCCGGCTCGGCCGTAGGGATCCTGATGACGTTCGGGACGCGCTGGGCGGTGATGACGCTGATCCCCGCCTCGCTCGTGCAGAAAATCGTTCCGGAGTGGTGGCCCATCGCGGCGGCGATCGCCGTGGGCGGGGCGCTGGCGGGCGCGCTGTATCCGGCCTGGAAGGCCGCCGGCCAAGATGCGATCCAAGCGCTGGCCTATGAGTGAGGAAATCCTCATCCGCACCCGGGACCTGCGCAAGATCTATCACGTGGGCGAGGTGGACGTGCCGGCGCTGCGGGGCGTGGATCTGGAGGTCAAGCGGGGCGAGTTCGTGGCGATCGTGGGGCCTTCCGGTTCGGGAAAATCCACGCTGTTCTACATCCTGGGCGGGTTGACTCCTCCGACGTCGGGAGAGGTCTTCGTGCACGGCAACGATCTGACGAGGATGACGGAGGCCGAGCGCACGGAACTGCGCAGAAAAGAAGTGGGCTTCGTGTTCCAGCGCTACAACCTGCTGCCGACGCTGACCGCGGCGGACAACATCGCCATCGCCCGGCACATCGCGGGCAAGCCATTGGATGAAGACGCCAACTTTCGCCCCATCCTGGAGCTGCTCGGCATCACCCACCGCCTGCACCACAAGCCAGCGGCGCTTTCCGGCGGTGAGCAGCAGCGCGTGGCGATCGCCCGGGCGATCGTGAATCACCCCTCGATCCTGCTGGCCGACGAGCCGACGGGGAACTTGGACACAGAAAACTCTCGCGTCGTGCTAGGGTTGCTGCGCGACCTCAACGAACGTCTCGGGCAGACGATTCTGATGATCACGCACAACCCCGAGGCTGCGGCCTACGCACACCGCATCGTACGGATGCGGGACGGGCGCATCGTGGGCTGAAGGGCCACGCCGGAAACCGTTGCCCCGAGGCCCGCGCCGCCGCACAATGAGAGAACGGCATGCGGAACTCGGCTGCGGCGGCTCCAGGAACGTTCTACGGGCTGGAGGATCGTCCGCCGTTCCTTCGCGCCGCCATGTTGGGGGCGCAGCACGTCCTGACCATGTTCGGGGCGACGGTGGCGGTGCCGCTGCTCGTGGCGCCCGTCATGAACCTCACTCCGGAGCAGACCGGGCGTCTGATTTCCGCGGTAATGCTGGCCAGCGGCGTAGCCACGCTGGTGCAGACCACTCTCGGTTCCCGGCTCCCGATCGTACAGGGGATGTCGTTTTCCTTTATCGCCGCCTACTTCTCGATCATCGCCGCGGTAAGGGACCAGGGCGGCGGAGCGGTGGAGATGATGCAGTACATCGCCGGCGCGATCCTGGCCGGGGCGGTAGTCGAGGCGACGGTGGGCTACGCGGGGGTCATCGGCCGGCTAAAACGTTTTTTCTCGCCCGTAGTCACGGGACCGGTGATCATCCTGATCGGCCTGGCGCTGTTTCAGCACGGAGCGCCCAAGGCGGGCGCGGACTGGGCGATTTCCGGATTGACGATCGTGCTGGTGATCGTTTTCTCTCTGATTCTGGGACGGCGAACGGTGCTGTTTCGCATCTTTCCGGTGCTGCTCGCCCTCGTGATCGTTGTCACGTTGTGCGGGATTCTGTCGGCAGCGGGGGCTTTTGCCGTCCCGGGGATCCCTCCTACGTGGACCTGACGCCGGTGCGTTCCGCGCCGTGGCTGCGTTTCGAGCCTCGCGAGATTTTCTTTCCGTGGGGCTGGCCGAAGTTTCGCTTGGGTTTCTTTTTGGCCGTGCTGGCCGGCTATCTAGCTTCGATCATCGAGTCCTTCAGAGATTACTACGCCTGTGCGCGCCTAGCGGCGGGCCGCGACCCGACGCGCGTGAGATCTCTCGGGGGATTGGGGCCGAAGGCGTAGGCTGCTTCCTGGCGGGAATGTTCGGCGGCTTTAGCTCCACCAGTTACTCGGAGAATATCGGGCTGGTGGGGCTGACGAAAGTCGGCAGCCGCTACGTGGTGCAGATCGGCGCGCTGCTTCTGATCGCCTTAGGCGTGCTGGGCAAATTCGGAGCCCTGGCTGCCGCAATTCCAAGTCCGGTGGTCGGCGGGATTTATTGCGTCATGTTCGGGCTCATTTCTGCGGTGGGCATGCAGCAACTGGCACGCTGCGATTTGCACTCGGACCGCAACCTCTTCATTGCCGGATTCAGTTTGTTCATGGGCCTGAGCGTGCCGGCGTGGTTCCGCGCGGTGGGCAGTCCGGAGGCCATGCAGCCGCTCGAAACGCTGGCCATGTACCGGCCGACGGCCGAGGCGTTTCTGGCGCGTCTGCCGGCGGCGCTGGCGGACATCGTGGCCGCCATCGGCTCGACGGGGATGGCAGTGGGAGCAATTCTGGGGCTCCTTTTGGACAATCTGCTGCCGGGGAAAACCCAGGAGGAGGCGCAACAGGGGCAGCGGTCACGGCACGGCGCTCAGACCCGGCCCGTCCAAGCCGCTCGTGTCCATCATGCCGTCCTTGATGACAAAAACTCCCGGGAATCGGTTCTCCCAACCTTCGTTGGCGGCGGGCACATATTGGCGCGAGTTCGCTTCGATCGCCGCCACGCCGGGAATGTGCGCCGCCAGGCCCGCCGAGTGGATCAACGACGCGCCGGGACAGGTGAGATCCTGCACGCAGAGGAACATCTTGTACTTTTGGGCCGCCGCCGCCATAAGGATCGACTGGGTCTGTCCTTTGCAAGCCTTGAGCGCCACGCCCGTGTAGCCCATCTCTCGCGCCAGGTGCAGACTTTCCAGATCCGTGAGGGACTCGTCAATCACGACGGGCTTGAGCTTGGCCGCCTCGTGCATCACGTTCTGACGGTTCGCCTTGAGATCGCGCGCCGTCGGCTGCTCCACGTACTGGATGCGCTCGAAGCCCGCCGGAGCCTTTTCCTTCACTCGACCCAGAAAGTCGAGCAAGTAACCGACGTTCGGGCAGCGCTCGTTGAAGTCGAGCGAATAGAACCAGCGCGTGACGCCCCGTCGCTTCTGCTCCTCTTTGGCAGCGCGATCCACACGCAGCACGCGCTCGACGTCCCAGTCCAGGTCGTCGCCGTTGAGCTTGATCTTGAGATGCGTCAGGCCGTTGTAGCGGATCCACTCGGGAAGCGTTTCCGGCAGACCGTCGTTGATCCGCTTGTCAATATCTTGCTCCGTGATGGGATCCAAGGCCCCCACCAGATGATAGAGGGGCATCCGCGGTTTGGGTTTCGGCAGCACATAGCGCTCGGGAAACTCGCCTTTGAAATCCGTGCCCAGGTACTCGCCCAGGTCGCGCGACATCAGGTCCGGCCCGTAAGTGCGATAACAACTGCGCCGGTGGAGTTTGCCGAAGGCGTCGTGGATGGCGGCGTCGAACGGGCTGGCGGTGACGAGCGTGCACAGTTTGGGGATCGGTTCGGCCAATTTCAGCTGCCGAGTCGCTTCATCGGCGGCTCGGAGATATTCGGGCTCGAGAGCCCAGTTGATGTCGATGGGATGACCGAACTCCCCGTAAGCCCGTGTGATGGCGGCGATCCGTTCCGCTAGGGTTTTCATCGCGCCCAGCGTGGTTTCATAAGACAGGATCCGGGACGGGAACGACCAGATGTTGCCCAGGGGCATGGAGCCGAAGCCTCTGGCGGATCGTCCGGCTGCATCCTCGACGACACAGTTGACGTTCAGGATCGTGACCCGGTCCACGACGCGGCCGCCGAACTTGATGGGCGTCCGGTACAGATAGTCCTCGTAACCGAACTGGAGGTCCTTGACCCGGATGCCGCGCCGGTCGAGACCGCGGGCCACGAAGGGCGCTACGGCGCCGCCCACGAACGTGCGACGAGTCATCGCCCTCATGAACGCAATTCTACGAGATCAGGCAAGCGGAATCGGGTTACCGCGAGCCCCGGAGGCGTCGCAGGGCCAGCGCGACCAGCGCGGCTGCGAGCGCCATGGCAGCCGCTGCGTGCCAAGCGTGCTGCAGGAGCCAGACCTGCACGGTCGATTCGCCGAACTGGGCGCCGAGCCAAGCCAGCCCGAAGTACCTCGGGATCCGAGCGGCCAAAATGACGAGCAAAAACGGCACGGCCCCCACGCCGAACACGCCCGCCGCGATGATGAAAGCTTTCGTCGGCAGCGGAATGGGCGAAAACGCGGGGACGAACACGGTCGCGAGCCCGTAGCGGCGAAACCAGTCGAGGAAGGTTTGGGCCCGGCGCTGGGGCACGTGCCGACGCCAGTAAAGCTCGCCTCCCTTGCGCGCCACAAAGTAGAGGACCATGCATCCGGCCGTGGATCCGGCCACCGCGAGCCCGGCCGAAAGGAAAGCCAGCGCCGGCTCGGAGGCCGCCACGGCGATCAAGAGCGCGTCCACGGTGGCCGGCAACGGCAGGCCGGCTGAGTCGAGCAACGCCAGAAGGAAGACGCCCGCCGGTCCCCAACTGACTAACGTCTGGGCGATGTACCGCAGTTTGCCGACCTCCCCTTCACGCTCCGGGGCCTAGGCCGTGCGGATCCCTTGCCGCTTCGCCTCTCGGCGGAGGGTCTGATCCGCAGACAACAGCAGGGCATCCTCCCGACGCGCCAAGGCCAGATAGAGCATATCGTAGACGCTGTGCTGGAGGAGACGAGCTAAATGGAAGGCTTCGCGGTAAAGCTCCCGCGAGGACATCAACTGGTCGGGCAGGCCCAATGTCCTTTCCATGCCCTCCTCGCACAAGTCGAGTTCCAGGTTTCCAAACCGGTGGAACTTCCAAACCGTGTTGACCACCTCGGCAACGAAAATATCTGGTGATAGAACTTCCTCCGCGTCTTCCAGCAGCGGGACGAACCGTGAGCCGCCACCGCGGCGAAAACCGGCCTCGATCGCCGCGCTGGCATCCAGGACGATTCTCATCGGCGCCGGTCCTCTCGAATCAGTTTCACGGGATCCGGCAAGCGATTCGCACGGGCCGGCGTGAGTTTCCCTGGGGCTCGCAGTAGCCGCCGGCGGCGCGCTTTCGGATCGAGGTCGGCTTCCAGGCCCTGAGCGAGGATGGCCAGGGCCTGTTGAGAGACGCTCCTGCGCTCCCACGCGGCGCGCTCGCGCAACCGGCGGTACACGTGTTCGGGTACGTCGCGGATCTGGACTAGTGGCATCTCGCCTTCATTGTAACGCTGAATGCATTTGGCTGCAAATTGCAGCGCCTCAGCCACCCCCCGTCATTTCGAGCAGCTTGGCTTCGTCGATGATCGGGATGCCGAGCTCGCGAGCTTTCTCCAGCTTCGATCCCGCCTCGGCACCCGCCACCACGTAATTCGTCTTGCGGCTGACGGAACTGGCGACCTTGCCGCCGGCCGCCTCGATCCGCGCCTTGGCTTGCTCGCGCGTCAGGTGGGGCAACGTGCCGGTGAGAACGAACGTCAGGCCGGCCAGCGGGCCGCCGGCCTTGCGCCCCGCCTCCTGCTCGAAGCGCAGCCCCACGCGGCGCAGCCGCTCGACGAGCTCGCGGTTGTGAGGCTCGCGGAAGAACTGATAGATGCTGCGCGCCACCTTCGGTCCGACTTCCTCGGCCTGCTGCAGCGTCTCCTCGTCGGCGGCGGCGATTTTGTCCAGGCTGCCGAAGGTGTCGGCCAGGATCTGGGCCGTGCGCTCGCCCACGAAGGGGATGCCCAAGCCCCACAGCACGCGCGCCAGAGGTTTTTCACGGGACCGCTCGATGTTGGCGAGGATTTTGGAGGCGGATTTCTCCCCCATGCGCTCCAGCGCGACGAGCTGCTCGAGTTTCAGTTCGTAGAGATCGGCGATGCTTTTGACCAGGCCGCGGTCCACGAGCTGGTCCACCAGCGCTTCGCCGAGCCCGTCAATGTCCATGACGCCCCGAGCGGCAAAGTGGCGGATGGACTCCTTCAGGCGGGCCGGGCAATTGGTGTTGAGGCAGCGGCTGGCGGCCTCGCCCTCCTGCCGCACGACTTTACCGCCGCAGACGGGGCATGTCTCCGGCATGCGGAACGGCCGGCGCGGCTCGCCGGCTCGCACGACGCGCACCACTTTCGGGATCACGTCGCCGCTGCGTTCCACCAAGACCACGTCTCCGATTTGCACGCCGAGGCGCTCGATTTCGTCTTCGTTGTGCAAGGTGGCGCGTGAGACAGTGACGCCGCCGAGACTGACGGGCCGCAGCCGCGCCACCGGCGTCAGGGCGCCGGTGCGGCCCACTTGGACTTCGATGTCTTCGAGCACGGTCTCCGCCTGGCGGGCCGGGAATTTGTAGGCGATGGCCCAGCGGGGCGCCTTGGCCGTCCAGCCCAGCACGCGCTGCTGCCGGACGGAGTCGATTTTGGCCACCACGCCGTCAGTCTCGTAGGGGAGCTCGTCGCGCCGTGCTTCCCAGTCGCGGCAGAAGGCCAGCAGTTCGTCGAGGCTCTGGCACAGGCGCCGGTGCGGGTTGACCTTGAAGCCCATCCGTGCGAGCGCCTCGAGAGACTCCCAGTGGCTTTCGTAGTAAGGAGTCCCGTCCACCAGAAGGAAATACGCGTAGAAGTCCAAACGGCGCGAGGCGGTAATGGCCGGATCGAGAACCCGCACCGATCCAGCGGCGGCGTTGCGCGGATTGGCAAACCGCGGCAGTCCCGCTTTTTCCCGTTCCTCGTTGAGGTGCTCGAAGGCGCCGCGGAGCATGATGACTTCGCCGCGCGCTTCGAGCTCCGGCAGATCGGTCTCGATCTTGAGTGGCAGGGAGCGGATCGTGCGGGCGTTTTCGGTCACGTCCTCTCCCTGGAGCCCGTCGCCGCGGGTCAGGGCCCGTACGAGGATGCCGTCGCGGTAGCGCACCGCCAGGGACAAGCCGTCGAGCTTGAGTTCGGCTACGTACCGGTAAGGCTCGGTGCCAAGCAGGTTGCGCACACGCCGGTCGAAATCGCGCAGTTCGGCCTCGTTCAGCGCGTTGTCGAGGCTCAACATGGGGGAGCTGTGGGGCGCGGTGACGAAGCCCTCGCGGGGCTTGCCGCCGACGCGCTGAGTGGGCGAGTCCGGTGTGATCAGCTCAGGGTGTTGCGCCTCGAGCTCCTGGAGGCGCCGCATGAGGCCGTCGAACTCAGCATCGGAGATCTCCGGTTGGTCCAGAACGTAATACAGGTACTCGTGGCGCCGAATCTGGTTGCGAAGCTGCTCGATCTGCCGCCGGACATCTTCCGCCATGCGCGTCCATTATAATTGGGGATTCTTCGAGGTTCGTATCGCTGCCTACTGCAACGTCGTGGTCATCTTCAATCCGGCGGCGCGGGGCCTTTACGGCAAACGACGGAGGCGCCTCGACACCGCCGTGGCGCAGCTCGAGGCGGCCGGACACTCGGTGCAGGTCGTGCAGACCGAAGGCCCAGGCAGCGGCGTGGAGCTGGCGCGGCGGGCCGTGGCGAGCGGTGCGCAGTTAATCGTGGCGGCGGGCGGAGACGGCACGCTGAACGAGGCGCTCAACGGCGTCACCGGCTCCGCCGTGCCGCTGGCAGTGCTGCCCGGCGGGACAGCGAACGTGCTGGCCACCGAGTTGGGGCTCGGCCGACTCGAGGAAGCCGCGGCGCAGTTGCCGCGGTGGGTTCCGCGCCGTGTCGCGGCCGGTTTGCTGACCTGTCACGCAACCGGGACGCAACGCTACTTCCTGTGCATGGCCGGCGCCGGGCTGGACGCGCAGATCATTCAACGCGTGGACCCGCATCTGAAGAGGCAAAGCGGCAAGCTGTCCTACTGGGTGGCCGGCTTCCGGCAGTTGGGGCGGCGGCTGGAGGAATTCCAGGTCGCCGACGGTGGCGCGGCGCAGCGATGTAGCTTCGCGCTGGCCAGCCGCGTGCGCGACTACGGCGGGACCTTCGCCATTGCCCGGCATGCCTCCTTGTGGCGCGACGATTTCGCCGTGGTACTGTTCGAGGGGCGCAATACGGTGCGCTATCTGAAGTATCTGGCGGGCGTGGTGACGAAGCGGCTGGAGGGGATGCGGGGCGTGAAGATATTTCACGCCCGCCGCCTCGAGCTCCGCCCCGGAGGCAGGGCGCCCGTGTGGGTGCAGGTGGACGGCGAGCCGGCAGGGCAGCTCCCCGCCACGATGGAAATCGTGCCGGATGCGGTCACGCTGCTCGTACCGCCGGAGTTTCGGGGGTAGCAAGCGGCAGGGTCAAGCGCATGGACAATCTTACGCACACGCTGGTGGGCTTGATGCTGAGCCGGGCCGGACTGAACCAGGTGTCGCCGCGGGCCACGGGCTTGCTGTTGCTCGCCGCCAACCTGCCGGACATCGATTCCATCAGCCGTTTGGCGGGCACAGTGCGTTACCTGGAGTATCACCGCGGCCTGAGCCACGCCCTCGTGTCCATTCCGGTGCTTGCGCTGATTCCCGTGGCGCTGTTTCGCCTCTTCGCCCGCCGCAAACCTCCCTGGGCGCGCGCCTATTTGGTGTCGCTGATCGGCGTCGCCAGCCACCCTCTGCTGGATTGGACGAACGTCTACGGCGTGCGGCTCCTCGAGCCGTTTTCCTCGGCGTGGCTGCGGGCCGACATTTTCGCCATCGTGGACGTGTGGATCTGGGCGGCGCTGTTTCTGGGCGTGGCGGCTCCCGCCATCGGCAAGCTGGTGAGCACGGAGATCGGCGCTAAGCCGGGCACAGGACGAAGCGGGGCGATCTTCGCCCTCGGGTTTCTTTGCCTCTACGGGCTGTTTCGCTACGCGCTGCATGAGCGCGCTGTCGCGACGCTCGATGCGCATCTGTACGAAGGGCGTGCGCCGCTGCGCGTGGCCGCCGTTCCCACGCCGTTCAACCCGTTCCGTTGGGTGGGGCTGGCAGAAGGACCGCACTTCTACGCCGTCTTCCGCGACTGGAGCCTGCTCGAGGCCTTCGACCCGGCCGCAGGCCGCATCTACTACAAACCCGAGCCGGGGCCGGAATTCGAGCGCGCCGCCGCCACCGACGCTTTTCGCGTTTTCCTGGGCTTTTCGCAGTACCCGTTATGGCGCCTGACGCCGCTGGCCGAGCCCGAGGGCGCCAAACTCGTGGAAGCCATGGATCTGCGCTTCGGGGCCCCGCCGAACGAGCGCTTCGTAGCGAGCGCGGTTCTGGACGGATCCTTGCGCGTCGTGCGCGCCGGATTCCAGTTCGGCGGGCCGCCGGAGTACTTCTTTTCGAACCGCTGAGACCGGCGCCTATCATGAAGGTAATGGAATACCCGATGCGGATCGGCGGGCAGTTGGTGAAAACCGACTCGCCCCGCCAAGTGGAACTTCCCTACGACGGCACGCCGGTTGCGACCGTCTACGAAGCGTCGCGGGAGCAGGTGGAGGCGGCGGTGGAAGCGGCGGCTGCCGCCGCGCCGGTGATGCGGGAGCTGACGCTGGCTGAGCGCGCCGCCATTCTGCGCAAGGCGCACTTCCAGGTGCTGGAACGGCAGGAGGAGCTGGCGCGGACCATCAGCTCGGAAAGCGGCAAACCGCTTCGGGAGGCGCGCCTGGAGGTGGAACGGGCCTCGCAAACCCTGTTATTCAGCGCCGAGGAAGCCGACCGGCTGTGCGGCGAAGTGGTGCCGATGGAGGCTTCCCCCGCGGGCAAAGGGCGCTGGGCGATGACGCTGCGGGAGCCGCTCGGCATCATCGCCGCCATCACCCCCTTCAACTTCCCGCTGAATCTCGCGTTGCACAAGATCGGGCCCGCGATCGCCGCGGGCAACGCCGTGATCCACAAGCCGGCTTCCGCGACGCCCGTGAGCGCGCTCCGGATGGCGGAGATTTTCGAGCAATGCGGGCTGCCCAAAGGGGCGCTCAACGTCGTCACCGGTCCCGGCGGCGCCATCGGAGACCTGCTCTCCTGTCATCCGCGCATCGCCATGATTACGTTTACGGGCAGCGCCGACGTCGGCCAGCGCATCCGCAAGCTGGCGGGCATGAAGCGGGTGACGCTGGAGCTCGGTTCCAACTCCGCCGTAATCCTCGAAGAAGACGCCGACCTCGATGAGGCGGTGCCACGTTGCGTCACGGGCAGCTTCGCTCACTCCGGGCAGGTTTGCATCTCGGTGCAGCGTATTTTCGTCCATCGCAAGATCCGGGAATCATTCCTCGAGCGTTTCGTGGAAGCGACCCGAAAGCTGCGCATCGGCCACCCGCTCGATCCTTCGACGGAGATCAGCTCACTCATCACGCCGCAGGATGCCGACCGCATCGAAAGCTGGATCGCTGAGGCGATGGAGGCGGGCGCGACCTTGCTTACGGGAGGCAGACGCGTGGGGCGCGCGACGGTGGAGCCGGCGATTCTCACGGACGTGCCGCCGCACGTGAAACTTTCGTGCAAGGAGGCGTTCGGTCCGGTGGTGGCTGTGAACTCTTACGATCACCTCGACGAGGCGATCCGCATGGTGAACGACTCCGAGTACGGCTTGCAGGCGGGCATTTACACCCGCGACTTACGCAAGGCCTTCACGGCCGCTCGTCAGGTGCACGTGGGCGGCTTCCTGATCAATGACGTGCCGCAGTACCGCGTGGATTTGATGCCCTACGGCGGCGTCAAGCTGAGCGGCATGGGCCGGGAGGGGCCGCGATACGCCATCCAGGAGATGACCGAAGTCAAGCTCGTGGTGTGGAAGCCGTAGCGCGACTGCCGTTGCCCGAAACCGGCCCCCGCAAGCGTCAAGAACTGGAGAGTTTCAGATCCAGGATCACGTTGTCCGATTCGTGCAACTCGATCGTCTGAGCCGATGCGGTTTCCCAATTCACCTCCTCCGGGCCGCGCGCTTCCAGGGAGGCGAAAACACGGTAGGTTCCCGGCGGAAGTCCTGCAAGGAGGTAATTGCCGTCGGCGTCCGTCCGGGCCGCGTCCTTTCCCGCGGCGCGATATGCGACGGAAGGATCCATGGGTCGGAGGAGGACCGTAGCGCCAGCCACCGGACGGCCGTCCGCGGTGGTGACCCTGCCACGGAGCGCGGCCGGCGCATTCGACAGCAGGATCCGCAGCAAGAACGGCTGGGCGGGCGCCAGAGAAAAGCGGCTGCCCTCGAGCTTACCACTTTCGCCAGAGATGCTTGCGACGAACACTTCTGGTGGGGTCACAACCGCTATTTCCCACAGTCCGGGCGTCAACGTCTCCCGACCATCGCACAGCACACGCCGCGCGGCCGACGCCTCGGGCGGGCGTTGGCGCCGCACGAAGACCATTACCTGGGCGGCCTCCGAACGGCGGCCCCCGAGGTCCTCGCAGCGCACGGACACGGTAGGTGCCGGGTTCGGCTCCAGGTGCAAACCTTCCAGGTCACCGCTCAGCCAGAAACTTCGGTAGCTCACGAGGTGGCGCCCGCCCTCGGAGGACTCGGCAAGAAGCTCGTAGCTGCCCGGCGGCAGCTGGTCGAAGAGAAAACTGCCGTCGCCATTGACGCTCGCATCGCGGCGGCCCAGATCCGAGTACAACGCCACGGAGCGCACCCCAGGCCAGCTGGTGCCCGTGACGCGAAACAGCTTGCCTGGCAGCGGCGTGATATTCACCGAGGTGGTCTCTGCATCCAGTCGCGCCTCGACAACGGCCGATTCCTCCAGCGAGAGGGTGTTGGGAAAGAAGGTCGGAAGCAGTTCGGTGCCGTCCTCCAGCTGAATGGGCGCCGTGCGAACGCAATAGAGGCCAGGCTCTAGCCCCGCAATCCGGTAAACCCCGCGATCGTCCGTGCGGCCGTGCGCCACCAGCTCCAGCGGAGGCCCACGCCGGTATACCAGCACCTGCTGGTCCGGCAGTCCAACCCCGTTTTCGTCCGTGACCTGGCCGCTGATGACTGCCAATCGCGGCAGGCGCAGCTCGGCGACGAAACGGCTTCCCTCCTCCAGCACAATCGGGGTTCCGGGGCCCTTCCAGCGCCGCTGCCCGAAACGTGTGGCGGCGAATCCGGGCTTGGAGGCGGTCAAGAAGTAGACGCCGGCGGGCAGGTCCGTGAAGAGAAAGCGTCCTTGCGCGTCCGAGTAAGCGCGGTGAGGGCCTCCGGCTGCAGCTTCGAGCACCACGCGCGCCCGGGCCAAGGGGCGGCCGGTGGCCCCTTCCGCGACCACGCCCTCGATCACCGCGGCGGCAACCGGGCAGACCAAAAGTAATGCGGGCGCTCCGCTAAGAAAGCTGGAGCAAAGTGAGCCAGCGCGACGCCGGCTTGTTCGACGCGGAGGATGCATTTACCGGAGGCTCGTAGTCGCGACTTAATACGCGATACTTTTGTACTAACTCTATCTCATCGTATTCTATGGCGCGAGCGTACTGTCGGATATAACTTGTGTTGAAAATGCCGCCTGGCAGCTTGGCAAATTCGCCTGCTTCGATCGCCTCGAGGAAACGCTTACTGATCTTGGTCATTTGAGCGATCGAGTCTAAGGTAATGCCCCTGGACTCCCGCACTGCCGCCAAGTCCGGCCAGCCTACGGAACGCTTTCCCTCACCGGCACCTTCCATCACTGCCTCACCCTCGATTGGCAGTCTCTCTCAGGTCCAACCTCGCCGTCGGCTATGGGGACCGCTTGGGTGAACCGCTAACAGTATCCCACAAAAGCCCCGCGACCGCCAAGCCTTTTGGAAGAAAAAGTACAAGCCTGCCAAGGGTTTGGGAGCGGGTTCTAGGAATCCACCCCCGCCTTTGGGTGGGTACCTCGCAAAGGGCAGTCTCGCTTCAAGGAATCATCGTTCGGGGCACCTTGGTCACGCCGTGCTGATTGGCCATCTCGATCTCATAGGAAACAATGCGTAGGCCGTTGCCCACGACCGGGAATACAGCGCGCAGCAGAAACAGGCCCCCAAAGCTGCTCGATCGAAAATACTCTTGAAAGGCGGACCGGACGTCCACAGGAATGGCGCCGGGCCGCACCACCTTACCTTCCCGGTCGAAAAACGTGAAGGTCACGCGGGAGGCCGTGCGCGAGGTGTCGAAACCGGCCACCTGGAGTTCGAGGTTGGAGGCACTCCGGAGTCCGCGAGTCGAATCGACGACCACCGGGCCGGGCGGCACCGACAGTTCCAGCCTCTCGGTGTGGGCTCCGAGCCTTGCCGTCAGCACGACGGTGCCGGCTGTGGTGCCGGTCTGAAGGATCGCCTCCGCCTGGTCGCCGAACCGGGCCATAGTCTGGCCGGCGGTGACGGTGAAGCTCAAAGTTCGCGTGTTGGAGGGCAGGAAGACGATACCAGGATCCGTTCCCGGTCCGGGAACCGCCGCGGTAAACGAGACGCCGAGTTCGCCAGCACCCGAGAAGCGCGGCGCCTCTGCGAGCCGGATACCGACCCGGACCTGCTTGCCGGCGCCGATCGTGACAGGCTCGACCCAGATCTGGGGCCGGGGAAAGTCCGCGTGTTCCCCGGCTCCGCGCAGCACGTAGCTGCGGCCGTCAATCTCGAGTCGACCTTCCTGAAGACCCGTGGCCACTGGAGTGAACGCCACCTCGAAATTCACCGACCGACCGGAGCTCAACTCCAAAGGGGCGCGAAGCGGCGCCGCCAGCCGGAAGGAAGCGCCGCTCACGGAGAGGGAGAAAACGCTCAAGCGTTCGGGGAGCGGATTCACGAGTTCGAAGGAGCGTGTAACGCTCTGGCCCACCGCGACCGTTCCGAACAGAGCCGCCTCGCCCGGTAACAGTTCGATGCGGGATGAATCCCGCATGTAGTAAAGGCGGAAGCTCGGCGTGGCGATGCCGAGCAGCGTCGTCAGGCGGATGCCGTTCACGTTCAGAAAAGCCGTGTAACTGGCGGGGGTCAGCGGGTGGAAACGCACCACGAAATCCAAAGCCGCTCCGGCGCCGAGCTCCAGGGGCCAGGCGTCGAACCGTGTCTGCAACGAGAAGCGCTGGCCGGCCACGTTGAGGCCGCTGAGCGTGACGGGGTGGCTAGAGACGTTGCGGAGGCGGAAGGTGGTATCCAGCGTCAGGCCGGCGGGCACGGTCCCCACCATGAAGGATTCCCCCACCGACTCTTCTCCGGTTGGGCGGACCACCCACAGCCGGATCTGGGCTCCGAGCCAGATGGGCGTCAGCAGCGCGAGCAGCAATACCGCCTTCATGGCGTGGTCCCCGGCAAGTAGTACTGCTCGAGCTGGCCGGCGCGGAGGCGGACGGCCCGCCGTCCCCATGGTCCTTCAAGGGCGACCAAGAGCCATCCCGGCCCCAGGTCGTGCAGCGCTTTGACGGGCGCCTCCGTCACGATACGCAGCTCGAAGCCCTCGGCGGACCGCAACACGACGGTATGGCTCTCCGCGAAAGCCAGCGTGCCGTCGCGCAGCAAGACAACGGGCTCGGAGAGGTTGACGAGCGGCGACTCGATTTCCAGCCGCCCTTCGGGCGAAAATTCCAGCAGAGCCAAGCCCTCACTGCGGCGCACCACCAGGCCGATCCTCCCGTCGGCCAAATAGCCGAGGCTGATCACGGCATCGGTGACGGGCGGCTCGAGCGGCAGTGGCTCCATCGTGCAGCCGCGCACGCGGACCAGCTGGCCCGGCGCTGCGAACCAAGCGAGAGCGTCCTCGCCCGAGGCCGAGAAACCGAACCGGACCGTGCCGGACGGCACCCCCTGGCGGCAGAGAACCTCACCCTCCAGCGTCAGCACCGCAAGTTGACCGCCCGCGGCCTCGGCTTCCCGATGGGCCAGCAAGTAGCGTCCGGTGTGCTCGACGCGCTCCCAGTCCCAGCTGGAGCCGAGCACGAAGCTATTCGCGACGCCGTAGACTAAGGCGGGACGCCCCGAGACGTTCGGGATCACTCCCACGAGAGGCGGCGTCAAACCGGACTGGGCGAACGCTGCGGCGGCGCCCCACAGTAGCGCGCTCGCCAGACGCTTCATCGCGGGCCTCCAATCGTCACCGATGGCGTGCCGATGCTGAGATCCGATGCGGCGCCTGTGGCGGCCTCCCCTGCGTTGCGTTTCACCCAACCCAAGCCGGCCGCAGCGCCGGCCGCCGCCACTCCGGCGACCATCGCCACTTTGAGCCAGCTCCGGCGGGGCTTGAACGGTGGCAGCCCAAGGTCGCCCCCAGAAGCAGCGGTCGGGGGCGTGCCGCCGGACTGCGCCGCCGCGCCCGAGAGAATCTGCTCGACGACCAATCCCGCGCGGGCGCCCGCTTTCGCCGCAGTGATGCGGATTTCGACCACTCCGGGGGCATCGCCCCACCGTATGGCCCCAGGAGCGGCCCGGCCGTCGGCGCCGGTGATCGTGATATCGGTGCGCAGACCGTTGGAGAAAAGGCCCGACGGTTCCTGCTCGGGCAGGCGAAACGCCACTACGGCGCCTTCCAGCGGCCGGCCGGTCTCATCGGTCACTTCGACGAGAAGCGGTCTCGGAACCGTGGATCCGGCGCGGAATTCCGCTCGCTCCCCCTGTAGCACGCGGATCCGAACCGCAGTCGCAGATGGCGCACCGGCCGCCGCCATCAGCTCGAAGACTGGGGCGAAAACAGGGAAGGCCAGCAGGCTCGCCCCGACGACAGATAGGATTTTCATAGCTTGGCACCTTGGGCCGGCGAGCTTCCGGACGGAGGCACAGCTGAGCCGGCGCGCAACCGCACCGCCGGTGGCCGTATCCGGGCCTCCCGCCCGAGCGCAGCCTCGATAAGGTAGTGGACCTTGGCTGGCAAAGTTTGCCGGAAATTTGCGGTTTGCGACGGAACGGCACCTCTGACGCTCGCCGCCCGGAGCCCGAGGGGCTTGCGGATGCGACCGTTGAGAGCCTGTCTAGCGGCCCGCACTACAAATTCAGGCGCACCCCGAGCTGCAATACTCGCCCGTCATTGAGCGTGTTCGTGATCCGCCCGAAGCTGGGTGCACTCAGGTTTCTCTGCGGCTCGTCGAACTGGGGATGGTTGCCCAAGTTGTAGGCTTCAATCCGCACCTGGACCGTCCATTCGCGAGATCGGCGCCAGCGCCACTGTCTGGCCAGGGCCGCGTTGAGATTGGCGATACCGTCTTTACGGAAAGTGTTGCGGCCGAGCGAACCGCGGAGCTCGCCAGGCCGCATGAAGGCAAACCGATCCCGCTGCAGGATCCGCGGGGCCGCGTCGGGATGCGCCACCGCCTGGCCGAGGATGGACGGATCGAGGATGTGAGGGCGGTCGCCCGGTCCGCCATCCACGTTGCCGAAGCCCGGCGCGTCCGAACCCGCGTACAAGGTGAAGGGCGTGCCCGTTTTGAAGAGCGCCGCGCCGGAAAGCTGCCAGCCCTCCAGCCACCGAGTCGCCGCGCGCGGCAAAGTCGAAGCGCGTGGCAGCTCCCAGCTCCAATAAAGCAACAGCGCATGGGTGGCGTCGAAGGCGCTGAGACCCTTACGGTCGCGAAAAGCGTCGTATTGCCACTGGCTGCGGCCCCGCGTCAGATCGCGGTTGGCCGCCGTGGCGGCGTAGTCCACGCCTTCGTCGATGGCCTTGCCGAACGTGTACGTAACGCCCGCGCTCCAGTTGCGCCAGGAGGAGAGTTCGAAAGAGGCTTGGGCCGCGTCCAAATACGCGACCCCTCCGTTGACGATATGTTTCACCTCGTAGTATCGGGGGTCAGGACGGCGCACATCTACGGTTTCGGTAGTCAGCGGGACTCCCGGCACAGGTTCGGCCCGATTCAGAATGAAGGCATTTAGTAGCTTGAAGCTCCGGCTGCCGACGTAGGCGAGCCGCAGACGCGAACGCAGGCCCAACGGGCGCTCCAGTTGCAGGGTGTACTGGTGGGCGTAGGGCGACACCAGATCCGGCGAAAGGACGGTCGGCGAGTAGCGTGCCTTCGGGTCGTCGAGCTTGACGCCCCGCAGGGGATCCGCCAAGTCAGGATTTTGCACCTGGATGTAGCGCACGTGCGGCGGATTGTTTCGGATCTGCTGGTAGGTGACAGGTGGAATCCGGCCGAACGAGACGCCGTACGAGGCACGCACCACCCAGTCTGCGGCTGCCTCCCAGCTCAAAGCCAGCCGCGGGCTGAAGTTGTTGCAATCGCAGCGGTATGGGATCCGATCCATGCGGTGGACTTCGATCGGGGCCGTTTCCAGCGAGTAGCGCAGGCCATAGTAAAGCTGGAGGCGGGGGTGCACGCGCCAGCGGTCCGCGGCGTAGACGTTCGCTCCCCAGTTGCGGAAACCGCGGGCCAATTCTCCGATGGTGACCTCGTAGGTCGTGGGCGTTCCGTACAGCAAGTTCTCGATCGCGCTGCGTCCAAAGTTGTTACTGAACTGGAAGAAACCGCGCTGGTTGTTGCTTTCCACCCCGTTGAGTTGGAACCGCGTGACGTCGGCGCCGACGGTAAGGACATGAGCCCCTGAAGCCGGGCGGTGTGCGGCAAGCCCTCCCCAGCGGAAACTGTTCTCGGCCCGATCGATGGGGAAATGACTCTCGGGACCGAGCTCTTCGATCTGGAAGCCGATCCGGACGCGCGGGCCGACCGCGTTCGGCTCCGGCAACAGGGCGGAGCGGACGCGATGAAAGGCAAACCCCAAGGCCGCTTCCGTTGCGGGGCCTAGCAATGCGCGCCACGTCAACTGGGAACGGTGCGTGTGGATCTCGGTGTCCGGGTTCTGACCGGCGACAAACTGGAAGGCGCGGATGCGCTGGCGGCTGAGAGAATGCGCAGCGGACAAGCGCCCGCGGGCCGTTTCGGGAGCGTCCCAAACCGCCTCGGCGCGGGTCTCATCGATGCGTTGAGGCGCATTGGTGTTGAGGGCGCGAGGATCGAAATCCGGACGATTGGGGAGGCTGGCTGGGTAGGCGGCCAGGAACCGGGCCACGATGGCGCGCACGTGCGGATCCTGGGCGCGCGGCGTGCGCTCGGAAGCCAGGGGCACCAGCACGTTGCCGTTCACCATGCCGCGGACTTTGTTCTGGGAGGCGGTCAGCGTCAAGCCGCCGAAACGTCCCAGGCTTCCCGCGGCCCGGGCGCCGTAGGCGTTGCGGCGCGAGGGGAGAACGTCGCCGACCTGGAAGAAACTTCGAGCGTTGAAGACACTGTTCTGGTGCCACCAATGCCACTCGGAATGCCATGCGCCGGCACGCGGGGCGGCACGCAGGACCCCGGGCTCTTGCGGCGGCTGGCCGTGCTCGGCAGCGAAGTAGCCTCTTTCGGCGGCGGGTTCGACCACCGGGGTCACGTTGTTGCCGAGGCGGATGTTCGCCTCCCGAATCGCTTCGTTGTCGATGCGGTGGACGGGAACGTTCTCATTGCGCTGGGCCGCGGCGTCAAGCTGCCGGCGGGTCTCCCTGGGTAAGGTTGGGCGCCGCTCGCCGGGCGGTTCTTGGGCAGCGGCGAACGACGGAGAGCTCTGAGCGGCCACCCACGGTGTTGCCGCGCACAGCCACAGCACCCCCCTCGCGATTCCGGACACCTAAGTCCTCAATTATAGTGCGCTCGCGGGGGGCGCCACTGGGCGGAGGCGGGCATCTGCGCCCGCGCGCTGGCCTCGGTCAAGGCCGCTGGAAGGTTGTGTTTGAGACGCTCCAGGGCCTCGGCGCGGCTCTCGACCCGCCCCGGCCCGCTGCGTCGGAGGCAGCGGCCGAGCATGGTCATGGCGATCGCATCCTGGGGCTGCGCCCGCAACACGGCCCGAAACATCTCGGCGGCGGCTTCGTAAGCGCCCCGCCGCCAGAGCGCGTAACCCACATTGAAGCGGTAGACGGAATCTTGGGGGCTCGCCTCCAGCGCCTTGCGGAAACTGTCGAGGGCCTCAGGCAGATTGAGCCGCGACTGGCTGGCGCCAAGATTGTTCCAGACCTCGGGCGCCGGTGTGCTCCGGGACAGAGTTTGGAAGCTGAGGGCCGCTTTTTCATAATCGCCGGCCTGATAGGCGCACAGACCCAGCAGGTAAGTCGCCTCCGGGTAGTGGATATCGTCCCGGCGGACCTGCTCGAGCCAGCCCGCCGCCACCCGGCACTCCTTCTTACGCCACAAAAGCTTCCCGAGAAGGAAGCGCGCCTGCGACAGATTCTCATCCAGACGGGCGGCTTGGGCGAAATACCGGTGTTGCTGTTCGGCCGTCTCGGCCAGCAGCCCGCGGATGTACTGTTCCCAGGCATCCAGCCGGACGGGACGGCGACGGGCGCGCAATCTCTCCAGGTCGGGACCGCCAGGACGCAAGGCCCGCAGCACACGCCATGCCAGCTCGTCCTGGAGGCGCCCGAGCTCGTCCAGGGCACCCTGGAGCTGGAAGGACGGGCCGTTGCGCCACTCTACGCGGTCCAAGATCTGGGCCTCGAGCTCGAGCGTCGAAGTTCCGCTCGCGCTCTGCACACGGAAACTGCCGAAGACGGCCGTGGTGGCCCCCGAAGCCTCGCTCAGCTTCCAGACGGTGGCCTTGGTGAGCGGGCGGAACCGGCCGAGGCCAAGCCCTTCGTAGGCGGCCTCGCGCTGGTCACGGCTCACCACCGCGACGGAGGCTCGCCCGAGCGCCTCGCGGATGGATTCGGCCAGGCTTTCGCCGATCCAGTCGTACGCCGCCAGGCCGGAGCGATTGCAGAAGGGCAAGATGACGATCCTTTCTGCCCACAGCGGCGCGACCGAGCACAGCATCAGCACGAGGCCGAAACGGCGGTGCATGTAGGGAAGTTTATCAAACCCGCGAGTCGGGACATTGCTGTTCCGACCTGCACCCGGCGGTCGCCAGGAGCCACTCAGCGAACCCGGTTTGCGCTGGTTCCCCAGGTGTGGCCGCAGGCAGGTAAAACCCCTGGCGTGGTTTCCGGACTAAGGTTACCCACCGAGTCCATTTTCACTGCGACCGCCGGAGGACGTACGAATGGCGTGTGCGACTCGACGTCGGGAGTGCCGGCCCGGGGCGGTCTGGCATCCGATCGTCGCTACGGGATCGGGCCCGCCTCAGTTGCACGGGCGGTCAGCAGCGTGTCGGAGCACGGCCAGGGTTGCCACCAGCGCAGGGGGGGACGCTCGCAACGGCCAACCGCGCCACAACCCATCCCGTTGGTTCACACAAGCCCCTCGGCGCGCTGGTCCGCTTTTCCCTTGCGGCTGCCGTGGGGACAGCGTTGCACCACGCAAGCTCGAACCGTCCTCACTGGTGGGGCCGGCCAGAGCGGAGGCCGAGCTCGCTGGGGCCGCCACGGCGTGCTTGACTGAACGGCTCTCCCACGGCCTCGGTCCGGGCCTGGAGATCCGCTCGAGGATGGCGCCTCGTTCGAAACGCCGTCGAACAGTAGGTGGCAACATGCTCTCTGTCGACAGTTGTATAGTACCGTAGAGTAGGTCCCGATGCGCGTCCGATCCCGTCTCGCCCTCGTCGCCAGCCTTCAGTTCGGCCTTTCCTCCCGCTTCGACTGCCACGTCTGGGCCCTCCGGGCGCCCGGCGGCGCCATCCTCATCGATGCCGGCTCTGGCTGGGCCAACGATGCCGTGCTGGAAAATCTGGAGCAGGCGTTCGGAACCCGGCACGTGGCAGCCGTCTTGTTAACCCACTCTCACCCGGACCACGCGCTGGGCGCCGCCTCCTTGCGCGAACTCACCGGTTGTGCGGTCTTCAGCCCCGCGCCCGCCCGCCGGCTGATCGAAGAAGGCGACGAAGAGGGCTGCGGTCTCGCCTACGCACGGCGACTGGGCGTGTATCCGGCGGAGCTGCGGATGAAGCCTTGCCCGGTCGCACACGCCTTCGCGCATGGCGAGCGATTCACCGTGGCGGGTCAAGCTTTTCAGGCCATCCAGGTTCGCGGTCACAGCGAGGATAGCTTTTGCTTGTTGACGGAACTCGATGGCATGGGCACCCTGTTCTCCGGCGACGTGGTGTTTTACGGCGGCCTGCTGGGACTGATCAACGCCCCGGGCAGCACGATGGAGGGCTATCGCGCCGATCTGGCCCGCCTGCAGGGCTTGAACGTGGAGGCGCTCCTGCCCGGCCACGGGCTGTTCACGCTGCGCGGTGGCCAGCGCCATATCGACTGCGCGCTCAACGAGCTGAGCCGCAACTTCCTGCCTCGCATGATTGGACAGGGCGATTTGATCTTTTAGATGAAGAGCAACCCGGCAATGGTTCCGAGCAAGAGGCGACAGCGGCTCGCCGAGAGCGGCCTCGCACGGCTCACTTCGATCCGCTCGCTTACGGGTAGCCCTTCGGCGGGCCGGATCGGACGACTCCGCTTCGATGGCATCTGCTCCGATTTGAAACTGCGCACCTCGCCCGAAGCGAGCGGGAACGCCAGGGGCGTAGCCTGCTGCTGCATGCTGGCTTATCTCCATAACCGCACCGCCTCCGTCCATTTACAAATCTTCGCGGCGTCACCAGCGGACGGCTGGACCTGCCGCCGAGGCCGCACCAGAATCGTCGGCATCTCCGGACCTGCGATCCCCCCCGGTCCGAACGGCGTCTGGCTGAGCTTGCGGGTCCCCTCGAGGAACCCGGCAGGATTCTGGGGCGCCACCCAGCGCGTGGCGGAGGCCACCTCGAACCCCGGCCCGTGGTGCGGCTTGCGGGGGCACCGGACGCAGCGGAGCGACGCCTCCAGCGGGGCTCTTGCCGGCTGGCCTGAGACGGAGACCACGTCCCGGCGGGACAAGGACGCCGCCCAATCCGTGTCGTTGCGAGCCTCGAACTCCCCAAACAGGTTGTGCTGATGCGCTTGGGGGCTCTCGATCTGGCTGTCATTGTCCTTTACCTGGCGTCGCTCTCCCTGATCGGCGTGTATTTTTCCCGACGGCAGGTTTCGCGTGAGGAATACCTGCTCGGCCGTCGCCGCATCCACTGGCTGCTGGCCGCCGGCAGCGTCGTCGCTACCCTGCTTTCCACCCTCACGTATCTGTCCGTGCCGGGCGAGATGATCCGCTACGGGCTGGCCTT
This sequence comes from Bryobacteraceae bacterium, assembly GCA_025055455.1. Lineage (GTDB taxonomy): Bacteria > Acidobacteriota > Terriglobia > Bryobacterales > Bryobacteraceae > JANWXD01. The sequence goes on from JANWXD010000015.1 coordinate 71,151, forward strand.
TTTCACCGGCCTGCTGGGACTGCCGCTTGCGATCCCCGTGGTGACGCGCATTCTGTTGCCGAAGCTGACGTCACTGGGCATCACGAGCATGTACGAGTATCTGGAGCAGCGCTACAGCGCCGGGCTGCGCCGCCTCGCAGCCGCCATCTTCAGCGTGCGAACCCTCACCTGGATGGCTCTGGTGGTGTACAGTTGCAGTCTCGCCGTGGCCGAAATGACTGGCTGGAATCTGTACGGCACGATCGCCGTGACGGGCTTGCTCACCACCTTTTATGCCGCCGCCGGAGGCTTGCGCACCGTCATTTGGACGGACAATCTCCAACTGTGGATTCTGGCGGGCGGCGCGATTGCCATCCCGGCCTCGATCTGGATCCGCACAGGCATGGGCCCCGCCGGCTGGTGGGAGCTTTTCACTCAAGCCGGACACGCCGACGTCCACGTGTTCAGTCTGGATCCGACCGTGCGACTCACGGTCTTCTCCGCCATCCTGTCCCAGGTTTTCTGGAGCGCCTGCACCCAGGGCTCCGATCAGCTGGCAATGCAGCGCTATCTGGCCACGCCGTCACTCCGGGCAGCACGACGCACAGCCTGGGCCTACCTGGTGCTGAACCTCGCCGTAGTCGGGCTGCTTGTCGTCAGCGGCTTGGCTTTGTTTGCGTTCTACTACCGGGGCTCGGGGTTGGCGCCGGCCGAGTTCCAACGGCAATTCGCTCCCCGCGCCGACACTCTGCTAGCGCGGTTCATTGTCGAGGAGCTCCCGGCTGGCGCGGTGGGACTGCTGCTAGCGGCGTTGCTGGCAGCGGCGATGTCCAGTTTTAGCTCTGGAATCAACTCGCTGGCGGCGGTCGTCTCCGGGGATTTGCTCACTCCCCAGGGGCGGAGGGCGCGCGACGAACGGGCGTCGCTCCGGCTCGCCAAGGCGGCCTCGACAGCTTCCGGGCTTGCGGCCGTCGCTTTGGCCATGCTGACAGCTTGGGCCGTGCAACGTACGGATTGGAACCTGATCGACCTCAGTCAAAGGCTGAATCACCTCTTCGTGGGCCCGCTGGCGGTGCTATTCTTTGCCGGACTGCTGCTGCCCCGTGTGGGGGTCCGAGCGGCCCTCGGGGGCTTTCTGGCCGGGAGCGTCTGTAGCGTGCTGGTGGCCTTCGGCTCGGGGTGGCTCGGTTTGGCGCGACCGATCTCTTTCACTTGGCTGGTGCCGGGATCCTTTGTTACGGGCTTCGGCACGGCGATGGCGCTAGGGGCCCTCCGGTATTGCAAATCTGTCGACGGTATGTCAAAATAACACCACCGGCAGAAGATCATCCAAAGGAGGTCGTCTCATGCGGCATCGATGCCTTCCCTGGCTGCGGATCACCGTGCTGGCGGCCCTTGCCTGCCTGACCGCTCCCGCCCAGAACACTACCGGCACCATCACGGGGACCGTCCGTGATCCCTCTGGCGCCTTGGTCGCCGGCGCGCGCGTCACCGTCCGCAACGAGGCCACGGGCTTGACGCGGACCACCGAAAGCTCCGACGAAGGGTTGTACCGAGTCTCCCTGTTGCCCCCAGGCACCTATGCGGTCACCGTCGAAAAAGAGGGATTCAAGACCCAGACCCAGACCGGCGTTCGAATCGAGATTCTTCAGGTTCGCTCGGTCGACTTTACGCTCGAACTCGGCTCGGTGACGGACAGGGTCACCGTCGAGACCCGGGCGCCGCTACTCGAAACTGAGACCTCGCAGGCCGGCGAGGTCATCAAGGGCGAGCAAGTGGCGAGCCTGCCGCTGAGCGCGCGCCAATTCCTCCAGCTGACGTTCTTAACGCCAATGGCCATCCCTGCCATCAACGACTTCCGTTCCACCGAAATCAACCGCGAATCAGCCATGCCCGCCGCAGCCGGTCAGCGCCCCGAGCAAAACAATTACCAGGTCGACGGCGTGGACAACCGCGAGAGCGGCCGCAACAGCCTGGCGCTGAGCGTTTCGCTCGACGCCATCAGCGAGTTCCGGGTGCAAACGGGTCTGGCGCCCGCGGAATTCGGCCGCGGCGGCGGGGCGATCATCAATGTCGCCACCAAAAGCGGCACTAACGAATTTCACGGGGCACTTTACGAGTATCTGCGCAACAACAAATTCGATGCCCGGCCGTTTTTCGCAAACCGCGTCAACCCCCTCAAGCGGAATCAGTTCGGCGGCGCGCTCGGCGGTCCGATCGCGCGCGACAAGCTGCTGTTTTTCGGCAACTACGAGGGCTTTCGCGAAGCGGCCACGGGCAACCCACCGGTGGGCCGCGTGCCGACCGACGCCGAGCGCCAGGGTGTGCTGGCTGTGGCGATCGTAGATCCTTTAAGTAACCGCGTTCCTTTCCCGAACAACACGATCCCGCGCAGCCGCTTCGACCGCATCTCGACGGCTGTCCTGGACCTGGTGCCGCGTCCGAACAACCCCCAGGACCCGCTGCGGAACTTCGTTTTCAACGACGTGCCATCGGGCCGCACCGACCGCGACTACGTCCTTGGCCGTCTCGACTATCACCTGGGCACGAGCGACACGCTCTACGGTCGCTATCTGTTCAACGAGGAGAGGCACCGTAGGCCTCCGCTTTTGCCGCCGCCAGCCAACTCCGGTGGCCAGTATCTCTACCTCCGCGCTCAAAGCGCCAGTCTGCACTGGAACCGGGTGCTTAGCCCGACGCTCGTCAACAGCCTGACTCTAGGTTTTACCCGCTACCGCAACCGCCTGGCCACGCTCAATTCCTTCGTCAAGAACCTGATCACGCCGCTCGGCATCACCAACGTGATGGCGGAAACAGACCCGTTGTTCTGGGCGGCGCCGAGCGTCAGCGTTCCCGGCTATCTGTTTCCGGGCGAAGTCACGCCGAACTACCGCACCATGAACCAGGCCCAAGTGCTCAACGGGCTGTTGTGGAGCAGGGGCCGCCACACCGTAAAGTTCGGCGGCGAACTGCGGAACATCCGGACCTGGATGTTTTACACGGGCGGCAATGGCAGCTTCACGTTCGCGAACCGATATACCAACGACACTCTGGCCGACTTCCTGCTCGGCTTCGCGTCGACCGTCGGGAAGACGGCGCGGGCGACGCAGTGGAACTCGCGCCTGGATTACGGCGCTCTCTATCTCCAGGACGACTGGAAGCTCACCAGCCGTCTCACCTTCAACCTCGGTCTTCGCTGGGAGGTAGAAAGCGCGCTGCGGCAGTCAGATAACGGCGGCTTGGGCTTCGACGTGCGCACTGGCGAAATGCTGGTTTCCAGAAAAGCTACCAACATCCGAGCAATCCAAGACTTCTACGCACGCATCCGGCCGGACGTCAAGGTTCGCTACGTCGACGAGGACCGCCCCTACGATGCCGATACCAACAATCTGCAGCCCCGCATCGGATTTGCCTACAGTCTATTTTCGCGGACCGTAGTCCGCGGAGGCTACGGTCTTTACTTTGACGCTCCGCAACTACCGTCCGCCGCTTCATCGAACGACTTCGCTCCAAACACGCTCCGGCCGACCTGGACGGCGGATCCGCGCACGCCAAATCTCGGCTGGAATCCGGAGGGAGTCACGTCGGCCGAGGAAGCCTTGCGCAACGCCGCCCTGACCTTGTTTCCCTTTCTTTCGCGCAAGTTTCCGTACGGTAAGATCCAGCAGTGGACCCTCGGCATCCAGCAACAACTGAGCCCCACACTGGTTTTCGAAGCGACGTACCAAGGAGCGGGCGGCGTCAACCTGTTCGTCTTCGACAACATCAATTTCCGCGCGCCTGGGCCGGGAAACGTCCAAGCGCTGCTGCCGTATCCCATGTTCGCCCGCATCCAGGCGTTCGAAGTGTGGGGCCGGAGTTGGTTCCACGGTCTCGGTCTAAAGGTTGAGCAGCGGCCGACGCGGGGGTTGTCTTACCTCATTGCGTATAGCTGGTCCAAATCACTGGACACAGCCTCAACGCTGAACCAAATTCCGCAGTGGACGGATCCGTTCAATCGGCGCACAGCCAAGGGACCATCGGACTTCCACGCCCCGCACCGCTTTTCCGCCGCTTACGAGTATCGCTTGCCGATTGGGCGGAACCGCGCCCTGCTGAGCGGCGTGACCGGCACCGCCGATAAACTCCTAAGCGGTTGGGGCGTCCGTGGCATGACCTTTTTCCAAACCGGCTTGCCCCAGTCTCCGGCGATGGCGTTATCGCGCACCGGCATTTGCGCTACGGCCTGCACCGCCCGACCGGATCGCGTCGGCAACGGTAACCTCCCGAAATCCGAGCGCACGATCCAGCGCTTTTATGACATCAACGCTTTCCGCCTCCTCGCTCCGGGCGGTGCCGACCGGCGCGTGGGCAACGCCGGCCGTAACATCCTGGTCAGCGCTGGCGTGAACAACTTCGACTTGCAGGTCTTCAAAGACACCCGGATTCGGGAGGGCCACGTTCTCGAACTCCGCGTCGAGGCGTTTAACGCCTTCAACCATACGCAGTGGGGGCCCGCCGGAGTGAATCTCGAGGCACCGGCGCTGTTTGGCGTGATCTCCAGCACCCGCCCACCTCGGATCATGCAGTTTGCTCTCCGCTACGCTTTCTGAGGCCATGACGCGGCGGCATTTCGTCTCGGTGTTGGGCGGCGCGGCGGTTCTTCCGCTGCGGGCCGCCAAGAAGCCCGAGGTCGTCCTGGAGCTACCACCCGGCCCCGGCAACCCGCGCAATTCCGAGGGCGACTTTATACGGTTACGCGACGGCCGGCTCCTTTTCGCCTATTCGCGGTTTGGCGGCGATGGAGGGGACGATGCCCCGGCAACGATCGAAGTACGTTCATCGAGTGACGGTGGCCGGTCCTGGACGTCGAAGGACGAGACGCTGGTGGCCGGCGAAGGCGCCCAAAACGTCATGAGCGTGTCTTTTGTGCGTCTCGCCGACGGACGCATCGGCCTGTTTTACATCCGTAAGAATTCCCGTTTCGACTGTCAGGTGCTCGCCCGTTTCTCCACGGACGAGGCGCGCACCTGGAGCCGTCCGGTGCTGGCCACGCCCGACGCGGGCTACTTCGTATTGAACAACGACCGCGTCGTCCAACTTTCGAGTGGGCGCATCGTGGTCCCCGTCGCCCGGCATAGCTCGGGAGCAGACTTCACCTTTCGCGGGGTCGCTACGTGCTACCTCTCCGACGACGGCGGCCGTTCCTGGCGGCGCAGCCGCAGCGTGCTGGAGTGTCCGGACGAGTCCAGCCGGGCCGGTCTTCAGGAGCCGGGCGTCGTCGAGCTCAACGACGGCCGCCTCATGATGTTCATGCGGACCGATCTCGGAAGCCACTACCTATCCTACTCGAACGATGGCGGCGAGAGTTGGACCGCAGCCCAGCCCTCCTCGCTCGTCTCCCCCCTTTCCCCAGCGTCGATCGAGCGCATCCCCAAAACCGGCCACCTGTTGGCTGTGTGGAACGATCACAGCCAAGCCACCGAGGAAGCGCGCAACAAGCAGCAGCGGACGCCGCTGACAGTGGCCATCTCGGAGGACGAGGGACGAACTTGGATCCGGCGCTGGAACATCGAGAATTCACCGGAAGGAACTTATTGCTACACCGCGATCGAAATGGTCGACGATCACGTCCTTTTGGCCTACACCGCCGCTGACCAAGTTTCGAAACTCCGTGCGTTCCGCGTTCGAATGGTGCGGATTCCCATCGCCGTTTTGTATGGTGATGGTTGAGGGTATGGCGATCGAAAGCCTGGCGGCCGACCTAAAAACGACCACCTTGCGCCAGGACATCGCGGAGCTGTTGGCGGAGGCGATCCTGACGGGGAAGCTCAAGCCTGGCGACCGGCTGAACGAGAGCGCCTTGGCGCGCCAGTGGCAGGTGAGCCGGGCACCCATCCGGGAAGCGTTGCAGCAGCTCGAAGAGCGTGGCTTGGTGGTGAACCGGCCGCGCCGCGGGATGTTCGTCGTCAGTCTGGACGAGGAGGAAATTCAGAAGATCAACAGCCTACGGCTGGTGCTCGAAGCCGAAGCCCTCCGGTTGTGCCGCGCCCGCGGTACGCCGCAGCTGCTCCGCCAACTTTATCGACTGGCGGACCGGATGGAACGCTCGAGCGGCAGCCCGGCGGTCGAAGCCACGCAACTGGACCTCGAGCTGCACCGCACGATCTGGGCCGGCAGCGGCAACGAGTATCTGGAAAAAACCCTCGTCGGTCTGACTGCCCCCCTGTTCGCCTACGCCTTGCTGACGAAGCCCAAAGCCGAGAAAATGCGGATGATTCTCGACTCGCACCGCGAGCTGGTGGACTATGTGGCGGGAAGGCTCAAGCGCAGCGCCGACGATGTCATCTTCGACCACATCCGCCTCCGCTGGAACGAGCCGGATCGCTTCGCCTCCCGGCGCCTAGGCGTGGTTTAGCCGCCCGGCGGGCTGGGCAGGGGTTCGCCGCCGCACACCCGTCACGAGGAAGACGGGTTCTCCGGCGCGCACGTAGGGGCATGCGTGGACGAGCACCACGCAGCCGCTGCGCGGCGCAAAATATTCCTCGATCAGGCGCCCCCAGAAATCCAGCAGCCGACCGAGCGGCGCGCCAGCCGTCACCTCGTCGAGCAGCCGGACCTCGGCAATCAGAAACCCTTCCGCGGTCGCCGTGAGGCCGGCGTCAATGTTGCCATCCCCGAAAAGCTCGATCTGCGGCTCCCGAGCAACGGATTCACCGTCCAACATGCCAAGGTGGCGCATCAAGTTCATCAGACCGCATTGATAGGCGGCCAAATCATCGGGATGCACACGCCCGCCTCCCCGCGCCTCCGCATAGATCCACGGGATGCCCCGTGCCCTGGCGGCTGACACCGTGCGGCCCGGGGGGATTTCCGGATGGGCCCAGATGACGGGCGCGCCGAAGGCCAGAGCGGCGGCGCGAGCACGCGGATCGGCGTCGTCGAAACCCGCTAGGAGCGGCATCTCCCAATTGATGCCCCCGCTGTGGAGGTCCACATAAAAGTCCGCATGCGCCAGCACGTGCCGGTCAAAGTGCCAAGCCAGAACCTCGGACGGTGAGCCATCCGGACGCCCTGGGAAAACACGCGCCAGATCGAGCCCATCGAGCGGCGAGCGCCGCATGCGTTGCCGAAACGCCGCCACATGTACCACCGGCACGGCGAGCAAGTCGCCCCGCATGGCGGCCGGATCGAGCGCGGCGGTGGTTTCGAGAATCGCCTGGATACCCTCGTATTCATCTCCGTGCACGCCAGCCGAGGCGACCAGCACGGGTCCCGGCTGGCGGCCCCGCACCACGAGCAGGGGCAGTTCGACCAGGTCGCCGGCGGCGGAAAACTCGAGCCCGAGCGAATGCGTCTGGTTTCGCGCGAACCGCTCCGGGTGGAACTTCTCCGGGGGCATCCTCATTCGCCATGCGCCAGCAGCCACTGCCGCGTGAAACGCGCCCACCGAATATCCCGCCCTCCATCGGGTAGAGCCTGCTGCCAGACCGCGACGATGGTGCGGTCCGCGGCCTGCGTCAGGCCAGGATAGGAGACCTGGTAGCCGATGGGGTTGGCGAGAATCTTGGGGCGCGTGAAGGTCCGGCCGCCGTCGGCGCTCAAGGCAGCGGTCAGGGGAAAGCGGTGGATCGGCGAGTTGTTCCAGACCGCGACGATCTCGCCGGATGCCTCCTCCAGGCGCCACAGCGCTGTGGGCGTGTTGTGGCCGATCAGGGCGCTCGGTCTCGGTTCCGACCACGTCACCCCGTAGTCCGTACTCCGGCTCTCCCAGTGGCGCGAGCCGCCAGAGCGGAGGATCATGAGGATCTCGCCAGGCGCGAGCTCCACGATCGAAGGTTCGGCGAGGCCGTTTATGGAACCCGGTGTTACCTTCTCGACAAGAGCCGTCAGGTGACCGTGCAAGGTCCAAGTTCTGCCGTCGCGCGATTTGAGCAGTCCGCTCGCCAGCACCATTTCGCCCTCGGTCCGTGCAGCCATGCCCTTTTCGGCCCAAAGATCCCAGGAGATGCCCATGGCGTAGGTACCGTCCGTAAGCTTCAAGGCGTTGTGCTGCTTTCCCGGCGTGTACTGGCGAGGGATGAAGACTTCCTGGGGCTGACTCCAAGTGGCGCCGTTGTCGCGGCTGTGGACCATGATGGTCCAGGCTTTGTCGATCGCGTTGGGGATCTTCACGCGCGTGGCATAGACGAAGACCTGGTCGCCGTCGACGAGGATGTTGGGATCAGCATCGTTCATACCGGGCTCATCGATGAGCAGGCGCGGCGCCGACCAGGTGCGCCCGCCATCGGACGAAAAGGTCGCCACAATGCGGCCGTCAGCGGACCCTTTCGCGTAGGCCGAAAAGACGCACATCAGGCGGCCATCACGCAAGCGGGCCACCTGCGGGATCGTGTTGCGGAAAAACGTGGCGCCGTCGGAGCGGGCGACCACGCCCGTCTCCAGCGAGGCGGCGCTCAGAAGCGGAAGAAACAAGAAAAAGGAAGCGGGAACACGCATTGCCACACTATCAATCTGTCGACAGAGATTTCCCATCAGTATGCCAGAAACCCGCCGTCCACCACCAGGGTCGTGCCGGTGATAAACGAGGCGGCCTCCGAGGCGAGAAAGGCTACCGCCTCGCCCACCTCCTCCGGGCGGCCCCGGCGACCCAGCGGCGTCACGCGCCGGTAGCGGCCCGTGGCGCCCGCCGCCTCGAGTTCGGCGACGATGTCGGCGCTCGTCGGCGTTTCGATGTCGCCGGGCGCCACCGCATTCACCCGGATGCCATACGGCGCCAGCTCGAGTGCCAGCGCCTGGGTCAGGACCCTCAGCGCGGCCTTACTGGCGCAGTAGACCGAGGCCAGCTCCTGAGCCGCGAAGGCCCCCACGGAGCTGATGTTGACGATCGCCCCGCCGTGGCCTGCGCGCAGCATCTGGCGCGCCACCGCCTGGGCGCAATGAAACGCCCCTTTCAGGTTCACGTCGAGGATCTCCTCGAGCTTGCTCTCCGGGCAATCGAGAAACGGCGCCACCGCCGCCGGGCCCGTCACTGCGGCGTTGTTCACCAGGATGTCGATCCGGCCGAACCGCTCGAGCGCCGCCCGCACCATGGCGTCGACGCTGGAGCGGCGCGCCACGTCCGTCTCGACGCACAACACCTCGGCACCCTCCAAGGAGCGAGCCGCCTCCTCTGCGAGGGCCACTGCTTTCTGCGCCAGCACGAGCCGGGCACCGTAGCGCGCCAGCACACGGGCCGTGCCGAAGCCGATGCCCGTGCCGCCGCCGGTGACGACGGCGACCTTTCCTGCCAGATTCATGAATGCACTTTCTCCCGTAACAAGTCCGGCAACTCCTCCAGGCTTACCAGGACGTCCGCGGCCGCCTCCGCGAGTGTCGTCAGGGACTCCGGGTCTTTGAAGCCGCTCCCGGTCACCAAGCAGATGGCCGGCTCGTCCCGGTCGAAGCGGCCCTGCCGGACGAGCTTCAGCAGGCCGGCGAGCGCCGCCGCCCCCGCCGGTTCCGCAAGGATCCCCTCGAGTCGGGCGAGCAGTCGCTGGGCTTCGTAAATCTCCTCGTCGGTGACCTCCACTCCCTGGCCGCCCGTGGCGCGCAGCTCGGCGAGCGCCGCGGACGCGTCGATATCGAAAGGCACGCTGAGTCCACTGATGCGCGTCGTGCTCCTGACCGGAACGATCCGATCGAGATTGCGCCGCCAGGCGGCCACTACGGTCGAGCAACCTTCCGGCTGCACCGCATGCACCGGCCACCGGCGATCGAGCCCGCGACACACGGCAGTGTACAGACCTCCCCCGCCCACGGGGACGAAAACGTGAGCCCACGCACCGTTGGTTTGCGCGACAAGCTCGCGGCCGAGCCCCTCGACACCGGCCATACCCACCGGACAGTAGCGGTAGGCCGAGACAATCGTCGGCAAGCCGCGCTGGACGGCGAACCGCTCGAGCAGGTCGAAGACCTTCCGTGTCGCCTCATCCGAACTTCCGAAGCCGCGCACGCGTACTACTTCGGCGCCGTGGGCCTTCATCTCGAGCAGCTTGCCCGCGGGGGCCTGCTCGTTGAGCAGAATCAGGCACCGCAGGCCGCGGCGGGCGGCGTAGGCAGCGAGCGCCGAGCCGGTGTTTCCGGACGAGGTGGCCACCACGGCCCGTGGCGCGCGAGCGGCCTGGTGAGCGAGCTCGGCGGCGATGAAGCGGTCCTTGTAGGACCCGGTCGGGTTTCGAATTTCGAGCTTGAAGGCCAAGCGAGCCAGACCGAAGCGGGCCGCGATGCCGGCGCTGGCAACCAGCGGCGTGGGCCCTTCCCCCAGGGTTTGCGCGGAGCTCATTTGAAAAACTGTCGACAGTATTATACAATCAGGTTGTGGCGCTCGGCGGCATCATTCCTGCCCTCGGCACCCCGCTCATGGGCGACGACCGCGTCGACGAGCCGGGCCTGCGCCGCCTGGTGCGTTACGTTCTCCAAGCGGGCATCCACGCCGTCTACGCGAACGGCTCGATGGGCGGCTTCGCCCTCCTCACCGACGACGAGCAGGTGCGCTCCGTTGCCATCACCATCTCCGAAGTCAGCGGCCGCGTGCCGGTGATCGCCTGCGTGGGCGAAACCGGCACAACCCGGGCCATCCGGCTTGCCCGCCGCATCGCTGCCGAAGGGCCCGATTATATCGCCCTGCTTCCGCCTTTCTATTACTTGGCCCGTCAAGAGCACTTAATTGACTTTTTCGGCGAGGTGGCCGCTGCCCTCTCGGCGCGCGTCCTGCTCTACGACAATCCGGTGCTGACCAAGAATTCGCTCCAGCCAGAAACCGTCACGGAACTGCTTTGCCGAATCCCCAACCTCGTAGGCATCAAGGCAAGCGACTCCAACTGCGTGAAGTTACAAGCGATCCTATCGGCGACCCGCAACCGAGAGAACTTTTCCGTCCTGACCGGCAGCGAGCACTTGTTGCTGGTGGCCCTCCAGATGGGGTGTCATGGCGCAGTGGGCGGACTTTACAACGTTTGCCCGCACTTGGCCGTACGTCTCTGGGACGCCTTTCATCGGGGAGCGCTGGAGGAGGCGCAGCAGCTTCAAGAGGACCTCAACGCGGTGTGGGAAATCTTCCGATACGGCGCCATCTGGGGAGCTTTCGATGAAGCAATGCGGTACCTAGGAGTCGGCGAACGGGCTACCGGCCGACCATACGTGACGCCGCTCGATGAAGCGTCGCGCGCCACGGTGCGGCGGATCCTGCAGCGGTATGTTCCCGCGCCCGAAGAACTTGGCGCCACGCATTGCGGCGACGGACGGCTTGGGCTCGGGGAGGGACGCTGATGGCTCAATCTCAGCCGGTGCCCTCTCACTTGCGGAAAACAGTTATGCAAAAGGCGTATTACGAGGCCGAAGAGGCGCTCCATGTAAGAGAGTGAAGCAAATGGGCTTCTCAGGGGCGGCAATCGCGGGAATCTTAGATTCACAACTGCCCGGCCACAACTGCTCGCCTTTGGTTCTTTGTCCACGCGCGCCCGTGGGAACGGTAGTCCGGCAGCGAAGCTCCGGATCTTTTCATGTCATGAAGCGCGTGCGGTCGTCTGAGGCTCAGCCCTCGCGCGAGCCGGCAGGTCAAAATCCTCCAATTTGGGCGCAGGTGGCCCACGGAGAAAATCAGGTTTCTGGGCGCGGGCTGTCCTTCGGTGCAGGAAACCCCTGGTCGGGCCGCCGGGATTTGAACCCGGGACCTCTTGCACCCCAAGCAAGCGCGCTAGCCAGGCTGCGCCACGGCCCGATCGCTCCCTTTCAGTCTAGCGCAGCTGGGGCGGCTCAAACGAGGTGACCGTCGCAGCGGCGCGCCTGTCGAGGGCTTGCCTCAACGCACGTCCAGACCGTATTCACGCAGCAACTCAGCTCCCGAACCCGCGGCGTAGAGCCGCACCCAATACCGGCCGGGCGACAGGGCCGAGACGACCACCGCCACCCGATCGGCCTCCGGCGCCACAGTCCACCGCCCGATAGCGTCCCCGTCGGCGTTCACCAATTCGAAGGCGTAGCGCCCGGCCGGAGGCAAAGTGGCCACCTCGGCCTCCAGACGGAGCGGTCGGCCCGCCGGAGCACGAGCGATGCCGGAATCTTCGCCGCGCACCACGTACAGCGGCACCGCCACAGGCGGCGCCCCGGTCGGCGCGGATAGCCACCACGTCAATCCGCCCCAGGCGATGAGCAGCGTCGCCACGGCGCCAGCCGCCGCCCACACCGGCTTCGGCGCCCAGCGAACCGCTCCGAGCCGGTCCAGCCACTGCCGCCACAGCGGCGGCGGCTCCTCGGCCAGCTTCGCGGCCGCTGTACGCATGGCCAGCACGTACGCGTCGGTCTCCGCCAAGCGATCCTGACAGGTTTCGCAAACGAGCAGGTGCTCCTCCACGGCTTCCTCCCGTGAGCCGGACAGCCTCCCGAGCGAATAAAGCTCCAAATCTTCTTCCTCGATGTGGTGCTCCCACGACAGCGGCATGACAGCATCTCTCCCGGCCGGGCCTGAAACAGACGCCCGGCCTTTCTATCACCCTCGGAGAAGTAGTGGGATGACGGCGGGATTTTTCTCAGGGTAGCTTACCGGCGAGTGCGGCCGTTTCGGCTGGGCGCTCGTGCTTTGCGAGAATACCATCCGGAGGGGCTCATGCGGGGCGGTAGCGGGCCTGTCCTGGTCTTTGGGTTCGGGACCCTGGTGGTGCTCATCGCCCTCACCGGACTAGGCGCTTATCGCCGAGGACAACAGATCCAATCCGAACTCGCCTCGCTGCACGAGCTCGACCGCAACGTGACCGCTTCCTTGCATGCGCTCGAGGCTGACATCCACCTGTCGGGCATCTTTGTCCGAGACTACCTTCTGGATCCGTCCCACCTGACCGCAGACCTGCACCGCCGCGAGCTGCTCGAGATTCGCCGACGCACCGAGCAGCGTTTGCGCGAGCTCGGTGCCAGCGCCGGAAAAGAGGATTCCGCGGCGTTTCACCGGCTTCTCGTCGAGATTGACTCCTACTGGGATTCCCTGGAGCCGGTTTTCAACTGGACCCCGCAGCAAAAGATGAGCTTGGGCTCGGTGTTCTTGAGGCGGCAGGTGCTGCCGCGGCGGGATGCCGTGCTAGCCTTGGCCGGAGAGATTCAAAAGCTCAATCAGGCCGGTCTGGCGCGCCAGCGCCAGCGCTTGCGCCGCAGCGAGCAGGCCTACCGGCGCTATCTGAGCGCCATGCTGGCGATCACCGTGTCGCTGGGGCTGTTGGTGGCGGCCCTGAGCATCCTGCGGATTCACCGGCTCGAAGGCGAGACGCGGAGCCAGCAGCGGCGCACAGAGCAGGCCGAACACGAGCTCCGGCGCCTCTCCCAGCAATTGGTTCAGGCCCAGGAGGCCGAACGCAAGTCGCTGTCGCGGGAGCTGCACGACCAAGTCGGCCAGATGCTCACGGCCCTGCGCATGGAGCTCGGCAGTCTGGGATCCCTCCGGGACTCGCCTCAGGATTTCGAGCGACACCTCCGCGAAGCCAAGACCCTGGCCGAGCAGACGCTGGCCGCGGTCCGCGACCTGGCCACCGGTCTCCGCCCGGCCATGCTCGACGATCTCGGCTTGGGCCCGGCGCTGGAATGGCAAGCGCGCGATTTCGCCCGCCGCAGCGGAATCCCGGTGACGGTGGAAATTGACGGTTCTCTGGAAGGGCTGCCCGAAAGCCACCGCACCTGCGTGTTTCGCATCGTGCAAGAGGCGCTCACTAATTGCGCCCGCCACGCTCGGGCGCAGAACATCCGGGTGGCCGTCCACGGCGGCCCGGAGAAGCTTTCGTTGATGGTCCAGGACGACGGTGTGGGACTGGCACCCCGGGAGGCCGGCGGACGCGGCCTGGGCCTTCTCGGCATCCAAGAGCGGGTGCGGGAGCTGGGCGGCTCGATGACCATCCGTTCCCAAGCCCAGCGCGGCACGCTCCTGCAAGTGGAAATTCCCACTCCCCGGGAGGTCGTCTCATGAGCAAGATCCGCATCTTGCTCGCCGACGACCACAGCATCGTCCGGCGCGGACTGCACTATCTGCTGGAGCGTTCTCCCGATCTGGAGGTCGTCGCTGAGGCGGCTGACGGCCGGGAGGCGGTGCGCCTGGCCGAAGAACTGGCGCCGGACGTCGTCATCATGGACATCGCCATGCCCCAGTTGAACGGCATCGAAGCGACGGCTCAGATTGTCAAGCGCCATCCCAAAGCTGGCGTGATCCTTCTCAGCATGTATTCCGACGAAGAATACATCGTCCGGGCGTTGACCGCCGGCGCCAAGGGGTACCTGCTCAAAGATTCCGCCGAAAGCGACCTGCTGCGCGCCGTAGAGGCGGTGGCGCAGGGGAAAACGTTCTTCAGTCCGGCCATTGCGCAAGCCTTACTGGAGGACTACGTCCGCACCCTCCAGCAACGCGGCCTGAAGGACTCCTACGAGCTGCTCACCGACCGCGAAAAAGAGATTCTCCAACTGCTGGCCGAAGGCAAGTCCAACAAGGAGGTGGCGGCGCTGCTGAACCTCAGCGTGTACACGGTGGAAACCCACCGCGCCAACCTCATGCAGAAGTTGAACTTGCACAACACGGCCGAAATCGTCCTGTACGCGGTGCGGAAAAAAATCATCTCCTAGCCCGCCAAGCGGGTCAGGAAAGTGAAAGACGAGCATGCGGAAGGGGCGCCGGTTCGCCTGGTCGTGGACCAAGCGGAACGGGTTCGGCCGCACAGCCGATGCGCAAGTAAGCCACCGGTTCCCAACGCCCGCGTGGCCGCCGACTCCGTGCTAGACTGAGGACAGCGATGGCCCGGAAGACGGCATCCGCATCGCGCAACGGCAGCATGCTCGAGCAGGCCATGACCCTGCTGATCAACAACCAAGCGGAGTTTGTCGCCCAGCTCGGCCGCATGCAGGAACGGTTTGCGCACATGGACGAGCGCTTTGCGCGCATCGACGAACGCTTCGCGCGCATCGACGAACGCTTCGCGCGGATCGACGAACGCTTCGCGCGCATCGACGAACGCTTTGCGCATATCGAAGCGGAGCTTTCCGCGATCAAAGCGATCCTTTTGCGACACGAGCGGATGCTGGAAGCGCTTCCGGAGGCGGTGCGCCAGAAGATCGGATTCAACCCCGCCTGAACGACAGAGATCGCGATCCGATCCGGACCCAAGCTGAGCGGGCCGTGGCAGCGCCTCAGCGATGGGTCTTGTATTGGTACGGCGCGCGCAAGTTGGGCAGCCGTTCCAGCTTCTTCAGGTGCTCCCAGGAAGCGGCTTGGGAGTGCCGGAGAGATACCTTCGGCGGCGGCCCCGGTTCCCGCATGGCCAAAACGTCAGGCTGAGAAGACGTTTGGTTCCGGCGAGGCCCTTTGACCGGCGCCGGCTTGGTGACCTTCACCCGGGGACCGAGCAAGTGCGCACTGCGCGAATGGGTCGGAAAGGTATCCTCCTCCTCGTTGTTCCACTCCAAAGCCAGGTTTTTCTTGTGCTTCTCCGGGTTGCGCATGGGTGGCACCTCTATTGCAGGGTTTGCGCTCTGC
>JANWXD010000016.1:0-58441 GCA_025055455.1 Bryobacteraceae bacterium
GGGGGCGGCACACGCCGTTTTTCAGCGGCTACCGGCCGCAGTTTTACTTTCGGACGACGGACGTGACGGGGACGGTGAGGCTGCCCGAGGGCACCGAGATGGTGATGCCGGGCGACAACGTGAACCTGACGGTGGAGCTGATCAGCCCGGTGGCGATGGAGAAAGGGCTGCGGTTTGCGATCCGGGAGGGGGGCCGGACGGTGGGCGCCGGCACGGTGACCGAGATCGTGGAATAGGCGGCTGGCAGGAGTGACGTATGGCACGGGAGATGATCACCTTGCAGTGCACGGAATGCAAGCGCCGCAACTACACGAGCACGAAGAACAAGAAGACCGTCACGGAGCGCATCGAGCTGCGGAAATATTGCCCCCACTGCCGCAAGCACCAAGTGCATCGGGAAATCAAGTAAACTAAGGGAAGGATCGAGCAGCAGAGGTCCGCGCCACGGTGAGTTACAACGCCGCAGGGGCGTAGGTTGAACGGTAGACCAGCGGTCTCCAAAACCGCGAGTGGGGGTTCGAATCCCTCCGCCCCTGCCACATGCTCTCCCAGGGCTGCCGCGCGGCGAAACCGCTATGGACAAGAAGCAAAGTTTCACGGAACGAGTGTTAAGCTGGCCCGTCCGCGTCAAGAATTATATTGGCGAATTGCAGGCGGAGATGCGCCGGGTCACCTGGCCGACGTGGAAGCAGGTCCGCGCCACGACGGCGGTGGTGATTGCCGCAGTGTTCGCCTTTGCGGCGTATTTCTTCGTCGTGGACTACATTTTAGGGCGCGCGATCACGAAAGTGTTCGACACCTTCACGCGCTGAGCAAAGGAACGGTCTTCCATGACGGAACAGCAGGATGAGCGGGAAGATTCTCCGGCGGCGCAGCCGGAGGGGGCTGTGACCGCGCCGGAGGCGGGTGCGAATACGTCGGAGCCGGATGTGACCGCACCGGGGATGGAATTGTCCTCCGAGGGGGTCCAGGCGGAGGAGGGTGCGTCCGCCGAGGAACCGACACCCGCCGCCGACAGCGAGATCCCCAGCCCGGAGGAAGAGGCGGTCGAAGCTGCGGCAGAGCCCGTGAAGCGAGGGCCGGCGGCGGGCCGGGAAGAGGTGCCGCCCTCCAACAAGAAGTGGTACATTCTGCACACCTACTCCGGCTTCGAGCAGAAGGTGGCGGATTCGTTGCGGACCCGCGCCGAGGCCTTGGGCTACGCCGACAAGGTTGGGCAGATCCTCATTCCGACCGAGGAGGTCGTCGAGCTGCGCGGCGGCAAGAAGGTCGTCAGCAAGCGGCTGCTGTATCCGGGTTACGTGATCGCCGAGCTGGAGATGAGCGACGAGTTGTGGCACCTGGTTCGTTCCACGCCGCGCGTGACGGGCTTCGTCGGCGGAGGGAACAATCCGGTTCCCTTAAGCCCGGAGGAAGTCAACCAGATCCTATACCGGCAAGTGGCGGCGGCGGACCGGCCGCGGCCGAAGTTGTCCTTCGAAAAGGGCGAGACGGTGCGGATCATTGACGGGCCCTTCACCAGCTTCTCGGGCAAGGTGGACGAGGTCAACCCGGAACGGAACACGCTGCGCGTGCTGGTAACGATCTTCGGGCGGGCGACGCCCGTGGAGCTGGACTTCCTACAGGTGGAGAAGATCTAAGCACGAGGAGATCCGCCGCGCTTCAGACGGCACGGCGGGGAAGATGTCATATGGCAAAGAAAGTTCAAGCGGTGGTGAAACTACAGATCCCGGCGGGGAAGGCCACGCCGGCGCCGCCGGTGGGCACGGCCCTAGGCCCGCAAGGGGTAAACATCATGGAGTTTTGCAAGCAGTTCAACGCCAAGACCTCCGCGAAGGATCAGGAGGGGCTCATCATCCCGGTGGTGATCACGATCTATTCAGACCGCTCCTTCACCTTCGTGACAAAAACGCCGCCGGTGCCGGTGCTGATCAAACGCGCCGTGAACATCGCCAAGGGCTCCTCGGAGCCAAACAAGACCAAGGTGGGCCGGATCACCGAAAAGCAGGTCGAGGAGATCGCCCGCATCAAGATGCAGGATCTCAATTGCTTCGATTTGGAAGCTGCGATCCGTTGCGTCAAAGGCACGGCGCGGAGCATGGGCGTGGAAGTGGTCTGACGCCAGCCGGGCGAACTTGGACAGCGGGATCGGAGTCTGCTAGGATAGGAGCACCAGCCGAACGGAGTTCTCTCAATGGGAGGCGCGGGCAGGCGGCTGCCAGCGCCGTCGGAACCAAGGTAGTCTATGGCGAAACCGAGTAAGAGGTATCAAGCTGCGGCTGCGCAGGTGGAACGACGCGTTTATGCGCTCGAGGAGGCCGTGCCGCTGGTGCAGCGCCTCAAGTCGGCCAAGTTCGACGAGACCGTGGAACTGCACATGCGGCTCGGGGTGGACCCCAAGCACGCCGACCAGATGGTGCGCGGCACGGTGGTGCTGCCCAATGGTTTAGGCAAGTCGAAGCGAGTGCTGGTGATCACCTCGGGCGAAAAGATCCGAGAGGCGGAGCAGGCAGGCGCCGATTACGTGGGCGGCGAGGAGATGGTCAACAGGATTCAGTCGGAGGGCTGGCTGGACTTTGACGCGGTGATCGCGACGCCCGACATGATGCGCGCCGTGGGCAAACTGGGCAAGATCCTGGGCCCTCGCGGTCTGATGCCCAATCCGAAGACGGGCACCGTGACGATGGACGTGGCGCGGGCGGTGAAAGAGATCAAGGCGGGAAAAGTGGAGTTTCGCGTGGACAAGACGGGCGTCATTCACGCGCCCATTGGCAAGGTGAGCTTTCCCCAGGACAAGCTGGTGGAAAACGCGCAAGCGCTCATTCAGGCGGTGCTCCGGGCCAAGCCGGCGGCCGCCAAAGGCAAGTACGTCAAGAGCGCCACGCTGTGCTCCACCATGGGGCCGGGCGTACGGCTGGACGTGACGCCGTTCAACACCCGGGTGCAATAAGGTGCAGGCATGAAAAGCCGCCAGGACAAACGTAAAGACGTTGCCGAACTGCGCCAAGAGCTGGAGCGCGCCGAGCATCTGTTCGTGACAGGGTTCGAGCGGCTCACGGTAGCGCAGGATTTCGAGTTGCGCAAGGCGGTGCGCGCGGCCGGGGGTCGCTATCGGGTGATCAAGAACAACCTGGCCGAGAAGGCGGCGGCGGGCACGCGCGCCGCGCCGTTGTTCCAGGGCTTGACCGGTATGACGTCGGTGGCTTGGACCTACGGGGACCCTGTCGCGCTGGCCAAGGCGCTGACCAATTACGCCAAAGACAACCCCACCTTTACCTTCAAAGCAGGGATGGTGGAGGGCCGCGTGGTGGACGTGGCGGCGATTCGCGAACTGGCGGGGCTGCCGTCCAAAGAAGAGCTCATTGCGCGCCTGATGTGGCTGCTGAATTCCTCAGCGCAGCGCTTGGCGGCGGCCTTGAGCGGCGTGGCGCGCAATCTGGCGGTGGCTCTGGATCAGGCGGTGCAGCAAGGGAAATTTCCGCAGCCTGGGAACAGCTAGGTCCGCGGGAACGAATTCTTGGAGAGAGGGAAAGATGGCAGACGTCAATGCGATCTTGGAGCAAATCAAGGGCCTGACGCTTTTGGAGGCGGCCCAACTCGTCAAGGGAATCGAGGAGGCCTTCGGCGTGTCCGCCGCTGCGGCTACCGTGGCGGTGGCGGCGCCCGCGGCCGGGGCGCCTGCGGCGCCGGCGGCGGAGGAGAAAACTGAGTTCACGGTGGTGCTGACAGCGGTCGGCGGCAACAAGATCAACGTGATCAAGGCGGTGCGGGAAGTGACCAGCCTTGGGCTGAAGGAAGCCAAGGATCTGGTGGAAAGCGCCCCGAAAGTGATCAAGGAAGGCGTCACAAAGGAAGAGGCTGAGGCCATCAAGAAGAAGTTCGTCGAGGCTGGCGCGACGGTCGAGATCAAGTAGGGCTGCCGTCGGCGAAAGGGGCATTTGACTTGGGCGGGCCCCTTTGATAGACTGGAGGTGTCCTTGACCGGAGCCGAGCCGGGAACTGTCATCTGTGTGTCCTGAAATTTCCGCCGACGGCCTTGGTGTGCCCACCAGCGGGGGTGTGTGCCCACCCATCGCCCGGGCCGTCCTTGCAATCTCCGGGCGGCTTCCGGTCCAACCTGCGATAGGGCGCACTTGCGGTGTGCTTGGTCAAGGGATCTCACTGCGGGTTTTTTCGGCCCTCGGCTGCCCGCCTGAGGCGCTGAGACGCATGCGGCAGATTCGGCCGCCTGGCGATCTCTGAGATCTTAGGGGCTTGCGAAGGAGTAGGTGATGCAGCATCCGGTAAACGGCGCTCAGCGGGAGCGCGTGGATTTCTCGAAGATCAAGACGGTCGTCCCGATCCCGAATCTGATCGAGGTGCAGAAACAGTCCTACGCCCGCTTCCTCCAGATGGATCTGCTGCCGGTGGAGCGGGAGGACGTGGGCTTGCAGAGCGTGTTCACGTCGGTGTTTCCGATCGAAGATTTCCGCGGATTGAGCAAGCTCGAATTCGTGGACTATTCGATCGGCAACTGGGAGTGTAAGTGCGGCAATCTCAAGGGTCTGAATCACCTCCGCACGACGTGCCGCAACCCGGGCTGCGGCGCCTACATCCGCACCGATCCGTACCACAGCGGCGACGTGCTGTGCCCGAAATGCGGGACCTTCAACAAGAACGTGGTCACCTTCTGCAACAAGTGCGGCGATCCCGTCGGACTCCAGTTGAAGTATGACCGCGCCGAGTGCGAAGAGCGCGGCATGACGTACGCGGCGCCGCTGAAGGTGACCATCCGGCTGACGGTTTACGACAAGGAAGCCGAGACCGGCGCGCGCACGGTGCGGGACATCAAAGAGCAGGAGGTCTTCTTCGGCGAGATCCCGCTCATGACCGAAAACGGCACGTTCATCGTGAACGGCACCGAGCGGGTCATCGTGTCGCAACTGCACCGCTCGCCGGGCGTGTTTTTCGAGCGGATTCCCTCCCAGGGCTACTATCTGGGCAAGATCATTCCGTACCGCGGAAGCTGGGTGGAGTTCGAATACGACACGAAGAACCTGCTGTACGTGCGCATCGACCGGAAGCGGAAGTTTTATGGGACGGTGTTTCTCCGGGCCTTGGGGTACAAGACGGACGAGCAGATCTTGCGGGCCTTCTATCGCGTCTATCCGATCCGCATCCGGGACGGTCAGCTGTACTGTGTGGTCACACCGGACCTCGAGAAGCTGGGCATCCACGTGGCCGAGGCGGTGAGCTTGCGGGGCCGGGGGCCGTCGCCGGCGGAAGAAAGCGAACCCTCGGCCGGGGCGGAAGGCGGCGCTGGAAAAGGCGGCGCGGGCAAAAGCGAGATCATACCGGCGGGAAAGAAAATCACAGCCGCGGTGGTCCGGGAGTTGCAGAAGGCCAAAGTCACGGAGGTGGCGATTTCGGCCGCCGAGCTCGAAGGCGCCTGCGCCGTGGCCGACGTGGTGGATCTGACCACGGGCGAAGTGCTGTGCGAAGCCAACCAAGAGCTCACCGCCGCCGTCTTGGAGCGGTTCTTCGAGGCGCAGATTCCTTCGTTCGAAGTCTTCTTCCCCGAAAAGGACGAGGTCGGCAACGTCATCTCCGTCACCCTCAAGAAGGACCCCGTCAAAACGCAGAACGACGCGCTGCTCGAGATCTACCGCAAACTGCGGCCGGGGGATCCGCCCACCCTCGACACGGCCACGCAGCTGTTTCAAGGGATGTTTTTCGACCCGCGCAAGTACGATCTGTCGCGGGTGGGCCGCATGAAGTTCAACATCAAGATCCACGACAATCCCGAGTGGACTCCGCCGGGCTGGGCCGAGAAATCCGAAAATCGGGGCAAGAATCCCCTCGACCGCAAGACCCTGGACCCGGAAGATTTTGTGGATGTCATCCGCTATGTTTTGAAACTGCGCAAGGGCATCGGCACGGTGGACGATATCGACCATTTGGGCAACCGGCGCGTGCGGGCCGTGGGCGAGCTATTGGAGAACCAGTTCCGCATCGGTCTGGTGCGCATGGAGCGGGCCATCAAGGAAAAGATGTCCGTCTACCAGGAAATGTCCACGGCCATGCCGCACGATCTGGTGAACGCCAAGCCGGTGATGGCCGCCATCCGGGAGTTTTTCGGCTCCAGCCAGCTTTCGCAGTTCATGGATCAGACCAACCCCCTGGCGGAGATCACCCACAAGCGGCGGCTCTCGGCCCTGGGGCCGGGCGGGCTGTCGCGCGAGCGCGCCGGCTTCGAGGTCCGCGATGTGCATCCGACGCACTACGGCCGGATCTGCCCCATCGAGACGCCGGAAGGGCCCAACATCGGCTTGATCTCTTCGCTTTCGACATTCGCCCGGATCAATGAGTACGGCTTCATCGAGAGCCCGTACCGGCGGGTGGAGAAGGGACAGGTGATCGACGAGGTGCGCATTACCAATCCCGGCGACACCAAGTACCGGGTGGGCGACGTGGTGCTGCGCGCCGAGATCGAACGGGTCAACCGCAGTCTGCCCGCTGGCAAGCAACCTGCCGAGTACGAGGCCCACTGCGTGTACCTGTCGGCGTGGGAAGAGGACAAATACGTCATTGCGCAAGCGAACGTCGAACTGGACGCCGAGGGCCGGATCGTACCGGAGCTGGTCAACGCCCGCGTGGCCGGCAACTTCCAACTGGTGGAGCGCGAGGCGGTCCAGTACATGGACGTCAGCCCGAAGCAGCTGGTCTCGGTGGCGGCCAGCCTGATTCCCTTTTTGGAGAACGACGACGCCAACCGAGCCTTGATGGGATCCAACATGCAGCGTCAGGCCGTGCCGCTGCTGCGGGCCGAGGCGCCCTACGTCGGCACGGGCATGGAGCGGGTGACGGCCCGGGATTCGGGCGCGGTCGTGTTGTGCCGGCGGTCCGGCATCGTGGACTCGGTGGACTCCGAGCGCATCATCGTGCGCGTCGAGGGAGGCCACGAAGGGCAGTTGTCCCGGGAAGTGGGCGCGGACATCTACCCGCTGATCAAGTTCAAGCGCTCCAACCAGAACACCTGCATCAACCAGAAGCCGATCGTCAAGAAAGGGCAGCGGGTCCGCAAAGGCGATGTGCTGGCCGACGGCCCGTGCACCGACAACGGGGAGCTGGCGCTGGGCCGCAACGTGCTGGTGGCCTTCATGCCCTGGCGCGGCTACAATTTCGAGGACGCCATCATCGTCAGCGAGAAGCTCGTCAAGGAGGACTACTACACCTCGATCCACATCGAGGAGTTCGAAACCGAGGCCCGGGACACCAAGCTCGGGCCGGAGGAGATCACACGCGACATTCCGAACATCTCGGAAACCTTCCTGCGCCACCTGGACGAAAGCGGCGTGATTCGCATCGGCGCCAACGTCAAGCCCGGCGACATCTTGGTGGGCAAGGTCACCCCCAAGGGCGAGACCCAGTTGACGCCGGAGGAAAAACTGCTGCGGGCCATCTTCGGCGAAAAGGCGGGCGACGTCAAGGACGCCTCGCTGTACTGTCCGCCGGGCATCGAGGGCACGGTGGTGGGCGTGCGCATTTTCTCCCGCAAGGGAGTGGAACTCGACGAGCGGTCCAAAGCGATCCTGGAACATCAGATCCAGGAGCTGCAACGGGATCTGGAAGACGAGAAGCGGATCCTCAACGACGAGCGCGCCAAGCGCCTGGCGGCGCTGTTCGAAGGCAAGCAGCTCGTGGCCGACCTGCACGACGAAAAGACCAACAAGCGGCTGGTGGCCAAGGGCACGCCGCTCACGCGCGAGGTGGTCGAGAAGCTCAAGGCGCGCGATCTGAAGCGCATGAAGCTCAAGGACAAGGACCCGCTCCTCAACGAGAAAATTGACGAAATCGAGGAGATGACCTCGCGGCAGATCGCCGTGCTGGAGAAGATCACCGAGGAGAAGATCGCCAAGCTGCGCAAAGGCGACGAGCTGCCCCCCGGCGTCATCAAGCTGGTGAAGGTTTACATCGCCATGAAGCGCAAGCTGAGCGTCGGCGACAAGATGGCGGGGCGGCACGGCAACAAGGGCGTGATTTCCAAGATCGTGCCGGAAGAGGACATGCCGTATTTGCCCGACGGCACCCCGGTGGAAATCATCCTCAACCCCCTGGGCGTGCCCTCGCGCATGAACGTCGGTCAGATTCTGGAGACCCATTTGGGGTGGGCGGCGCACGCCTTGGGACGCTACTACGCCACGCCGGTGTTCGACGGCGCCACCGAGCGGGACATCAAGCAGCAGCTACGGGAAGCCGGGCTTCCGGAGTCCGGCAAAATCACGCTCTACGACGGCATGACGGGGCTGCCCTTCGAGCAGCCGGTGACGGTGGGCTACATCTACATGATGAAGCTCTCGCACCTGGTGGACGACAAGATTCACGCGCGCTCCATCGGCCCGTATTCCCTCATCACGCAGCAGCCCTTGGGGGGCAAGGCGCAATTCGGCGGCCAGCGCTTCGGCGAGATGGAAGTGTGGGCCCTGGAGGCGTACGGCGCGGCCTACATTCTCCAGGAATTGCTCACCGCCAAGTCCGACGACGTCTACGGCCGGGCCAAGATCTACGAGGCCATCGTCAAGGGCGAGGCGGCGGCCGAGCCGGGCATACCGGAATCGTTCAACGTGCTGATTCGCGAACTCCAGGCGCTGTGCCTGGACGTGGAGTTGATGAAGAAGCCGCGCGAGGTCTTGGAGACGGCCCTCGCCGCGGATTGACACGGGGCCGGGGGCGGCGCTCCGGCAGCGGGAGCCGCCTGCTGGCAAGGAGGCAGACTTGTACCGAACCTCTCCCTACGACCGATCGAGTTTGATCGCGGATTTCGATTCGATTCGTATCAGCCTGGCGTCTCCGGAGAAGATCCGGAGCTGGTCTCACGGGGAAGTCACCAAGCCGGAGACCATCAACTACCGGACCTTCAAACCGGAGCGGGACGGCTTGTTCTGCGCCCGGATTTTCGGCCCGGTGCAGGACTGGGAGTGTCTGTGCGGCAAGTACAAGCGCATGAAGCACCGAGGCGTGATCTGCGACAAGTGCGGTGTCGAGGTCACGCTGGCCCGCGTGCGGCGGGAACGACTGGGCCATATCGAGCTGGCCAGCCCGTGTTCTCACGTCTGGTTCTTCAAGGGACTGCCGAGCCGGATCGGCTACTTGCTGGACATCACGCTGCGCGATCTCGAGCGGGTGCTCTATTACGAAGCCCACGTGGTGGTCGATCCAGGCGAAGTGCCCGGGTTGAACAAGGGCGACGTGATCACGGACGAGCGCAAGCGCCAGCTCGAGGCCGAGTATGGGGGCAAATTCGTGGCCATGATGGGCGCCGAGGGCGTCAAAGAACTGCTCAAACGAGTCAACGTGGACGCCTTGAGCCAGGAGATCCGCGAGAAAATGCGGACCGAGGTCTCGGCGCAGAAAAAGTTAAAGTACGCCAAGCGGCTGCGGGTGGTGGAGTCCTTCCGCAAGTCCGGCAACAAGCCGGAGTGGATGATCCTGGACGTGCTCCCGGTCATTCCGCCGGAGCTGCGCCCGCTGGTGCCGCTCGATGGCGGCCGTTTTGCCACCTCGGATCTGAACGACCTCTACCGGCGTGTGATCAACCGCAACAACCGGCTCAAGAAGCTCATCGAGCTCCACGCCCCGGACGTCATCGTGCGCAACGAGAAACGCATGCTCCAGGAGGCCGTGGACGCGCTGTTCGACAACGGCCGGCGCGGCCGCGTGCTTCGGGGCGCCAATAACCGGCCCCTGAAGTCGCTCTCGGACACGCTCAAGGGCAAGCAGGGCCGTTTCCGCCAGAACCTGCTCGGCAAGCGCGTGGACTACTCCGGCCGCTCGGTCATCGTCGTCGGACCGGAGCTGAAGCTGCATCAGTGCGGCCTGCCCAAGAAAATGGCTCTCGAGCTGTTCAAGCCCTTCATTTACCACCGGCTGGAGCAGCGGGGGCACTGCACGACGATCAAACAGGCTAAGGAACTGGTCGAGCAGCAGGACCCGGTCGTGTGGGACATCCTCGAGGAGGTGATCCGCGACCATCCGATCCTGCTCAACCGCGCCCCGACGCTCCACCGCCTGGGGATTCAGGCCTTCGAGCCGGTGCTGGTCGAAGGGAAAGCCATCAAGATCCATCCGCTGGTCTGCACGGCCTTCAACGCGGACTTCGACGGCGACCAGATGGCGGTCCACATCCCGCTTTCTCCCGAAGCGCAGATCGAGGCGGCCTCGCTCATGCTGTCGTCGAACAACATCCTTTCGCCCGCCCACGGGCAGCCGCTGGCCGTGCCCACACAGGACATGGTGCTCGGCCTGTACTACCTCACCAAGGCGCGTCCGGGAACCAAGGGCGAGGGCCGCACCTTCGCCTCCGCCGAGGAGGTGCTGATCGCGCTGGAAATGGGCGAGGTCGAAACGCTGACCCCGATCAAGTTGCGCTACACGGGCAAGGTCATCGACTTGACCAAAGCGTTCGACGACCAGAACATCCTTCACACGGAGCCGATCGAGTTCAACAAGCAGTACATGGACACCACCGTCGGGCGCGTGATTCTGAACGACGTGCTGCCCGAGGAGATGCCCTTCATCAACGGCCTGCTCAAGAAGAAGGGCCTGACGCAGCTCGTCCAGTATTGCTATCTCCACTTCGGATTGCACACCACGGTCCAGATGCTGGACCGGATCAAGGACCTCGGATTCCTCTACGCCACGCGGGCGGGAATCTCCATCGGCATCGACGACATGGTGGTGCCCTCCTCGAAGCCCCAGCTTGTCCGGGAAGCCGAGCGGCAGGTTATGGCGGTGCAGGCACAGTACCAGGAAGGGGCCATCACCTACGGCGAGCGCTACAACAAGATCATCGAGATCTGGTCCAAGGTGACCGACCGGGTCTCGGATGAAATGTTCAAACTGATGGAGGAGGACGACCGCACCGGCCGGTATCTGAACCCCATCTACATCATGGCGGATTCCGGCGCCCGGGGCTCGAAGCAGCAGATCCGGCAGCTTTCGGGCATGCGGGGCCTGATGGCCAAGCCGTCCGGCGAGATCATCGAAACGCCCATCACCGCCAACTTCCGCGAGGGGCTCAACGTGCTGCAATACTTCATCTCGACGCACGGGGCCCGCAAGGGGCTGGCGGACACGGCGTTGAAGACCGCCGACTCGGGCTATCTGACGCGCCGGCTGGTGGACGTGGCGCAGGATGTGATCGTCACCGAGTACGACTGCGGCACCACGGACGGCATCTACGTGGAGGCCATCGTCGAGGCGGGCGACATCATCGAGCCGCTCCGGGACCGCATCGTGGGCCGCGTGGCCCTCGAGGACGTGGTGGACTACGACGGCAACGTGCTGGCGCGGGCCAATCAAGAAATCAGCGAGGAGCTGGCCGCCGCCATTCAAGCCGCCGGCATCGAGCGCGTCAAGATCCGCTCCGTGCTGACCTGCGAGTCGCGGCGCGGCGTCTGCCAGCTCTGCTACGGCCGCAACCTGGCCACCGGGCGGCTGGTGGAGCGCGGCGAAGCGGTGGGTGTGATCGCGGCCCAGTCCATCGGCGAGCCGGGCACCCAGCTCACCATGCGGACCTTCCACGTGGGCGGCGCCGCCACCCGTGCCGCGGAGCAGTCCACGCAGGACGCCAAGTCCGACGGCTTCGTGCGCTATCACAACATCGTCACGGTCCGGAACAAGAAGGGTGAGCTCGTCGCCATGAACCGCAACGGGATCCTCGCCATCGAGGACGAAAAGGGGCGCGAGAAGGAGCGCTACCAGGTGGTTTACGGCGCCAAGGTGCTGGTGGAGGATCGGGCTCCCGTCAAGGCCGGCCAGATCCTGCTCGAGTGGGATCCGTACACGTTCGCCATCCTGACCGAGGTCAGCGGAGTGGTGCACTACCGGGATCTTATTCCCGGACAAACGTTGCAGGAGCAGGTGGACGAGGTCACCGGCTTGTCTCAGTGGGTGGTGGTGGAATCGCCGGAGGAAAAGCGTATTCCTGCGCTGGTGATCCGCCAGGACGGCGCCGCTCGCGGCGAGGAGAAAAAGTACCTCATGCCGACCCATGCGCACTTGATGGTGAAGGATGGCGACGAAGTGCACGCGGGCGACGTGCTGGCCAAGATCCCCCGCGCCACCACCAAGACCAAGGACATCACAGGCGGCCTGCCGCGTGTGGTGGAACTGTTCGAGGCGCGCAAGCCCCGGGAGACCGCCGTGATTGCCGAGATCAACGGCGTGGTCAAGTTCGGCGAGATCACCCGAGGCGCCCGCAAGGTTTACATCATCGGCGACGACGGCCAGCAGCGCGAGTATCAGATTCCGCGAGGCGTTCACGTCAACGTCCAAGAGGGCGAGCGCGTCCGCGCCGGCGATCCCTTGATGGACGGCCCGCGCAACCCGCATGACATCCTTCACGTGCTCGGCGAAAAAGAGCTTCAGAAGTATCTGGTCAACGAGATTCAGGAGGTCTACCGGCTCCAGGGCGTGACGATCAACGACAAGCACCTGGAGGTGATCGTGCGCCAGATGATGCGCTGGGTCAAAGTGGAGGACATCGGGGATACCGAGTTCCTCCCGGAAGAGGTGGTGGACAAGTTCAAGTTCCGTGAGGAAAACCAGCGCGTGATCGAGGCCGGAGGGCGGCCCGCCGAAGGCCGTCCGGTGCTGCTCGGCATCACCAAAGCCTCGCTGTCGACCGATTCGTTCATCTCGGCGGCTTCGTTCCAGGAGACCACGCGCGTGCTTACAGAAGCCGCTATCAACGGCAAGGTGGACTACTTGCGCGGCCTGAAGGAGAACGTGATCGTCGGCCGTCTCATTCCTGCCGGTACGGGAATGGAGTACTATCGGCGCGTCAAGATCGCCGGCGAAGAGGCGGAAGAGGAAGCGGTGGTGGAGCCCGAGGTCGAAGCGGCGCTCACCGAGAGCCTCGCCATGTACGAGGAGGAGACGCGCCCGCATTTCACGCGGGGCCTCGACGAGGATCTCAGCGATACGAGCCTGAGCGAGACCGAGTAGCGGCTTCGGCTGCGGGAGCGGCGCCGTGAAACGTGCGGTGGTGGTGCTGGTCGCCACCATCGCGTTGCTCGGACAGGATCTTGCGGGCGTGGTGGACATCCACGCTCACGCGGACCCGGATAGCCTTCCTCGGGCGATCGATGCGCTGGAGCTGGCGCGGCTGGCGCGGCAGCGCGGGCTGCGGGGGCTTGTTGTGAAGAACCACTACGAGCCCACCGCCTCTCTAGCGTGGCTAGCGCGCAAAGAAGCGCCCGGACTGGAAGTCTTTGGCGGCATCGCCCTGAACCTCTCCGTGGGCGGCGTCAATCCCGCGGCCGTGGAGCGCATGACGCGCGTCAGGGGCGGTTTGGGGCGCGTGGTGTGGATGCCCACGTTCGACGCGGAGCACCACGTGCGGGCGGCTGGTGAACCCCGCCCGTTCGTCTCCGTTGCGCGCGACGGCAAGCTGCTCCCGGAAGTGCTCGAGGTGCTGGCGCTGGTCGCCCGCCATGGCCTGGTGCTCGCCACCGGACATTCCTCCCCGACGGAAGCCTTGCTGCTCGTCGCCGAGGCGCGCCGGCGGGGCGTGGAACGGATCGTGGTGACGCACGCCATGCTGGCGCCCGTAACCATGAGCATTCCACAGATGCAGCGGGCGGCTGCGGCGGGAGCGTATATCGAGTTTGTGGGCAACGCGCTCCTGGGTCCACACCGCTCCCTCACGCCGCGGCAGTACGCCGAAGCGATCCGCGCCGTCGGGCCGGAGCACTGCATTCTGTCGAGCGATTTGGGACAAGCGGGCAATCCGCTGCATCCCGACGGCTTGGAAACATTGTTCGGTCTGCTCCGGCACGAGGGTCTGTCGGTAGAGGAGATCGAGCAGATGGCGAAGCGCAATCCCGCCCGCCTGCTCGGCCTGCCGTGATCCGCCGTTTGCTTTTCGTTCTGGCATCCGCCGGGCCCGCCTTGGCCGCCTGGATCCGGCTCGATTCGGCGCACTTCGAGCTGTATACCGACGCCGGCGCGAGCCGCGGCCGCCAGATCCTCGAACGTCTGGAGCTGGTGCGCCACGCGTTCGCTGCAGCGCCCGGCGCTCCGGCGCTGCCGCGGCTTCCGGTGCGCGTCCTCCTGTTTGACTCCGCCGCAGGCTTCCGCCCCCTGCGCCCGTCCGAATCCACGGTGGGCTTTTTCCAGGCAGGTCCCGAACGGAGTTGGATCGTGCTTCATTGGGCGGGCGCGGAGACGGGCCGGGTCGCGGCGCACGAATATGTGCATCTCGTGCTGAATCACACCACCTTGGCGCTTCCCCGGTGGCTGGAGGAAGGCATGGCGGAGTTTTACTCGACGCTCCGCGCCGACGCCGAGGGCCTCGTGGTCGGCACGCCCATCCCGACCCACGTGGCGACGCTCCGGCGCGGAGCGCGGCTGGACGCGTCGACGTTGGCCACCGTCACTCGCGATTCGCCTTTCTATAACCAGCCCGACAAGGCGGGGGTTTTTTACGCGCAGAGCTGGGCTTTGGTCCACATGCTGAACCTGGGTGAGCCATACCGCGGTGCGCTGGCGCGTTTCGTGGAGGTGCTCGACCAGGGCGCCGACGTAGCGCTGGAACTGGCCTTCGGCAAGAGCCTGGAAGCGCTGCTCCACGACCTGGAACGCTACGTCGCCCAGGGTAGGTTCCCGGTCGTCCGCGTGGGGTGGCACCCTGGCGAGGTCCGGGAAATCGGCGCCGCGCGGCCGGTCGGAGAGGAAGAGGCGCTGCTGGTGCAGGCCGAGCTGCTGCTCGACATGGGCAGAGACGAAGAGGCCACCCGTCTGTATCGCCGGCTCGCGGCCCGCTGGCCCGATTCCCCAGCCGTGGACACGGGTCTGGGCGCCCTGGCCTTGCGGCGGCGCGATCATGCCGAGGCCCGGCAGCGTCTGGCGCGGGCGATCGAACGGGGCGTCTTCGACGCCCGGGCGCACTTCGAATACGCCATGCTGTTGCGGGAGTCCGGCGGTTCCCCGGAGGCTGTGCGTGCAGCGCTCGAGACGGCCGTGCGCCTGAACCCGCAGTTCGCGGAAGCGCACTTCATGCTCGGCGGGACGCTGCTTCGGGCGGGACGGCGCAGCGAGGCCATCGGCCACCTGGAGCAAGCCGCAGCCCTACTGCCCCGGCAGTCCTTCATTTGGCACGCCTTAGCGCTCGCCTTGCACGAGGCCGGCCGCACGGACGAAGCGCGTCGCGCGGCTTGGCGCGCCGTGCAAACCGCTACGACGGACGCTGAGGCGGAGATGGCCCGGGCGGCCGTTCAAAAAACCGGCGAGGCTCGCCCCACGCCCCGGGCCGCGCGCCGCGGCATCACGATCCCTCCCTCCTGGGAGCCTGAGAAAGGAAAGGTGGTCGCAGGCGAACTGGTTCAGGTGGACTGCCTGGAACGTGCGGCGCGGGTATACCTGCGCGTGGAACGGCGCACGCTGGCGCTGTTCATCCGGGATCCCTCCCGAGTGCGCATCCGGAGCGCGGGTGCCGAGCCAGTGGAGCTGCGCTGCGGCCCGCATGCTTCCACCCGGGCGACAGTCGAATATATTGAGCGCGCGGATGCACGTTATCACACCGACGGCGACGTCATCGCCATGGAGTTGCAGTAAGCCCTTCAGAGCGGCAGGCGCCCTTCCTGGTAAAGGCGCTCGAAGCACTCGAGCGTGCGACGCACGCCTTCTTCGAGAGGCGTTTTCGGCAGGCCTGGTACGGCCTTCCGCAGGGCTCCGTCCTCCATCCAACAGGCCACGGGCACCGTGGGACCGGAGGCGGAGATCAGCTCACGCGCGCCGGGGCGGAGGCGGTCGAGGAGCGCAATGAACTCCTCCATCGAGACCACTTCCCCGGCCAGATTGAACACGTGCGCACCCTCGAGCGGGGCCAGCAGACAGCGCACGAACGCCTCCGCCACATCCTCGACGTACTGTAGGTCCATGCGCCCGCTGAGGCGGATCTGGTAGGGCCTGCGCAACGCCACGGCCTTCATGGCCAGAGTCGGATCGGCGGTGAGTCCGGTGTCGCGGCCGACCCCGTACACCGTCCACGGCCGCAGGCCCACGCTCGAGATGCCGTCGGAAAGATAGAACGCCCGTGCCGAGGCCTCATTGGCTTGCTTGAAGACGCCGTAATGCGTCGTGGGCTTCGGCAGGTCCTCCTCGGTAAGGGGACGGTCCGGGTACTGTTCCGGCGGCCCCCAGACGGCGGAGGAACTGGCGTAGACGACCCGCACCGGCCGCCCGGCATCGCGCGCCGCCTCGAAGACATTCAGCGTGCCGATTACGTTGATCAACCCTCCTCGGACGGGCTCCCGCTGGCAGTACGGCATGAGCACCGCGGCCAGGTGCACGATATGGGTGATGTCGGCCTCCCGGACCAGGTTCTTGATGCGGACCGTGTCCTCGATCGCGCCCGTCTGGACGTTTATCCGCGCGCTGGCGCTCGCTGGAGCGATCAGCGAAAGCCGGTGGAGGTCGCCGGTCAGGTCGTAAGCGACCACATCCACCCCCCGGTCGAGGAGATTCTTCACGACCCACGCGCCGATGCAGCCCTCCGACCCCGTCACCAGCACCCGCATCGCCGTTGCCGAAATTGCTACTGTAACGGATCTATGCGGGTCACGCACGTCAGCACGGCCGTCATCGAGGCCAACTTCGACTGGACCATCGTCAAGGTGGAGACGGATGAAGGAATCATTGGCTACGGCGAGGCCTTCCTCGGGCCGGGGCTCACCGCGGTGATCCGCGAATTTGCCACGGTCGTCGAAGGCGAGGACCCGACGTCCATCGACCGGCTCGTGCGGCGGATGAAAATGCGCTCGGTGCACTGCTCGCCGGGGCTGGCGCTGCACGCCATCCACGGCATCGAAGCGGCCCTGCTGGATGCCGTCGGCAAGCGGCACAAGCTCCCGGTGTGGCAGATGCTCGGCGGCAAGTACCGGGAGACCGTGACGGTTTACGCGGACTGCCATGCCGGCGAGGCGCTGGAAAGCCTGGGTCCGCTGGTGAATCCCCGCACGCCGCAGTGGATGCAGTCGGCCGGCGCGCCGGAACGGCAGGCGGTCATCAGCCTGAAGCACCACGGCTGGGATGCAGCCAAACGGGAGCATCTCACTCCGGAAGCCTACGCCGCGCGGGCCAAGGACATGGCGGCGCGCGGCTTCCGGATGCTCAAGTTCGACGTGGACGTGCCCACGCCGTACGACACCGATGAGTACAACCGCGACCTGAGCCAGCCGGAGGTCGAATTCGCCGAGTCGCTGGTGGCGGCGGTGCGCCGGGCGCTGCCGGCAGAGATCGGGCTGGCGGTGGACTGTCACTGGAACTACAACGTTCAGGCTGCCGTCGAACTGGCGCGCGCCCTGGAACCGCATCGGTTGCTGTGGCTGGAAGATCCCGTCCCGCCGGACAATGTGCGCGCATTGGCGACCGTGCAGGCTGCCACCCGGACCACGATCGCGACGGGCGAAAATCACTACCAGCGGCTGGATTTCGAGCGGCTCATCGTCGAAGGGGGCCTGCGCCTGCTGGCGCCGGACGTGCAAAAAATCGGCCTGTGGGAGGGCCGCAAGGTGGCCGACCTGGCCGACATGCACCACGTCAATCTTACGCTCCACAACATCAGCGGCCCGCTTGGGACGATGGCCGGCGTGCACCTGTGTGCCGCCATCCCCAATTGTCTGGCGCTCGAGTTCCATGCCGCCGACGTGCCGTTCTTTGACGCGCTGGTGAAAGGTCGGGACGAGCCGCTGATTCAGAACGGGAGGATCCGCGTGCCGGACGCTCCCGGCTTCGGCATCGAGCTGGATTTGGACGTGGCCTGGCGCTACCGCAAGCCCGGCGAGCCGTTTTTCGAGTAGGCCACACTCGCACCCACCCGGAGAACCGCTTCTCCGCACGTTTCGGAAGCCTCCTGGCGCCATTGGCGGCCCCAGGGGCCAATTGGAACGGTACTGGTTGACAGTCCCCGCCAGCGGCGGTATGTTCGGGGTATGGAAGCGCAATTGGTTTGCAACATAGATTCGGATTCCTATGTCCTCCAATCTCGCGCTGGTCGCGCGAAGTTCCGATTTTTCAGAGCGATAGCTGCGCCCCGGGCGGGCGGGCTCGAGCTGGCCGCGCTGGTATTTGCAGCCCAGTTACTCCAAGCGACGTCCGCGGGTCCGCCGCCCGCCCGCCTGGCGGGGCGCGTGCTCGACCCGAGCGGGGCGGCGGTGCCGGGGGCGGTGATGAGTGTCCGGCTGCGCGCCACCGGCTGGGAGCGCCGGGCGGTCTGCGACGGCCAGGGTCGCTTCCACGTGGGAGATCTAGGCCCCGGTGATTACTCGGTCACCGTCGTCGCGCCCG
Organism: Bryobacteraceae bacterium; assembly: GCA_025055455.1. Classification (GTDB taxonomy): domain Bacteria; phylum Acidobacteriota; class Terriglobia; order Bryobacterales; family Bryobacteraceae; genus JANWXD01. The sequence goes on from JANWXD010000016.1 coordinate 18,331, forward strand.
GGTTTGCGGAAAGCACCCGAATCGTGGTGCTGCGCCCCGGCGAGGAGGCGGAGCTGGTCATTCCTCTCCAGACGGCCACCCTACGGCAAGAAGTCTTCGTGTACGGAAACCGAATTGCAGCAGGCGCGCCGGAGACCCCTGGCGCCCTGACGGTCCTCGATCCAGCCGCGCTGGCCGAGAGCCGGCCGTTCAACGTGGACGAGGTCTTGCGCCGCGTGCCCGGAGTCTTCGTCCGCCCGAACGAGGAAGGCTTCGGTTTGCGGCCCCACATCGGCATCCGCGGGTTGAATCCCACTCGCTCTTCCAAGGTCCTGCTGCTGGAGGACGGCATCCCACTGACGTACGCCCCTTACGGCGACAACGCCAGCTACTATCATCCGCCGATCGACCGCTTCGAGAGCATCGAAGTGGTCAAGGGCGCCGGACAGATTCTTTACGGACCGTCCACCATCGGCGGCGTGATCAACTACCTGACGCCCGCGATTCCGGACCGTCCCGCAGGCGAGTTGCTCCTGACCGGAGGCAACCGGGATTTTTTGAGCGGCCACCTGCGCTACGGGCGCATGCGAGGCCGCACCGGCTTCCTGGCGGACGTCACGCGTAAGCAGGGGGAGGGGAGCCGCGAGAATACACGCGTGGGCTATTCGGATTTCAACCTCAAGGTCTCCACGGCCTGGGACGCCGACCAACTGCTGACACTGAGATTCAACTATTACCGGGAACGGTCGCAGGTTACGTACTCAGGCCTCACGGAGGAGGAATTTCGGGTCAATCCCCGGCAAAACCCGTTCCTCTATGACCGCTTCACGCCGGATCGGATCGGCGCCTCGCTCTCTTACGCCCACAGCCTGAGCCCGTCCCTGGCGTTTACGGCCAACCTGTATGGCTCGCATTTCAACCGCGATTGGTGGCGGCAGTCGAGCAATTCCGCGCAACGGCCCAACCGGCGCGGAGATCCCGGTTGCGCAGGGATGGCGGACCTGCTAACGAGTTGCGGAAACGAAGGACGGCTGCGAGGCTACTACAGTTGGGGCGTCGAGCCGCGCTTCCGTTGGGCGCATCGCTTGCTGGGCTTCGGCAACGCGGCCGACTTCGGCGTGCGGGCGCACCTGGAGGATCAGGACCGCCAGCAAAAAAACGGCCCCTTGCCGTGGTCCCGGGATGGGCGCTTAGTGGAGGACAACAAGCGTCGCACGCAGGCGTATTCGGCCTTCTGGCAGAACCGGCTCAGCCGGGGCCGGCTCGGATTGACTCCCGGGGTGCGCCTGGAGCATGTGCGGTACTATCGCAACAACCGGCTGAACGGCGCGGTCGGACGAACGGCGCTGACGGAGCTGATTCCCGGGCTCGGGGTCTCGTTCACCCAGGGCGAGTTGACGTTGTTTGCCGGCGTGCACCGCGGATTTGCGCCGCCCCGGGCGGAGGACATCATCAATAACAACGGCGGCACGGTGGATCTCGATCCGGAGTTGAGCTGGAACTACGAGGTCGGCGGCCGGTGGCGTGCAGCGCGGCGCCTGTCGCTGGAAGCCACCGCCTTCCGCATGGATTACGAGAACCAGATCGTTCCGGCCAGCGTGGCCGGCGGCATCGGCGCCACGCTCACCAGCGCCGGGCGAACGCTGCACCAAGGCCTCGAGTGGTCGAGCCGCTGGGAGATGCCGCCGTGGTTCGGGGCGCGGCACAACCTCTCCCTGCGGACGGCCTACACTTGGCTGCCCGTGGCCCGATTCGCGGGGATCCGGTTTAGCGCGGTGCCCGGTTTTGCGCGTGTCTCGGTGCGGGGCAATCGGCTACCGTACGCCCCGCACCATCTGTTCAGCGGCTCGCTGTTGTATGCCCGTTCCGGGGGTATGAACGTACTGCTCGAGGCCAACGTGGTGTCCCGGCAATTCGGCGACGACCTCAACACGATTCGTCCCACACCGGATGGCCAGCGGGGGCTGTTGCCGGGCCACGCGCTGTGGAACGCCACGCTGAACTATCCGCTGGAGGGCCGCCGCGCCACACTGTTCGTGACCGTCAAGAACCTTGCCGACCGGCTCGTGATCGTCGACCGCACGCGCGGGATCCTCCCCAGCCCGCCCCGCCTGGTGCAATTCGGGGTGCGCTGGCGGCTGTAGCGATCGGCAGCTCCTTTCCGTCCCTCCCCGCATCGGCGCCTTGACCGCCGGCGACACCGGTTGCTAGCATGTTGGGGCATTTCCGCTGGGAGGGATAGGACCATGGTGACGGGACGGGCTTGGAGGGTCGTCGTGTTGGCGGCCGCCTCCCTGAACCTTGCCGCGCAGGTGAACACCGGCGAGATCCGGGGGACCGTGCTGGATCCGAGCGGCGGCGTCCTCACCGGCGTCCGGGTGACGGCGGTAGATTCGGATCGGGGAACGACGCGGTGGGTCCAAACCGATTCGCAGGGGAGCTACTCGTTTACGGCGTTGTCTTCCGGCATCTACCGGATGCGTTTTGAAGCTTCGGGCTTCAACACCCACGTCATGGAGGGCGTGGAGCTGCGGGTCGGAGATGTGCTTGTCCTCGAGACCGTGATGCAAGTCGGGACGGTGACCACGGAGGTCAACGTGACCGCCGAGCCGCCGCTGATCGATCCGGGCCGAACCCAGCAGGCCAACACGCTCGACCTGACGCGCATCGAAAATCTTCCCATCAACCGGCGCAACTACTTGGACTTTGCCCTGCTGGCCCCCGGCGTCGTCGAGACGGACCATCTGGTGGACGACACCGACTTCCGCGTGGCCCAAACGCCCCAGTCCGGCCTCAGCTTCGGGGGCAGCAATGGCCGCGGCAATATGGTCTCCATTGACGGCATGGAGAATTACTACAATTCTGGCGGCGTCCGCCCATCGCTGAGTCAGGAGGCGGTTCAGGAGTTTCAGATCAACCGCAACAGTTTCTCCGCCGAGCTGGGCAACGCCTTCGGCGGCGTCATCAACATCGTCTCGAAATCCGGCACCAACGAATTCCGCGGCAACCTGTTCGGTTTTCTCCGCCACCGTCACGTGCAGGCGCGCAACTATTTTGACCCGGGCAAATCCGCGTTCACGCGGGGACAGTACGGCGCCACGGCTGGGGGCCCGCTGCGCCGGGACAAAGCGTTCCTGTTTGCCGCTTTCGAACGCCTGGACCGCCAGGAGACGGCGTTTGTGCCCATCTTGCAGGACCGGTCGGTATTCACCGGCCTGACGCCTTCCCAGCAGCAGCTAGTGGATTTCTTCGACGCCTCCGGTTCGCCGCAATTACGAAGCTTGGCAGCCGCGATGCGCCAGGCCTTGATCCCCGCCAACCACCCGCGCACCGTCGCCTTGTTTGACCGCAACAGCGGGAATTTTCCGTTCAGCGAAGACACCACGCAATTCTCCATGCGCGTGGATTTGCGCCCTTCGGAACGCCACAGCGTTTTCGTGCGCGGCAACATGACCAAGAGTTTCAGCCAGAACGCGCAGTTCGGCGCCCTGATCGGCTTCAACCGGGGCCGCAGTGTGGACGTCTTCGACGGCACGGTCATGGCCAACCACACCTGGGTGCCCGGACCGCGGTGGGTCGTGGAGACCCGGGCGGGCTACGGCTACAACACGCTGGACGTGCAACCTACGGATCCCTTCGGGCCGGAGATCAACATCTCGGGGTTCGGATTTTTCGGCCGGGACATTTTCCTGCCTTCGACGGCCTTCGAACGGCATTACCAGTTCCAGCAGCATTGGAGCGCGCACTGGGGCCGGCACGGCCTGAAGTTCGGGTTGGACATCAACCCGGTTCGGGACCGGGTCCGTTCGGAGACGTTCTTCAGCGGTCGGTTCAGTTTCGGCGGCCGCGTACCGCTGGGGCTGGTGCTCAACAACTTCGCTGGAGACCCTAATTTCACCACCCGCCTGGCGGAGACGCTGGCCGCCGCTGGTCAGGCGCGCCTGATTCCCAACCTGTCGGCGCCCCTGAGCGCTCTCCAGGCCTTCAGTCTGGGGCTGCCCGAGTTTTACCAACAGGGTTTTGGCGACCCCAATTGGATCGGGTGGAGCAAACGGTACAACCTTTTCGTTCAAGATGCCTGGCGGCTGTCGCCGCGGTTGACGGTGAACCTCGGCGCACGCTATGAACTCGAGGAAAACCCCGAGCCGGTCCGCACCGACCCCAACAACATCGCCGGGCGCATCGGACTGGCCTGGACGCCAGGCGCCGCGGCCAAGACGGTGATCCGCGCCGGGTACGGTCTCTACTACTCGCAGATCAACATCCAGGTGGCGAACGTGGCGGACACGCTGGCCGGCCGACAGATCGCTCAAACCTTCGTGCCGCTCACGGGCATCGCGGGCCTGCTGAACCCGCAGACCGGGCGCCTGCTGACGGCAGCGGACATTTATCAGACCTTGCTGGCCCAGGGAGTCATCGGCCGCCGCTCGATCCGCCTGGAGGATCTGGCCCAGTTCGGTCTGCGGCCCTCCCCGACAGCGCCTTTCGCCGTTGTCTTCGGCATCGTGGATGACTTCGTGAACCCTTACGCGCACCAAGCTAGCTTCGAACTGGAGCGGGCTGTGGGCGGATTCAACCTTTCGCTGGGCTACAACTTCAACCGCGGCGCCCATATTGTGCGCAATCTGGACCGCAACCTGTACTACGCCGGGAGGCGGCCAGACGGCGCCCCTACCTTCGGTTTCTTCAACCCCTTGATTGCCCAGCGCAACGTCTTCGAGTCCACGGCGAACTCCTTCTACCACGCTGGCATCGTTCAGCTGACGCGCCGGTTCGCCGGGCGCTCGCTTCTTCATGCCAGCTACACGTGGAGCAAAGCCATCGACGAGGTCACGGACTTCAACACGGACTTCCAGCCGCACGACCAGCTGAATGCGCGCGCCGAGCGCGCCCTGTCGGCCTTCCATCAGGCGCACCGTCTGGTGCTGTATGCCGTGCTGGAATCGCCGCTCACTCCCGGACGCACCCGTGGACTGGCTCGGAATCTTTTCGGCGGGTTTCTCCTAGCGCCGATTTTCATCGCCAGCTCCGGCCGGCCGTTCAACATACTGGCGGGAGTGGACAATCTGGGCGACCGGCACGTGAACACCCACCGCCCGCTTGGAGCGGGACGGAACATCGGCAAGGGGCCCGACTTCTTGAGCTTGGACTTGCGGCTTTCGCGAACCTTCCGTTTGGGGCTTGGCGAGCGGCCAAGCTTGGAGTTGATCGCCGAGGGCTTTAACCTTTTCAATCGGACCAACTTCAAAACCGTCAACAACACGGTCGGCGACGTGCCCTTGGCCACTTTGCCGCGGCCGCTAGTGGGACGCCGCGGGACTCCCACCGATCCGCTGTCGTTCACCTCGGCTTTCGATCCCCGGCAGTTTCAGTTCGGATTGAAGATCCATTTCTAGCCGTGCTCCGGGCGCTCCGGGGCCCACGGCATGACATGACGTCCCGGCCGATGGGCCCCGGACCGGGTATTGACTTCGAGCACGCTTGGGGGTACTTACAAAGTGGGGCCTGTGCGAGTGCCCCGGGAGGCGATCATGCGGCCTTATACCCTCGTCCAGATGATCGAGTCTCACTCCGATCAGATCACACAGACCATTCTGGGCCGGATCCGGCAAACCTCCTCGCTCCGCGAGATCCGGAAGCTGCCGGAGTCGGAGTTACAGGCCAGGGCGCAGGAGGTCCTCCGCCGGCTCGGCCACTGGCTCGCTCTCCGAGACGAGTCGGAGCTGGCCGCGCATTACGAGGCTCTGGGCAGACGCCGCTTCGAGGAGGGCATCCCGCTCCACGAACTTGTGGAGGGCTTCCAGATCGTCAAAGACTGTACCCTCGACTATATCCGCGGGCAGGGTTTGGGGCAGACCACCGTAGAGCTATACGCAGAAGAAGAGCTGGAGTACCGTCTGGGGCGTTTTTTTGACCGGCTGATCTACCACGTGGTGCGCGGCTACGAAACCGCCTTGCGGGCGGCCGCGCACCGGGCCGCCTGAAGAAAGTGGGGACAGGCCCCGCAGCGGAGCGCTGTCCCCTGCCTAAGCTTTAGAAGTAAATCTTCAGCGAAAGCTGGATGATGCGCGCGTCGCGCGCGCTCGAATAGGCGCCGAAGTTGGGATCCACCTGCCTGCCAGCCGGGTCGAAGCGGGCTGTCGTGTACAGGCCGGAGAACTGGGTGTGGTTCCAGGCGTTGAACAGCTCGGTGCGGAACTGGATGAACCTCTCCTCCGACCTTAAGGGGACTCGCTTGCTGATGGCGATGTCCCAGTTGTTCACGCCGGGCCCGTAGAGGAAGTTCACGCCCGCGTTGCCGAAGTCGCCCCGGGGCGTGCGGGCGAACATCTCGGTCTTGAAGTTGCGGAAGAAGGTCCGCTCGCCTTTCGGGAGGCGGGGATTCCCGATGACCGTGATGCGGGCCCCTTCGGTGGAGCCGGTGATATCGGCGCCGTCGGTCGTGCTGAATCCCGGTGTGAAGGGCGCGCCGGTGATGAACGAGGTGATACCGCTGATCTGCCAGTTGTCCAGGATCCAGCCGAGCGGCCGAGAACCGAGCCTCGCCCCGAGCTTGGGCAGATCGTAGATGTAGTTGACCACGAACACGTTCGGCCGGTCATAGGCGAGCGGCCCGTAGTTGCGCTGGCGGGGCGAGAAATACGGGCTTACGCCGGTGTAGTCGTCGTTGGCGACGCCGAGGGTCTTCGAACGGGTGTAGGCCAGCCCGAACTGAAGTCCCCGCGTGAAGCGGCGATTCACCGCAACCTGAAGCGAGTTGTAGTTCGACGTTCCCGTGAACTCCTGCAAGTTGATGTCACCGTAGCCGTAGTACGGCCGCAGGAAGTTATCCGGCAGCGGGCGCCCCGGTTGGGTGGGATCCTCGTTCCTCGGATCGAAGCGGGCGAACATGGGGATGGGGTTGAGGTTGCGCCGGACGATCAGGTGCCGCGACAAACCGCCCACATAGGCCACGTCAATGGTGGTGTCCCAGATCTGGTGCTGGATGCCCAGACTGAAATTCATCGTGGTGGCGTGCTTGTTGTGACCGAGCAGCGTAAGCAGGTTGGAAGGGCCAATCGCGCCGCCGCCCTGCGCATAGGTGTCCAAGTTGCCGTAGAAGAGCGTCGGAGAGTAGGCGATCGGCGGGTTGCCGTTGGCATAGAACGTCGGGTTGCCTTGCGGCCGGTCCTTGAACATGCCGAAGCCGCCCCGCAGCGCCGTGCGGCCGTTGCCGAAAAGGTCATAAGCGAAGCCGAAGCGGGGCCCGAACGCCAGCTTGGAAGTGGTGTACAGTCCCGGAGGATAGCCGTCGCGGCCGCCCACCTTCATGCCGTTGGCGGGCTCCCCAGAGCCGGGAACGAATTGCCCGATCAGCGGCACGGGAGCCAAGTTTCCGGTCAGCGGATCCATGGCGACGCGCCGTCCGGACGGGTCCCGCGCGGGCACGTACAAGGCCGGAGCTCGGGCGCGGCTGTAGTAGCGCGGGTCAAAGGTGCTGATGGTCCGGTTCAGGTCCTCCATCGGCGGCAGATGGTAAAAGCGCATGCCGATATCGAGCGTCAGCCGTTTCGTGACACGCCAATTGTCCTGAAGGTACCACTCGAAATTCCAGAACCACCAGTCGCCATCCACCCGAGCCGTAGCTTCCGAGTAAGACTGGAAGTTCCCTAGCAGCGCGTTGGCGAAGCTGTGGTTGGAGTCGAACGGGTTGTTGACGTCGCGCGAGAAGTTGAACGCGCCACGGTAGTTGCCGCCGCCCACCTGGAACTTGCCCGTGCGCTCCAAGTAGATGCCGGCCTTGAGCTGGTGTGCGCCTTTGACCTTGCTGACGTTGGCGACGAAGCTGTAGATGTCGTTCCAATTCTGATAGGGCACGTTGCCCATGCCGGAGTTGGGCGCGTTGGCCGGCTGGCCGCCGAACACGACGTTGGGGATGTAATTGTTGGCTCGCGCCGGGAGGTATTTCGTCATGCCCGACTGCGAGTCCGCAAACCACTGCGGCGGGTTGCCCATCCGGGCGCGGTCGACTTTTTCCTTGTCCACCGGGTCGAAGTACAGATTGTTGCGGCTTTTGCCGAAGATGAACTCGGTGACGAGCGTCGGCGACGCCGTGTACGTCACGTGGGCGACGTGGCCCTTGCCGGGTTGTCCGAACCGCGTCGGCGTCAGCAGGAAGTTCATGCCGCCGTTGACCCACATGCCGTAGGGCGTGTCCTGTTCATCCTTGTCCTTGATGAAACGCCAGTAGACGCGCAGCGCGGAGGTGGGATTGGAGTCGATCCGGATCACGTCCTGCCGCTTGGGGTAGGCGCCGCTGTAGACGGAGCGGTGATTCCAGCGGTAGCGGTTGTTGGGATCCGGGTCGGTGTAGTTGGGAGTTGGGTAGAAGTTCAGGATCGCCTGTCCGAGCCGGTTGATCCGGGTGGGCGGGATCACGTTGCCGGGGAACGGTTGGCCGGTGAGCGGGTCACGCACCGGGATCAAGGCGCCATTGACGTCGAAGCTTTGGGAGAAGTCGCCGCGGCGCTCCAGTTCCGTGGGCATGTTGACGAAACGCGTGCCATAGTCCCGGCGCATCCCAATATATTCCTGCGAAAAGAAGAAGAACAGTTTGTCCCGGTCCGTATTGAACTTCTTGGGAATGTAAACCGGTCCCCCGATCGAGTAACCGCTGATGCGATACCGGTACGGGGACTTGAGAGTGCCGGTGCGGTTGTTGAAGAAGTTGTTGGCGTTCAGGCTCTCGTGCCGGTAAAAGTTATACGCTGTTCCGTGGAACTCCCGCGTGCCTGACTTGGTGATGACGGTGATGACGCCGCCCGCATTTCTGCCAAATTCGGCCTGGTAGTTGGACGTCATGATTTTGATTTCAGCGATGGCGTCCATGTTGGGCTGAAAGTGGATGGTTTCGTTGGAGCCGGTGTCGAGATTGGTAATGCCGTCAATGGCGAGGTTCTTTTGGTTCTGGCGAGTGCCGTTGATGAACGTGCCGCGAATCGAGTCGGGCGAGATCGTCTCGCGGCGCTGGGAGAAGTTGTCCACGACGCCCGGAACGGTCAGCAGGAACGCGAAGAAATCGCGGCCCTTGATGGCGATGTTTTGGATCTGTTGTTCGGTAATGATACCGGACTTTTCGGCGCTGGCAAGTTGGATGGCTGCGGCTTCCGCGGTCACGCTCACGCTCTCGCGGACTTCGCCCACCTCGAGCGTGAGGGTGCCGAGGGTACGGATCTCGCTCGTGGTGATGACGATGTCCCGGGTTTCCAGAGCCTTAAAGCCGCTTGCCTTGACGGTGAGCGTGTAGGTTCCGGCCAGAACGTTGGGGAACACCACCACGCCGTCGGCGCCCGAAGTGGCGGTGATGGCCGCCCCAGTGGCTTGATTAGTGAGCGTGCAAGCCGCCCCAGGCACGGCGGCGCCGGTCGGGTCGGCGATGGTCGCTTTCACGGAGCTGGAGATGGTTTGCGCAGCCAGCGCGGCTGGCAGGAGAATGAGGAACAGAGCTAAGTGCTTGGTCTTCATTGGAGCTTTTCCTCCAAGGGTGGGTGTAAGTGTACGGTAGGTTTGGCACGTTGTGAGAATTGTACTAACCTCTCGGCTTAGCACGGTCGCCGGGCGCTGTCAATATGATTTTGATGTTATGTCGCCCGGCCGCAGCCTTCCGTCGGGCTGATGCCAGCCGGCGCACGGGCCTCGGTCAAGGTCGCCAAGGTCAGCTCGGCCGCCCGCCGCCAGGAATAGGCCCGTGCCCGCTCCGGACCAGCGGCCGCCAAGCGCGCACGGACGGTTTCGTCGGAGACCAGGCGCTCCAGGGCCGTCAAGAGTGCTTCCTCGTCGCGCGGATCGAACAGCAACGCAGCGCCATCGGCGAGACTCCGCAGCGGTTCGATGTCGGAGCAGGCCGTCGGGATGCCAGCGGCCCACGCCTCGAGCACGGGCAGGCCGAAGCCCTCGAACAGGGATGGATACAGGAACGCCGCGGCATCGCGGTACAGCTCGTAGAGTTCCTCCCTGGGGATCCAGCCCGTCAGGCGGACCGAACGGCTCAGATCCGCCTCGGCCACGGCGCGTTCCACGGCTTTTGTATGGAACCCTCGCAGTCCAGCCAGCACGAGAGAGTATTCCGGATGGCGCGCCCGAAAGCGGCCGAAGACGCGCACGAGCCGCTCCAGGTTCTTGTGAGGGTGTAGCGTGGAGACCGTCAGGACGAGCGGCGCGCACGGCCGCCTCTGGCGCTCCCGGCCGATGTCGAAGAATCGCTCCTCCACGCCGTGGCCGATGACGCGGATCTTTTCCACCGGCGTCGCGTAATAGCGGGCCAGGTCTGCGGCCGTCGCCTGGGAAACCGCCACGAGCAGCGCCGAGCGGCGCGCCGCCGCCCAAAGCAGCAAGCGCCAGAACGGCAGATCGAACCAGCGGAAGTATTCGGGGTGCCGCTTGTGTTGGAGGTCGTGGAATACCGTCACTTGCGGACAGGGACAGCACACGGGCGCCGTGAAGCCGGGATTGAACAGCACGTCCAGCCGCTGGCGTCGCGCCTCGATCGGCAGCACGGTTTGCTCCCAGAGGATGCGCGCGGGGCGGAAGGAGGCGGGCACCGGCTGGGGCGCGGTCTGGAAGTTCGGGCGTCTCGGAGTCAGGTCGGCGCCCGTTTCCCGATTCGTGAAGATCACGTACTCGTTGACCGGATCCACCTCCGCCAGGGCGCCGAGCAAATTCCGCAGGTAGATTTCCGTTCCTCCAACGCGGCCGGGGATCAGATAGAGCGCATTCACGCCGATCCGCAGGGGCATCTTAGCGGAGGCGATTTCCGATCCGGAGCAGCGCCCGTCGGGCCGCTTCATTTTTGGGATTCAATTGCAGCGCGCGGTGGTAATCCTCGCGGGCCTGCTCCAGCCGCCCGGCGACGGCATGGACATTGCCGCGGTAGTAGTAAATCAGGTCGTAGTTTGGCTCGAGGGCGGCGGCTTGTTCCAGGGCCTGCAAGGCCTCCTCCAGCCGACCCAGTTTGCCGTGAACCATGCCGATCTGGGTATAAACGTGCGCGTTGGGTTCGAGCCGAGCGGCTTCCCGGAGTTTCTCCAGGGCCGCGGCGGGCCGTCCGGCGCAGTCCTCTGCGAGGCCCCAGTCGACCAGCAGGCGGGCATCGGGTTTGCTCAGGCGGGCGGCTTCGGCGAAGTGGCGCAGTGCCTCCGGGCAGCGCTTCTCGACGTAGTAGGCCACCGCCAGTTGGAAGTGAGCACGGGCGTTGTGTGGGGACTTGCGGACGGAATCCTCCCACAACGCCACCTCGCTGCCCCAGACTTGCGCCCGGCGGTGCGTGAGGATTCCCAGCAGCAGCACCCCGGCCATGCCCGCGGCGACGGCGCCCCGGCTCAACTTCGCTCGCCGGAGGAACTCTACTAGGATGAAGAGCAATCCCACGAAGGGCAGATAGAGCCGGCGCTCGGCGACGGCGTCGCGGATCGGCACCACGGACGACGTCGGCGCGAAGAGGATCAGCGTAACCAGCGTGCCGTACCAGGCAAGCGGATAACGGCGGCGGAAGAAAAATGCGGCTCCCACGGCGGCGATAAGCGCCGCCAGCCCCAGGACCGCGCCGTGGTCGAAGATGCTCCGCGAGATCGGATAAGCATAGTCCACATTCTGGCCCGCGGGCCATAGGAACAGCCGCACATACACCCAAAAAGCGCGCCACTGGGTGAAGAAGTAATGATGCCAGGGCAGGTCCGGCATGCCGAAACCGGCGGTTTGCGCCGAGGCCAGCACGCGCCAGACAAACCACAGGCCCCCTGCCCCGAGCACGGCGAGCAAGCTGTACAGGCGCCAGTTGCGAGCGATGGTCCGCCAACCGCCCCACGAGTAGTCCGTGGCCAGCAGCAGGGCGGGCAGCACCGCGGTGTGCTCTTTAGTCGAGACGGCGGCTCCGTACAGCGCGCTGATGCCGGCCGCGGCCGGCCAAGAAATCGCTTCGTGCCGCCGGTACAGGAAGAGGGCGAAGGCGGCGAGGAAGAAGAGCACGCTGAGATTTTCCGAGCGGCTGGCGACGTAAGCGACCGCCTCGGTTTGCACAGGGTGAAGGAGGAAGACCGCGGAGGCGAAGGCGGCAAGCAACTCCCGCCGGACTGTGGCCGTCCCGTCGCCCGCTAGCGTGAGCGCTTTGCGGACCACCCAGAACACCAGCACGGCGTTGGCTACGTGGAACAGCAGGTTGAACAGATGGTAGGTGTAAGGTTCCAGCTCCGACAGCCGGTAGTTCAACCAGAAGGTCAGCATCAACAAGGGTCGTACGCCGCTCACGACGGCTCTCAGCGGCTTGTCGCCGAAGTCGTAAGAGTAGAACGGCAGATACTGGTCGTCAAAGACGAAAGGCCCGTGCAGCGCCGGTCGATAAGCTTCGTGCGCCGCCAGCGAGAGCACGACCGCTCCGGCCGCGACGTGCCAAAATTTCAGGGCGAACTCGGGCGCGGCTCGATTAGCGCGCCGCTTGGCTCTGCCGGCGTCCATGACCCTCGTAGAGGCGGTACTCCAGGATCGCCACGCGCTGCGCCAAGGCGATATTGGCGTCCTTCAGATCTGAAATGACGATCGAGAATCGGTAGAAGACGATAAGAAAGAGGCAGCCGACGGCGAAGACCAGAGCCAGGGGGGCGTCCGCGATGCCGGTCAGGGCAGCGATCTGCTCCAAGGCCCAAGGCGAGCGGGAAATCGCTAGGAGAACCAGCGCCGCGCTGAGCCAGCTCACGGAGTATTCGACGCGGATGTGGGCGCGCCGTACCGAGCGCAACACCAGCAGGATCAGCAACAGGCTGAATCCCGTCATGAAATTGGTCAGGCGATCCATAGTCATCTCTTCCAAAGCCGGTGCTCGAATTTCAAAATATTGACGAAGACGCCGAGCAGCACGTGCACGATGTAGTAAATGGACTTCACCGCGGTGATCGTGCTCTTGCCGGCGAGTCTCGGCCGCATCCGGCAGGGCACTTCGACAAAATCGAACCGCCGGCGCTGCAACACTACCAAGGCTTCGATCTCGGGATATTCGAGGGGAAAGCTCTTGCTGAAGACTTCGAGAGCGGCGCGGTTGACTCCGACGAATCCCGAAGTCGGGTCGCGCACCGTCTTGCCCAGGATGGGGCGCAACACCAAGCGAAAAAACTTGGTGCCGGCCAGCCGCAACAGGCTGGTGCGATTCTCGTCTCCGTCCAGGTAGCGGGAGCCGATCACCATCTGGCAGCCGGAGGTGCGGAGCGCTTCGTACAGCCGCGGGATGTCGCGCGGGTCATGTTGCCCGTCGCCGTCCACCCGAATCACGTACTGATAGCCGAGTTCGTAAGCCAACTTGTAGCCTGCCTGCACGGCGCCGCCCAATCCGAGATGGTGCGGCAGCGAGAGCACGGCAGCTCCAGCGTCGCGGGCGACGCGCGCCGTTCCGTCCGTAGAGCAGTCGTCGATCACGAGCACCGGGATGGCGGGCCACACGGCCTGGATCTCGCGAACGACCCGGCCCACGGCCTGCTCTTCGTTGAAGGCCGGCACGATGACCAGCAGGGCCGCGTCGGCCGGCGGAGTCATAAGGCTGCCACCTCGCGCAGCGGGATCGCGTGGCTCGCGAGAAGACGCCGAAATTCCTCCGATGGAATGCGCGCGCCGCGGCGGATGGCGCGGCGCTGGCGCCACAGCGTGGGTAACCGCCAGGCGGCGGCAGCATGCGCGCGCGCCACGAACCAGGCCAAGCGCCAAGTGGGGTGGCCCTGACGCTGGAAGGCCGCCGCAGCGCCGCGACCCCGCAGCAGGAACGCTACGTGCCAGGCGTAGCGGGCCGGCGCCGCCAGCAGAGCGCGCAGCAGCGAGCTGGCGGGAAAGTTCTTGGCGATCACGAACAGTCGATTGCGCTCCACGTAATATGCCTTTAGCGCGGAAGCCCGACCCGCGGTGTACGAGTAACGGTGTTCCACAATGGCTTGGGGCACGTACAGGCACCGCCACCCCGCCCAGCGCGCCCGTAAACCCAAGTCGACGTCCTCACAATACAGGAAGAATTCTTCGTCGAAGCCGCCGATCTGCTCGATCATCGCCCGCCGGTAGAGCGCCGCACAAGCGCTGGGAAACAGGACCTCCTCCTCACGGGCGTATTCCCAAGCCGGACGGCCGTGTCCCCGCTGCTTGCTGCTGCCGTCGGCGGCCACCAGCATACCGGCGGAATCCAGCACTTCGGTCCCCGCCAGAAGGATTTGCGGCGCGCACATGCCCACATCGGGATGTCGCTCCATGGCCTGGACGAGTGTGGCGAGCCACTCCGGGTGAGCCACGATATCGTCGTTAAGAGCCCCCAGAAACGGGGCGCTCGAAGTGCGCCAGCCACAGTTCACGGCCGCGCCGAAACCTTCGTTACGAACATTCTCCACAAGCCGCGCGCCGAGCGCACAGGCCAAGGAGCGACTCCGTCTTTGACCGCTGTTGTCCACCACGACGACGTCGAAGTTAGGGTATGTCTGCATGCGAAGCGACTGTAAGCACGCTTCCAGGGCGGCGTCCGCCTCGAGCGTCGGAACGACCAGGGTGACACGGGGACCGGACAAAACTCGATTGTAATGGATCTTCTTAGATCGCCTGCGGGGCTGGGAAGCCGGCGCGGCGGCCAGGGGCAGAGGAGGGGCGCGAGCTACTTAGGGATAGCCGCAGCCGATGAGACTTATCCGCGGTTCATTAGGTAGAGCATTAGGAAGAAGACGGCGGTGAAAACTAAGCTTGTGGTCGCCACGATGGCGAGGTCCCCGGACAGAGAGCGTTCCGGGCGTTCGTGGGACACCAGCTCGGAGGGTGGCGGAGCCGGGGCGGCAGTGTCGTGCGCCGCCCGCAGTGGCGCTTCGGCCGTTGCGGGAAGGATCTCGGCGGCCTGAATGCCGTCCCCGACGGCGACATCGTAGGCCCGCAAGCGTTCTTCGATCATTTGCTTCCAGTATTGCGGATCTACGGGTAGGCGCTCCCGCACAGCGATCGGCAGCCGGTCGCGGAGCCACTCCAAAGCCGGGACGTTCGCACTCGGCACCGCCCAATAGCCCAGGGCGTCGGCCATCTGGCAAGAAAACCACAGCAGGGAATCCGGCCCGGCGTCTTCTCCCGGCGCTTGATGGTGCTGGCGGGCGGCGCGCTGGATTTCCTGCGGCAGTCCCCAGCGCTGGGCCAGAATCTCGCCGGCCTCGCAGTGGTCAATACCAAAGGCTTGCCGCTCCAGCTCCAGCGGGTCGCCGCCTGCCTCGGCGAGTTGCCGAAGCAACTTGGTGTAGTCCTCCGGGTGGGCTACCAGCAGTCCCAAGCGGCCGATGTCGTGCAAGAGGCCGGCCGTATAGGCAGAGTCTTCCGGTTGCGAGAACAGCCGCGCCAGCTCGGCGCTGAGCAGGGCGGAGGCCAAACTGTGCAGCCAGCAACGGTGCAGCTCCCGGGTCCGTAGCGCCGAACGGAGATAGTTACTGGTGGCCGCCGTCATGGCCAGATTGTGCATGCGCCTCAGGCCAAGCACGACCAGCGCGTGTTGCAAACTGTCAACGCGCGCTGTCAGCCCGAACAGGGGGGAATTGGCCAGACGCAAGATCTGCGCGGAGAGCGCCGTATCGGCAGTGATCAGCTCCACCAGTTTCCGCACGTCCACTTCCTCGTCGGACGCCAAGTCCAACACCCGCAAGACAATGGGGGGGAAAGCGGGAATTTTCGACAGAGCCGGAAGATCTTTCCCCATGACCTCCGGCTGCGAGCCGGACACGGTTGCTCTCCTGCTGGAAACATCGGGCGCTCGTGCGCAACCTTTAGGCCGGGAGGCGTCAATCCCTACTCGAAAGCCCGCCTCACCCGGCTTGGAACATCCCCTGAGGCGGGAGAGGTCGGCATCGAATGCGGGGCAGGGAATGATGCCCGTCCCGTGTTGCATGGGAAGCCGGTGGCGAAACCCTACTCGCCGACAACCGTCACCGTGACCTCGCGCTCGCGGCTGCGGTTGTCGAAATCGCACAACACAATTTGCTGCCACGTTCCGGTGCCGACTTTGCCCTCCACGACGGGGAAGCTCTTGGCCGTGCCGATCAGCGCACTCCTTAAGTGTGCGTATCCGTTGTCGTCCCCCCAACGGGCGTTGTGGGCGTAATTGCTGGTCACCGGGGCGATCTGATCCAGGGCCCTCCGCAGATCGGAGACGCAGCCTGGTTCGAACTCCAGCGTCGTGACGCCGAGCGTGGAACCCCGACCGGACACGTTGACGATTCCCGTCTTGATGCCGCTTTCGGCCACGATCCGTTCGACGTGGGCGCTGATGTCGATCACGTCGCAGTTGCCGCGCGTGGTAACACGGAACCGTTTTTGGAACACGGCCACGTCTCTTACTCCTCCTGTTCCTCCGGGGGCCCAACGGCGCCCGCCAAATCTTCTTGCCTCACTGTTTCGATGTCGAAGCGCGCTGCGCGGTCGCGCATGGTTTTCAAGACCTGCTCGCTCGGAGGGATCCGGTCCCGGACCCAGCGCAGCGGGTTGATCCGCGCCACGACGAAGGTTCGAAGGTACGGGCTTTTGAGGCCGCGCTCTTTCAGTTTTGCCACGATCCGGCTCACCTCGTGGTCAAGGTCGAGAAGCGCCTCCGCCCGCCGCTCGCGACGCCGCAGCGCATCGCGCAAAGGCTCCTCGAAAAATTCATCCGTCCGCCGGAGGATCGGATGGTACGCGCCTCCTGCAAAGGTGGGTGCGCGCTCGTAACACAATCCCAGTGTGACCAGCGCGGGCTCTTCCAGGTAAAACGCGAATTCGCCTTCCTTGCGGCCCGGTTGGTGGGCGAGCAGGTCGCGGTAGATGCGAATCACCTCCAGGGAACGCTCCCGCAAATTGTGGGCCTTCTCGGTATTGAGGGCCAGAATTTGCCAAGCCACTTGGGCGTCGGGAACGACGAGCGCGCTGATGGCCTTAGCGCCGAGGCGTCGCATGGCCGCCAGCCGGTGCCGTCCGTTCGGCGTCCAAAATCCTCCGCTCGGCGCAGGGATGACAATCACCGGATCCAGGAACCTTCCCGTACGCTGGATCACGTCCGCGAGCCTCTTGTGATGCGCCTCGGAAAGGTCGCGCTGAAACGGAGTGGGCTCGATGCGGTCCGTCGGCAGGATTGCCAACGCCAAGGGCGTGCCTCCGAGAGGATCCCGATAGGAGGCCACGAGCACGCCCCCCTCCCCTGCGATGCGATCCACCGCCGCTTCGAGGTCATGGCCCGTCGGAAGCAGGCACTCTCGAGGCTCCAAGCCCTGGCTTTGGGGCGCTGCTTTCCCAGGCCGCCGGCGTGGGGACCGCCGTGTCACTGGTTGGCTCTGTCGGGCCACGATGCTCCCGCTTAGGTGGTCACGCGCTGGGGCGATTCGATGTCCGTGATCGGTTGTTCACGGTGCACCGACAGGTACATCGCCAACAGCACCACCATCGCCAGACCGATCAGCGCCATCAATGCCACCAAGCGCCCCACGGCTCGCGTCGGAGCGAAAGCCTCCTGCACGTCCTGGCTGACCAGGACGATCCAGGCCAAGTTCCGGTAATCGTCCTTTAGCCCAGTATCGGCGAATCCAATGAGCCTGCGCGACCCACCGGGAACGTCCGCCACCACGTAGCCCGTCTGTCGGCCTTCGAGGGTCTGAAGCGCATCCCGCACGGCCGAGTACTCGGCCGACTTGAGATTGGCCGAAAGGCTGGCTTCCGGCGAAACGATGATGGTGCCGTCTTCTTTGACCAGCGAGGCCCGTGCCGCCGCTCCCAACCGCAAGCGGTTGACGAAGGGAAACAGGCTGGAGAGGTCCACCAGCGCGTCGACCGCTCCCAAGAACCGGTTGGTACCCTCCTCGAGCACCGGCACGCCGATGCCGAAGTAATAGGATTTCGTCACTTCGTCGTACAAGACGTCGGTGACGTTCACCGCGCCGCGCCCGTCGGCGTAGATGGCGCGCCAAAAGTCCTCGTCGGCCTGAAAGTAGTCCAGCGTTTTGTGGGTGGCGGCGACGGTGGCGCCCCGTCCGTCGGTGACGGTAATTCGGAGGAAACGGGGATCGAGCTCCCGGTGTCGCCGGAGCATGCGCGAAGCTCGCGAGGCGAGCATCTGCGTCACAAAAGGCTCGGCCCCCGGCGTATTCCAGATTTTTTCGGTGCGGTCGATTCGTGCGGCGACGGCCTCCTCGCTCAAGCCTTGATAACTGCGGTTGGCCTCCTCGATGACATCCCGGATCGCCGGACTGGAAGCCATCACGCCGACGTCCATGACCCGGTCGTGAATGAACTGGGCGACCTCGGCCGCTGTGGCCTCTGCGATCGTCTTGAAGTGGGTTCCGATGGTTCGCTCCAGCGATCTTTCGCTTTCCGAAAGGCTGTACAGCCCTGCCACGCTGATCGGCAATACCGTCAGCAACATGCCGACAAGCAGCCGCCGTGCGGGGATGCGCAGTTCGTACGCTTGCGGGGACATGATTCACCTCCGGGAACGGTGCTTTGGACGAGAGTGAGCCTCCGCCAGGATGCCTCCAAAGCTAGCGGAGGCAGGTGGAGGCCGGAACTTCGCAAGAGGGACGAAGGCTGCCGCATCATTGCGGCCTCCTTAACTTCAGGATAGATCCGGAGTGCTCCCCCGAGAATAGCCGAACGCTGGCTCCCGGGTTTCAATCGGCAGCACCGATCGGACCATGGAGAGGAAAATGTCGAGGGCGTGGGGCCGCTCGCTGCGCCTCAGCGGGACGGGGGGTGCCGCTCGGATTCCGGACGCTGTTGCAACTGGCTTTCATGTTTTCCCCCCGGCATCCTTGACAAGCCGCGGCGCTTGGATTGATACTGAAGGTGCGGTGCAACCCAATCGCAACAGCCTTCCCCGACATGGATCCGGTACGGGGCTGGGGTCGCTGACCGATCTGCGCGAAGGCGAGGAGGCCATCCTGGATCGCCTTGAACTGCCGGAAGATTTTGCCCGCCGATTGATGGAACTTGGGTTTCTGCCCGGGACTCGCGTCAGGGCGGCGCGCAGCGCCCCGGGAGGCGACCCGCGTGTGTACCGAGTGGACGGCTCGGAAATCGCCCTGCGCCGGGAGACCGCTTCCCGCTTGAAAATCCGCCCGGCGCAGGACGGTGCGTGAGCCGGATATGAGCACTGACCAGGAATCCCGCTCCGGCCCCATCTCGGTCGCGGTGCCGGGGCCATCCCTTGCCGCCCGCTATACGGTGGCCATCGTTGGCCCGCCCAACTCGGGTAAGTCGACGCTGTTCAACCGTCTCACCGGCCTTCATCAGAAAGTGGCCAACTTTCCCGGCGTCACGGTGGAGCAGCGCACCGGGCGCGCGCGGGTTTCGGGGCGCGAAGTGCAAGTGATCGACCTGCCCGGGTTGTACAGTCTGGAGCCGCGTTCGGAGGACGAACGCGTGGCCTGCGACGTGCTCCACGGGCGCATGAAGGGAGTCGCCAAGCCCGACGCCATTCTGCTGATCCTGGACGCCACCAACTTGGCGCGTCACCTGGTGCTGGCTGCCCCTGTGTTGGCTCTCGGAATCCCGACCCTTGTGATCCTGAACATGGCCGACGAGCTGCGGCGCCGCGGCGGCCGGGTGGACGTCGAGGCGCTGGCCCGCCAATTGGGCGCGCCCGTGGCCCTTGTGAGCGCCGCCAAAGGGGAAGGTCTCGAGCCGGTTTTCGAATTTCTCTCGGGCGCCTTCGGCGTGCCGGCGCCGCTGGAATTGCCGGTGCTCCAAGACGTACCGCGGTGCCGCCAGTGGGCGGGCCGGGTAGGCGAGCGCGCTGGCTATCACCCGCCGGCGCCCCCGCTTTGGACCCGTCGGCTGGACGCCGTGCTTCTCCACCCAGTGGCCGGTCCCGTCATTTTCGCCCTGGTGGTGCTGGCCGTCTTTCAATCCATCTTCTCCTGGGCGCGTCCCTTGATGGACGCGGTTCAGGGCTTGGTGTTGGCCTCCGGAGCGTGGGTTGAAGCCCGGCTGCCGGAGTCGCCCTTGCGGGCGTTGCTGGTGGAGGGCGTCTGGGGCGGGGTAGGTTCCGTAGTCGTCTTCTTACCCCAGATCCTGTTGCTGTTCCTGTTCATCGGCATCCTCGAGGACTCCGGATATTTGGCGCGCGCCGCCCTGATTGCCGACCGCACCATGGCGCGCGTGGGCTTGCAAGGAAAGTCCTTCATCCCGCTGCTTTCCGCCTACGCCTGCGCGGTGCCAGCCATCTTAGCCACGCGAACGATCGAGAACAAGCGCGACCGCATCGCCACCATCCTGATCGCTCCGTTCATGACCTGTTCGGCGCGCTTGCCGGTCTACACCCTCATCATTGCGGCATTTCTGCCAGAACAGCCTTTGCTCGGACCGTTTCTGGGCACCCGAGCCGCGGCCCTGCTGGGTCTGTACGCCCTCGGCTTTTTTGCCGCTGTCGCCACAGCCCGCGTGTTGAAGTCCTCCATCCTCAAGAGCGAGCGCACGCCCTTTCTGCTCGAAATGCCGCCCTACCGCTGGCCGACGCTTCAGTCTCTGGGCCTGCGCTTGCTGGATCGGTCGAAGATTTTCCTCCGCCGCGCCGGCACGGTGATCCTGTGCGTCGCGATTCTCCTCTGGATTCTGGCTCACTTGCCGTTCAAAGACGGGCGGCCAGTTCCCATCCAGGAGAGCGTGGCCGGCACGCTGGGTCGGGCCATCGAGCCGCTGATCGAACCGCTGGGCTTCAACTGGAAGATCGGCATCGGGCTGATCACCTCGCTGGCGGCGCGCGAAGTGATCGTGGGGACGCTGGGCACCATTTACGGCATCGAGGGGGACGCGCGCTCGGCCGGTCTTCAGGCCGCGCTGCGTCAAGACCTGACTCCGGGAGGCGCCGTGGCGCTGCTGGTCTTCTTCGCCTTCGCCATGCAATGCATGTCCACAGTGGCGGTGGTGCGCCGGGAGACGGCGGGCTGGCGCTGGCCCGCGCTGCAATTCCTCTACATGGGATCGCTGGCCTACGCGAGTGCGTTTGTGGCGCACCGCCTCGTGAACTGGTGGGCGGCAGCTTGAGGGGCGGCCCGTGCTAGCATGATAGTCTCTTCTTCGGTTGGGTATGCGGAATGTGATCATCGTCGGCTCGGGTTGTGCCGGCAACACGGCCGCCCTGTATACCGCGCGCGCCAACCTCAAGCCGCTGGTCGTGACAGGGCATGAGCCCGGGGGCCAGCTCTCGCTCACGACGCTCGTCGAGAACTATCCGGGCTTCCCCGACGGGATCAACGGGCCGGAACTGGTCGAGAACATGCGCCGCCAAGCCGAAAAATTCGGCGCCGAATACGTGAATGGCTCGGTGGTGGAGGTGGACTTGTCGCGGCGGCCGTTCCGAATCAAGATCGAAGACGCCTGGGAGGAAGCCCGGGCGCTAATCATCGCCTCGGGCGCTTCGGCGCGCTGGCTCGGCCTGCCCTCCGAGCAGAAATTGATCGGACGCGGCGTGAGCTCCTGCGCCACCTGCGACGGGTTCTTCTTCCGAGACAAAGAGATCATGGTGGTCGGAGGCGGGGACTCGGCCATGGAGGAGGCGATCTTCCTGACGCGGTTCGGCCGCCGCGTGACAGTGGTACACCGCCGCGATGAATTCCGCGCCTCGAAGATCATGCTCGAACGGGCGCGGAAGAATCCGAAGATCCGCTGGATCACCAGCGCCGTGGTGGATGAGGTCTTCGACGTGGACAAGGGTGTCGTGACGGGCGTGCGGCTCAAGAGCACCAAGAACGGGGCCGTTTGGGAAGAGCCCGTGGACGGTCTGTTCATCGCCATCGGCCATGTGCCGAACACGAAGGTGTTCCAAGGGCAGATCGAATTGGACGCCGACGGATACATCGTCTCCAAGGGCGGGGCGCGCACGAGCGTGCCCGGCGTCTTTCATGCCGGAGACGTGCAAGACCGAGTCTACCGGCAGGCGGTGACGGCGGCAGCGGCGGGTTGCATGGCGGCCATCGAGGCGGAGCGGTTTCTAGAGGCCGAGGGTCACTGAGCCGGTTCAGGCCGCCGTCGGGGTGAGACATACCTGGCGCGTCCGGGCCAACCAGTGTCCGAGCGTGTTCAACGCCCACACCGGCGTCCACGCGAAGTTTTGCGACTCTTCCAAGAATCGGCGCCAGATGTGCTCCACGCCCGCGGGTTCGACCAAGCCGGAGTGCTTGACAGTTTGCAACCCCTCACGGACCGGTTCTTCCAGAGGGCCGCGGATCCAGACGGAAAAGGGCGCCGCGAATCCTCGCTTGGCGCGCCGGAGCTGCTCCTCGGAATAGAATTCGCGGCAGATCTGCCGCAACCAGAACTTGTCCGCCACTCCGTTGGGCAACAACACGTCGCCGGGCATGCGAAAGGCCCATTCGGCCACGTCGCGATCCAGCAGGGGAACGCGAATCTCCAAGGAATTGGCCATGCCGAAGACGTCGCCGTCTCGCAGCAGCGTGGAACCCAGGTAGAAGCGAGCTTCCAGCCGCGAGACCGAGGCGATGACGTCCCCCTCGACGATGCAATCCGCGCCGTCGATTTCCGGATCGTGGAACGAGGGCGTGAGACCCAAAGGTTCGGCGCGGAACCCGAGTCTCTCCATGTCGCGGTCGGGTAAGAGGCGCTGGTAGGAAAAGTAAATCGAGAGGATGCCCCCGTCCCCTCGGGCCAAGTCCCGACCTTTCTCGCGGATCAGGGAGGGCCGGCGCAGGCCCGCCAGTTCCACCAGACCGATCCGTGCGCGCTCCGGCATCCAGCGCAGCCAGCGCCTGCGGCGCACCCAACGGCGCACGCCATCGAAAGTCCAATAGCCGCCGAAGATTTCGTCGCCGCCTTGGCCCGAAAGCGCTACGACGATGCCCTCGCGCCGTACGGCGCGCGAGACCATATACGCGTTGACGCCGTCCACGGTGGGCTGGTCCAGGTGCCGGATGGCGTCGGTGGCCCACTCGAGCGCGCTGGCCGAATCCACGGTGCAAACGTGATGTGTGACGCCCAGCCGGGCTGCGGTTTGACGCGCCACAGCCGCTTCGTCCTGAAACCGGTCTTCGGGGAAGGACACAGTGAAGGCGTGGATTTGCTCCCCCGCCCCGTGGGCTGCGAGTCCGAGCACCGCCGTCGAATCGAGACCAGAGCTGAGAAACACGCCCACAGGCACATCGCTGATCATATGGCGGTGCACGGAGCGTTCCAGCAGAGCACGTCCTTCCTCGACGAGCGTCGCGCGCGGCAGATGGCGCCGTGCCGGGTCGGGGGCGGGAAAGCTCCAGTAACGCTTTTGGCGGATCACGTTGCCGGCGAGATCCGTGACCATCCACGATCCGGCCGGAAGCATCCGCACGCCCTCGACGATCGTCAACGGCTCCTGCACGGCGCCGTATGCCAGGTAGCTCGCCAAACCTCGAGGATCCACCTCGGGGGGAATCAGACCGCTCGCCAGCAGTGCGCGCAGCTCCGAGCCGAACAGGAAGCACTCGCGACGCGCGGCGCAGTAAAGGGGCTTGATGCCGAGGTGATCCCGGGCGAGAAAGAGCTGTCGGCGTCGTGCGTCCCAAAGGGCGAAGGCGAACATGCCTCGGAACTTGTCCAGGCACTGCGTGCCCCAGTGTTCGTAGGCTCGCAGCAGCACCTCGGTGTCGCAGCGGCTGCGGAAGCGATAGCCGGCCTGCTCCAACGCGGTGCGCAGATCCCAGAAGTTATAAATTTCCCCGTTGTAGACGACCAGATCGCCGGTATCGGGATTTTCCATGGGCTGGTGGCCGAGCGGGGAGAGGTCCAGAATGGCTAGCCGTCGGTGGCCTAGGGCGAGGGTGTGTGAGCCGAATTGACGCAGCTCGAGGCCCTCGTCGTCCGGGCCCCGATGCGCCTGAGCGCAGGCCATGCGTCGCACCGCGCCGCGCGCCACCAAGGGTTCAACCGATCCGAGCAGGCCGGCGATGCCGCACATAAACCTAGTATCCCTTATCGGACCTCCTCAGGCGGAGTTCCGATCGCGGCGCAGCAAATGCTCCTCATAGATCTGCTCCATCTGCCGCACGGCCTTTTCCAGAGAATAATGCTGCTGAATGAAGGCCGCCGCCGCCTGACTGGTCGCTTGCCGGAGCGGTTCCTCGGCAATCGCTCGGCGCAGCTGGCCAACCAGGTCCTCGAGATCGTTGCTCCGGAACAGCAACCCGGTCTTCTCGTGGGTCACCAACTCCGGGCAACCTCCCACAGCGGAGGCAACCACACAGCAGCCGCACGCCATGGCCTCCATCACGGCGTTCGGTAGTCCTTCGGTGAGCGAGGAGCAGACGAAAATGTCGATGCTGGCAAGCACCGGGGCCACGTCCGGTGTACGGGGATGGAACACCGTGCGTTTCGCGATCCCCAAGGCCTTCGCCCGCTCCTGGAGCGGTCGGCGTTCCGGCCCATCGCCGGCGATGAGAAGTCGGGCGTTCGGGTAGTCCGGGGCCAGTTGTGCAAAGGCTTCCAGCAGCAGGCCGAGATTTTTCTCCGGCCGCAACACCGAAACTGTGCCGATCACGACGCTTGCCTCTCGCAATTCCGGCAGCCTCTGCCGCCGATGGGGGCGGAACGCTTCCGTATCCACACCGTTAGGGCACACATGGATGCGCTCTGGCCTGGCCGCCCTTTCGCACAACAGGTGTTCTCGCAGCGCCCGGGAGTTCACCACGACCCCGTCGGCTAGTCGGAGCGCGGCGCGCAAAGGCAGGCGGTACTTTGTCGGCACCAGTTCTAGGAAGCACCTCTGGCTGGCCAGCGCAACGACACCCGGGCACGTTCGCGCCGTCGGCACGGCGAACACGGTCAGTGTGAAATCGAACGGGTGGACAAGCTGGATGCGGTTGCGCTGGACGTAGTCGCGCAACTGGCGCGCGGATTCGACCGCGCTCCAATCCGCAAAGGAGCGCAGCGGCAGCCTCCAGACCGGCACGGCCGCCTGGCGCAAGATGGACTCGTTGAAGCCGCCGGCCACCGAGGCCACATGCGGCTGGAAGCGGTCGCGCGCCAGGCGCTTGGCGGTTTGCGCGAGCTGTCGCTCGCTGCCGCCTTCGCCCAACGAGTGGGCCAGCAGCAGCACGTTTACCGGCATGTCAGCTGCGAGAACGTCCGCCGCCCAGTTCCTGCTGCATCGCCAGGTGATTGGCTGCAGTCAGTCCCACAAGGAAGGGCAAATAGTAAGCGTACGCAAGATGGGAAAACAGGGTTCCGACCGCATATGCGATGGTGGCGAGCAGCAACGATAACGACTGGCCAGCCCCCATCCGATGGCCCGCGGCGCGCGCCCATTTCATAGCGCGATGGTTGAGGCGGAGACATAGAACGATCGTCCAAAGGTAAAACAGCAAACCTGGAAGCCCCGTCTCGCTGGATATCTGCAAATAGGCATTGTGGGGACCTTGCCATGTGGATTTTCGACCCGTTTCTGCGCGCACGCGCAGGTCCACTGCCGGTTCGAACATGTGGGGCCCGACCCCGAGCAACGGATGTTGCAACGTTAGCCGGATGGCGTGCTTTTGCAGCTGGCGCCGAGCCTCCTGCGACTGGATCGCGCGCTCGACTTCCGAGTCTCCCGCGGGCGCTTCGTCGGAAAACAGATACATCAGCGTCCGGAGACGATCCAAAGTGCTCCGCGGAACTAAGGGTAAAACGGCGGGAATGGTGACTAGCAAGAGCACAACAGCGGCCAGGCGCTGGCTGCGCCGAGCCGTGATCAGAAACGTGAGCACCATCGCCGCGAGTGTGATGAAATTGCCTCGGGATCCGGTCTTGAGGAGGTACATGAGAGCAACCGGGGTCGCCAGCAACACGAACGCCCGGGCCGGCAAGGATTTGGTCCACAAAAACAGCATCAAAAACGAGAAAGTGAACAATAAGTGCAGGGCGAGATCGTTCGGATTTCCGAGACTGGTATGTGGGATATCAAATCTGCCGCCGTCGAACTCTCCGTACCGCCAGCAGTACAAAAGCACCATCACGCCGCCTGCACCGGCCCAATACAGGAGCAGGCGGACCTGGCGCAGGGACAGGGCCGCCGCACAGAGGAAAAATGGCGCGGCATGGAACCGAAGGCCGTACTCCCATAGGAAATCCAAGCACACGCGCGGCCACAAGCCGAACAAACTCGCCCACCCGTACCAGACGAACAGAAGGAGCCACGGCAGGGCGAGGGGCGTCTTGAGAAATCGCGTCAGATGGCCGTGAAACAAGCACAAAAGCAGAGCGGCCAAACCTGTCGCGGCAGCACTGTGGACTTTGATGTGGAAGCGGGTCAGCAAAATTTCGGGAACGACGGCCAGGTGCGAAAACATGTAGCAACCCAACAGAAAAGCGCAAGCGCTCGCCAGAACCGTGGGTTTGTCGGCGACCGCTGACGCCGCTCTGGGGACAGCGACGGGAGTTTGCGTGCTCCAGTGGGAACGGGGGAGACTGGCGGCGGGCCAGGAAGTCGGCGTCTGGCGCAACACGTTCTCAGATTACCAATGCCCGCCTGCGTGTTGCCAAGGGCAGATCGCTTAGAGTCCCTCGGGGATTTCTCTGGCTTTGCTGCCTGGAAGCCCCACGGACCGATGAGTCACGCCGGATACACGCCGGCGATGTAATTCTTGAGCTGGTGAATGGTCGCTTCTTGCGCCGCGATGATGGAACGCACGAGATCCCCGATCGAGATCACGCCCACCAGCCGATCTCCATCCATGACTGGCAAGTGCCGGATGCGGTGGTGAGTCACGATGCGCATGCACTCCTCCACGGTATGATCGGGCGTTACCGTGATGACCGGGCTGCTCATGATCTCCCGAACCTGCGTATGTTGCGACGACTTCCCTTTGAGGATCACCTTGCGCGCGTAATCGCGCTCGGAGACCACGCCGACAAGTTTGCCCTCACTGATCACGACAAGCGCGCCCACCCCTTTGTCCGCCATCATGGCGATGGCCTCGTACACGGAGGCTTCCGGCGGCAGACCCCAGACTTGGTAACCCTTGCTGTTCAGAATCGAACGCACGGTTTCGGTCATCGTGGCCTCTTCCCGGCTCTCTGAGTTTCGTGTCCTTACACTCTACAGCCCTCGAGGCGGGCCGTCAAGCGGCTGGGCGCGCTCAGCGCAGCTCGGGGTTGACGGCGCGGGGCGCTCCCACAAACGCAGGGCGAGAGTCCATGCCAGGGCGGGAATCAACCCCGACGACCCCGTGAGTGCCGCCAGCTTCTGGGGAGACATTCCCAGGTCCACCAGTAAGCCCCCCAGGTACGTCACCGAGGACATCGTCACCACGAAAAACGCGTAATCAGCAGAAAAAACGCGCCCGCGAAAGCGGTCGTCGGTGTGGATCTGCAATAGAGTGGTGGAGAAAACCCAAATGAGGGAGCCGCCGGCATGGGCGACAATTATGGCAGCCGCTGCCGCGGGCAGAGAAGGCGCGGCACCGAGGGCAAGATAGCCCGCCGCCCCTGCCAGGAAACCCAGGAGAATTCCTTTGCGTAGACGGGGCTCCTGCTGCCCAGCCCAGTAACTGCCGAGGATCGGACCGATCAGCGCGCCGATACCTCGGGCCCCCATCAGAAGGCTCATGCCCAGCATCCCGGCTCGCTGGGGATCCAAACGACCCAACTCCACCGGGAAGACGCGCTCCCCCAGCACCGGCAGGATCACCCAGTTCGTTCCCATCAATCCCAAGCCAGCCTTGACCAGCAGCGTCGCCACCAGCCGCGCGTCGCTCCTCACGTAGCGGAATCCCTCGAACAGGGGCGAGAAATCCGTAAGGTCGCCCCAGCGGAGCGGGCGCGACCCTGTGACGTGCGGCTCGGAAAAGCACATGGCGCGTAACAGCAAAGCGGACAGCAGAAAGGTCGCGGCGTTGATCACGAAGACCGCCTGGCGCCCGAAAACGACCGCCACGGCCCCTCCGATGGCTGAGCCTACCGCCAGATTGAACGACCACGTCGTCGACGACAGCGCGTTGGCGATGAGCACGTCCGGGCCGCGGCAAATGTTGGGGATCACTGCGTTGCGCGCCGGCTCGAAGAAGGCCCACATGGTGGTTTCGGCGAACAACAGCAGATAGATGCACCAGACCAGATCGGCGCGTTGGACCGCCAGCATGCCCAGCACGATCGCCGCGCGCGCCACGTCGGCGAGAATCATGACGCGCTTGCGGCTCATGCGGTCGTTGAGGACTCCGGCGGCCGGGGCGATGAAAAACTGCGGGAGCACCTGGAGGACCACGGCGGTGGCCACCGACTTGGCGCTGCCCGTCAGCTCCAGCAGCAAGCTGTAGATGGCGATCGAGTACAGCCAGTCGCCGAGTTCGCTGACAATTTGCGCGAGCCAGAGGAGGCGGAAGTTCCGGTTGGACTGGACCAGACGCCAGTACGCGGTGAACGAGACCGGGCGTTGATCCATGTCAGCAGGGAACGTACAGACCCATGCGGCGTTTCACCAACTCCACCGTAGCGTTGGCGATCGGCGCCACCCGCGCGGCGCCCTCCTTGAGGATGCGATCGACGTATCCCGGCTCGCCGATAATCTCCCGGTAACGGCGCTGGAGCGGCTCCAGCTGCGCGATCACCAGGTCCGCCACCTCCTTCTTGAGCTGGCCGTAGCGCATCCCAGAAAAGTGCGCGCGCATCTGCTCGTCGCTCCAATCGCTGAAGGCTTGGAAGATGTTGAGCAGATTGGCGACCCCGGCGCCCAGGGCGTCGAAGTCCACGGCCGGCCGCGAATCCGTGGTGGCGCGCTGGATCTTCCGGCGGATCACATCGGGGGGATCCAGCAACGCCACGGCGTGTCCGGAGGCAGCCTCGGACTTGCTCATTTTCTTCAGCGGATCGTCGAGGCCCATGATCCGCGCACCCACCGCCGGCAGTTTCGTCTCCGGCATCACGAAAGTCTCTCCGTATACCGAATTGAATCGTTGGGCGATGTCGCGCGTCAGCTCGAGATGCTGGACCTGGTCATCGCCGACCGGAACGATCTGCGCCTGGTAGAGCAGGATGTCCGCCGCCATCAGCACCGGGTATTGCAGCAATCCGTCGCCGACGGTCTCCTGCTTCTCGGCTTTGGCTTTGTACTGCGTCATCCGGGTCAGCCAGCCCACAGGCGTCACACAGGTGAGCATCCAGGCCAGCTCGGCGTGCGCCGGCACCGAGGACTGCACCATGATCACGGACTGGGCCGGATCGATCCCGGCCGCCAGGAATAACGCCGCAAGCTCGGAGATCTTGGCGCGCAGCGTTGCCGGATCCTGATACACCGTCACCGCGTGCAGGTCCACGATGCAGTAAATGCATTCATAGTCATACTGGAGTTTGACCCAGTTTTTGAGCGCGCCGAGGTAGTTGCCGATGTGCAGGTTGCCCGACGGCTGTACGCCGGAAAACACTCGTGGTTTCATGCCGAGAGGGAGCGACCTTTTATCGTAAGCGATGCAGGCCGGCGGAACAACGCGGGAGAGGACGCTTGAGATCGCCGTGGAAAAGTGGATCTACGGCGGCAAGGGCCTGGGGCGCCTGGAGGGTCGCGCGGTTCTGGTGCCGTACGTCCTCCCCGGAGAGACCGCCCGGGTTCGCATCGCGCGGGAAAAGCCAGGATGGATCGAAGCCGATCTGGTGGAGGTGCTGGCACCAGCGCCCGGCCGGATCCCCGCGCCGTGTCCCTACTTCCAGCGCTGCGGGGGCTGCCACTACCAGCACGCCGCCTACGAGACGCAGCTCGAACAGAAGCGCCGCGTCCTCGTCGAGGTTCTGCGTCGGATCGGCAAAATGGAGCCTCCCGAGTCGGTGGAAGTCATCGCGGGCCCGGACTGGGAGTATCGCAACCGGACCCAGTTCCACCTCGACGGGCGCCAAATCGGATATATGGAACCGGCTTCACACCGGCTGTGCTCGGTGGAGCGTTGCGCGATTTCCTCGCCCAAGATCAATGAAGCCCTGGCGGCGCTGCGCGGCATGCTGCACCACCGCCGGTTCCCGCGCTTTGTGCGCTGTATCGAGCTGTTCACGAACGAAAGCCAGGTGCAGCTCAATGTCCTCGAGTCGAGGCAACCGGTCGCCCGCTCGTTTTTCGAATGGTGCGCGGAACGGATCCCGGGCGCCGCCGCCGGCAGCTTGGACTACCCGGCGGCTGGCGGCCTGTTCCGAGTCAGCCACGGGTCGTTCTTCCAGACCAACCGGTTTCTCATTGACCGGCTCGTCGAGTGCGTGGTCGAAGGAAAAGCGGGAAGGCACGCGGTGGATCTGTACGCGGGCGTCGGGTTGTTCTCCCTCCCGCTGGCCCGTTGCTTCGAGCAGGTGACCGCCGTGGAGGCCGCTCGGAACGCCTTCCAGGATCTGGAGTTCAACGCCGCCCGGGCGGCCGTGGCGGTCCGAGCGGTGCGGAGCACCTCGGAGGCTTTCTTAGAGCGGTGCACGGAACCGGTGGACCTCATCGTTGCCGATCCCCCGCGGATGGGCCTGGGTTCGAGCGTGGTGCGCGGGCTCTTGCGAGTCCGGCCTCCGCTACTCGTGATCGTCTCCTGCGACCCCGCGACCCTGGCCCGTGACCTGCGGGCCTTGGTCGCCGGAGGCTACCGTCTGACGAAGTTGACCTTCGTCGATCTGTTCCCGCAGACCTTCCACATCGAGAGCGTGGCGGAGCTGACGGCGTGAATCCCACCCGATGGTCGGCGTGCCGCAAAGGGCGGCGCGTCATTTCATCTCTGGGCTAGCTGCGGTCGCCGGTTCCTGGCCCCAGTTCTCCCGGATGACCATCGTTTGATCGGAGTAAAATGTCCGCCGCCCGGTGTTGCCGTAGGCCGTGGGCACCGCGATAATCTTGTAACCTTGCGGCGTGGCCTCGAGCGTGAACCGGTAGCCGCCCTTCTCTCCTTCAGCCAAATCCTTCGGGATCAAGTCGGCGCCTGCTGGTCCGGGCTGCCCGCTGGCGGGCGGCCCCAGCTCGGCCAAAGACGCGGCGTACTTGCCGAACTGGGCCGAGTACTGCGCTTGGGCCGTGTGAATCGTCTGAATGTGGCGCGCCGCCGCCGTCTCGCGCGCATTCATCAGGATCTGGCTGAACTTCGGAGCCGCGGCGCTGATCAGGATGACGATGATGGCAATGACGATCAGCAGCTCGATGAGAGTAAAACCTCGCTGCCGTTTCAAGCGCTCACGCGGGCCTCGCATACCTCTAGCGTATCGCATCCCAATAGTCCTGACGTGCGGTTGGTCTCAGGCGTTGACGAATTCCCCGGATTTGACCAGCGCGTCCAAGCGGCGCAGGCGCTCCCAAAAGGGTTCGAGCAAGTCCAGCCTCAGGGCATTCGGGCCGTCCGACAGGGCGCGTTCCGGGGCTTCGTGCACCTCCACGAAAATGCCGTCGATGCCGACCGCCGTCGCCGCCCGCGCCAGTGGCTCGATGAACTGCGGCTGGCCGGAGGAGGCCCCGCTTCCCGCTCCCGGAAGCTGCACGCTGTGGGTCGCGTCGAAGATCACCGGCCAGCCGAGGCTTCGCATGGTCACGAGCCCGCGCATGTCCACGACTAAGTTGCGATACCCGAAGGTCGTGCCACGCTCGGTTAGCAGCAGCTTTGTATTCCCTGTGGATACGACTTTCTCGGCCGCCCAACGCATGTCCTCGGGGGCGAGAAACTGACCCTTTTTGATATTGACCACCCGACCCGTGCGCCCGGCGGCTATGAGCAGATCCGTCTGGCGGCACAGGAAAGCGGGAATTTGCAAAATGTCCGCGACTTCGGCGGCGGGCTCGGCCTGGGCTGTTTCGTGGATGTCCGTTAGGATGGCGAAGCCCTCCTTCCTGAGGCCGCCGAGGATTCGCAAACCTTCCCGCAAGCCCGGGCCACGATAGGACGCGACACTCGAGCGGTTGGCTTTGTCGAAGGAAGCTTTGAAGATGAACGGGCCCACGCGCCGGCGGATCTCGCGGGACAGCCAATGAACGTGCTCCTCGCTCTCGATGACGCAGGGACCGGCAATCAAGGCCAGCGGGGCGCCGTCTCCGAAAACGACGGCGTCCCCTTTCGGGGTCGTCACTTCAATCCGCATGAGTCAGCTGCGCGGCCCGGGTCGACTGTCGCAGGCGCAGAGCGCGGTGCTCGAGCGCCGCCCCGATGAAGGCGCGGAACAACGGGTGCGGTTCGAGAGGCCGCGACTTGAACTCCGGATGGAACTGGCAGCCCAAAAACCACGGGTGATCCGGGATTTCGCAGATCTCGACGTACACTCCGTCCGGGGTCTGTCCGGCGATGCGCAGTCCCCGGGAGGTGAGGATCTGTTCGTACTCCCGGTTGAACTCGTAGCGGTGCCGGTGCCGTTCGCTGATCTGGCGCGTGCCGTAGGCGCGGTGGGCGAAGCTGCCCTCGGCCAGCACGCAGGGGTAAGCGCCGAGCCGCATCGTGCCGCCCAGTTCATCCACGCCTTTGAGTTCACGCAGTTTGAAGATGACCGGATGGGGCGTGGCGGGTTCGAACTCGGTCGAGTTGGCCTCCGCCAGGCCGCAGACATGGCGCGCGAACTCGATCACCGCCGTCTGCATGCCCAGGCAGATGCCGAAGTACGGCACTTTGCGCTCGCGCGCGAAGCGGATTGCCTGAATCATGCCTTCGATGCCCCGTTTGCCGAATCCTCCCGGCACGAGGATGCCATCGAATCCCTCCAACTGGCGTTCACAGCCCGATGCGGTGAGTCCTTCCGCATCGATCCAGTGGATGTTGACACGCACGTCGTGCGCAAGGCCGCCGTGGAGGAGCGCCTCCCGCAGGCTCTTGTAGGAATCCTCGTAGGCCACGTACTTGCCGACTAAGGCGATGTCGACCTCCCCCGAGGGACGGCGCATTCGCTCCACCATCGCGGTCCATTGCGTCAAGTCGCGGGGGCCCGCCTCGATCCGCAACCGCCGTAGGATGATCTCGTCCACGCGCTGCTCGGCGAACACCAACGGCACCTCGTAGACGGAGTCCACGTCGCGGGCAGTGATGACCGCATCCACGTCCACGTCGCAGAACAGCGCGATTTTTTCTCGCACGTCCTGGGGCAAGAACCGCTCGGAGCGGCACAGCAGCATGTCCGGCTGAATGCCGATGGCGCGCAGTTCTTTGACGCTGTGCTGCGTCGGCTTGGTCTTGAGTTCGTGCGCGGCGGCGATCCAGGGCACCAGCGTGACGTGTATGAAGATGGTCTCCTCGCGGCCGAGTTCGTGCCGCATCTGACGGATGGCTTCCAAAAACGGCAACGACTCGATGTCCCCCACCGTCCCCCCGATTTCGACGATCACCACGTCGGCGCCGGGTGACACCTTGCGGATGGCGGCCTTGATCTCGTTGGTCACGTGCGGGATCACCTGAACGGTCTTGCCCAGGTAATCGCCTCGGCGCTCGCGCGCGATGATCTGCTCGTAGATGCGTCCCGAGGTGACGTTGTTGGCCTGCGTGAGGCGGGCGTGCGTGAAACGCTCGTAGTGGCCCAGGTCCAGGTCCGTCTCGGCGCCGTCGTCGGTCACGAACACCTCCCCGTGCTGAAACGGGCTCATGGTGCCCGGGTCCACGTTGAGATAGGGATCGAACTTCTGCAGCGTGACGCGCAAGCCCCGACTCTCGAGCAGACACCCGATCGAAGCCGCTGCGATGCCCTTTCCGAGAGAGGAAACCACGCCGCCCGTGACGAAGATGTACTTAGCCATAGCGGATCCTCATTGCGCCGTGCGCATGCCTTACCCCGTCGCCAGCTTCGCTTCGAGCAACGCCGCAACCCGT
Source organism: Bryobacteraceae bacterium (assembly GCA_025055455.1). Taxonomy (GTDB): domain Bacteria; phylum Acidobacteriota; class Terriglobia; order Bryobacterales; family Bryobacteraceae; genus JANWXD01. The sequence continues at coordinate 52,038 of JANWXD010000016.1, forward strand.
TCCAGGTCCTCCGGCGTGTCCACGCCCAGCGACTCGTACTCGGTTTCCACCACGCGGATGCGGTAGCCGTTTTCGAGCGCCCGGAGTTGCTCCAACCGCTCGGCCTGCTCGAGCGGGCCCACCCGCAGGCTGGGATAGGCCAGCAAGAAATCCCTCCGGTAGACGTAGAGGCCGACGTGCTTGAAATGCACAGCGCGCTCATGGCGCACGAAAGGAATCAGAGAGCGCGAAAAGTAAAGCGCATGCCCGGCGTGGTCGGTGACCACTTTGACCACGTTGGGGTCGGTGAGTTCCCGGGGATCCTCGATCCGCTTCTTGAGCGTGCTCATGGGCGCTTCGGCGGCCTCCAGCAGGCCGATCACCGCAGCGTCGATGGCCGCCGGGTCAATGAGCGGTTCGTCCCCCTGGATATTTACGACGAACTCGGCGCGTTCGGCCGAGGCCACCTCCGCGGCGCGGTCCGTCCCCGACGGATGGTCCGCTCGCGTCATCCGTGCGTCGGCTCCAAACGCTCTCGCCACGTCGAAGATACGCTCGTCGTCGGTGGCCACCACGATCTTGGAAAGGTAGCGCGCGCGGGAGGCCCGCTCCCACACATGCTGGAGCATGGGTTTTCCAGCGATGCGTGCGAGGGCTTTTCCAGGAAAGCGTGAGGAGGCGAACCGGGCGGGAATCACGCCCAGGACCGTCTGCGGCACAACCGATATTACCACACCCCAGGTCGGTTGCGATCCCGCATGGCCTTCGCCAAAGTCGTGGAGGGCAACTGCCGACCCAGTGCGTCTAGGCCGAGCCGGCGCCTCTTCGGCGGACAGCGCTGGCCTTGGAGCTGGGCGGGCGGAGCGGGGCTTCCCGCGCCGCCCACCGCGCCAGCCGGTACACGCGGCGGTGGCCCGTGGCGAGATTCGTGATCGTCACACTGACGGCGCCCCCGGCATCGCAAGCATACGTCTCCTCGACCCATTGGCTGGAAGCCTCCGGGACGCGAATCACTGGCACCGCCTCCAGCTCCTGGCAGCTTTCTAGCGCCGGATCGAACGGATAGAGAATCTCATCCCAAAGCGTAAGGTCACCCGCCGGTCTTCCCGTCTCGTCCACGCGCGTGCACTCGAGGTACCGGAAGTGACCGATGTTGTGCGCCGGGCGGTACCGGCGGCAGATTTGAATCGGATTTTCGCCAGGCGCTGGCAGGCTGTGTCCCTTCGGGAACAAAATGTCGAAGGAGATCCGGGCGCCTTCGTCGGCTTCGCGCCACACGCCGAAATTGCGCGTGAATCGGTCTCGGAGCCGATAACCGGCGCTGGCGTCAGCCTGGATGGCGAGACCGATGGCCGTGGCGGACCGCGCGTGCGCCGAGCGCTTGACCCGCCGCTCGAAGCGCTCGCGCAGCTCCCGGGCCACCAAGGGCAGCTCGCTGCCGCCGCCAGTGACATACAATGCGTCCAGCCGCCGGCCGCCGTCCTCGCAGAAACCATGCGCTGCGAGCATCTCCTCGACCAATTGGATGGTCTCCTCGACCAAAGGCCGGCACGCCGCATAAAAGTCCGCCACCGGCACCGTGACCTCGCCCCAGCCCGCACGCACTGTATCCAGATCCACGACAATCTTGCGCGTGTTGGGATGAAGCGCCTCTTTCTTGCCGCGGCACTCCTCGAGCAGCAAGAACGTCTCGGCGAGCGAGAGGGTGTCGAATTCCAGACCCGCCCGCTCCAGCGCCAGCCGCGCCAAAATTTCGTCGAAGTCGTCGCCGCCGAGCGTTTCCAGGCCCTCGGAGGCGATCACCGTGTGGGTTTGCTGATCGGCCTCGACCAGCGAGGCGTCGAAGGTGCCGCCGCCGAGGTCATAGACGAGCACGACCGTCGGGCCCCTGGCGGTCCCCGTCAGCCTGTGGAAATGGCCGAATTCGATGCTGGCCGCCGAGGGTTCGTTCAAAATGCCGAGCACTTGGAATCCCGCCCGGCGGAAGCCTTCGGCGGTGAGGAAGCGCTGGTTGGTGTTGGAGTTCGCCGGCACGCCGAGCATCACCTGCGGCGCGCCGCTCAACCGCAGATTGGAGCGCTCGAGCAGGTAGTGCTTGAGCGCACGACCCAAACCCTCCAGCAGCTCGGCTACTGTGAGCCGGCGGGGGCCCACTTCTACCTGCGTGTGCATCCCAGCCTGTCCAAGCAGTCGCTTCACCGAGCGCAGGACGGTCCAGCCGTCCTCCGCCTGGACCCCCCACGCGTCCCAGCCGTAGCGCACCTCGTCGCCGCGGACCGCCACTAGGGGCGGGAACCAGTCGCGCACGGCGCCGTCGGGGCATTCGAACGACACGACCGGGTAATTGCCGCGGTCGGCGGCGGCCACGGTCACACGCGTGGTGCCGAAATCGATGCCAAGTCTCATTGGAGCGCTTCGTTAGCAGGCGAATTTTCACCCTAGCATAGGCATCGGCGCGGAGATGGCGTCCCGCATACAATATCCTCATGGTCGCCAGGGTCCGTAAAGCCGTTTTCCCCGCTGCCGGACTGGGCACGCGCTTCCTGCCCGCCACTAAGGCCCAGCCCAAGGAGATGCTGCCGCTGGTGGACAAGCCGCTCATCCAGTACGGGGTCGAGGAGGCCGTCCGCTCGGGCATTCGCAACATCATCATCGTGACCGGACGCGGCAAGAGCGCCATCGAGGACCACTTCGACGTCAGCTTCGAGCTCGAGCAGATGCTCGAAGCCCGTGGCAAGACCGATCTTTTGGAGATCGTGCGGGCGATCTCGGACATGATCGACGTGGCGTACGTACGCCAAAAAGAGGCCCTGGGTCTGGGCCACGCCGTGCTCCGGGCCAGGGAGCTGGTGGGGGCTGAGCCGTTCGCGGTCGTCCTTTCCGACGACGTCATAGACGCCGAGACGCCGTGCCTGCGCCAGCTGTTGGACATTTACGAGTACTACGGCGCTCCCGTGGTGGCCCTGATGGAGGTGCCGCCGGAGGCGGTGGAGGCGTACGGCATCGTGGCGGCCGACCCGGTAGCTCATAACGGCGAATGGGATCGCGTCTATCGTATCCACAACCTCGTCGAGAAGCCAGCGGCGGCCGAGGCCCCCTCCCGGCTGGCCATCATTGGCCGCTACGTCCTGACGCCGGAGATTTTCGATTCCATCGAAGCGGTGGGACCGGGCCGCGGCGGTGAGATTCAGCTCACGGACGCGCTGCGGCACCTCCTGGCCAAGCGCCCCCTCTACGGGTGCCGTTTCCGCGGCACGCGCTACGATGCCGGCGACAAGCTCGGCTTTTTGCAGGCCACAGTCGAGTTCGCCTTGCGTCGCCCCGACCTCGGCGAGGCCTTCCGCCGCTATCTGAAAACCCTCGACCTGAACGTGCCATGCGTCGCCGAAACTTCCTGACGGCCGGCGCCGCGGCGCTGGCCGGTCCGGTAGCGGCCCAGGAGCAACCGCTGGTGCGACTCGGAATCGATTTGTTCAGCCTGCGCTCGCAGGGCTGGTCGGCGTTCGAGTCGCTGGAGTATTGCGCCCGTTGGGGCGCCCGCGTGGTGCAATTCTCCGAGGTTCGCTTCCTCGGCAGCCTGGAAACCGAACACTTGCGGCGGGTGCGGACGCGCGCCCAGGAGCTCGGCATCGAACTCGAAATCGGCATGCGCTCGATCTGTCCGAGCTCGAAGCTGTTCGACCCCAGCCAAGGCACGGCCGAAGAGCAGGTGCTGCGCATGGTTCAGGCGGCTCGCGTGGTCGGATCGCCCATCGTGCGCGCCTTCGTGGGCAGCATGGCCGACCGCACCGGGGGCCTCCCCATCGAGGCCCACATCGAGAATACGGTCCGGGTGCTCCGCAACGTGCGGTCCCAGGTGTTGGATTCGGGCGTCAAGATCGCGGTCGAGAATCACGCCGGCGATCTGCAAGGCCGCGAGCTGAAGACGCTCATCGAGGAGGCCGGCAAGGATTTCGTGGGGGCATGCCTGGACTCGGGCAACCCGCTGTGGACCCTGGAGGATCCGCACCACACCCTGGAAGTGCTCCACCCTTACGTGCTCACCAGCCACCTCCGCGACAGCGCCGTCTGGCGCGTACCGGCAGGGGCCGCCGTACGCTGGGTGCGCCTGGGCGAAGGCAACGTCGCAATCGGCGATTACATCCGCGATTACTTGCGGCTGTGCCCCGGTCGTGCGCTCACGCTCGAGATTATCGTCACACCGCCCCGCGTGTTCCCGTATCTGGAGCCGGCCTTTTGGGACGGCTACCGGAATGTACCGGCCTGGGAATTCGCGCGGTTCCTCAGGCTGGTCGAGGCCGGAAAGCCTCTCGAGGGTCCGCCGCCGCCCTCCAAAGGGGAAATCGCACAACGCGAGCGTGAGGACCTCCAGGCCAGCCTCCGCTGGGTTCGCCAGTTCCTAGAGCTATGAACCGCTTGGCGGACAAGGTCGCCCTGGTGACGGGCTCGAGCCGCGGTATCGGCAAAGCCATCGCCCAAGCCTTCTGTCGCGAAGGCGCGTCGGTGGTTCTCTGCGGCCGGCGGCAGGAAAGCTTGGAGGCCGCCGCGCGGGAACTGCCCTCAGAGCGCGTGCTCGCCATGACGTGTCATGTCGGGCGCTTGGAGGAGTTGGAAAGCTTGGTCCAGCGGACCCGGCAGGTATTCGGCCGCATCGATATTCTGGTCAACAATGCCGCCACGAATATCGCCTTCGGTCCGTGCCTGGAGATGGACGATGCGCAGTTCGACAAGATGGTCGAAATCAACGTCAAGAGCGCGTTTCGTCTGGTGCGGCTGGTCGCGCCCGAGATGTGCGCCCGCCGTTCGGGAGTGATTCTCAACATCGCCTCCACCTCGGGCCTGCGTCCCCAGCCGCACGCCATGCTCTACAGCATGACGAAGGCGGCGCTGATCATGATGACGAAGTCCTGGGCTCTAGAGCTGGGCGCCCATGGCGTGCGCGTGAATGCCATCGCGCCCGGACTCGTCGAGACACGCTTCAGCGAATACTACTGGAAGGACCCCGACCGCCTGGCCCGCTACCTGGGCCGGCAGCCGTTAGGCCGCGCCGGGCGCCCCGAAGAAGTGGCCGAAGTGGCCGTGATGCTGGCCAGCGATGACGCTTCGTACATGACCGGCGGAGTCGTGGTCGTAGACGGCGGGTTGCTGGTGTCATAAGTTTCGGAAATCGTGGGATGGTCCGCGATGAAGCCCCGCGCGCCATTTCGCACTCCGCGCTCGGCGGTCGCCGCGTTCCTCACAGCGCTGTCACTGGCTAGAGTGCTGGCTGAGACCGTGTACGAGCTGCGCGGCAACGATCCGCGCAACTGGCGAGTCTCCTTCGCCGTGCAGACTTCTCCGGAACGCGGTTCACTTACCAGCCCGTACGTGATCGTGGTCGGCGGTAGCCGGAACTTCGTGCCGACGCGGCTCGCCGTGGACACTTTGGGCAACGTCTATGTGGGCGGCACGGTCTCCTGGGAATTCGGCACGGACGCGGCCCTGGTCAAGGTAGATAACACCGGTCGGATCGTCTTCACGACGATCGTCGGTGGCGACGGTTTCGAGACCGTCAGCGCCGTGGCCGTGGACGGCGCCGGACGCGCCTATCTGGCCGGCACGACGACCTCGCCGGATTTTCCCGGCATCCGGCTCGGTGGGACCCCCGGCGAGACGGGACCATGGGACGGATTTATCGTTCGCCTGACGCCGGAAGGCGGCCTCGCTTATGCCGTGCGCCTCGGCGGAAGCCGTCGCACCGAGGTGGGCGGGCTGGCGGTCGACCGGGAGGGTGCCGCGTACCTGGCGGGTTGGACAGAGGCGCAAGACTTCCCCTTCACCGCCGGGGCTTTCGAGTCCGCCACTCCCGGCGGCGCGGTGCAAAGCGTCGCCTTCGTGTCGAAGTTGAGTCCGGCCGGGGACCGGCTGATCTACGCCGCGGCGCTCGGCGGCGCCAAGATCGTTTGCGCTGAAGCGGGACCCTGCTTGCACCCTCTCGCTGCCCGTTCGAGTGCGGAGGCGATTGTTGTGGATGGGGCAGGGAACGCTTACGTCGCGGGGCTGACGAACGCAACGGATTTTCCCGTGACGCCAGGCGCGCTTTCTTCCGACTGCCGGTGCAGCGTCGACCGGCCGAATGCGTTCGTGACCAGACTTGCGGCAGACGGCAGTCGCTTGTTGTTTTCCACGTTTCTGGCCGCGCCGAGCGCGGTTGCGTTTCGGCCGGGGGTTACCGTGGCGGGCCTCGCGCTGCATCCCTCGGGCAGCGTGTTCGTTACGGGTGCCACGACTTCGGATCAGTTCCCGGTAACGCCAGGCGCATGGCGGACCGTGCGCGATCCGGCCACCGCGCCACCGGGCGAGCCGGCCGCCTTCGTGGCCAGACTTAGCCCGGATGCAAGCCGTTTAGAGTACTCGACGCTTCTGAGCGGATTGGGGGGAGAGCG
>JANWXD010000016.1:58540-80834 GCA_025055455.1 Bryobacteraceae bacterium
GACCAGCCCGCCCAGAGCTTCGCTCGGCATGCCGCGGCCAGCCCTCCGGTCAGTCCCGGAGGCTTTGCCCGCGGCGGAGAGTTTTTCGTCAAGCTTGCGGCCGACGGCGGCTCCGCCTCGTTCTGGACCCGACTGCCGGACGGGTTTGGCGGACAGGATCTCGCCCTGGATCCCCTCGGGTCCGTGCTGTTGTTGGGACGCGGCGGCTACCTTTCACGGATGCGGATCCCGGAACTGCCCCCGATCCTGGGTGTGGCGAACGCGGCCGGATCGGCAGTGAGCGGCAGGATCGCTCCCGGCGAGCTCGTCAGCATTTTCGGGCCGGACCTCGGCCCGGACGAGCCCGCCGGGCTGCGGCTGGATCCGAACGGGCGCGTGACGACGAAGTTGGCAGGGGTCGAGGCACGGATTGGCGGCGCTCTCGCACCGCTTCTTTACGCTCAAAAAGATCAGCTCAACGCGGTCGTGCCCTTCCGCGGCTCCGTGGACCCCCTGCCACGGCTGGAGGTGATTCGGGATGGCCGGACGGTGGGCGCAGTCCAGCTTGCCGTGGTACCGCTCCAGCCCGCGATATTCACCGTAGCGGACGGTTTCGCCGCGGCGCTCAACGAAGACCAGACGGTCAACGCGCGGGAGAACCCGGCCAAGCCGGGAAGCGTCGTGAGTATCTTCGCAACAGGGCTCGGGACGTTTGTCCCGCCGCTCGAGGACGGTCAAGTCCCGACCAGCGCCCAGCACCGCTTGTTCGAGCCGGTCGTGATCCAGGATCTGGTGCGGCGGACGCCGCTCGAGGTGCTGTATGCCGGCCAGGCGCCCGGGCTGGTTGCGGGCGTGGCCCAGATCAACTTTCGGCTGCCGCAAAGGCTCTCCCTGGATAGCGACCGGCTGTGGCTAGCGTTGTCCGTCCGCAGCTTCTCTCTGCTGTTCTCGATCCACGCTCGCGGAAACCCGTGACCTCGCGCACGGTCATTGCGGAAAAGGCCGCGATCGCGGCAGCCGTACTCTTCCTCGCCGCTTACTTCTGGCACTACTGGTCCGGGAGCCTGCGGGCTCAATTCAGCGCGGACGATCTCATGAACTGCCACCGAGCCTACTTCCGGCCTTGGAGCGCGCTGTTGCTCGACAACGTAATCTTTTTCCGGGACACGCCGGTATATCGCCCCTTTCCAGCGCTGCTGTACAAGGCGTTTTTCAGCACGTCGGGCTTTGACTTGTACGCCTTTCGCGTTCTTGTCCTCGCCGCGGCGGCGGTCAACGTCGGACTGGCGGGCGTGGTGGCCTACCAGCTCAGCGGCCGCCGCGAAGTGGGGCTGCTGGCGGCCTTGTTGTTTGCTTGGCACGCGAACTATGCCCCGATGCTCTACAACACGGGGCAGATTTACGACGTCTTCTGCTTTCTTTTCTACTTTGCGGCACTCGCGTGCTTCTTCAAGGGGCGCCAGACAGGGCGTAGTTATGTCGGTCCCGTCGTCGCATTGACAGCCCTGGCGCTGAATTCCAAAGAAATGGCGGTTTCCTTGCCCGTCATGATCCTGCTTTGGGAGCTTCTCGAGCGCCGTCCGGAGTGGGGCCTCGTCAGTGTGATGCGTTGGATGATCCGGGATGCTCGAACCGGCCTGGTCGCCGGCCTCGGAGTGGCGTTGTTCTTGCTCGAACGCATGCGTGGCCCGGATTCACTGACCCAAGTGTCGGCGTACCAGCCGCGGATCTCGCTGGCCAATTACTTGAAGCAGGCGGGTTACTATCTCGGCGACGTAGCGTACCAGACGGTGGAGGTCGGACCCGTGGCCGCCGGAGCGATTCTCCTGGCTTTACTGGCGCTCGCGGTCGCAGCCCGCTCGCGGATCTTGGCGTGGTCCTGGGCTCTGTTCGTCGTCGGGCTGCTCCCGCTGGCGTTCATTCCGCCGCGAGGCTTGGCGGCGGCGGTGATTCCCTTCGCCGGCCTGACGCTGTACGGGGCCGTGCTCCTCGATCGTCTCGGGCGTGCGCTGGCGTCGCAACGGGTGTGCAAACCGCCGCTCCTGCGAGGGATCTCGGGCTTCGCGATGTTCGGTCTGGCGGCGACTTTGCTGATGCTCGCCCATCCGCGCGCCGACGGGTTTTACCAGGCCATGCTGGAGGGCGAGTATGCACGGATTCGTGCGGCGCGCCACCAACTCCAGGCCATGTATCCTAACCTCGCCCCAGGCGCGCGCCTGCTATTCGCCAGCGACCCGTTTGGCGATACCTACGACATCGTGTTTCTCGTGCACTTGACCTACCGCACCGATCGGATCGTGGTGGATCAGCTGTGGCGGCTGAAACCCCCTCCGGATCTTGCGGCATACGACCACGTCCTCGAGTGGTGTGAGGGACGGTTCGTCGAAATCCTGCGCCGCTCCGAGCGAAGCATCGCTCAACGACGAAGCCACTGTTCTAGCCAGGCGAAAGCCTCCTCCTGCATTTGGACGTTGAACTCGTGGGGTGCGTCGTAGAACTTCGCCCGGAAACGTTCCGGACGCTGGAGGTCGGCATACACGGCCTGGATTTTCGCCACGGCGCGCTCCATCCCTTGGCGGGTAAAGAGTGGGTCCCGGGAGCAATTCTGAATGAAGAGCGCGCAGTCCGGCGCCGCCAGCGAGGCCACGTCCGGATGATCCAGCCAGGCGTGCAGGCCGAAGGCATCGAATACGTTGCGGTGCACCGAGTAGGGGATGTCGAGCGTGGTGGGTAGGCTCGTCATCCAGCCCGCGATCACCGCCGCTTTCACCCGGGGTTCGATCCCGGCCAGATAGGTGGCACGGTACCCGCCGCCCGACAAACCGAGGCATCCCAACCGTGCGGCGTCGACCTCGGGCAAGGAGGCCAGCAGCTCCATCCCCCGTCGGTCGTCATGGACGACGATGCCGAGCCAGTTGGTGCCCGCAAACGACAGCCAAGTGTTGAGCTCCCCGGTGCGCTCTCCGAGCCAGGCGTTGAGGGCCGCCACATATTCGGGCTGTTCCGGACGCAGCTCAGCGAGCCGCTTTTGCAAGCTGGGCGGCGGAGCCTGGTATTGGAGGCGCCGCTCGCCCCAGTAGAAGGCATCCGCCACGAGCACGACGAAACCCCTTCGGGCCAACTCGTCGGCGTACGTGCGTCCGCCGTAGACCTGCTTTCGGAATGTCTCCAGAGCCGGATGCTCGCCTTCCATCCGCACGAGCTTTTCTTTGCCGTGAACGAACCAGCCGCCATGGTCGTGCAGAGCGGCTACGCCGGGAAAGGGTCCTCTGCCTTGAGGAACGAGCAGGTAGGCTGGGATCCGGTAATGCGCCGAGCCGGCGAAGGAAATGACGCGCACTTCATAGCCGTCGCGCGGCAGGCGAGCATGGACCCGCAAGTCCAAGGGCACGGGTTTCGGCCAGTAGGAGAGGAACTGTTCTAGTTTCGCGCGCGCCTGACGTCGCCACTCGGCCGGAGAAAGTTTGCCGCGGCGAGCGTATTCCAACGGGAATCCCCGTTCCTGGTGAATCGACCGAATGACCGGCGCGAGGCTGCCGAGAAAGCTTTCCGTGCTCTGCTGTGCTGCCGCGACCGCAGCCAGGGCGATGCCACAAAGGAATCGAGCCATAGCTTTTCCAGCCTACCCCGCCGCCCGGCTTGTCGGCAGCGCACTCTGGTAGGATTGCTCCGGGTATGGCTGAAAGGGTTCTCACTCGAGGAGTGACTCTCGCCGCGTTGCTGGGGTGGGCTGTGACCGCAGGGGGACAGAACGTACCGGTTTGGCAGAACCCGGACGCCCCCTTGGAGCAGCGCGTCGAAGACCTGCTGTCGCGCATGACACTCGAGGAAAAAGTGTCCCAGATGATGAGCGACGCGCCGGCGATCCCGCGGCTCGGCGTGCCGGCCTACAACTGGTGGAACGAATGTCTGCATGGCGTGGCTCGGGCGGGGCGGGCCACGGTGTTTCCCCAAGTCATCGGTTTGGCCGCCACCTGGGATGCGGACTTGATCTTTCGCGTAGCCACCGCCATCTCCGACGAGGCCCGCGCCAAACACCACGAGTTCGTCCGCCGGGGCAAGCGCGATATCTATCAGGGCTTGACGTTCTGGACGCCGAACATCAACCTCTTCCGCGATCCGCGCTGGGGCCGGGGGATGGAAACCTGGGGCGAAGACCCGTATCTGACGAGCCGGCTCGCGGGGCAGTTCATCCGCGGCCTGCAAGGCGATGACCCGCGTTACCTCAAGACCGTCGCCACGGCGAAACACTACGCCGTGCACAGCGGGCCGGAGCCGCTGCGGCACAGCTTCGATGCGCGACCGAGCGAAGAGGACCTGTGGCAATCGTACCTGCCTCACTTCGAGGCCTCGGTGCGCCGCTACGGCGCGGTCTCCGTCATGTGCGCCTACAATCGCGTCCTGGGCGATCCCGCCTGCGCCAGTCCGCGGCTGCTCGGCGACATCTTGCGCAAACAGTGGGGCTTTGCCGGCTATGTCGTCTCCGACTGCGGCGCCATCGAGGACATTTACAAGTGGCACAAGGTGGCCTCGACCGCCGAGGAAGCCGCGGCGCGCGCCGTCAAGGCGGGGTGCGATTTGAATTGTGGCGTCGAGTATCGCGCCCTGGTGGCGGCCGTGCGGCGGGGACTCCTTACCGAATCCGAGATTGACACCGCCGTCCGCCGCCTGCTCACGGCGCGATTTCGGCTGGGCATGTTCGATCCGCCCGAGCGCGTGCCCTACGCGCGGATCCCCTATTCGGTGGTGGACAGTCCCGCCCATCGCGCTCTGGCGCTCGAAGCGGCCCGCAAGTCCATCGTGCTGCTCAAGAATGACGGCGGCCTGCTACCTTTGCGGCGGGACATAAAGGCCATCGCCGTCATCGGCCCCAACGCCGACGATGTGGATGCGCTGCTGGGCAACTACCACGGCGACCCCTCCGAGCCGATCACGCCGCTGGCCGGCATCCGCGCGAAGGTTTCGGCGAACACGCGCGTGCTCTACGCCCGCGGTTCGGACTTGGCCGAGGGATTGCCCCATTTCGAGACCGTTCCTGCGTCCGCCTTGTTCACCTCCGACCAGCCGGACCGCCAGCCCGGCTTGCTAGGCGAATACTTTAACACCGCTGGATTCAACGGTCGCCGCTACCGTCCCGCCGAACTGACCCACCCGCGCTCCGGCCAAATGGCCGGCACTGCCGCCGAGAATCCGCGCCCCGTCTTTACGCGCGTGGATCGCGAGATCGCCTTCCGTTGGTGGGACGGCGCGCCTCGTGCCGACATGAACGACGACGATTTCGGCGTGCGCTGGACGGGCTTTTTGGCCCCGCCAGTGTCCGGGCGGTATCAGTTGGGCGGGATCGGCCAGAATGCGGCCGAAATCTACCTCGACGGCAAACCGATCGTGCGCTTTCACGACATCCATGAACGCCGCTATGCCTACGCCACGGTCGACTTGGAGGCAGGCAAACTGTATCCGCTCCGGATCGAGTTTCACCATGTGGTCAACGATGCCGACTTCCGGCTCGTTTGGGCGCCGCCGAGGCCGGATCTCGAAAAGGAAGCCTTGGAGGTGGCCCGCAAAGCGGACGTGATCGTGGCCGTGCTCGGTCTGTCTCCGCGGCTCGAGGGGGAGGAGATGGCGGTTCCCGTGGCGGGGTTTCGCGGCGGCGACCGGTTGGACTTGAGCCTTCCGGCAGTTCAGGAACACCTCCTTCGCCAGCTCGCCGGCCTCGGCAAGCCCGTGGTGCTCGTGTTGTTGAACGGAAGCGCACTGGCGGTGAATTGGGCCCTCGAACATGTTCCGGCCGTCGTGGAGGCTTGGTACCCCGGGCAAGCGGGTGGCTTGGCGATCGCGGACGTGCTGTTCGGCGACTACAACCCCGCCGGCCGACTGCCGGTGACTTTTTATCGCGGGATCGAGCAGCTCCCTGCCTTCGACGACTACCGCATGGCGGGGAGAACTTACCGCTATTTCGAGGGCGAACCGCTGCTCCCCTTCGGCTTCGGACTCAGTTACACGCGCTTTGCTTACTCGCGGCCGGTCGTGCCGGCGCAGGCAGAGACGGGTAGCGAGATTTCGGTCGCGGTCGAGGTGACCAACACCGGCCCTCGCGATGGTGACGAAGTGGTCCAGCTCTACGTCGAACCTCTCGAGCGCAGGCCGGAGCAGCCGCGACGCTGGCTGGCGGGTTTCGAACGCTTGCACCTTCGGGCCGGGGAAACCCGGCGTGTGCAGTTCCGCCTGGAGCCCCGGCAACTGGCTGTCTTCGAGAGCGGACGCTGGCTGGTCCGCCCCGGCAAGCTGCGAATCTCCGTGGGGGGCAAGCAGCCCGGATTCCGGGGCCGCGCGGACGCGCCCACCACGGGCGTGGTCACCGTAGAGTTGCAGCTTACCGGCAAGCCGAAAGTGCTGTGAGGCCGCCGGAGGCCGCCAGCGCGGCGCTCTACTCCGCTCTTGCGGCCCTTGCGCTGATTGTCCACTTCGCCTGGATCCTCTGGGTCATTTTCGGGGCTTTCTGGACTCGCGGCCGCCGCAGCTTGAGCTGGATCCACATCGGCTCCCTGACTTACGGCGTCGTGATCGAGGTGGGACCCTGGCCTTGCCCTCTCACGCTCGTGGAGCAGCACTTCCTGGCCAAGGCCGGCCGCGTTTCCTACGAGGAAAGTTTCCTGGTGCACTATTTGGAGCGCCTCGTCTATCCTGACGTCCGCCCCGAATGGCTGATCGCCGGCGCGGCGGTCGTCTGCGCCGTCAATCTCGGGATCTATGTTCAGCGGCGCCGCCGAGGGGCTTGGTAAGCCCTACGGGTGCGAGAACTCGTGTGCCCGGGGGATGAGTTCGAAGTAGACTTGACTCGGCAGGTCCGTGCGCCAGTAGCCGGCCCAACGCGCGTAACTCACCACAGCAAAGAAAATCGCGGCGATGCCCGCCGCCAAGGCCCACGCCGGCAGCCTCCGCCGGCGCGGCAGCGACAGATACAGCGCTCCTTCGGCCGGGCAAGCCGCGACGCATGCCATGCATCCGATGCACTCCTCCGAGCGCACGCTGACCAACTGATCCACCGGCAACCAGGACGGACAGGCCTGGGCGCACTTGGCGCAGTCAATGCAGAGATGGGGCTCGCGGCGAACGTAGGCTGGACTGAAACGGGAGAGAAGGCCGAGCAGCGCCCCGTAGGGGCAGAGGTACCGGCACCAGAAATTTTGCAGCAAGACCGAGGCCACCGCCAGCACGCCCAGCGTCACCGCCGCCGTCACGCTGAGGTACCGGAAGAAGTTCAGCATCTTCACGTCGGCGATGAGTCCATAGGGGCTTTCCATAAAGGCCCGGATCGCCGGGGCGCTCATCGTGCCGATCGCGTAGAGGAACAATCCGAGCAGGACGTACTTGACGCTGCGCAAAGGAAAATCGAGCCAGCGCGGCAGGCGGAAGTTTCGGCCGAAGATCGAGCGTCCGGCCCGCCACAGCGCTTCCGACAAGGCGCCGATCGGGCACAGCCAACTGCAAAATGACTTCCGCAGCAGCCACGAGATCGCCAAGAAAGCCACGAGCAGGAACATCCCGGCCGGATGGATGGCGGGCACTTCGCCCGTTTCGAGCCAGTATTTCAGGTTCATCAGCGAGGCGATGGGGAGCCACCCCTCGACTCCCGGCGGCCGCGGCACGTACAGGGAAGTCCCGCCGGTCTCGTAGTGGCGGACGAAGAGGTAAAACTCCACGCCGATCCACACATTGAGCGCCGCGAACAAGCATTGCACTATGCGGCGGAGAGCCTGGGAACGATCCGGTCGCCGCCGTCGCAGGAGCTTTTTCTTTGCGCGAACGGCCGGTTCGGGACTGGCCACGGCGCTCATCGTTTTCCAGGTTGAGCGGCTCGGCGGCTTTTTGCAGTGACCACGGTCACAACCCCGGCCGGTCGTTTGCGGGCCGTGTTATGCTTGCGCTCGGTTCCCATGTCCACTCGCCCACTTTCCCGCCGCGCGCTTCTGGCCTGTGCTGGTCCGACCGCTCTGCGTGCGAGCCCGTTCCGGGGAACCCTCACGGCCGGAGAGGTCCTGGAACGGATTAAGGTCCATGTCGGCGTCCCCTGGCGGGATCCGACCGTGGACCGGATCATCGTCGGCCACCCGAGCATGCCGGTCACTGGAATCGCCACGACGATGATGGCAACGCTCGAGGTGGTGCAGCGCGCGGCTGCTTCCGGGCGGAACATGGTCATCACGCATGAATCCACGTTCTACTCTCATCAGGACGCCGTGGACCAGCTCACCGAGGATGAAACCTATCGCCACAAACTGGAATTCCTCAAAAAGAATGCAATGGTGGTCTTCCATTTCCACGACCACTGGCACCGGCGGCGTCCCGACGGCATCGCCGCGGGCATGGCGCGGGAGTTGGGCTGGGAGAAGAACGTTGATCCGGACAACCCACGCCTGTTCACCTTTGCCGGAATCCCCCTGTCTCGCCTCGCCCAACAGATTGCCCGGCGCTTGGACATCCGCACCATGCGCGTGGTCGGCGATCCCGCCCTGACCGTCCGGCGGGTGCTCGCTAGCTGGGGCTACGTGAGCCAGTTTCCGGGCATTCCGCTCGCCGCCCGGCCGGATATCGACGTCTTAGTGGTCGGTGAGACGCGCGAGTGGGAATTGGTGGAGTATGTCCAAGACATGATCGCCGCCGGCAAACGGAAGGCGCTCATCCTTCTCGGCCACGTGGTCTCCGAGCAGGCGGGAATGAAGTATTGCGCCGAGTGGCTTCGAGGCTTCATCTCCGAGGTGCCCGTCGAATTCGTGCCGGCGCCGGAGCCCTTCTGGCGCCCTTGAGCGGTGCCGGCAGTCGCGGCCCTTGCATGGCCCGGACCTTCGCGGCTATGCGGCGCCCATGGCCGAGGCCACCAGCGCGGCAAAGGCGAGCGAAATCGCCACTTCCCGCCAGCCCACGCGCGTGAGCGGGGTTCCAAGGACGGCCGGGTGGTCGAGCAGCAACAGATCGCGCGTGTGGAACGCGAAGGGGACCGCAAATGCCGCGGCCAGCCGCGGGTTTCCCTCCACCAGCGCCAGGACCGCCGCGCCGAGCACTGCCGCCTGGCCGCACCAGGCGGTGATGCGGAAGGCGCGCTGTGCCGCTCGCCCCCGGGAGGCGGTGATCGCTTCCAGGCGGGCCCGGATGACGAACAGCGCCGCCGCATGGTGAAGGGAAAACACGCCCCACAGCAGCCACGCCGCGCGAGGCAGTCCGCGCCCGGCGCACAAGTAGGCCAGCAAGGCGGTAGATGACAGACCTGCCGCTTCCAGCAGCTGAAGCAGGACGAATCTTTGACGGTTGGAGAGCGTGAAGACGGCGCGCAAGCCCGCCAGCGCCGCGGCCAGGAGGCCCAGGGCCACGAGTGGCTGCCACGGCAAGCGCCAGAACAGGATCCCGACCGAAACCGTCCACAACGGCAGCAGCCAGGTCAAGGAAAACGCTGCATCCGCGGTGGACTCGCGCCGCTCTTTCCACACGTAGCGCTGCCGCAGCAACACCAACAACGGCTCCTGCATCAGGAAGATTCCGAGCACTGCCACGAGCGCTGGCAGAGCCTCCCAGCGGAGATCGCCCGCCGCTACCAGCCCGGCGAAGAAAGGCAACAAGAACATGGCCCAGGCGCCATGTTCGCGAGGCCATACGAAGCGTCGCTTCATAAGCCGGAGTTTCGCCGGCGCGCCAGCATCTGTTCGTAGGCGCGCCAGAGAGCGTGCCGCGCCTCCTCTCGCAACGGCCCAGGGAGCGCTCCCGGCGCGTACCGGCGGCAGAGCTCCACCGTCTTGCGGAGGCTGACGAGGAAGGCTTCGCAGGGCGAACAGCCGTGAAGGTGTTCCTCGATTTCGCGGCAGGCCTCTTCCGGCAACTCGCCGTCCAGATACGCCGAAAGCTCAGCGAAAATCTCGTGGCAGCTCCGGAAATGCCGCATGGGATCGGACATCGTTTCCTCAATTACCGTGTGTGCGCAGGTACTCGTCCAACTTCCGCCGCACCGCCAGACGGGCCCGGTGCAGGCGCGTCTTGACCACATCTTCGCTGACGTCGAGAATCTCTGCCGTCTCTTGAGTGGAAAGCTCTTCGACATCGCGGAGCAGCAGCACGGTCTTGTAGATGTCCGGGAGCTCGCCGATGGCCTCCTCGAGCACCTGCCGCAGCTCCGACTGCAATACTTTCTGCTCCGGCAGCGCCGACCAGTCGGCGATTTCGAAGCGGCGCTCGGCGCTGCCATCGTCCCGGACTGGCATCAGCTCCTCGAGCGACAGCTCCCGCGCCGGGGCGAAGGCGCTCTTGCGCCGCTTCATCAGGCACGCGTTCCGCGCGATGCGGAAAATCCAGGGGCGGATGCGCTCCGGCTCGCGCAGCTGGTCGAAGTTCTCGAACACTTTGAGTAGCGTCTCCTGCGCTACTTCTTCGGCGTCCTCGCGCTGGCCGCAGACCATAAGACTGTACTGAAACAGGCGAGTCCGAAAAGCCTCCACGAACCGTTCGAAGGCACCCGGCGTGCCATGGATCAATTCACGCGCCAGCTCGGTCTCCGCTTCTCGGCTGCGAGCTGCCATACCTACCCGGGCTTAGGTTTGCCTCTTGGCGATTGTAGCGGGAATGGCCAGTTGGCGGCGGAGGGTGTAGCTTCAGCTATAGGAACTCGAGCCCAAGCGGGCACCGCCCCGATGGCCAACGGCCCGCCGGCGCGGAGGCTTCTTGCGGTCCTCGATGCTATTCTTGAAGGGAAACTCTCTCGAGGACGAACGTGCGCTTCGACCAGCTCATCCGTCCCGGTATGACGGTGCGCGAGGTGCGCCAGCGTTATCCGCAAACGGCGCCGATTTTCGAGCGTCTCGGCTTTCGCTCCTCCTGCGACGACTGCTCGATCGAAGTCGTGGCGCGCAAGTACGGTCTGTCTCCCGCCGACATCGTGGAGGCTCTCAACGAGGCGGTCGTCGGCCCGAGGGAGAAGGAGCCCCGCGGCCCGGTGCAATGAGGAAAGGGATCAGCGTTCAGCCCTCAAGATCCGCGCTAACTGCTTGCCGCTGATCGCTGACTGCGGACCGCTGATTGCTTCCAGCTCGTTGTATCATGGCGGCTCCAATTGCACCGGGAGGACTACCCTACATGCAACGCCGAGAATTCTTACAAGTGGCGGCGGCCGGCCAGTGGACGGCCCTGGCCCCGTCGCTCGCGCAGCCGCCGGCCAGTGAAGTTTACATTGAACGGGCCGCCGAGGGGAGGCCCCACGCGGGCAAGGTGCTGGCCGCTATCCAGCCCCACTCGGACGACATCCCGCTGTTTGCGGCAGGCACCGTGGCCAAACTCCTCGACGAGGGCTACACCGGCTACCTGATCCGCGTCACCAACGACGACATGGCCGGGCCGGGAACCATCGGAGAAACTGTGCTCGCCAACGAACGCGACAACGACGAAGTGGCGCGGGTGCTGGGAATGAAGGGCGTTTTCAATTTGAATTATAGCAATCACCAGATGGACGGCGAATCGCGGCTCGAGATCCGCGCCCGCTTCATCTTCTTGTTCCGTCTTCTCAAAGTGGACACCATTGTCTGCTACGACCCCTGGGGACACTATGAGGAAAATCCGGACCATTACGTGACGGCGCATTGCGTGGAGGCGGCCTGCTGGATGGCTGGCATGGACAAGGACTACCCTGAGCACTTTGCTGCCGGTCTGACGCCTCACGCGGTCAAAGAGAAGTATTACTTTGCCCGCGGACCGCAGCTGGTCAACCGCATCGTGGACATCAGCACGACCATCGAAAAGAAGATCGACGTCAACCTCGTGAACCGGGCGCAGGGCCCGGCCGGTGAGAACGGGGCCAGGCTTCGGGCGCGACTAGCGGCGCAGGGCCTCCGGCTCCCGCTGCTCGGCAATGACGACCACACGGCCAATCGCGAGTACATCCGCCACTTCGTGCTGGCCCGGGACGCCGAGCTGGGCCGCCGCTACGGTCTGGCCTACGCCGAAAAATTCCACTACATCGGTCCGGAGCCTTCGCCGGTCGAGGAGTACGTCCGCAAACACGCCGTCCCGCTTTGAGCGTTTCCGCGCTCAACCGAGCTCGAAAAAACTCACTACGTTGTCACCTTGCCGCAGCGTGCGGGTGCGGCGCAGGGGCCCGTACGTTTCCTCCAGGGAGAGTTTCGTCGGGTGCTGCACCACGACGAGCGCAATGGTCGCCCGGGCGAGAGCTTGCAGAGCGCGGCGGTATTCGTCCTGCTCCCGGTAAGGAGGATCCAGAAAGACGATATCGGCCCGCAGGCGCCCGAGCGCTCGGGACGCCTCGCCGCGCACGACCTGGGCGCGAGATTCTAGCCCGAGCACCCGCAGGTTTTCCCGAAGGATGCGCAGCGCCGGGGCATGCTTTTCCACGAAGATGGCCCGGGCGGCGCCGCGGCTCAGGGCTTCGATGCCCACGGCACCCGTTCCCGCGTAGGCGTCCAAGAAGGTGCAGCCCTCGATCCGCGGCGCCAGAACATTGAACAGCGCCTCTCGCAGCCGGTCGGGGGTGGGCCGCACGTGCCAGCCGGGCAGCGTTTTCAAGCGGCGGCTGCGGAATTCACCGGCAATGACCCGCATTGGTGCGGCGTGGCGGTGAGGGTGGGATTCGAACCCACGGAGGCCTTGCGACCTCAGCGGTTTTCGAGACCGCCCGATTCAACCGCTCTCGCACCTCACCGCGTAGGCTGACCCTTCGCCACCAGTATATCGGAGACCCCACTGGCAGTGCGATGCGCACCCACGCGCAACAGCTGGACAGCGTCCCAACGCTATAATGATGCTTCGACGCGGGTTCCTCATCATTCTCACGATCTTGATTCAGGAGCACTCATGGCAACCAAACGCATCGGCATCCTCACCGGGGGCGGCGACGTCCCCGGCCTGAATTCGGTCATCAAGGGCGTCGTGTACCGCGGCAGCGAAATCGGATGCGAGGTCGTCGGCATTCGGCGTGGCTGGGAGGGTCTCACGCATGTCAATCTGGCGGACCCCAACTCCCGGGCGCGCTACATCCTCCCGCTCAACCGCGAGAACACCCGCACGATCGACCGCACGGGCGGCACTTTCCTTCACACCACGCGCACCAATCCCGCCAAGATGAAAAAACTTCCCGAGCACCTGCAAGGGTTGGACTTTCCCAAAACGGAAGTCACCAAAGACGGCGCCACCACCGTGACTTGGGACGTCACCTCGCAGGTCCTCAAGAACCTCGACGCGCTCAAGATTGACTACCTGATCGCCATCGGCGGCGACGACACCCTCAGCTACGCGGCGCGGCTGGACAAGGAAGGCGTGAAAGTCATCGCCATCCCCAAAACAATGGACAACGACGTCCAGCACACCGAGTATTGCATCGGCTTTTCCACCGCCATCACCCGGGCCACGGACGCGATCCAGCGCCAGCGGACGACCGTGGGCTCCCACGAACGCATCGGGATTTTTCGGGTCTTCGGGCGTGACGCCGGCCACACCGCTTTGTACACCGCCTATGTCACCTCGATCCGGTGTTGCATTCCGGAATACAAGGTGAACCTGGAGAAGCTCATCGAGCTATTGATTACGGATAAGCGCAACAACCCCAGCAACTATGCTCTGGTGGTGCTTTCTGAGGGCGCCGAGTGGGAAGGTTACACGGTGCGGGAGTACGGCGAGCCGGACGCTTACGGGCACCGCAAGAAGATGAGCGTCGCCGAAGACCTCAGCGAGGAGATCAAACGGCGCACCGGCGAGGAGACGGTGGTCAGCGACTTGACCTACGACCTGCGCAGCGGCGAGCCAGATTTCCTCGATAAACTCGTTTCTTTCACCTTCGGCAACATGGCTCTGGATTGCATTCAGAACAACCAAAGCGGCGTCATGACGGCCATCGTCAACGGCTGCTATACCACCGTCCCCATTCCGGACCCCAAACTCGGCCCCCGCAAGGTGGATGTGGCCACCATGTACAACACCGAGCGGTATCGCCCCAATTACACGGGCAAGCTCGGCGTGCCCATCTTCCTCACTCGGGCCTGAGACGCGAAGGCAGAGGTGGGCTGGCGGCAACGGTTTTTCCGCAAGATCCCGCCGCCGCTTGCTCTGACGCCTGAACTGGAGCGGCGCATTCGCCGCTGCTTCGACGAAGCGGCCGAGGACGAAGAGCATTTCCCGTCGGAGATCGATCCCCGCATCCTGCACGTCCGGCTGATCCTGGAGCAGCTGGGCGACTTGGACGGCAAGCGCGTGCTGGATGCCGGCTGCGGCAAAGGCCGCTTCGCCCGTATTCTCAAACAGCGCTATCCCGGGGCGGAGGTGTGGGGCCTGGACCTGTCGGAGCGAATGCTGGGTCGCGTGCCGCCCGGGGTCGTGCGCTGCGCCGGCACGCTGACGGCGCTTCCTTTCGCCTCGGCGACGTTCGACGGCGCCTTCGCCGTCGAGTCGCTGGAGCACGCTGTCGCCGTCGAGTCCGCCGTCAGCGAGTTGTGCCGGGTGGTCAAGCCCGGCGGCGCCATCGTCGTCATTGACAAGAATGTCGAGCACTGGGGCCGGTTGAAGACGCCGGAGTGGGAGCGCTGGTTTGACCGAAGGCAATTGGAACGGCTACTGAGGCGCCACTGCCGGGAAGTATCCAGCCGTCCGATCTCCTACTGGGAGGACGTGCCCCCCGACGGCCTCTTCATCGCCTGGACGGCGCGCAAATGACCGCTGCGGCACGGCGCGAGCGACTGCGGGGGACATCACTCGTAGGGCCAGGCGGGCTTGGAGAACAGCCCGCCGTCCACCCACAGCGTCTGGCCCGTGATGAACTCGGCCGCGTCGCTCGCCAAAAACACCACCGCGCGGGCCACGTCTGCGGGGTAGCCCACGCGGCCGAGCGGCGTCAGTTTCGCCCAAGTGCCGGCGTAATCGCCGGCCTCCTGTCGCGTGCGTTCGATTTCGATGGCGCCCGGCGCCACACAGTTGACCGTGATCCCGTAAGGCCCCAGCTCCACGGCGGCCACCTTCGTGAACATCTCGATGCCGCCCTTGCTGGCTGTGTAATCCACGAGCTTCGGAAACGCCAGCTTGTTGCAGCCCGAGCCGATGTTGATGATGCGCCCGCCGCCGGCTTCCTTCATGTGTCGGGCCGCACGTTGGGTGCACAAAAAGCAACCCTTGAGGTTGGTGGCGATCACGCGGTCCCACTCGGCTTCTTCCAGCTCCAGCAGGGATTTCCAGGTCTGCACGCCGGAGTTGTTCACCAGAATGTCCAGGCGCGGGAACTGCCGCAGCACGTCGGCGAACATCGCGTCGACCTCCGCCGAACATCCCACGTCGGCACGGACGGCGAAGGCCCGGCGCCCCAGCGAACGGACTTCCGCCACCGTGGCTTCGGCTCCGGCGGCGTCGGTGAAATAGTTCACGGCCACGTCGCACCCGTTCCGGGCCAGCTCCACGGCGATCCCCTTGCCGACGCCCTTGCTGGCGCCCGTGACCAAAGCCGTCTTCCCGGAGAGCATCATGCGTACGATTGTATCGGAGCCGGCCCTGGCCTCCCGCAAGAGCGTTTTGCATTGCACCTCTTGATGCGCGGACGGGTTTCGGGACACACTCTTAATTTACGGAGGTGAGTTGAGCCAACGACTGTCGGAAGCTACGCTATCGCGCGAGCCAGCCGAACGATGGACGGTCGCGGACGCTGCGGAACTCTACGACGTGGCGCGCTGGGGAAAAGGCTACTTCTCGGTGGGCGCCAACGGGCACCTGCTGGTGCATCCCACCAAGGAGCCCGACCGCTACATTGACTTGAAGCAACTGGTCGACCAGCTGGTGCTGCGCGGCATCTCCCTGCCGATCTTGATCCGCTTTGCCGGCATCCTCAAGCACCGCCTCCAGGAAATCCACCAAGCCTTCCAGCACGCCATCGACGAGCACGGCTACCAAGGCCGGTACCGCTGCGTCTACCCGATCAAAGTCAACCAGCAGCGACAGGTCGTCGAGGAGATTTTTCAATTTGGCCGGCCCTACCAGTTCGGCCTCGAAGCTGGCTCCAAAGCCGAATTGCTAGCCGTGCTGGCCGTGGCCGACAACGACACGCCCATCATCTGCAACGGCTTCAAGGACGACGAATACATCGAGATGGTGATGCTGGCCCGCAAGATCGGCCGGCAGATCATCCCCGTCATCGAGAAATTCACGGAGCTCGACTTGATGGTCAAACACGCGCAGCGGGTGGGCGTGCGCCCCATCATCGGCCTCCGCATCAAGCTCGCCAGCCGCGGTGCGGGCCGCTGGAGGTCCTCCGCCGGCTACCGCTCCAAGTTCGGCCTGACCATTACGGAGTCGCTGCGCGCTTTGCAGCGGCTCAAAGACTATGAGATGGCCGATTCGCTCGAAGTGCTGCACTTCCACCTGGGCAGCCAGATCACCAACATCCGGCAGATCAAGGCGGCGGTCAACGAGGCCGCGCGCGTCTATGTGGAACTCAAGCGCGCCGGCGCGGGCCTCCGGGTGCTCGATGTGGGAGGAGGCCTCGGCGTGGACTACGACGGTTCCCAGACCGATTTCGAGTCCAGCGTGAATTACACGCTCCAGGAATACGCCAACGACGTGGTCTACCACATCCAGAGCGTCTGCGACGAGGCCGGCATCCCCCACCCCGACATCATTTCCGAGAGCGGCCGTGCGGTGGCGGCCTACCACAGCGCCTTGGTGTTCAACGTCCTGGGCGTGAGCGGCTTCGGCGAGGAGGAGCTGCCCCGCGATCTGCCCGACGATGTCGAGCAGCCCTTAGTGGACCTCCAGGAGACTTACCGTTCCCTCAGCGTGAAAAATCTCCTGGAAAGCTTCCACGACGCCCAGCAAGCGCTGGACGCCGCTCTCAATCTCTTCAGCCTCGGCTATCTGCCGCTGGAACAGCGAGCCCTGGCGGAGAACTATTATTGGGCCATCTGCCGGCGGATTCAGAAGCTGGCGGGCGAGCTGGAGTACTTCCCCGAAGAACTGGAGGTGCTCGACGCCATGCTTTCGGACACCTACTTCTGTAATTTCTCCTTGTTCCAGAGCATGCCCGACAGCTGGGCCGTCAAACAGCTGTTCCCCATCATGCCGATCCACCGGCTGAACGAGAAGCCGACGCGCCATGCGGTGCTGGGCGACATCTCCTGCGACTCCGACGGCAAGGTGGACCAGTTCATCGACCGGCGCGACGTCAAGCGCACCCTCCCCCTGCACCCCTTCAACGGCGAGCCGTATTATCTCGGCGCCTTTTTGGTGGGCGCCTATCAGGAGATCCTCGGCGACCTGCACAACCTGTTCGGCGACACCAACGCCGTCCATGTCAGCCTGGGGGCCAACGGCGAAGTGATCCTGGAAACGGTCATCAAGGGCGACACCGTGCGCGAGGTGCTGGATTATGTTCAGTTCAACGCCGAAGCGTTGCTGGCGAGCTTCCGGCGGGACGTGGAGGCGGCGCTCCGGGAAGGGCGCATCGGCTACGAGGAGGCCGGGCGGCTGCTGCGCTTCTATGAAGAAAGCCTCCAGGGGTACACCTATCTGGAGGACGGGCGCGAACGCTAGCGCCGAGCTGTGCCGCGGGCTCAGAAGACGCGGCGCTTCAGGCGCGCGACGTTGAATTTGGCCGTATCCGCCACCGCCATCACCGCCATCACGCCGGCCTGGACGGGATCGGTCACCACCAGATCCGCCGCCTCCGGAACGCTGCCCGCCATGTTGAGGCTGATCACCAGCAGACCCTGGGCGCGCACCTCCCGGACGGCCTGTTCGATCTCGCCCCCCATGAGCGAGCCCGCCAGCACCAGCACGCGCGCCCGCGGCAGGCGCGCCACGGCCCGCACGGCATCCGCTAACGCCTGCTCGCCCACCAGCGGGATCGTGTCCACGGAAATGCGCTCGCCGCGGATGTTGTGCCGGTCCGCCTCGGAAATGGCTCCGATGGCCACCTGCCCGACCTGCGCGCCGCCCCCCATGATGATGATCCGCTTGCCGTAGATCTTCTGCATCGTGTTGACCTGGGCCGCCTCGCGGACCACCGCCAGCTTGCGGAGTTCTTCGAGCAGTTCTTCGGCCTGCCCCGGCACGTCCACTTCGAAGTAGACCTTGGCGTCGGGGGGCCCGCTCTCGATGATTTCCACGGAGGTGATGTCTCCCTGGTGTTTGGCGATCACGCCCGTGAGCTGGTGCAGGATACCGGGCCCCGGCGCAGCCCGGACGACCAGCCCGATGCGGTTGGCTTCCGAGCGCTCCGCGTTCATTCCGGCACCTCATATTTGCGCAGGATCTCCTCCCAGCGCCCCTGCGCTTTGAGAAGGAGTTCGGCCACCTCGCGCACGGCGCCCCGCCCGCCCTCGCTGGCCGTGACCAGGTGCGCGCAACGTTTCACCTCGGGCCGGGCGTTGGCCGTGGCCACCGCCAGCCCCACCCGCCGCATCACGACCACGTCCGTCAAGTCATCGCCCACGTAGGCCACTTGGTCGGGCGTCATGGCCGCGCGGCTCAGAATCTCCTCGAACACGGGGATCTTCTCGATGTGTCCTTGGTAGATGTAGGCGATGTGGCACTGACGGGCGCGCTCCTCGGCGGCGGGCGAAACCCGCCCGCTAATGACTCCCGTCTGGATCCCGTACCAGGCCAGCCACTGCAACGCGATGCCATCCTGCGAGTCAAAGGCCTTGGTCTCCACCATGCGCCCGGAGGCGTCCGGCACGTTGTACAACTTGCCGTCCGTCAACACGCCATCGATGTCCATGAGCAGGAGCCGGATCCGCGCCGCGCGCTCGAGAAGGTCCAAGCCGCTTTCCTCTCCTTCAGCGCTGAATGCGGGCCGTGCCGCCCCGGGCCAACGCGCGCACCTCGTCGAGCGTCGCCATGGTGGTGTCGCCCGGAAAGGTCGTCAGCAGGGCCCCGTGCGCCCAGCCGAGCCGCAGGGCCGCTTCGGGTGGCTCGCCCGCGAGGATGCCGTAGAAGAATCCCGCGGCAAATCCGTCGCCGCCGCCCACGCGGTCGTAGACGTCCAGCTCGCAGGTGGGCGCGACATAGCTCTTGCCGTTCACCCACGCCACGGCGCTCCAGCGATGGCGGTTGCTGGAGTGCACTTCTCGCAGGGTCGTCGCCACGACTTTGACGTTGGGAAAGCGCTCGATCACTCTTTCGATCGTGGCCAGAAACGCCGCCGGATCGAGCTGCGACGCGCCGGAGACCTCCGGCCCCGGCATCCCCAAGCCTTTCTGCAAGTCCTCTTCGTTGCCCACCAACACGTCGACGTGCTCGACGATCCGGCTGAGCACCGACTGCGCCCGCTCCGATCCGCCCGACACCTTCCACAGCTTCTCCCGGTAGTTCAAATCGAAGGAGACCACAGCCCCGGCCGCCTTGGCCGCTTGCATGCCCTCGATGATCAGCTCCGGCGTCGTGGCCGACAAGGAGGCGAAGATGCCTCCGGAATGGAACCAGCGAACTCCGCCCGCGAAGATCTGTTTCCAGTCGAAGTCCCCGGGCTGGAGCAGCGCCGCAGCTTCATTGGAGCGGTTGTAAAACACGACGGGCGCCCGCACACCGTAGCCCCGGTCGCTGTACACCGTGGCCATGTTGGGCCCTCGGACGCCGTCGTGGGCGAACCGCTTGTAGATGCCTCGCACGCCCATCGCGCGCACGCGTTCGGCGATCAGCTCGCCGATGGGGTAGTCCACCATCGCTGTGACGATGGCGGTGCGCAGGCCGAAGCAGTCGGCCAGGTTGGCGGCCACGTTGTACTCGCCGCCGCTGACGTGGATGGTGCACTGGCTGGCTTTGCGGAACGGAATGGTACCCGGATCGAGGCGGTGCACAAGCGCACCGAGGGAGACTTCATCCAGTTCCGCCTGCGGTAGCACTTTGAAACCGTAATCCATGCTCGCGGTTGCTCCTTCAACGGGAATTTTGCGGATCGGACTCAGGCGGTCCATTCCGTATGGAAGAACTGCCCGCGGGGCTTGTCTAGGCGCTCGTAGGTGTGGGCGCCAAAGTAATCGCGCTGCGCCTGAACCAGATTTGCTGGCAGGCGCTCGGAGCGGTAGCTGTCGAGGTAGCCCAGCGAATCGGCCAGGGCCAGGCAGGGCACGCCGTGCTCGCAAGCCGCGCAGACCACGCTGCGTAGCGCCGGATGGAGTTCGTTGGCCAGCGCGGCAAAACGTGGGTTCAGCAGCAGGTTGGGCAGCTCCGGGTTGTCGGCGAATGCCGCTTTGATGCCGTCGAGCACCCGTGCGCGAATGATGCATCCTCCCTTCCACGTCCGGGCGATCTCGGCCAGATCGAGCCCGTAGCCGTACTCCTTGGACGCCTCACGCATCAGCGCGAAACCTTGCGCGTAGGTGGTCACGATGGCCAGCCGCAGCCCGTCGTGCAGCGCGCCGAGGAACTGGTTGCGGTCCTGGTCGAACTTTTTGCACGGGCCCGTGAGCAGTCGCGCCGCCTGCATGCGTTCGTCTTTGAAAGCGGAAAGGATCCGGGCTTCCAGTCCCGCGTTCAGCGTGGGAATCGCCACGCCCACGTCCAGGGCGTTTTGCGAGGTCCACTTGCCCGTGCCTTTCTGCCCCGCGCGGTCGAGAATGACCTCCACGAGCGGCAAGCCGGTCTCCGGATCCGTCCGGGACAGGATCGCGGCCGTGATCTCGACGAGGTAGGAGTTGAGCGGGCCTTCGTTCCAGCGAGCGAAGACGGGCTGCATCTCGGCGGCGCTCATGCCGAGCAGTCGCTTCATAATGTCGTAGCTTTCCGCCAGGAGCTGCATGATGCCGTATTCCATGCCGTTGTGAACCATCTTGACGTAGTGGCCCGCGCCTCCCCGGCCGATATAGGCGCAGCACGGCCCGTCCTCGGTCTTGGCGGCGATGGCCGTGAGGATCGGCTCCAAAAGCTGGTAGGCTTCCGGCGGTCCCCCCGGCATGAGCGACGGCCCGTGAAGCGCGCCCTCCTCGCCCCCGCTCACGCCCATACCCACATACAAGATGCCGAGCGGCGCGAGCTCCTGGCTCCGGCGGTCCGTGTCCTGGAAGAAGGAGTTGCCGCCATCGATGACCACGTCGCCGGGCTCGAGCAGGCCTTTGAGCTCGCCGAGCACGCTATCCACCGGCTTGCCGGCGGGCACCATGATCAAAATCTTCCGCGGCCGCGCCAGCGAATCCACCAAAGCCCGCAGGGACGGCACGGTTGTCATGCGCTTGCCCGCCCACTTGGTCTCGGCTGCCCGGGCTTTGCCGGAATCCACGTCGTAGCCCGCCACCGAAAACCCCTTGCTTTCGACGTTCAGAGCCAGGTTCTGGCCCATCACTCCTAAGCCGACGATGCCGAAGTCGTACTGCGCCATGCGGGATCCTTTCGGGAAGGGTTCCTCTCCCTTATAGCATGCACGCGGTGGCAGGCAAGCTTCGGCATCGGGTTCCGTACAATGAAAGCGACAAGAGCCCGCCCGATGATCGACCGTGTCGTCGCCACGATCGAACGCTACGGCATGTTCCGGCCCGGCGACCGTGTGGGCGTAGCCGTATCTGGGGGCGCGGACTCGGTCTGTTTGCTGGACCTGCTCCGCGAACTGGCGCCGCGCTGGGCCCTTCGGCTCAGCGTGCTGCACCTCGACCACGGGCTGCGCGGTGAGGACTCCCGCCGGGATGCGGAGTTCGTGCGGGACCTCGCGGCGCGTCTGGGAATCCCGTTCCGGCTCGGCGTGACCGACCTGGCCCGCGTGCACGCCGAGACCGGCGGCAACCTGGAACAGCTTGCCCGCAATGCCCGTCGCGAGTTTTTTTTGCGGTTCCTTCGGGAGGGTGCGCTGGACCGCGTCGCCCTCGGACATACCCGTTCCGATCAGGCGGAAACCGTGCTGTTTCGCCTACTGCGAGGGGCGGGGCCGTCCGGGCTGGCGGGCATCCTGCCGGTCACGGCGGAGGGTTTCGTCCGGCCCCTCCTCGAGGTCAGTCGTCAGGAGGCGCGCCGGTATCTCGAAGCTCGGGGACTGGAGTGGCGCGAGGACCGCACCAATCAGGACCTTTCGCTCGCCCGCAACCGGATTCGCTGTCAATTGCTGCCCGCCCTGGAACGCGACTGGAACCCGAACCTCGAGCTGGTCTTGGCCCGGCTCGCGGCCCTGGCCCAAGACGAGGAGGAATACTGGCGCCGCGAAATGGACCGTCTGGAAGCGACCCATGCGGTCCGCGCCGGTTCGGCCTGCCTGCTGCGGACGAGCGTGCTCGCCGCCTTGCCCCGCGCCGTAGCTCGCCGGCTGCTGCGGCGGTTGCTCGAACGCGTGCGGGGCCATCTCCGCCGTCTGGAATATGAGCACGTCGAG
>JANWXD010000017.1:0-37855 GCA_025055455.1 Bryobacteraceae bacterium
GTATGAAGCGAGACCTGAAAGAGAAGGGATTGAAACCCGTGCTCATTTGCACGGGGGCACCCGTGCAGACACTCGTATGAAGCGAGACCTGAAAGAGAAGGGATTGAAACCCCTTCCTGCGGCCGGTTGCCGCTTCTCTGGCGTATGAAGCGAGACCTGAAAGAGAAGGGATTGAAACGGGCGGTAGCGGGACACCCAGCACCTCCAGCAGCGTATGAAGCGAGACCTGAAAGAGAAGGGATTGAGACACCAATGCTCACGAACGACAAGCTTGCCAGCTTGAGACATCCTCGACGAATCGTGCTTGACTGGATTCGTGCCGGAACGCAGTCTGTGGATCGCCGCCTATGACGTGCGCGACCCCAAGCGCTTGCGCCTGGCTTTGCAGGTCCTGAAAGCCTACTCCATTGGTGGGCAGAAGTCCGTTTTCGAGTGCTTCCTCACCGACGGCGAGCGCGGCCGACTGCTGGCAGAAGCGGCCGCGGTCCTCGCCCCGGAGGACAGCTTCCTGATGGTGCGCCTGGATCCGCGCAGCCGCATCTTCACGCTGGGCATCGCAGTGCCACCGGAAGACCCACCGTTCTTCTACGTGGGCTGACCATGGCGACCCTGTACCTCGACCGCTCCGGACTGGAATTGCGCGAAGACAGCGACTGTGTGGCCGTGTACGAAGGCGGTCACAAGCGTCGCAGCGTGCCACTGCGAATGCTCGAGCGCGTGGTCATCCTCGGCAATGTCCAGTTGAGCAGCCGGCTGCTTGCCCGCTTAGCGGCGCGACAGATCGGAGTCATTGTCCTCGATCGACGGCGGGGTGAAGCCCGCACGGCGAGCCTGTGGTTGGGTGGCGGCGATGCGCGGCGGCGCCTGGCGCAATACCGGGCTTATCAGGATGAGAACTGGCGTCGTGACTGGTCGCGGCGTTTGGTGCGCCGCAAGCTGGCCTCCCAGCGGGCGTTTCTATTGGCTGCCGCCGAGGAGCGACCGAGCCTGCGGCATCCGTTACACGCCGCGGCCGAGACCCTCGCACAGCTTCTCGAACGCCTCCGCCGTCCCGAGCCGCTCGAACGGGAAACCATCCGAGGATGGGAGGGGGCTGGGGCGGCCGCGTATTTTGCAGCCTACTGCCGGTTGTTCCCGCCGGCGCTGGAGTTCCACGACCGCAACCGGCGACCGCCCCAGGACCCCGTCAATGCGTGCCTCTCGCTGGCTTACACGCTGGCGCACTATCAAGCCTGCTGCATTGCGGCGGCCGCCGGGCTGGACCCGGCCATCGGCTTCTACCACGAGCTGACTCACGGACGCGAATCGCTGGCTTGCGACCTCGTCGAGCCCGTGCGTCCGCGGATCGAGGCTTGGGTGTGGCGGATGTTCCGTCAGCGTCGGCTGCGCGCGGAACATTTCCGCCGTTACGCCGGCGCGTGCCTTCTCGGCAAGGCGGGACGGAGTATTTTCTACGAGGACTACGAATTGGTGAGCGCCGACTGGGGACGCCTCGAGCGGCGCTGGTGCCGTGCGCTCGTCGGGGCGCTTCTCGGTCAGTCCGTGGAGGAGGGCAGGCCCGATGAAACCACTCTATCTTGACGCCGACGAGCGCGTGAGACTGCAACTGGACGGTCCGTCGCTAGTGGTGATCAGCCCGTCGTCGGCCGCTCGCCGGTTTCCCTTCAGCCGTCTGAGCCGCGTCGTGATTTGTGGACCCGTGGAAGTGGAAACGCAGGCGCTCGTCGAGTGCCTGCGCCATGGTATCGCCGTAACGTTCTTGGCCTCCGACGGCGCCCCGGCCGGCACGGCCCTGCCGGCGCAACTGCGGCCGTCGCGGTTCGAGCAGCGGTTGGAAGAGTTTTTGGAACGGCCGAACTGGCGCGAGGCGTACGACAACTGGCGGCGCGCGGCCGAGCGGCGCGAGATTCTGGCCGCGCTGCGCCGCCTCGGGCTCCGGGCCCGGGACTTGCGGCCGAATACGGTGGACCTGTTGCTCGGCGAGGAGCTGGAGGCGCGCTGCGGGCGCTCCCGGCGCGAGGAGGCGGTCGCTTGGCTGAGAGGCCTCGTGGCGTCGCTGGTCCACGAGCGGTTGGTGGCTGTGGGCGTGGCGCCCGAGCTCGTCGCCGGACGGCGCCCCGATTTCCACCTGGCCGCGGATCTGACAGCCCTGATGCTGTGGATGGTGAAAGCAGAGTTGGTGGCGGCCCTGGCGGCGCAAGCCCTCATCCCGGCGGATCGGGAGCGGCCGTGGCGGCGGCAGTTGACGGCCTGGTTCGAGGAACGCCGCGCACGGGAAAGTCATCGCGCCGGGCGCTTGCTCGACGGATTCTCGTACTGGCTCGGAGGCGTGCGGTGAGCTGGACCGAACCGCGGGCGCACCTGATCGCTTACGACATCGCGGACCCCAAACGGCTCTATCGCGTCCATCGCTATCTGAAAACCGTGGCGGTGGACTTGCAGTACTCGGTCTTTGTAGGACGGCTGTCTTCGCGACAACTCGACGCGATCTTGCGCGAGCTCGAGGACCGCATCGAACCGCTCGAGGACGACGTGCGCATTTACCCCTTGCCGGAACGCTGCCAGGCAGTCGCCCTGGGCCGTCAGCATCTCCCCGACGGCGTGCTGCTCACGGACCGCGCGTTGACGGAACTGCTCCTGGAGAGTCTGCGACGCGGCGAGGAATCTTCAGGCTGAGCGGGGCTTCAGCTCCGGAAAGCGAAATAGGTGGGCTTCGTCGAAGCCCAGCTCCGCGGCCAGCGCGAGGGTCTTTTGCCACAGAGTCTCGCACCCCTTTTGGCTCATCGGTTTCCAGCCGTGGCCCGCGATCGACTGGTTGCGCTCCTCGAGAGCCGATCGGCCGGGTTCACCCAGACCGAGTGCTTTGAACCGCTGGCCTAAGGGATCGCCCACAGCGTAAAGCAGTTCATAGGCTTTCTGGAGTCCGAGGGTCGCTGTACCGTCCGGCTCGAGTGCGATCTTTGCGCGAAGGCTCTCCGGGATCCGCTCGGCAGGAACTGCGCCCGTGTCGGGGATCTGGTACTGGGTGGCCAGGCGCCACTGGGCCATGGCCTCGACGGCGCGGTACAGTCGGGCGACCGCATCGACGTAGCGGCCTTCCTCGCGGCGGCGCGCGGCGTTGCCCAATAAGTCCTCGATGAGCTCGAGCGAGGGGCGCTCGGCCGAAAGAGTTTCGAGCCGCTGTCGCCAAGCCGGCAGCTGGCGTTCGACCTCGAGGCAGGTCTCCGGCGCCAGAAAGCGGTGCAGATCGGCGCAGTTTTTTTCCACCTTATCGCGGAGCGTGCTCAAAGCTTCTTTGTGATCGAAACGATCCCAGGCCGCGAACAGCCCGAGGAGCTGGGACAACGTGTACAGCGCACGCTTGATGTTTGGCTCGCGCGCGCCGCGGGCGCTCGCCTCCAGCAGCCGCTGCCCAGCCGCGTAGTCGCCAGCGGCGGCCAGGGTGAGGGCGTCCTCGGCGGTTTGATAGCCGAGAACGTCCAGCGGATTGTGCGACTGGAAGACTTGCTCGGCGCCAGTTTGCACCACGCCGGGTCCCGCCGTTCCCGGATGACGAGCCGTGCCCCCCACGTATCGAAAGGTGCACTCCCAACGCCGCGCCACAAGCGCGAGAGACATGGACATGATCTTAGTGCCGCCGGTCGGATCCACGGTGACCGTGCGAGTTTGTGGATCGTGAGCGCGCCATCGGCGCACGAGCGGAGTCAGTTGAGTCTCCATCTCTCGGACGCACGCCGCCAAGTCCTGGGGGTCGGAAATCGAGATGATTTCATACTGCGCCGGAGACAGCTGCCAGCCGGATTCGCTCACGGCGGGCAAGATGTGCGTGTCGACCAACTCGCGAGTCTCCCGCGAGCACACGAACAGGATTTTTTCGGGCCGCGGTTCGGTCAGCATGGACGTGACGATCGGCGCAGGAGCGCCTCCCACCGTACAGACCAGGAGCGAGTGCATACCGAGGCGTATCTTACTGCAAGACTGCGGCGCGCTCGCCTTCTGACAAG
Organism: Bryobacteraceae bacterium; assembly: GCA_025055455.1. Taxonomy (GTDB): domain Bacteria; phylum Acidobacteriota; class Terriglobia; order Bryobacterales; family Bryobacteraceae; genus JANWXD01. The sequence goes on from JANWXD010000017.1 coordinate 4,005, forward strand.
CTTGCCGTTATCGCGCCGGGCCCACTTGGGCCAGGAAGCCGGCGGCGGCGCCGGGCGGGGTGGGTTTGGTGGAGCCGTCGGTGACCGGCAGGTTGCGCGAGGTCGTATAGCCGGTCACGTAGAAGCTCGCGCCGGGGGCGGAGACGAGGCCCGTTGCGGTCTCCGTACCGGCGCCGGCCAGAAGCGCCGACCAGGTCAAGCCGTGCGGCTCCGGCGCGGCGGGATCGAGCACCGCCATGAAGGCGTCCGCGCCGGGAAAGCGGACCGTGTTGGCGGGGGCGGCGTCGCGGAGGGGGAAGTCCGAAGAAGTCGTGTAGCCTGCCAGCGCCACGCGGCCATCGTCCAACCGAGCGAGCGCGTACGCTACGTCGGCCGACGCGCCGCCCAAGTACGTCGAGTAAGTGAAGAACTCGGAGGCGGGCCGCGACGGATCGAGCCGCGCCACAAAAACGTCCGCGTTGCCGCCGAGCGCTCGCTGGAGCGAAGGTCCCGCCAGCGGGAAATCGTCGGACAGGGTGTATCCGGTCAGCCAGAATCCGCCTCGCGTGTCGCGGGCGAGCGCGCGGGGCACGTCCAGACCCGAGCCGCCGAAGTACGTTCCGTAGGTCAGCGTTTCCAGGCCGGAGCGGTTGAAGTCCACTTCGACCAAAAAGCCGTCGCCTCCGCCCGAAGGCTGGGCCTGCGCGCCGACGCCGGCGATCGGGAAGTCGGTGGAAAGGGTGTAGCCGGCCACCCAGGCCCGCAGCGAAGCCCCGTCGAAGGCCACGCCCGTCGCAGCGTCGGTCGAGTTGCCACCGAGGAAGGACAGAAACAGCAGCGACGGGGAGCGGTCGGGGTCGAGGCGGGCGATGAAGGCATCCCAGCCGCCGCGGTTGCCAGGCTGGAGGGTGCCGCTCGGCAATCCGGAAAGGTCGCCGGAACCGGTGTAGCCGACCACGACCAAGCCAGCGACGGGATCGAGCGCCAGAGCGGTGGCCGCATCCAGGCCGGGACCGCCGATATAGGTGGAGTACACCAGCGATTCGGCGCCAGAGAGCCGCGGATTGATCTTCGCCACGAAGGCGTCCCAGCCGCCGCCGGAGCTGGTCTGATGGGCGTTGCCCGCCGTGGGGAAGTTGGTCGAGGCCGTCATGCCCGCGACATAGACGTTTCCGGAGGCATCCACCGCGAGTGCGGCGGGAAGATCGTCCGCCGCTCCGCCAAGGGCGGTCCAGTAGACGAGGGTGAGCCGGCCGCTCGGCTCGAGGACGTATTTGGCCAGCGAGACGTCTCGGGCGCCCTTGACCGTGAATTGGAAAGGATCGGGCTGCACGGGCAATTCGACGAACGAGGTCGTCACGCTGGCGACCCAGATGCCGCCGTCGGGGTCACGGGCGATGGCGGCGGGCTGATCGAAGCGGTCCCCGCCGAAGTATCCGGCAAAAAGGATCGCAGGGTTGGCTGCAAGGGCGCCAGAAGAGCATAAGAGAGCGGCGCAAATCAGAGTGACGAAGCGGCGACGCATGGTTGTGAGCCGTGAGCGATCAGCCATCAGCCCCCAGCCGTCAGCGGCGACCGATCAGAGGTAGCCGGAGGGCGACGGGGAGAAGCCCCACGTTGGCGGTCCGCGTTGAGCTTTCGAAGCAATCCCGAAAGCATGCGCTTCACTTCCGTTATCTGCCGGGCCGCGGCGTCGTAATCCTGATCGCGCACGAGCCGGAGCCCGCCCGCCAACCAGGGGGATCTTCGCATTCGCTCGCCGAGCCTAGCTCGGTGCACCGACGGCGGCCGCCGGAGCCACAGCGAATCCAACCTTCTCGGTTACTCGCTGACCGCTGATCGCTGACCGCTTATCTCCCTTGATACCACAGGAACGCCGGGCTCTGAAGGAAGGCGATCAGGAGGGCGGCCAAAGCCAGGAAAGTGCCGAAGGGAAGCTCGTAAGTGGCGTAGTCTTTCCGGGCGGCGCGGATGTAGATGAGACCGACAACGGCGCCGAAGACGGAGCCGAAGATCAGGGTCTGGAGCGCGCCGCGGAGGCCGAGAAAAGCGCCGATCATGGCGAGCATCTTGACGTCGCCGAATCCGAGCCCTTCACGGCCGCGGACGCGGCGGTAGACGGCGCCAGTGAACCACAGCAGCCCGGCGCCGAAACCGGCGCCGAGGAGCGCTTCGAGCACGGAGAGGCTGCGCGGGCCCCAGTCGGAAAGGAACAGCTGGGCGAGGGTGAAGTCGAACGGCTCCAGGGCCGCGAGGGCCACTCCGGCGATGGCCCCTCCGAGCGTCATCTGGTCCGGCAGGATGCGCTGCTCGAGGTCGCAGAACGCCAGACCGATCAGCAGAGCGCTGAACAAGCAAAGCTTGAAGGCAGCCAGGCTGAAGCCGAGCGGCAGAACGATGACGAAGAACGCGGCGCCGGTCAGGAGTTCTACCGCTGGATAGCGCACGGGGATGCGCGCGCGGCAGTGGCGGCAGCGGCCGCCGAGGGCGAGGTAGCTGATCACGGGAACGTTGTCGTACCAGGCCACAGGCGTGTTGCAGGCCGGGCAGAAAGAGCGCGGGCGGACGACGGACAGATCCCGCGGCATGCGGTAGATGCAGACATTGAGAAAGCTGCCGACGAGCAGGCCGGCCCCCAGCGCTAGGACGGCTTCGAGCATGCGAGCACCTTCTCGTAAACGGCGAGCGTCGCTCGGACCATATGCTCCACGGTGAAGCGTTCGAGAACTTGGTTGCGGGCCTGTTGGCCGAGCCGGCTGCGTAGTTCGGGATCATCCCGAAGCCGGGCGATCGCGGCGGCGACGGCAGCGGGGGAATTTTCGGCGAGCAGGCCGGTCCGCTCGTGCTCGACGATCTCCAGTAGACCCCCCGTGCGGCTGGCGACGACAGCAATGCCATGCGCCATGGCGAGCAGCACGGCCGAGCCGAGACCTTCGGCCTCGCTGAGGTAGACGAAGATGGCGGCGCGGGGCAGGTCCTCGTCCAGGTTTTCGGAAAAGCGCACGGGCGCGCGGGCCAGCTCGGCGGCCTGGCGCAGCAGCTCGGGACACTTGCGGCGGTCGGAGGAGGCGGGAGCGACGATCCAGTCCCCGCCAGCAGGCGCCTCGGGCACGGGCACGCCGTCGTAGACCACGGAGATTTTATCGGCAGGGACGCCGGCGGCTAGAAGCGTGGCTCGGGCGCATTGGGAGACAGCGATAAAGTGGTCGGCGCGGGCGTATTTCCAGCGCGAAAGCGGGTCCCGGCGAACCGGGAAGGCGACGCGGCGGGCGGCGACGAGCGGGGCGCGCTTGAGGAGAGCGGCGAGCGCATGGGAACGCGCGTCGTGGGCGTGTACGAGATCCGCGGAGCGGCTGTGGCGGGCCAGAGCGCTCAGCGATAGGGGTGCGGTCAAGAGTCCCCGGGCGCGTGCGGCGGCCAGCAGCGGGGCGCGGCGCGGGGCCAGCAGCAGCACGTCCTCGCCGGCGCGCGCCAGACCTTCGAGCAGCAGGAGGGCCTGCCACTGGCCGCCGCGCATCGTGCAGCCGCTGTCGAGGTGAAGCACCCGCATCCGGATTATGGGGACCTTCCCTGCCGACGGATCTCTTCGCGAGCTTTGGCGTACTTGAGAAAGGTATAAAAGCCGGCCATCCAGGCCAGGACGAGCCCCTGGGGCCCGTCGAGGAAGCCGGCTCGAAGAAAATAGGTCCGAACGAAAGTTGCCAGGGGCGCCCCAGCGATCCGGATCCAGGAGACGCGCTCGCCGCGCGCCGCGAGCTCCTCGGCGGCCAGTGTGGTGTAGCGGTCCAGGCGCGCCAGGTGCTCGGAGAGCGAGTCGCAGGTGAAATGGAGCAAGTGGCCCGCAAGCGGCGCGACGGTTCCGGACACTTCGAGTCGTTCGTGGACCCACTGCCCCGTCCAGCGGGCCTTGCGGCGATCGTAGAGGCGGACCTTGCGGTCGGGATACCAGCCGGAGTGGCGGATCCAACGCCCGAGGTATTGCGCCAGGCGGGGCATGGAGTAGGCGTCGGCGCGCGGGCCGTCGCGCTTGAGTTGCCAGATTTCGGCTTCCAGCGTTTCGCTCACGGCTTCGTCGGCGTCGAGCGACAAAATCCAGTCGTGGGAGGCGGCCTCGGCGGCGAAGTTTTTCTGCGCGGCAAAGCCGCGCCAGTCGCGACAGAGGACGCGGGCGCCGAGGCGGGCGGCGATGTCGCGCGTGGCGTCCGTCGAGCCGCTGTCCACGACCACGATTTCGTCGCAGCAGCGCAGGCTTTCGATGGCCCGGGCGATGTGCGCCTGCTCGTTCCAGGTGATGATGGCGCCGGAGATTTTCATCCCTGCGGGCCTAGTCCGGCGTTTGGATCGGCGCCACCATGAAACACAGGGCGAAGATGGCCAACGCGACCAGGCCGAGCTTCTTGCGCGCGGCGCCGAGCTCGCTCGTGTCGTAGATGACGGGGTGGCGCAGCCCAAAGAAGAACAGAATCGCAGCCCACAACAGCCACGGCCAGTAGAAGAATCCCAACGGAATCAGGGCGGCCAGGAAAAGGCGCGACAATAAGCGATGCCGTTCGCCGACGAATGCGTAGAGGAGGTGCCCGCCGTCGAGCTGGCCGATGGGGAGCAAGTTCAGGGCCGTGGCGAAGACCCCGACCCAAGCGGCGCGCGCCATCGGATGCAAGGAGATGTCCTCGGACGGCACGCCGGGAAAGATGAGAGATTCGAACAGGCGCAGGATGGGCGGCGTGTCAAAGACGACGTCGCCGCGCAGGGCAATGCCCGGGGCGACGCGGGAATACGCCAACCCAATCGTCAGCGCGGGCAGGAGGAAGACAAAGCCCGCAATGGGACCCGCAACGGCGACGTCGAACAACACGCGGCGCGAGTAGATCGGCGAGCGGATGCGGATGAACGCGCCGAAGGTTCCAATCAGCGTGGGCGAGGGAAGGAAGTACGGGGGACTGGCGTCGAGCCGGTAGTACAGACAGACGAAATAGTGCCCGAGCTCGTGAGCCAGCAGGATCGTCAGCAGCGTGAGCGAGAAGGACAGGCCATCCAGCCAAAAGCTGAGTTCGCGCCAGTGGGCCAGCGATCCGAGGCTCCGGTCCAGGTCGATGGCAGGAAGGTCGTGGCGAAAGTTGTACGCCAAGCTTCCGCCCACGGCCGTGGTCGTTACCAACGTGGCGGCAAACAGCACGGCGTGGAGCCACCACCGGGGACGCTGGGGCGCCGCTGCCGTCGCGCGCCATGCTGCCCTCCCGTTCCAGGATTCGGGGAAGGCGGAGGTGCTAGGGAAGCCGGAAGGGGTCACCTACAGCGACTGGAGTTCCTTGCCCGGCTTGAAGCGTACGGCTTTACCGGGCGGGATGGCGACTTCCGCGCCGGTTCGGGGGTTGCGGCCGATGCCCGTCTTACGGTTGCGAACCGTGAAGATGCCAAAGCCGCGCAGTTCGATGCGCTCGCCGCGGGCGAGCGCCTCCTTCATGCTCTCGAAGACGCGATCCACCGCCATTTCCGCCTTGACTTTGGTAATGCCGGTACGGTTCACGACCTCGTTGACAAGATCGAGCTTGATCAATTTCTCCTCCTCCGGTGCGGGCCGAAAGGGCCGACTGCCCAAGCGTGCGGGCTCCACGAGCGGCAGTCGCCTCTGCGTGCAAACCTCATGATAAGATTGAGCTTAATTTTTGTCAAGCCACTACTGGGAAGTGTTGGGATGCCGTTTTCCGCCGTAAACCGGGATAGCTTTCGCCGGGCGTGTGCCAAGTTTCCGACGGGCGTGGCCATCGCTACGGTGAACGGTGCCGACGGGGCGCCGCACGGCCTGACGGTGAATTCCTTCACCTCGGTTTCGCTTTCGCCGCCTCTGGTGCTGATCTGCGTGGACCACGCCGCGGCGGTGCTACGCCACTTCCGCGCGGCGCAATGTTTCGGCATCAACGTGTTGCGCGAATCCCAGCGGGAGCTTTCGGTGCACTTTGCGCGCAAGGGGCATGACCGCTTCGACGGCATGGAATGGACGCCGGGCGCGACGGGCGCGCCGCTGCTGGCCGGTGTGTTGGCCTCGCTGGAGTGCGTGGTGGAGAAGACCGTAGAAGCCGGCGATCACACGATTTTCATCGGCAAAGTGGTCGCCGCAGCGGCGCACCCGGGCAGGCCGCTGGTGTACTACGAAAGCGGCTACCACACGCTCGGGTGAGCAGCGGTCAGCAGTCAGCGGTCAGCAATCGGCGATGGGCAGACTGCGGCCACCCGTGAGGATCGGTCAACGAACCGCAAGACGACCCGCCGATCCCGTCCCGTTGCGCCAACCGCTGTCAGCCGCCTTGCGGGGCGGGCGAGAAGTGAGCCACGCGGCCGAGCCGCTCCCGTCTGCGCCGGCCGCGGCTCGGCCCAGCTTCCAGTTGCCGCTGCAAGTTCGCCAGTCGCATCTGGCCTGAGAATCGCGACGCGCGCGGCGCTACCCTTTCGGGTTTACCAAGCGTGGGAAGCCACTAGCACGGCCGGCTGGTGAGAACCGGACACGATGCTCACCCGCAACACTAATTGCAAATTGCGGCGAGGCCAGCCTGCGGGCAAGTGACGAGCTACGTTTTTCCAGTAATCCGGTTGGGAAAGAAAGTCCAGAGCGGCCTGGGTGCCGAATCGCGTCAGGCCTCCAGCCGCGATTCGCGGGCCCTGACCGTCGGTGGCCACCAGACGGGTGACGAGCGCGTAGTCAACATCCACGGACTTTGGGTTCGGGCTGCCCACTTTCCACGACCTGCCGCCGCCTGCCTCGACGATGGCCAGGCCCGCGGGCGGCACGCGTTCGAAGCGGAAGCGGAGATCGGAATTGAGGCGGATCGTCCAGGCGTTCGAGAAAGCGCCGACGAAAAGGATCGGGGCGCCCCGGAGTTCCTCGGCGGAAATCTCCTCGCCGGGTCGAAATTCGATCGGCTTGCCGTGGCGCTGGCAGAACTGGTAGATCTCAAGAAGCCCCCGGAAGTGCGCCAGGGAAATGAACTCGTTGCGCGCCACGGCGATATCGGCCCGCTGAAGGGTCACCGCGTCTTGCCCAGTCGAAGCCAGAGCTTGGGCCGCCTCCGGCGAAAGCCGTACGATTTCACTCGTGCCCAGGCTGACCAGCAGTGGAGCTTGGGCGTCGAGCAGCGGGGCCCAGAAACGGTCGAGCGGATCCGGCCGGGCCCACCAGTAAAGCCCCGCCCCGACGATCAGCGCCGCCAGTGTGAGGCCCCCCCACGTTCTCCGGGCCCCGCGGAGCAACCGGCCCAAGGACTTCCCGATGCGACCCGCCGCGCGGGGCGGCGCCGAATCGGCAACCAATAGGAACTGCGGCACATAGGTCCCTGCGGGGAGCACGATCTTGACGCCGTCCGGAGTGCCGCATTCCTCGTAATTCTGCGCCAGCCGTTTTCGCACTTCATTCGCCTTGACGCGCACGATCGGGTCTTCCCCGGTATCGTAAGCGACATCGCGGCCAAACAGGTGGACTCCGATCAACCTCTCTTTCAGCTCGTCCCGTTTGCCGGCCAAGGCCAGCTCGACCACGTGGGACAGGAATTCCTGACAACGCGGGCTGGCGCGGAAGGCGTTCGAGCGGAGAACGGTGGCTAAGTGGGCGCGGATCTTATGCTTGTCCTCGGGGGAAATCGGACCCTCGAGGGGCAGGGTTCGCCAGTGATTCCCTCCCGAGGACCCCATGCCTTGCCCTCCGAGGCCAGTCTATCACACGAGGCCAGAGGTTCATTACCGTTAGATGGACAAGCCGCAACAGGTTGATTGCAGAAAGCTCGGCGTTTCCGTTACCGTACGGAGCCTTCCCAGGGAAGAGGTCTGCCTTTAAGTTAGAGCTGAACGCGGATCCAGAAAGGAGGAGAATTCGAATGGGCAATTGCAAGAAGCCCAGGGGGGCCACGGCCGTCCTCGTGTTTCTGGCCTGTGCCGTCGGAGCGCTGTGGGGCCAAGTCAGGTCCGGGACGATTGTAGGCACGGTCACCGACCCGACCGGCGCGGCGGTTCCGGAGGCGACGGTCATCATCCTCGATGTGGCCAAGAACCTTCGTTACGAGACCAAGACGAACGAGGTCGGTGCATACGCCATGCCGTACCTGCCCTTCGGCACCTATGCCGTGGAGGTGAGAAAGGCAGGTTTTCGCACGGCGACGCTGACCGGCGTTGAGCTCGGCACGGCGACGACAGTGCGGGCGGACGTGGCGCTGGAAGTCGGGGCGGTGGAGGCCGCGATCACGGTCGCGGCGCCGGCATTGGGGCTTCAGACCGACACGGCTACGGTGCAAACGGCGGTTGCCGAAACGGTGATCCAGTCCGTGCCGAACATTCAGAACAATCCTCTGCACTACGTATTGTTACTGCCCCAGGTCCAGACGCACTCGCGCTTCAGCGACTCGACCAGCACATACGGCTTCGGTATCGGGGCCGAGGGACGGCGAAGTTTTTCGGCGTTTTCCGTCAATGCCGGTGACACCTATTCCAACGACATCCAAGTGGATGGCATCAGCGTGCTGGGTCACGGCTGGAACGAGGCCACCGTCCTGCCCAACCCGGAAGGGATTCAGGAGGTGCGGTTGCAAGCGAACAATTACTCGGCCGAGTACGGCAGGGGACAAAGCATCGTCCAGGTGATCACCAAGAGCGGCACGAACGAATTGCGCGGTTCGGCGTTTTACCGGGTGCGAAACGAGATCCTGAACGCGAACACCTTCTACCGCAATATGCTCGGCGCACAAAATCCCCTGTCGCAGAGGCCGCCCTTCAAATCGCATGTCTTCGGAGGTGCCGCCGGAGGCCCGGTCTTCCTTCCGGGACTGTACAACGGTAAGGACCGGACCTTCGTTTTTGCCAGCTTCGAGAGACTGCACTTTGACCGGGCCGTGGACTACATCCGAACGGTGCCCACGGAGGCCGAGCGGCGCGGCGACTTCAGCCGGAGCGTGGCCAACGTGGGAGGCACGCCAGCACCCTTGCAATTGTTCGACCCGCTCGCGGTGCGTTTCGAGGGTGGCCGCTACGTGCGCACCCCGTTTGCCAACTCGGTCATCCCGCCGAACCGGCTCGATCCGGCAGGCAGCTTCTTGGTCAACAGTTATCCGAAGCCGAACATGGACCCGCTCGAACCTCGGTTCCTGTTGAATAACTATTCGGCGCGCTTTCCCCAAGCCTTTCGGAGAAATAACTTCAATGGCCGGTTCGACCACCGCGCCGGCAGCCACAACCTCTATCTGACGGGCGGATTCAGCTTCGGAGATATTTCGACCGAATCGGGCTGGGGTCCGCAGAATCCCTTCTATAGCCAGCCGGAGTTCGTGGGCCGGGTGAACCAGGATCGGAACCCTTATGTGTCGTTCGGGGACACAATCGTGATCTCGCCGACTCTGGTAGTGGACGCGCGGCTCGGCCTGAACCGCGTCGACACGCGGAATATCGCTGGAATGGGGCCGCCGACGCTGTACAACGAAATGAGGGTCCCGGCCGCCATTCAAGCCTTGGCCGTACCGTTCGGGGGCATTCCCCACGTGTCGGACGGCATCAACTACTGGAGCCCCTTGTCGCAAGTGGCTTATCTGTGGAAGATCGAGAAGCAGACCAACTGGGTGACCAACGTCAACGTGACCAAACTGTTCGGCCGGTGGACCTTCAAGTTCGGCGGCGAGTACCGGAACTCGCTCGCGAACTTTACGGACAATGCCTTCCCCTTCGCGGTCCGGACGAGCCCGAATTTCACGCGCGCGACAGTGAGCGCCACCGGCGATCCGAGCGAGGCCTTGACGGCGGATCGGAGCGGACACGGCGGCGCGTCGTTGCTGTTAGGTTACGGTGACATTTTCATCCAGCCCGGTTTCGCTCTCCAGCCGGCGCTCTCGGCCAAATACTGGGCGCTGTATTCACAGAACGACTGGAGAGTGAGCAGCAAACTGACGTTGAACCTCGGCGTGCGGTTCGACCAGCAGCCCGGACCGACCGAGCGGTACAACCGGCTGATGCCCGTCAGCCTTTCGCAGAAAAACACGTGGGGCGCGCCGGGCAAGTGGCTCTTCCCAGGGACGGCCGGGCTGACCCGAAATTACTGGGAGAACAATTCCTTCGACCTACAGCCGCGGTTGGGAATGGCGTATCGCATCCATTCCAACCTGGTGTTTCGCGCAGGCTACGGTCTGTCGATGATCCCGTCGAACACCGGGTTCAACGCCGGACCGGGGCACTACAATATGACGGCATTCGCTCCCTCGACGAGCCCGGCCCCTTACGGTGACGCGCCGAGCGGCGTGCCCATCGGCAAGTTTTACGACCCGCTCGTGAACCGCATCGTTGCCCCGATCGGAGCGAATCCGGACGCCCCGCAGCTTTACGGCACGGGTTACATGACCTTCGTGCGGGATGACTATAAGACGGGACGGCTGCAGCAGTGGAACGCCGCTCTCGAAACTACGCTCTTCCGGAAATATCAGATCTCGGCGACCTACAACGGGCTGCGCGGCTACCGGTTGCCCTATTCCCGCCTTCCGCTCAATAACCGTCAGCTCATGCCGGACAGCGTGCACCAGATGTTCCGCCAGCAGTGGATTGCACGCAACGGGGCCAGCGACCCGAGGAACGACCAAGTTCCGAACCCCTACCAGCCGGCCACCGGGCCCTTGAACGCATTCTCGGCGCCGTGGAACGCGCGCACCGTGAACCACGAGCTGATCTACATGCCCTACCCGCTCCTCGGCGGCTATGCGCAGGTGGCGCCGATCGGATGGAACAATTATCACGGTCTGACGCTCGCCGTGAGCCGGCAATTCTCCGACGGCCTGTTGCTGAGCACGCACTACACCTGGAGCAAGGCGCTCGACTTCGTGCAGGGCGAGATGCAACTCAACGGGGGTTCGGAGGCGGTCGGCAACATCCCCGGGGACTTGGACCGGCGCAACCTGCGGAACAACCAGCGCTACAGCGACCATGACATCCGGCACCGTTGGGTAGCGGTGTGGGTTTACGAACTGCCCTTCGGACGAGGCAAGCGCTGGGGTCCCCGAAACGGTCTGTGGAATGCCCTCGCAGGCGGATGGAAGCTGAGCGGGACCTACTTGGCGCAGAGTGGAACCCCGAACAACATCGGCGGCGGCAACACGAACTCCCTCAACGGCCGTCCCTTTCGGATCCCGGGCGCGCCGGCCCAGGTGCCCAAGGAGTTGCAGCGCTGGTACGACGGCCGGACGACCGTGACGCTCCCCAATGGGCAGCGCATCACGCCGTGCGCCTTCTGCTTCCTCAAGTACAACCTCGGAGCATTCCGTGGGGCCACCACGACGGCCGCCAACGGGGCCACCATCCTCGACATGTTGTGGTGGGGAACGGCGGCCACCAACTACGGCGACATCACGGGGCCGGGACGGAGCAATTTGAACCTCAGCGTCGAGAAAGGCTTCAAGGTCAGGGAGCGCGTGGAGTTCCTGCTGTCCGCGGAGGCGACCAACGCGCTGAACAACGTGCAGTTCAAACCGCGGATGCGGAGCGTAAGCTTAGGGCCGCTTCAGCCAACGCGGGACGCTGCGCGCGGGCTAGAGGTCGGGATGCCGACCAACTCCAACTTTGGCACGATCGACGCCTCCAGCACCTTCGATGCCCGGCAAATCGAGCTGCGCCTGAGGATCCGATTCTAGAATTGGATCGCAGCGCGCCAGGCGCCCGCTGTGGCGAGCGACTGCGGTGCGTCGTCCATAGCGGGCGCCGGGCCGTGCGCGAACCCGTAAGGCGGTCGCCCGCGACAGGGGATCCCCGGGCGAGCTGTAGGGTCCCCCCATCGAGGCGCGGCCGGGAGCGTGCAGGTGAGTGAACGGCGAGCGTTGCGCGTGACACCCAGGCCGGGTCGTCGTCCGCGTGAGACCCGATGCCGATGACCCGAAGGTTCGCACTGCAGTTGATGAGCGGGGCTGCGGCCGTCGCAACTCGGAAGGGGGATTGGTCGGTAGCCACGGTGGGACAGCGGCCAACGGGGCCGCTGCCTGTCGTGTTGCGACCCGGATGGTCGTGTTTCCCCGTCCGCCCGGGCCCCGACGGCAGAGTGACGCTCCGCTGGCAGCAGGGGGTGGCGGGTCCCGCACGTCTGCGTCTCACGGTGGCGTTCGACGCTCGGGAGAATGCACGCCTGCTAGTTCGAGAGTCTTCCCGCGGAGACGTCCTCGGTGAGTTCGACATTCGATTCGCATACCCGTTCCAGCCGTTCGATCTCGAGTTAACCGAAAGGCAGGCCGAAGCAGCGGCCGAGCAAGGCGTGACGCTGGAACTGGTCGAAGGCTTCGGCCCCCTGTGGTTTTTTTCCGGGGCGCCGTCGGAAGTCGGCGGCTCCCTACTGCCGCACCTCCGGCGGAACGTCTATCCCTCGGAGAGCTGTTTTACGGAGGCGATCCGGTCGTTGGCGGCTGCGCAACCTTTCGGCTGGATGGAAGGCTGCGTGATGGACGGCTTGCACCAGCGCGCACGGCTGTTACGGTCGCAAACCGACCGGATCGCTCTCGAGCGCCACATCCAGGCTTACTTCGACCATCGGGACACCCCGCGGTATGTCCCCCACACGGACGCACCCGTGCGCCACGGAAGCGAAGGTTTGTTGCCGTTCGCCGTGCTGGCCCAATACGATCGCTCGCACCCGTCCTTTCAAGGGATGCTCGAGTTTTGCCAAACCGCGGCGGTGAGCGGGGTGATTCGGGACGGGCAGGTGACGACGGCGGAAGGCTGCTACACCTTAGCCTATCCGCTGGCGGTCCTCGGTGTGGTCCGAGACGATCACCGACTTCGCGACCTGGCGGTCGGGCAGCTTCTGCACCGGATCGAGCGTCTGGTCGGTCGCGGCGTGCTGTATCTTCGCGCCGCCGACACAGGCGCGCGCACGTTCCCGAACTGGGCTCGGGGGTTGGCGTGGTTCGCCCTAGGGATCATCCGTACGGTGGACGCGCTGCCCGCCGAGGAGGTTCCGCCCCCCGTGATCGAGGCTTTTCGGTGGTGCGCCGAGCTAGCGCTGAAGTGGCAACATCCGACGGGCCTGTGGAGCTGCTTCATCGACCAGCCCGAGACGGGGATCGAGGCCTCCGGGTCCGCCGGCATTGCAGCGGCCTTAACGGTCGGCGCCCGTCTGCTGCCGGATCCGGCGCGTGCTCTGCGCGCGGCGCGTGCCGCGCACGGCGCGCTCTTGTCCCGGCACTTGGTTCCGGGCGGATTCTTGGGGACCGTGTCGCAAGCCAACCGGGACGGCGAGCGGCTCCAGCGCAGCGGATACCGGGTCATTGGCCATTTCGGCGCCGGCCTGCTGGCGCAGCTGGACGCCGCCCTAAGAGTGTCCGCCTGAGCATGCCGTGTGGCCAACCGGATATGACCCGGCCCTCACGGGCGCAATGGGGAAGTTCGCTCTTTCAAGGCGGTGATGCGCCGATCGTGGTCTGCGAGCAATTGCTCGATGCGCTCCAAGCGGCGCTCGAGGGCGTCCAGACGCCTCAGCACGAGATCTTTCAAACTCGTCAATGCGCCGGGTCACATCTTCGAATCGACGAGTGACGTCGTCGAAGCGCCGATTGACATCGTCGATACGCCGGTTGACGTCGTCGATGCGCCTGTTGTGGGCCCAGTAGGTCAGCACAAAGGCAATGACGATGGGCAGTGCCACTTGAAAGAAGGGCTGCTGCCACCACAGGGCGGCATATTGCTTCAATACCATACGCATAACGATTTCGATTCCAGGCTGGGGCACCTCGGAATGGGTTAACGGAGTCGTCTCCAAACAGGAACACGGTCCTTTTGCTGCCCGCGGCGGCAGGCTAGGGCGAGGGCCTCGGATGGGAAGAACGCCGCCGGCCGCTGAGGTCAACCGCCAGGACTTAGCCGGTCAGGGCGCGTGCTGCGGCCAGCGCCGCCTCGTAATTGGGGTGGTCGCCGACCTCTTTGACGTACTCCACGTGGCGGATGGTGTTGTCCTTGTCCAAGACGAAGATGGCCCGGCACTCGATGCGCAGCTCCTTGATGAGCGTGCCATAGTTGGTGCCAAAGGAGGCCGAGCGGTGGTCGGAAAGCATCTTGATGCGATCCACGCCGAAAGCGCCGCACCAGCGCTTCTGGGCGAAGGGTAGATCCATGCTGATGGTGTAGATCTCCACGCCGGGCAACTTCGCCGCCTCCTCGTTGAACCGTTTGGTCTGGGCGTCACAAACCGGCGTGTCCAGCGAAGGCACCACGCTGAAGATGCGCACCGAATTGCCCGTCTTCGCCAAATTGACGGGACTGAGCGTAAGGTCGACCACCTCGAAATCCGGCGCCTTGTCGCCAGGTTTGAGTTCCGGTCCGATCAGTGTCAGGGGGTTTCCTTTGAGCGTTGTGGCTCCCGGTCTTTCCATTCTGCCTCCTGTCGTCGAGAAACCCGCGATGTGGCGTCAAAAGGATTTATTCTAGCAGCCTGGCCAGTTCGTCCGGCTCGGTGACGGGCGCGCGGCAGACGAAGTTTTCGCAGACGTAAGCGGTGGGTTTGCCCTGCCGGGCGCGCATGGCGGCGATAGCGGGCTGCCACTGCGCCAGCCGGGGCTGGGACTCTTCGCCCGCCAACAGGACTACCTTGTAGGGCAGAAAGCGCTGCTCGACGACGCGGAGCAGGGCCTGGGTGCGGGTATCGTCGCGCGGTCCTGCAATCACGACCTGCCTCGGAGTGGCGAGGAGCCAGCCCAGCGCCACCAGCATCTGCGGCACGCCGGAGGGCGCCAACCGCATCCGGGAGGCGAAGGCCTCGAGGGTCCGTTCGGCCGACTGGCGCAAGTCCGCACGGTCCGTGATCGCGGCCAGACGCAACAGGTTGAGCGCTGCAATGGAGTTTCCCGACGGTTCGGCGCCGTCATAATCGTCCTTCATGCGAAGCACCAGGCTCGAGTCGCCCTCCGCCGTGCTGAAGAAGGCTCCGTGGCGGCGGTCCTCGAAAAGTTCCCGCATACGCTCGGTGAGCTCCAAGGCCTGCTCTAGGTACCGGACGTCGAAGCAAGCCTCATACAGGTCCAGTAGGGCCTGGGCGAAAAACGCGTAGTCGTCGAGGAAGGCGGGGATCGCGGCCTCGCCTTCTCGATACCGCCGCAAAAGCGTGCCGGCGCGGGAATCGTACATGCGGGTCAGAACAAATTCCGCCGCGCGCCGGGCCGCTTCGAGGTAACGGGTTTGTCCGAGAATCCGCGCGGCCACCGCAAAAGCCGAAATCATCAAGCCGTTCCAGGAGGTCAGGACCTTGTCGTCCCGGTGGGGACGGGGCCGCAGGTTGCGCGCGGCGAGCAACGCCGCCTTGGCTTGCTCGAGCGCCGCCGCCATCGCCTCTGCGCTCCGCCCGAAGCGATGGGCGGTTTCCTCGATGCTGCGCGCTTCGTACAAGATGTTTTTCCCCGTGAATTCGCCGTGGGGATCGTGGGCGACGTTGCCGTCTTCCTCGACGCCGTAGCGGTAGGCGAACCACTCGGCCGCCGGCCGGCCCAACACGGCTTCGATCTCATCGCGACGCCAGACGTAGAAAGCACCCTCGCCTTTGACCTCGGGTTGCGACGGGTCGATGACGCTGTCGGCATCCTCGGCGGAATAGAACCCGCCTTCGGGATCCGTCATGTCGCGCAAGACGTAGTCGAGAACCTCGCGGGCCACGCGGGCCAGCACGGGCCGGCCCGTGATCTGGAACGCTTCCAGGTACGACACCGCAAGCTGCGCCTGATCGTAGAGCATCTTCTCGAAATGCGGCACAAACCAGCGTTCGTCCACGGAATAGCGGTGGAAACCGCCGCCCAGGTGGTCGTAGATGCCGCCGCGCGCCATGGCTTCGAGCGTCGCCAGCGTCATCTCCAGCGCTTCGGGATTTCGCGTGCGCGCATATTCCCGCAGCAGGAAATTGAGGGCCGCGGGTCGGGGAAACTTGGGCGCCTCGCCGAAGCCGCCGTAGCGGGAGTCGAAGCTGCGGCGGAAGGCGAAAAAGCCGCTTTCGAGCAGGGAGGCGTCGAGCCGCGCCGGCTCGGGGACGATCTCGACATAGCGCCGGAGCTCCTGGAGCAACTGCTCGCCGGAGTGGACCACCCGTTCGCGGTCCGAGATCCACGCTTCGGCCAGACGTTCCAGAATGTAGCGGAACCCCGGCCGGCCCCAGCGGTTGTCGGGAGGGAAGTAGGTGCCGCCGAAGAACGGTTTGAGATCCGGGGTCAGAAACACGGACATCGGCCAGCCGCCGCTGCCCGTCACCGCTTGCACGAAGGTCATGTAGATGCGATCCACGTCGGGCCGCTCCTCGCGGTCAACTTTTACGGGGACGAAATAGCGGTTCAGCAGCGCAGCGATCTCCTCGTTTTGGAAGGACTCGCGCTCCATGACGTGGCACCAGTGGCAGGTGGAGTAGCCGACCGACAGAAAGATGGGCTTGTCCTCCCGCCGCGCCTTCTCGAAGGCTTCCTCCCCCCACGGGAACCAGTCCACGGGATTGTGAGCGTGCTGGAGAAGATAGGGACTCTTTTCGTGCACCAAACGGTTCGTGGGCATCGGACGGTTCAATCGCCCCGGGCGGCGGAAGCCGCCGGTTCGGGGAGATAGTGCTCCTCTCTGAGTTTCTCCAAGACTTCACTGAGACGGGCGCGAGCTTCTGCGGACACGGGCCCGACGGGCCGGCGGCAGCGTCCCGCGGGCAGACCCGCCAAATTCATCGCCTCTTTCACGATGGCGGGGAACGTGCCCAACGCAAAGGCGCGGCGCAGTGGTTCCACTAACGCTTGCAGCCGTTCGGCTTCCGCCAGCCGGCCCGCCTCGAAGGCGTTGTAGAGATCCACGAAGGCGCGGGGGGCCACATTGGCGCAAGCCGTGACGGCCCCGATCGCGCCGCGCTGAAGCGCGGGCAAGATCAGGTGATCCCGTCCGATGAACACGACCAGGCCAGCGCGCCGCCACTCGGGAATCAGTTCGAGTTTGCCGCTGGAGTCTTTCAGTCCCAGAAAGTTTGGCTGCCGGCGCGCGACTTCGCTGAGGATCTCCGGCGTCAGCTCGACGCCCGTGCGCTCGGGAATGTTGTACGCCAGCACCGCAAGGCGTACGCTGCGGCAGACTTCCAGGTAATGCTCCACGAGTTCCGCGGCGGAAGGTTTGACGTAGTACGGCGTAATGACCACGGCGTAATCCACGCCTTCGGCCTCGGCGCGCTGGGCCAGCCGCACCGTTTCCCGCGTCGTGACCGCTCCGACGTTGGCGTAGACGGGGATGCGGCGCGCCGTGGTCTGCACCACGAAGCGCATGGCTACGGTGCGCTCTTCTTCCGTGAGCGCGAAAAATTCTCCCTGTCCGCCGGCGACGAACAGTCCGTGCACGCCGCTGGCGATGAGGTGCTCGATGAGGGTCTGCCAGGCGCCGTAGTCCACCGCTTCGTCCTCGCGGAACGGCGTGACGATGGCGGGCACGATTCCGCGCATGGCCGCCGGGACCGGCATGGGTGTTCTCATTGTAACCCTTTCCCCGCACCGCAGCGTGGAGTAGGGCCCGCATCCTCGAGGGGCCTTTGCACCTGGTTGGCCGCCTTGCCAGGTGGATTTCGCGGCGGTCGCCCAAAATCGCCGACGGAGCAGATGCCGCATCTTAGAGGCGGCAAGGGAAGCGCAGCGTTCGCCGCGGTGGTCCACGACAAAGCCCAGGGATCGCGGCGCAAGCTCCCTTCGGAAGCGGAACCCTGGACGGGGACGTCGAGGGGCGCCGCAAGTTGGGCGACAATCGGAAGAGGCCGCGAGGATGCGATTCTGGCTTGCTTGGATGGCGTCCCTGTGTCTGGCGGCCGAGACAGTAGCGTACCTCATCGAGCCCGGTCGAGGGGACCGGTTTGCCTTGAAGGTCGAAAAGACCGGCTTGATGAGCGGCAAGAAGCACCTGTTTCTTTTTGAGCGCTGTCGAGGGCGGCTCCACTACGATGCTGCTGCGCCGGAGCGATCCTCGGGCGAGCTGGTCGTCGAGTCGGCCAGTATCGCATGCAAGGACACTTGGGTGAAGCCGAAGGAGTTGGTCAAGATCCAACGGGCGGCGGTTGAAGACATGCTGGCAGCGCAACTCTATCCCGAAGTGATCTTCCGCTCTACCGGCGCGATGAGGAAGCCCGAAGGCGGCTGCGAGGTGCGGGGGAACCTGACGATTCGGGACCGGACCATGCCGGTCGCAGTCGCCGTTTTCCCGGAAACCGGACGAGGAGGCGAGTTGCGGTTCCGCGGTCACGCGGTTGTCCGACTCCGGGATTACGGTTTGAAGCCGCCCTCGACTCTGCTCGGCGCCATCGGCACCAAGAACGAGGTGCGCCTGGGGTTCGTCGTCACGGCGCGGCCGCAGCGGTGAGTTCGGGAACCCCTCTTGCGGCGACCCGATGATAGTTTCGAGGAGGTTTCGACGTGGCCATGCGCAAGAAAGCTTCCAAGCGCGACGTGGAAAAAGACTATCCCGCGCGGCAGTTCGTCGCCAAGCTGCGCCGTTTGGCGGACGCCATCGAGCAAGGCAAGCGCTTCCGGATCCAAGTGGCGGGCGAGCGGGTCACCGTTCCGGCTGGGGCTGTGATCAACATCGAGCACGAGCGAGGCAGCCGAGAGGAAGAGCTCGAGTTCCAGCTCAAGTGGCCGCTGCGGTCCGGCGCCGTCAAAAACTACCGGCGGTGAGCCCGCAGATTGGGCCCTTCGGTATTCACCGGGGCTCGGAGCGGCTGGCTGGCGGCGCCTGTTCCGGCGTGTCCGAATTTCTCAAGAGCGGTCGGAGGTTCAGGGCGAAGCTAATCCGGGATCCCGAAGATCGGTCTGCGAACGTTCTTGTAATGGAACCGGGAGGTGTTGACTGCAGTGGCGCCGGGAGTGTCGACTTCGATGATCCGGGCGGCGATCGGCTCGTAAGCGGCACGCGGCGCGATCGCGCCCTTCACCACGAGGATCCGCTGGCGCTCGGGGTAAATCCCACAACTGATCAGCTGGTGCAGACTGTTCGGGCTCGAGCGCAGCGTGGTCAGGTGGAGATAGCTGGCAAGATCGGGCGTCGAGCCCTCCACCTCGATGACGGCGGTCAAACCCTGCCGGTAATACCGGGTGCCGCCGTGCCGGACTTCGGGTTCGATATAGTTGCCGTCGTGCAGCGACTTGACTCGCCCGCGGACGCGCACCGGCCGGCCGTGGGCGTCATCGGTCTTGCCCCCAACCTCCATGTCGAACGCGCCACCCACGCCCGCAGCTACCGCCGCTCTCACCGCTTCCGGATCGGCGATGTTCACCACCCAGCCGCGCGCCTGCTGGCGGATCAGCTCCGCGAGGAGGAAGGTGGAGTCGCCGGCCGAGCCGCCGCCAATGTTGTCGCCTAAGTCCATGAGCACCACCGGAAATTTCGGTTCCGCCATCGCCATGCGCACCGCCTCGGCCGGCCCCGGCAAGTGGAGGCGGAGCTCGTCGCGCGTGGCCCAAAATAGGTCCGCCAGGCGCCGAGCTTCTGCCTCGGCAAGCTCCGGCTGCCCATCCGTGACCACGATGGCGCTAGGGCCGTTGTGCGGGATGTCGGCGTACTGATATCCGGCCGGTGTGCTGACCGCCAGCACGCCCGGTTTCTGCTCGAGGGCGCGGTTTTCTCCCACGATGCGTCGCAACGGAAGTTTGTTGGTGTTCTGAAAGACGATGTTGTAGATCATCGGCGGTTTGGCGATGCGCTGCACGGGCTTCAGTCGGCCGCTGAGGATGCCGGCCATTAGGCGGGCGGCATGCAGGCCGCGTTCTCGGGTGTCCAAGTGGGGGTTCTCCTTGCCGGTAATCAGGACGGTGGAGTCGCGGACGATCCGCTCGGTCACGTTCGCATGGAAATCGTGAGTGACGACGATTGGAAAGTCCGGCCCCATGGCTTTCCTCACGCGAGCGGTCAGCTCGGCGTCGCCGGAGTGGAACGTTTCGACGACCATGGCCCCATGCAGGGCCAGGAAGACGCCACTCAGATCCGGCGTCGCTCTCAAGGATCGAATGATTTCTGCGCTCATCGTCTCGAACGCCTCGGCCGACACCGGGCCGCGGGGAGTTGCCTCTGCGATCAGCAGCGGGACCAGCTCGAGCCCGAATTTCCGCGCCCCCTCGATGTAGCCGCTGATGAAGTCGTTGGCTTTCTCGTACCGAGCCAGAAAACTCTCTTGTGTGTGGCGTGGGTGCGGCCAGCCGAAGTCGGCAAGCGTGGTCTTGACGGGGTTGAAGGAATTCGACTCGTGAATGATCCCAGTCACGGCGACCCGCGGGGGTCGGGATTGGCTGAAAGCGAGGCTGGTCATCAGGACAATGAGCCGCGCGAGGTTTGCAAGCATACCGGCTTATATCATGACACCGCCCGACCGAACAAGGGCTATGCGCCGCTCATCGAGGTGGAGCGCTCAACGTGGGCTGTGGGAGTCTCGGGTGCGCGGTGACCAATCGTGGTGGCCAGGGACGGAATCGAACCGCCGACGCCAGCCTTTTCAGGGCTGCGCTCTACCAACTGAGCTACCTGGCCGAAGGCAACCCTATTTTACCAAAACGTTCGAGCCAGTACCGCCCGTGGCCGGCCCGCTCGAGAAGCTCGGCGGCTCTTCCAGGGTGTTCCATGATCCCGTCTCCCGAATTCCACGTCGTCCGGCTGCGGAGGTCGAGGCCGAGCTGCAGACAATTCCTCGATCGCTGCAGGTGGGCGGACGCGGCGCTTTCCGGAGACGGCTGTGATCGTCCTCGATCCTGGGGTGCTCGTGGACGGCCTAACCGGCTCGAAGCGCGGCGCCCGCCGGACGCCCGCCAGTTCCGTAAGCTGTTTCCGCCCCGCTGGCTGGAGTTGTGCCGCGCGCCGCGATAGTGTATGACAAGGATATGTTCAGTCGACGGAAATTCCTTCACACCGCCGCCGCGGCGCCGGCTGCGCCGTTGATTATCCCGGGCTCGGCGCTGGGATTGAACGGCGCCACACCGCCCAGCGACCGCATCACCCTAGGCGGCATTGGCATCGGCCGCCGCGGGCAGAACGTATTGAACGATTTCCTCGAGCAACCGGACGTGCAGTTCCTCGCCGTCTGCGACGTCCGCAACGAACGCCGGGAGGAGATCAAAAGCCTCGCCGACAAAAAGTACGGCAACCGCGATTGCGCCGCCTACAGCGACATGTTCGAGCTGCTGGCGCGCCCGGACATCGACGCCGTGTTGATCGCCACGAGCGACCGCTGGCACGCCCTGATCAGCATCTATGCGGCCAAAGCCGGCAAGGACATCTACTGCGAGAAACCGTGCTCGTTGACTATCGCCGAGAGCCGCGCGCTGGCCGACACGGTGCGCCGCTACGGGCGCGTCTTCCAGGCAGGCACGCAGCGGCGCAACATCAGCAACTTCGTGCTGGCGGTGGAGATGGCCCGCAGCGGCAAGCTCGGCAAGTTGACCACGCTGCACGCCAATACCCTGGATCCCCGCACCACGCACGACTGGCTGCCCCCGGAGCCGGAGCCCCCCAAGCAACTGGTGGACTGGGACCGCTGGCTCGGTCCGGCGCCGTGGCGCCCCTACAATTCCGCTTACATCGCAGGCCGCTGGCGCGGCTTCTGGGATCTGCACGGGGGCGGGATCCTGGAATGGGGGGCGCACACCGTGGACCTGTGCCAGTGGGCCAACAACGCTGACGACACGACACCCGTCGAGTACACGCCCCAGGGCAACCACGTGGTGTGCCGGTACGCCAATGGGGTCAACCTGGTGATGCGCGACACCGGATGGATGGGGCTCGGCACGTGCAGCATCCGCTTCGAAGGCGACGCCGGTTGGGTGGAAACCGGTGACACGGGCAAGATGGAGGCTTCGGAGAATCTGCGGGGCGAAATCCAGTTGACCACCATGCCCGGCACGCGAGCCCTGAATCACGTGCGTGACTTCCTGGATTGCGTCCGGTCCCGTCGGCAGCCGCGCTCCCACGAGGAGGCCACCGCACGCGCCCACATCGCCTGCCACGCCGCCTACATCGCCTGGCAGCTCGGCCGCACCTTGCGGTGGGATCCCGTGCGAGAGGAATTCGTCGACGACGACCAAGCCAACCGCATGCGTTCGCGCGCCATGCGGGAGCCGTGGCGCATCTGAATCGGAAGCGCAGAAGGAGGAAAGCGATGCCGCAGACACCTTCGGCTCCACAGACCGCGACAGCTCAGCCCTCCGGGCAAGCGCCCGCCCAGCGGCCCACGCTCGGACAGCAGGCCGTGCAAGCGATGCCGCATCCAGCCGAGGAGAAGTGGCGCGAAATCTGGAGCCTCCAGCCGTCCACGCTTCTGGTCCTGCTCAAGGATCCCGGGGCGTCTGTATTCCTGAAAGCAAAAATTTGCCAGCGCCTGGCGGAGGTTGGGGGCAAAGAGGCCGTTGCCGCCGTCGCCGCGCTTCTGGAAAATCCGCAGTTGAGCACGTATGCGCGTTTCACGCTGGAGGCGGTGCCCGACCCGTCCGCCGACGCGGCCCTGCGGGAAGCGGCCCGCAAACTTCAGGGAACGTTGCTCGCCGGGGTGCTGAACTCCATCGGCGTGCGGCGGGACGCGGCGGCTGTACCGTTGCTAGCCCAGCGTTTGCAGGACAGCGACGCGACCGTGGCGCAGGCGGCCGCAGCGGCTTTGGGCCAAATCGGCACCGAGCAAGCTGCGCGCTCGCTCATGGATGCGCTGCAGCGCCGACGGGCGGAACTGCGCCCCGCGTTGCACGACGCGGCCCTGGTTTGCGGAGAGCGCCTCGAAAAAGCCGGCCGGGCCAGCCAGGCGCGGACTCTCTACGAAGCCGTTCTCGGCGACCAACCGGCTCCGGCGGTGGCCTCCGTGATCGACCGCCGCCTGGGGGAATTGCGACCCAAAGCCGGCTGATAGAAGCACCGGGACCCGGCACGGACCTGCCGACCCCGGGCGGTGTCCCGGCTTGCCCGTCGGCACGCCGTCAGTCCGCGCGGGCCCGTGTGGTAGACTTTTCGGTTCTCGATTCTCTGGCCATGCGAGGGCCCGTTGAGGCTTTCCTTCGTTGATTACGTCATTCTGGCGCTGTATTTCTCCTTCGTCTTGGGCATCGGCTGGCTGCTGCGCAAGCGCGTAGCGACCAGTGAGGACTTTCTCACCTCCGGTCGTTCGGTTCCCGTCTGGATCACGAGCTTGGCCTTCATCGCGGCCAACCTGGGGGCCCAGGAGGTGATCGGCATGAGCGCCTCCGGGGCCAAGTACGGCATCATGACGGCGCACTTCTACTGGGTGGGCGCGATTCCCGCCATGATCTTCGTAGGCGTCTTCATGATGCCGTTTTACTATGGCAGCCGCGCCCGCTCCGTGCCGGAGTATCTCAAGCTGCGCTTCGACGAGAAGACCCGGGGCTTCAACGCGCTGACCTTCGCCGCCATGACGGTGTTTTCTTCCGGCATTTCGATGTACGCGCTGGGGCTGCTGTTCCAGCTCGTGCTGGGCTGGAGCTTCACAGCCTCCGTGTTGTTGTCGGCGGCGATCGTGCTGATTTACACCTTCCTCGGCGGGCTGACCAGCGCCATGTACAACGAGGTGCTCCAGTTTTTTCTGATCGTGCTCGGCTTTGCGCCGCTGGCGATTCTGGCCGTGGTGCGGGCGGGCGGCTGGGACGGCATCGCGGCCCACGTGCCGGCGGCGATGACCCACTCGTGGCGCTATGTGGCAGAGGCTTCGCACAACCCGATGGGGGTGGAAGTGTTCGGGCTGGTGGCGGGCTTGGGGTTCGTGCTGTCCTTCGGCTACTGGTGCACCGACTTCCTGGTGATCCAGCGGGCCATGGCGGCCAATTCCATGTCGGCGGCCCGTCGCACGCCGCTGCTGGCGGCTGTGCCCAAAATGCTGATGCCCCTCATCGTCATCGTGCCCGGGATCGCCGCCGTGGCGCTGGCGCAGATGGACACCGGCTACTCGCTGCCGCGCAAGGGGGACGGCTACGACTACGACCAGGTGCTCATGACCCTGATGGCGCAGTTTTATCCGTCCGGCATGCTCGGCGTGGGGATCACCGCGCTGATGGCTTCGTTCATGTCCGGCATGGCGGGCAACGTAACGGCGCTGAATACGGTCTGGACGTACGACATCTATCAAAGCTACATTCGCAAGCGCGCCCCCGATTCTCATTACCTCTGGGTAGGGCGGCTGACCACCGTCTTCGGCACGGCGCTGTCGGTGGCCACGGCGTACCTGGCCCGGCTGTACAACAACATCATGGATCTGCTCCAGCTGGTGTTCGGCTTCGTGAACGCGCCGTTGTTTGCCACGTTTCTGCTTGGGATGTTCTGGAAGCGCGCCACGGGGCATGGGGCGTTTTCCGGCCTGTTGGCTGGCACGGCGGCCGCCGCGCTCACTCACGGCCTTACGCGCGCCGAGGGCAAAGGCGGCTGGGTTGCGACGCTGCATGAGTTCCCCTCCACCATGGCCCAGAATTTCTGGATCGCGATTTTCGCCTGGACCGCATGCTTCGTCGTGACGATTTTGGTGAGCCTACTGACGCGACCCCGTCCGGAAGCGGAACTGCGCGGGCTCGTCTACGGACTCACGCAGTTACCGCGCGACGAGGGAGTGGCATGGTACCGTCGCCCGGCGCCTTTGGCGGTGGTCGTGGGCGGAATGTGTGTGCTGCTGAATTTCTGGTTTTGGTGAGTGGCATGTGGGATCTCCGGGTGCCCTCCGGCTGGTTCTTCGCCCTCGTGGGCGCGATCCTTTGTGTGCACGGCTTGCTGGCGCCCGGCGCCCGCGCCCCGCTCGCGGAGACCAACGTCAATCTTTACGCGGGTCTCGTGATGCTCGTGTTCGGAGGAGCGCTGCTTTGGCTGGCCCGCCGCGCCTCCTGAGGGAAGTCTTCCGGGAGCGCTTCGGCATGGCTCCCGAATGCCTGTTCCGGGCGCCTGGGCGGATCAACCTGATCGGGGAGCACACCGACTACAATCTCGGCTTCGTGGTGCCGGTGGCGCTGGACTTGGCCTGTTACACCGCCGTGTCATCCAACGGCTGCGGCCAGCTGCGGGTTTTTTCCGCGAACCAGAACGAGGCGGTGGAATGGCCGATCAGTTCGATCGCGTCGGCGCCGCCGCGAGGCCATTGGTCCGACTACGTCTTGGGCGTGGCCCGCGAGCTCGTGCGCGCCGGATACGACGTTCCCAGCTGCAACCTGCTCGTGTCGAGCACCGTGCCCACGGGCGCCGGACTGAGCTCCTCGGCCGCGCTGGAGGTCAGCGTGGCGTTGGCGTTGCTCGGCGACCGGAAGATGGATCCTCTCGAACTGGCTCTTCTGTGCCGTCGCGCCGAAAACGAGTTTGTCGGGATGCCTTGCGGCATCATGGACCAGTACATCTCGGTCTTCGGCCGCGAGGGGGCGGCGGTCAAGATCGACTGCCGCAGCTTGGAGCACGAAATTGTTCCGTTGCCTCCAGGCATGGAGATCGTGGCAGTCAACTCCATGGTCAAGCACGAACTGGGCTCCTCGGCCTACCGCGACCGCGTGCGCGAATGCGGCGAGGCCGTGGACGCCGTGCGGCGCCGCCGGCCAGAGGTTACGAGTCTCCGGGATGTGACGTCGACGGACCTGCGGACGTTTGCCAGCGAAATGGCGCCTGTGCCGTTCCGCCGCGCGCGCCATGTGACCACAGAGAATGCACGTGTGGAGGCCTTCGTCGAGGCCTGCCGCCGTTGCGACCTCGCAGCGATGGGCGAATTGCTCGTGGCCTCCCACCGCAGCCTGCAACACGACTACGAAGTCAGCTGCGAGGAGCTGGACTTCTTGGTAGATACGGCGCTGTCCGTGCCGGGTGTGCTGGGCGCGCGCATGACGGGGGGAGGCTTCGGGGGTTGCACGGTCAACCTAATCGCCGCGGGCCACGCGGCGGCGTTTGTCCGTGCCATCCAGTCCGCGTATCGAGAGCGCTTCGGCGTGACTCCGGAATGCTACCTCTGCCGTCCGGCGGCGGGCGCCGCGGAGGTCCGAACGGTCTGAGTGGGAGCCGCCGGAGGATGCCGGTCTTCGGGGCGCCGTGCCCGGTGGACCGTTATGATGAGAACACCGCCGACATCATGATCCTTCCCCGTCTCTATCCCATCCTGGACACGGGTACGCTCGAGCGCCGGCGGTGTCCCGTCGAGACCGCCGCCCAGGCCCTGGCAGACGCCGGGGTTCGAATCTTGCAGTTCCGGCACAAGGGCCACCTCTCGCGGGCTGTCTTCGAGCAGACGGAGCGGGTGGCCGCACTCTGCCGCGAACGAGGGACGTTGTTCGTTATCAACGACCGCACCGACCTGGCGATGGTCTTTGGAGCGGGTCTGCACTTGGGACAGAACGACCTGCCGCCGGCCGAGGCGCGCCGGCTGCTCGGGCCCGGCGCAGTCCTCGGCTTTTCGACGCATAACGAAGCGCAACTGCGCGCCGCGGCTGGCGAGCCGGTGGATTACGTGGCCCTAGGGCCGATCTTCGGAACCGCCACGAAAGAAAAGCCGGATCCGGTGGTCGGCCTTGCGGAACTGGTCCGCCTGCGACCGATAAGCTCCCGCCCGTTGGTTGCAATCGGCGGGATTACCAGGCAGAATGCAAGGTCAGTGCTGGAGGCGGGCGCGGACAGCGTGGCCGTGATCGCGGATTTGTATCCGGAACCGTGCACGTACGACACGCTCCGCGCCCGGACCGTCGAATGGCTCGAGCTACTGAACAGATAGACACGGGGCTCGTCAAGGGGCTGGGCCTGTTCGACGCCACCACCATCGTCATCGGCTCGATGATCGGCTCCGGGATCTTCATCGTCTCGGCCGACATTGCGCGCCAGGTGAACTCGCCCGGCCTGCTCATCATGACCTGGGTCGCCACGGCCGTGCTGACCTTGATCGCTGCCGTGAGCTACGGCGAGCTAGCGGCCGCCATGCCACGGGCCGGGGGCCAGTACGTCTACCTCCGGGAAGCCTTCGGTCCCCTCTTGGCTTTCCTCTACGGTTGGACCCTCTTCCTGGTGATTCAGACGGGAACGATTGCCGCTGTGGCGGTGGCGTTCGCCAAGTTCACAGGCGTGTTCTTCCCGTGGTTTTCCGGGACAAATTACTTGCTCCAGGTGGGCGGCTTCACGGTGAGCACGCAGCAGGCGTTGGCGATCGCGGTCATTGCCCTGCTCACCTGGATCAACACGCGCGGCATCCGCGCCGGGGCCGTCGTGCAGAATATTTTCACGGTGGCCAAGACGGGAGCGTTGGCGGGCCTGGTCGGACTGGGATTTTTCGCGGCCCGCAACTCGGAGGCTGTGGCGGCTAACTTCACGGACTTTTGGCGCGGCGCGGACTGGAGCTTCACCAGCGTGCAGTTGGTGGGGGTGGCGATGGTGGGGGCGCTGTTCGCCTCCGACGCCTGGAACAACGTGACCTTCACGGCCGGCGAGGTGCGCAATCCCCGCCGCGACATCCCCTGGGCGCTGGGGCTCGGCGTCGCGATCGTCTCCGCCCTGTACATCGCCTCGAATTTCGCCTACCTGCGGCTGTTGCCATTCGAGGCGATCCAGAACGCCCCAGAGGACCGCGTGGGAACGGCGGCAGCGGCGCAAGTCTTCGGCGACGTCTCGGCCCAGATCATGGCGGCGGCCATCATGGTTTCCACTTTCGGCTGCATCAACGGGCTGGTGTTGGCCGGCGCCCGGGTCTATTACGCGATGGCGCTCGACCGGCTGTTTTTCCGCAGCGTGGCGCAGCTCGATCCCCGCACGCACGCGCCGGTGCGGTCGCTGCTCGTGCAGGGTGTCTGGGCCTCGCTGCTGACGCTGAGCGGCACCTACAGCGACCTGCTCGATTACGTCATCTTCGCGGTGCTGCTGTTTTATGTGCTCACGATCAGCGGGCTGTTCGTGCTCCGGGTTCGCCGGCCGGATTTGCCTCGCCCCTACCGCGCCTTCGGCTACCCCGTGCTGCCGGCGCTGTACATCGCCGCCGCGCTGCTGATCGAAGTCCTGCTGTTGATCTACAAACCGCGGTACACTTGGCCGGGACTGATCATCGTGCTCGCAGGTGTCCCCGTGTACGTCGCCTGGCGTCGCCGGGCATGAGTTCCATCCCGGCGCGCCGCCGGCCCGTGTCGCCTCTGCGACCGGCGGGGGTGGTCTGTTATAGTTGCAGTTTTATCCTTGTGCGACGCTGGGAGCGAGAACGCGGATGAGTTTGTTTGCCACCAAGCCGCTCGAGCGAATTCTGGCCGAGGCGGGCGAGCACACCCTACGACGCACGCTGGGGCCGGGCAATCTCGTGGCGTTGGGCATCGGCGCCATCATCGGCGCGGGCCTGTTCTCACTCACCGGGATTGCCGCCGCCGAATACGCCGGCCCAGCCATCGCCCTGTCGTTCGTCCTTGCTGCCATCGGCTGCGCTCTGGCCGGGTTCTGTTACAGCGAGTTCGCCACGATGATCCCCATTGCCGGCAGCGCGTACACGTATGCCTACGCCACCATGGGCGAACTGATCGCGTGGATCATCGGCTGGGACTTGGTGCTCGAATACGCCGTGGGAGCTTCGACGGTTTCCATCTCCTGGTCGGCTTACGTCGTCAGCTTTTTGCACGACCTCGGGATCGAGCTGCCCCCCGCGCTCATTGCTTCTCCCTGGCAACCGGTTCAGCTGCCCAACGGCCAGCAGGTCTATGGAGTCATCAACCTGCCGGCCGTTTTCATCGTCGTGGTGATCTCTTGCTTGTTGATCGCGGGCATTAAGGAGTCCGCCACGGCCAACGCCATCATGGTGGCGATCAAAGTGGCCGTGGTCGTGGTTTTCATCGCGGTCGGAGCTTGGTTCATCAAGCCCGAAAACTACACGCCCTTCATTCCTCCCAACACCGGCACCTTCGGCGAATTCGGGTGGAGTGGCATCCTGAAGGCGGCGGGAGTGATCTTCTTCGCCTATATCGGCTTCGATGCTGTGTCGACGGCGGCGCAAGAAGCGCGCAACCCGCAGAAGGACATGCCCGTAGGTATCATCGGCTCGCTGGCGATCTGCACGGTGCTGTACGTGCTGTTTGCGGTCGTCATGACCGGCTTGGCCCACTACACAAAATTCAAAGGTGCAGCGGCGCCGGTGGCCGTGGCCGTGGCCCAGACGCCGTACGGGTGGCTGGGGGCGTTGATCAAGCTGGCCATCCTCGCGGGTCTGACTTCGGTGATCTTGGTAATGTTGCTCGGCCAGTCCCGGATTTTCTTCTCCATGTCCCGCGACGGCCTGCTGCCGAAGGTGTTCTCCGATATCCATCCGCGTTTCCGCACCCCGTGGCGCTCGAACCTCCTGCTCATGCTGTTCGTCAGTCTGTTTTCCGCCTTTGCACCGATCTCGGCGGTGGGGCAGATGACCAGCATCGGCACGCTGTTCGCGTTCGTGATCGTTTGCGCGGGCATCCTCGTCATGCGCAAGACCCAGCCAGACGTCCCGCGCCCGTTCCGCACGCCTTGGGTTCCGGTAGTTCCCGTCCTCGGGATCCTCGTCAACGCCTTGATGATCTACGGGCTGGGTTGGAGCAACTGGTTGCGGCTGCTGCTGTGGCTGGCTCTCGGGCTAGCGATTTACTTCGGCTACGGCCGCCGCCACAGCCTCCTCACCGCCTCTCGCCAATTGCAACTGCAGAAGGGAGATTAACTTGAAAACTACAGTGAAGCTGTTTTGCCTGGCGGTCTTACTGATCCTGGCCGCCGGGGCAGGATTCGCACAGGAAAAGCCTAACTTCTCGGGCGAGTGGACGTTGAACGCGTCCAAGAGCGATTTCGGGCCCTTCCCCGCGCCCGCCAAGTTCGTCCGCAAGGTCACCCATGAAGAGCCCAATCTCCACTCGGTGACCACGCAGGCAAGCGAGCGCGGCGAGTTCACCACGGAGTTGCGCTACACCACTGACGGCAAGGAATGGGTGAACCAGATCCGTGGCCAGCAGGTCAAGGGCGTGGCGAAGTGGGACGGCTCGACGTTAGTCATCGAGTCCAAGCGCACCTTTCAGGACACCGAACTGACGATCACCGAGAAGTGGCGTCTGTCGGAGGACAAGAAAACGCTCTCGATTGACACACACATCGCCGGGCCGCAGGGCGAGGCCGACTTGAGATTCGTCCTGGACCGGAAGGAGAGCTGACGGGTCAAAAGACCGCCGCCGGATCGAGCGTCACGCCTTCGAGCACGTGCGACCTGACCGGCTCGCCCCGGCTGAAGACGCCCAGCGTGCGGTAGGCGCCCCCTTCCCGCACGAAGACCCGGATGTGTTCCTCGCGGGGATCGACAATCCAGTACTCCCGCACTCCGAAGCGCTCGTAATCGCGAAACTTCACCACTGTGTCATGGCTGCGATTGGACTCGGAAATTACCTCGATGATCAGATCCGGCGCGCCCTCAAAGTAGGGAGAATCCAGCTCCAGGCGCCGGTCGTTGGCGATGAAACACAGGTCCGGTTCGTAGTGGACGTGCTCACTGAGGATGACGTGGACCGGACGTCCGAAGAAATGTCCCAATCCTCGGTGGTGGACATAGTCGCCGAGCACCGCCGCAAGCCGGTCGCAGATCGTCTGATGGCGTAACGACGGGGTGGGGGACACAACGAGTTCTCCGTCTACGAGTTCGGTTCGGCCGTGGGACTCAGGCAGATCCTTGATGTCCTCCCAGGTGAGCTTTTTCAGCACCGTGCTCATCGCGGTTCGGATTCCTTCACAGAGGGCCACGGCGGCAGGCGGCCCTCCAGCCACGTTGCCAGATCGCGCGCCGCAAAGCGCAGGCCGACGTAAAAGGGACCGAAGGCGGCATAGACCGCGCTGACCTCATCGAAACGCATCTCGTAAATCAGTTTCTTGAACACGAGCGGATCGTCAGCGAATAAATCCACGCCCCACTCCCAATCGTCGAAGCCGATCGAACCGGAGATGATCTGCTGGACTTGGCGCGCGTACTTGCGGCCCGCCTCGCCGTGTTCGTGCATGAGCCGCTGCCGCTCGGTAATCGGCAGGCGGTACCAGTTGCCCGCGGCATCGCGCTTGCGGTCCATGGGATAGAAGCAGAGGTAGCGGCGCGGCGGAATGGAAGGCCACAGGCGCGGCGCCATGGCCTTGCGGTGCTGATCGAGCGTTTCCTCCACTTCGTGCCGCCACTCTTCGCTCTCCGGCTCGATACCGCGTTCAGCGAGGCGCGTGTACAGTTTCACCGTGGAATCATACAAGCCCAGTTCCACCACCGAAAGGTAGGAAGCCGCCGGCTCGAGGTAGTCGGCCAGCCGCAGCGAAGCCACGCGCAGCGCCGCCGTGCTCAGCTCCTCGAAACTGCGTCGGAAGTGGAGAACCAGCAAGTCGCCTTTGTGTCCGAGCAAAGCGTAAAGCCCGGTCTGCGTGTCCTGCCCGCCTTCCATCTCCTCGAGAACCGCCGCGGCCTCGGCGGTGATCTGGCGGCGCTCGTCGTCGCCCACGGCACGCCAGGCGGCACGGCGCAATCGGAACATCTGGTGGAGAACGCTCGAGCCCTCCACCGTCAGCGGCACGGCCGGCAACGTGAGCGCTTGGGTTGCCAGGACGCCTTCGGGATGGTTGCCACGCATTGCCTCTACCCTCTTACCTACTTTAGCTGCCCAGGAGGAACTTCAGCCGTGACCCCCCATCCGTTCACAGCTTTGGTATGGTGTTGGTCTTGCAGGGCGGGCTCATGGACGAGGAACTCGCAGGGATTGACTTTCAGCGCTTTTGGAAGCGCCTTCAGCAAATCGGACTGAACGCGTACGAGGCGCGCTCGTACTTAGTGCTCATTGGTCACCCCCGCTTCAAGGCCCTGGAGCTGGCTGCCCGGGCCCACGTCCCCCGGCAGAAGATCTACGAGGTGCTCGACAGCCTGGTGGAGAAGGGCTTTGCTCAAGTGGTGCAGGAGAAAACGAAGCTGTTCTCCGCTGTGGAACCGGCCCTGGCTATTCCGGCCTACATCGGTCGGAAACGGCAACTGCTCGAGCAGGAACTCACCGAGCAGGCGCGGATGGCCGAAGGCTTGGTGGAGGATTTGATGGCGGCCTATTCGGAAGGACGCGGCGGCCGGGGTACGCTCGATTTCCTTCGGATTGTCAGTGACCCGGACCAGACCGCCGCTCAATACCGGCGCATGCTTTCCGAGGTAGAGCACGAGTACCTGGAGTTTTCCCGCCCGCCGTATGCCGTGGACCCCTTCGAGGAGCAACTGGTGAAGCAGGCGCGGCTGCGGGGCGTCTGCTGCCGGCTCTTGCTCGGCGCCGAGCCCCTGGACGCCGAACACCGCCAGCGACTCGAAGATTATCTGGCGGCAGGCGTCGAAGTGCGGCAAGCGGATTCTCTGCCCATGAAGCTGGCGCTGTTCGACGGCCGGCAGGGCCTGGTCGCGCTGCTGGATCCGGTCATCACCAGGCCGCGGTGGACCTCCGTGGTTTTCGACCACGCCGGATTCGGGCAAGCCATGAAAGGGCTGTTCGAAGAATACTGGCAGCGCGCCCGGATGCTGGGCCAAGAGGCGTGAGCTATTTCCGGCTTCCTTTGACCGGCGGCTCCCGCCGCTCGCGGATCTCCCGGATGGCGTAAATACGGCGGCCCTGGCTCTCGAAGTAGGTGCGCGTCAAAACTTCCCCGAGCAGGCCGGTGCTGAACATGATCAGTCCCGTCAAAAGCAGCAGCCCTCCGGCGACCATCAGAGGTCCGTGCTCGGTCATCAACGGGTAGCCGCGGATCTTCTGGACCAACAGCCAGGCTAGGATCGCCCCTCCTCCCAAGGTGGCCCCCAATCCCAGTCGGCCAAAAAAGTACATGGGACGTGTGAGGTAGCTGAGGAGGAACTTAAGCGTGAGGATGTCGAAGAGGACGTGGAAAGTGCGCCGCAAACCGTAATGGGAGTTGCCCGCCTGGCGCGGGTTGTTGCGGATGGGCACTTCGGCGATCCGGGCGCCGTAAAAGCTGGCCAGCGCGGGGATAAAGCGGTGCAGTTCGCCGTACAACTGCACGTCGCGGAGGATCTCGGCTCGGTAGGCTTTGAAGGTCGTTCCGAAGTCGTGCAACTCCAGTCCGGAAACTTTCGCCACCAGCCAGTTGGCGATGCGCGACGGCAGGCGCCGCGTGAGGGGGTGATCCACGCGATGCCTCCGCCAGCCGCTGGCGATGTCGTAGCCTTCGTCAATCTTGGCGACCAGGGCCGGCAGATCCTCGGGGTCGTGCTGCAAGTCGCCGTCCATCGACACGATGATGTCGCCCTGGGCGTGGTGGAAACCCGCCGCCAGCGCCGCGGTCTGTCCGAAGTTGCGGCGCAGGCGGATCACCTTGAGCCGGGCGTCGGTCTCCACCAAGTTCGACAGCAGCTCGAAGCTGCCATCCGAGGAAGCGTCGTCCACGAACAGGATTTCGTAAGGCCGTCCCATGCGCTCTAACACCGCCGTCAGCCGGTCGTAGAGCGGCAGCAGCGACGGCTCTTCGTTGTGGACCGGAATCACGACCGAGATCTTGCTCATGGTCAGTGACTCCGTTTCTCCGTGACGCGATCCTCGAGCAACGCCTGCAACTGCTGTTCGAGCTGTTCCACGCGGCGCGTCAGCTCCTCGATGGCCTGCCCCTGCGGGTCGGGAAGCTTGCCATGCTCGAGCACTTCGTTCTCGATGAGCTCGCCACGCGTCCGCACCACGCGGCCCGGCACGCCGACCACCGTGGAGTGGTCTGGCACGGAGTGGATAACCACGGAACCAGCGCCGATCTTGACGTGGTTGCCGATGCGGATGTTGCCGAGCACTTTGGCCCCGGCACCGATGACCACGTGATTGCCGATGGTGGGGTGGCGTTTGCCTTTTTCCTTGCCCGTGCCGCCCAGGGTGACGCCCTGGTAAAGCAGCACGTCGTCGCCGATCTCCGCCGTCTCCCCGATCACCACC
>JANWXD010000017.1:37865-79065 GCA_025055455.1 Bryobacteraceae bacterium
CTTCCGATCTTGGCCCCGGGGTGAATCTCGATCCCGGTGAGCCAGCGGCCGATCTGGGAAATCAGCCGGGGAATGAGAGGGATCCGCCAGCAGTAAAGCCGGTGCGCGAGCCGGTGCAGCAGGATGGCGTGGAAGCCGGGGTAGCAGAGCAGGATTTCGAGCACGCTCTTCGCCGCCGGATCCTCGCGAAAGATCGTCTCGATCTGCTCCCGGACGGCACGGAACATCTGCTCCGATTATCCCCCAAACCGATCGCCGTGACATAATCCCAGCCATGAGCGGCTGGCTCCTGCTTTTGGTACTGCTCGCGGCGGCGGAAGATCCGCCCTCCGAAACGGCTTGGCAGCGGATGCTCGACAGCCGAGCGCAAGTGCGCCGCTGGCTCGAGCGGCAGGCGCGGGCGGTCACGGATCGCGCCGCCGCCGAGATCGCTTCCCAGGAAACTTGGGAGCCGCTCCGGGCCCGGCGCCGCCAAGAGCTTCGCGACATGCTCGGGCTGCTGCCTTGGCCCGAACGCTCCCCGCTCAATCCCCAGATCACCGGCCGGCTGGACCGAGGTTCTTACGTCGTCGAGAAGCTGGCCTTCGAGAGTCTCCCTAAGATCTACGTCACGGCGAACCTGTACCTTCCAAAGCCGATGTCCGGGCCGGTGCCCGGGATCGTGTACGTATGTGGGCACAGTTACTCGCCGTACGGCGCCAAGGTCAGGTACCAGCGGCATGGTATCTCGCTTGCGAAGAATGGCTATGTCGCCTTGATTCTCGATCCCATCCAGATCGCCGAGACCTTCGGCCTGCACCACGGCGTGTACTCCCAGGAAATGTACGACTGGTACTCGCGCGGCTACACGCCCGCCGGGGTGGAAGTGTGGAATGCCATCCGGGCCGTTGATTATCTGGAAACACGTTCGGAGGTGGACAAGAACCGAATCGGCATGACGGGACGCTCCGGGGGCGCCGCGATGAGCTGGTTCACCGCCGCCGTGGACGACCGCATCCGGGCGGTCGCGCCGATCATGGGGATCGGCACCTACGCGGCCATGGTGCAGGAAGACACGCAGCGCCGCCACTGTGACTGTATGTTCCCGATCAACTTCGCCCGCCAGGATCTGCTTCATCTGGGGGCCCTGATCGCTCCCCGCCCGCTGCTCACGGCGCACGGGCGCAAAGACGCACTGTTTCCGGTCCCCGGCTACGAGGAGTTCGAACGGCGAATCGGCGCGCTGTACCGCTCCTACGGCCGGCCGGACGATTTCCGAAACGTCGTGGTGGAGGCGGGCCATGAGGATTCCGATTTCCTCCGCGAGCAGGCCATCCGCTGGTTCGACCAGCATCTGCTCGGCGTCGCGGACCGGCCACTCGACCTGACCTATACGGAGGAGCCGCCGGAAAACCTGGCCGTGTTCGGCGGCCGCCCTCCGGCCGATGCGGAAAACTACCGGATCCACGAGCGCTTCACCTTGCGGCCGGCCGCGGGGCCTTTTCCGTCGCTGGCGGCTTGGCAGGCGCGCCGCAAGGCGCTGTTGGAGCAACTCGAGACGAAAGTGCTGGCCGCCGTGGAACGCTGCCCGCGCAATGTGCGCTGGAGTCGGTCGGCGGCCGCACCGGACGGGCGGGTCCAGGAACTGGTCATCAGCACAGAGGAGGACATCAGCCTGCGAGCGCTGCTATACAGGCCCGAAGCGGCCGCCGACGCCCTGCCGTCGCTGCTGTACGTGGCCTCCGACGGGGAAGACCGGGCGGCGATTGAAGCGTTGCTGCTAGGGGTGACGCGGCGGGGGCGCGCCGCCTGGATGGCCGTCTACCCCCGGGGCATTGGAGAGGTTCCTTGGGAGAAAACGTTCTGGAAATCGGTGCTGCGCAACGCCATGTTTGTGGGCCACACGGTGGACTCCCTGCGCTTGGCCGACGTGCTGGCCGCGTTCCATGTTTTGCGCCTCCAAGACGGCGTGGATCCCCGGCGCATCACCGTCGCTGGCAAGGGCGCCTCCGGCATCCTCGGCCTCTATGCGGCCCTACTGGAGCCGGCGGTGGGGCAGGTGATTCTCATCGAACCCCCGTCCAGCCATCGGGAGGCCCCGCTGTTTCTCGGGGTGCTCCGCTACACGGATCTTCCGGAAGCGGCCGGTCTGCTGGCTCCCCGGCGCTTGAACTTCTACGGGCATATGCATCCGGCCTACGAAACGACGCGGAGCATCTACGGCCTTTTCGGCGCAGCGGGGCACGTCTTCGTCACCATGAGCCTCGAAGCCGTTCTCGAGGGGCGCTACGACCACCATTTCGCCTCCGGCCTGTAAAGGGTGGATCCTCTCAGCCGCGTCCGTGGTACATTATGGACAAACGGAGGTAGAGACCATGAAATCTGCAACCGTCCTGTTCACCCTCCTCGTGTTGGCCGGCGCGGCCCTCTTCGCCGCCCCGCCCGCCGCCGTGGTCACGGGCGACTACGTAGAGGTTCGCTCGGGGCACGTCTATACGTGTGGCTGCCTGTATTCCGGTGAGATGGCCACCGGCGGCCGTGAAGCCCTTCTTACGTGGGCCGTTCGAGAAGGGAACTATCGCGGCGTCGCCCTCGGCGGCGCCAAAGCCGTTGCCATGATCCTCGGGGGCGCGCACTTGGGCTTGCCGGAAACCGAGCGCAAGAGCGTGCTCTTCGTGGACGCGGCCGGACCGCAGCAGCAGGAGGCGCTCGTGGATCTTCTGCGCGATCGTTACGGACGCGTCCTGGGGCGCATCGTGGACGTGCATCGCCTGCCCATCTCGATGGTGCGGGAACAGGAGCGTCTCACGGTGAGCGTGGGCAGTGTGGCACGCTTCGTGGTGCGGCCCGCCCGCCTACCGGAGGATGCGCACCTGGGCTCTTCGTTGTGGTACGAGCCGTTCATCCCCACCGTCGACCGCACGCTGGCGACGGCCGAGTACAGCCGGTTCTGGGGCGATGATTTCCAGCACCGCTGGTGGAACCAGGAGCCGGGCATTTACGGCTATATTGCACGGTTCCGTGTCCCCTAAATCGAGCATCGGGATCGAGCCCCGCTGAAGCGCCGGGTGCGTTCCGCCGATCATACGGGCGGTGACGCACCCGCCGGCCGAACATCAGGTTTTGCTCGCGGCCACTGTCCTGGTGGCCGGCGTGTATGACCTTCGGTATCGTCGCATTCCCAACTGGCTTACCTTGTCGGCCTTGCTGTTCGGCGTGGCATTGAACGCCTCCCGGTTCGGCTGGTCGGGCCTTCAGAGCGCGGCGGCCGGGCTCGGCTTGGCGGTGGTCATCTACTTCCCGATGTACCTGGTGCGCGGCATGGGGGCGGGCGATGTGAAGCTGATGGCTGCGCTGGGCTCCATTGTCGGTCCCGCCCACTGGTTCACTATCTTCCTGATCAGCAGCATCCTAGGAGCCTTGTGTGCTGTAGCACTCCTGGCCTGGAAGGGGCGTTTGCGCAGGACGTTGCAAAACGTCGGGTTCATGCTCAAAGAACTTTTCTATCTGCGGCCCCCCTATTTGCGCCGAGAGGAACTCGACGTCCGCCACCCCATGGCTGTGAAGTTGCCTCACGGCCTGATGGTGGCGGTAGGCACGGCGGCATTTCTAGCAGCGATCCGAGTTCCTGGCTCCTAGAGTCTCCGGCTAGGCGCGCATACGCAACCGGATGACCCCCCACAAAGCTTCCCAGATGACGTGCAGGTCCATCTTCGAGGCGCCTAAGTTCCGCTCGAAGAAAATGATCGGCACCTCCGCGATGCGGAAGCCCTTGCGCCACACCCGGTAAGTCGTCTCGATCTGAAACAAGTACCCGTTGGCGAAGACATCCTCCAGGCCCACCGCTTCCAGAGCCGATCGGCGCCAACATTTGAACCCACCCGTCAGGTCCGTGAACGGCATGCCCGTAACCAGGCGGACATAGGCTGTCGCGGACTTGCTGAGGAGCAGTCGCTTGAAGTCCCAGTTGACCACCGCGATGCCGTGCAAGTAACGGGAGCCGAGCACCAAAT
Organism: Bryobacteraceae bacterium; assembly: GCA_025055455.1. Classification (GTDB taxonomy): domain Bacteria; phylum Acidobacteriota; class Terriglobia; order Bryobacterales; family Bryobacteraceae; genus JANWXD01. The sequence continues at coordinate 41,858 of JANWXD010000017.1, forward strand.
CCGCCTCCCGAATTCGGTCGAAAAACTGCGGCAAAAAACTCGGGTCGTGGGAGAGGTCCGCATCCATCTGCACGATGATGTCGTATCCCTCCGCCAGCACCTGTTGGAATCCGGCGACGTAGGCGCGCCCGAGGCCTTGCTTCGAAGCGCGGTGCAGCACGCGGAGCCGGCCGCCGGAGTCGCGGCCGAGCTCCTCGGCGAGCTGGCCAGTGCCGTCCGGCGAGTTGTCATCCACGATCAGCAGGTCCAGCTCCGGGGCGTGCTCCCGAATCTTCGCCACGAGTAGAGGCAGGTTGTCGCGCTCGTTATAGGTCGGAACGACGGCCACGGCTCGCACAAGCTGATCATAGCGAAGCGCAGGATCGCCTCCGGCGGGCGAGGTGATCCGGGACCTTCCGGCGGCCGATATTCGTCTGAGGGGAAGACCACCCTTGTGGGCTTGCGGGTGAGCCCGGTTGGACGCGGGGAGTCATGACGAGTGAAAGGCTGGCGGCAGTCGGGCGCTCCCTCCGGAGCCGCGCGTGGCTCGGTGTGATCGTCGCAGCCCTGGCTCCCTCGGCTTGGTTCGCCTGGCAGAACCGCCACATGCCGACCCTGGGCAATTTCAGTGGCGACGACGGGCTGTACTGGGTCACCGCCAAGTCGCTCGCCGAGGGTTCCGGATACCGGCTCCCAAGTTTTCCCGGCGAGCCGTATCAGACCAAGTACCCGCCGCTCTACCCTTTCTTGCTGTCATGGGTCTGGAAGGCCAATCCGCGCTTCCCGGATAACCTGTCCCTCGCCGCTGCGCTCGCGTGGCTGATGGTTCCCATCGTTGTCGGCGCAGCGGGGTGGTTTTACCGCTCGCTCGGATGGAGCTGGCGTGTGTGCGCGCTGCTGTGTGCGGTGCTGGCCCTGCATCCGCTCGTCGCCGCTCTGGGCACGATGCTGCTCACCGAGTTGCCATTTACGGCGCTGTGTCTGGCCTCGCTGTGCCTGGCGGCCCGCACTTCGAGCGCGCTTTGGCCTGCCGCCCTGGCGGGAGGATTAGCCGGCCTCGCATTTCTGACTCGCACGGCGGGCATCGTGCTCTTGGTTTCGGTTCCCGCCGGCTATTGTCTCGGCAGGCGTTTCCGGGCGGCAGGGGCCTTCAGTGTTGCGATGGCGCCTTTCGTGGCCGGCTGGGTGCTTTGGGCGTTTTCCCACAAGCCGCCGTCCGCCGATTTGCTCACCCTGTATTACACGGATTATCTGGGGTACCACTCAGCGATGATCGCTTGGCGGGAGTTGCCGTCGGTGGTGTGGCGGAACTTCGGGGAATTACTCTCCGCGATCGGCGCTCTCCTCTGGGTGAACCCCGAGGGAGACTTTTGGCTCCAGTGGGGCGGCCGGCTGCCGGCGCTGGCGGCGATGGCCGGCTGCTGGCGGCTCGCGCGAGCCGGCCCAGGACTTCAGCATGGATTTTTCGCCGCCGGCTTGTCACTGCTCCTGGTGGTCTGGCACTATCCGCCCAGCGAGCGGTTCGTTGCCCCTTTGCTGCCGCTTGTCCTGGCGGGCGCTTTCGTCGAGGTGCGCCACGTCAGCGGCCTGGCCGTCGCCGCACTGCGAGGCTCGGCCGCATCACAACGAATTGTGGGAGCGCTCGTGTTGGGTGGCCTCGTCGGCGCCGCCGTCCTAGCGCTCTACTTGGCCGCCGCCGCACACTGGCGCTACTTTCCGGCTTGGTTCGAAGCCGCGCGCGTGCACCACCAGCAAAACCTTGAGGCGTATCGCTGGATCCGAGGGCACCTGCCGGAGCGAGCGCGGCTCTTTGCATTCAACGACACTGCCGTGTTTCTCTACACGGGCCGACGAGCCTCGCGGATCATTGTGCCCACGACGTTCTACTACCGGACACAGCCTCAGGGGGCTCGCGAGTTCCTTGCTCGCTTCGAGCGCCTGGCGCAGCCGCTCGGGATCCACTACATCCTGCTAACCCCCGCCGACGAGTATTGGGGACCTCTGCCCGCGCGGGGCCGAACCGCCCTGCGTGAGGTGCTCCGCAAGCGCCGGATTCCTCGCCTCTATCGTTCGCCGGCGGGCCTCGAAGTCTACCGGTTGCAACCACTCGAGCTGTGACGGCCCGTCCGGCCGGGCTGAGCCCGCGGTTTACTTCTCCTCGGCGATCTCCGACACGGCCCCGTCTACGTCCTCCACGCGAACCCAGAGCCGCTTGCGCGACGCCAGTTGCGCTTCGGGCACTTCGAAGCGCGCCGCAATCATGCGGTCCATGGACTGCCTCGGAGAGACCCGCGTGCGGATCAGCAAGGATTCGTTGTACTTCTGCCCCAGCAGGGGCAGCGCCTCGAACAGCCGTTTAGCGTCCGCCTCGCTCGCCACGCTTCCCTCGTGCACTCGCCCACTGACATCCTCCAAGTACACGTCCACGCGGCGCACGATGAAGGGGTAGTCGGAGGGATTGACGAAGCGAAAATCCAGCACGGCGATGGAGCTGTTTTCGTCGGCGGCCGCGGTGCGCACCTTCAGGATCGACCCTTTCAGTTCCACGTGGGCGCCCCATTGCAGGTAGACAACCGCCGCGACGAATACGCCCACAATCAACACCCCAGCGCCGACAAACATCCAGAAGCGGGGGCCCACTTAGTCTCCCATCAACCGGCCGTACGGCTGTAAGCTGGTGACGTTGTCGCACACCGCCTTGATGCCCGCCACGATCGGGATCGCCAGCACCAGCCCGATGGCCCCCCACAGCACGCCGAACGCCATCAGCGCGATGGTGACCACCAAGGGGTTCAAATGGACGCGCGAGCCCACGATCTTGGGGTACAGCAAGTTGAGGGCGAGCAGGTGCAGCACCGCCACCGTGCTGCCGAGCATCAGATAGGCGGTCATGGTTTGATGGACAGTCAGGGCGGCGAAAAAGGGCGGGACCATGGCAAGCGGCAGGCCGATGTAGGGAACCAGGCTGAGCAGGCCGCTGAGCGGACCGGTCAGGAGCGGATACGGGAGCTTGAACAGCCAAAACAGCAGCGAGCTCACGACCGCCAAAATCACCCACAGCACGAAATTTCCCACCACGAAGGCCCGCACCATGGCGGCGATCCCCTCCATGCTCTTGCCCGCCACCAGCCGGTCCTGTCCTTCGAACAATTGGAGGAAGCTGCGGTGGATGTGATCGCGCCAACTCAGCATGAAATAGACGAGGAACGGGACAAAGGAGGCCATCAGCAGGACCTGGTAGACCGATCCCAGGTGCGCGTAAACATAGGCGCGCAGCGGCGACCGCTCGGGGAGAATCCGCACTTCCTGCACGGGCGGCGTGACGGGGGCCGGCGGCTCCGCCGAGCGCCGTCGCCGGGCCGTGGCTGGCTGGGGCGGCGGAGGCGCCGGCTGGACGGCCGCGTCGTCTCCTCGCAGGCGCCGCGGCACGATCAGCCGGTAGACGGAGCGCTCCATCTCTTCCAGACGTGTGGCCGCGGCTTCCACCAGCTCCTCGATGCGCTGGCTGTACGCCGGCAGGTCCCGGTACAAGCCGAGGACTTGGGTGTAGAAGCCGAGGCCGGCCAGGTACAGCACGAGCAGCGCCAGCACGCACACCACGAAACTCGCCACCGGGCGGGGCAGGCGAACTTTCATCAGCAGGTTCACGCCCGGCTCGAGGATGAAGGCGATGATTAGCGCAATCGCCAGTGTGACGAACAGCGCCTGGCCGAAATACAGCAGCGCCACTAAGGCGGCCAGCGCGAGGATCGTCGTGCCGGTGTTACGAATTTTCTGGGTCTGAGCTGGAGGAGTAAGAACCGCCACCGACCACAACCCCGCGCGGGATGCTCGTCCGTTAGTGTAACACGGCGACGGAAACAACTGCGGGGTATAATCATGCAGGGATCGTGAACGTCCATCCTGCTCCTGTCGCAGGCCGCATTCTGGCGCTCGACCTCGGCCAACGGCGCATCGGCGTGGCCGTCAGCGACGAGTTGCGCCTCACGGCCCAGGGCTTGGACACTCTGGAGTGCCGGACCGAGCGGGAGGATCTGGATCGCCTGGCGCATTTGATCGAGGAAAAGGATGTCGTGCTGGTGGTAGTCGGCAATCCCATCCGCATGGACGGGGCCGAGGGCCGCCGCTCGGAGTGGGCGCGGCGCTTCGCCGAGAAGCTGCAACGGCGAACCGGCCGCCCCGTCATCCTTTGGGACGAGCGCTTGACGACGAAGTCGGCCGAACGGGTGCTGCGGTCGAGCGGCATCAGCCGCGCCAAGCGCAGCCGGGCCGCGGACCGGCTCTCGGCAGTGCTCCTGCTGAGCAGCTATCTGGAAGCGCTGGCGGCTTCGCCGCAGACCGCGGGTTCGGCATGAGCCTGCTTCGGCGCCCGCTCGTGCTGATCCCCGTCGCCGTGGGAGTGCTCCTGGCCGCTTGGGGCTCCCTCCACCTCCCCTACCGCGGGTTTCGGGACCGTGTCCTCGTGGACATCCCGCGAGGCTCGGGCGCCGTGGCGATCTCCACGCGGCTGGCCGAGGCGGGCGTGATCCGCTTCCGGTGGCAGTTGTTGCTGGCCCGGGCCCTGCGGCCGCGGGACCGCCTCCACGCCGGGGAGTACCTGTTCGACCGCCGGGCCTCGGTCTGGGAAATTTTCGACCGCATGGTCCGAGGCGACGTCTTCTATCACGAGCTGACGGTGCCGGAAGGCTACAACATCTTCGATATCGCGGAGGCGCTGGACCGGCTGGGCGTGATCGGCGGCGACGATTTCCTGCGAGCCGCGCGCGATCCGAGCTTGATTCGCGACCTCGCGCCGGAAGCGCCCACCTTGGAAGGCTACCTGTTCCCCGACACCTACCGCGTCACGCGTCACATGAGCGCCGCTCAATTGTGCCGCCAGATGACCGACCGCTTCCGCATGGCTTGGGCCCAGTTGAACACGGACGCACCCGTTCATGAGACGGTGACGTTGGCTTCGCTGATCGAGAAGGAAACCGCCCTGCCGGAGGAACGGCCCGTGGTGGCTTCGGTGTTTCGCAATCGCCTCCGGCGCGGCATGCGTTTGGAGTGCGATCCCACCGCGATCTACGCTGCCCTGCTCGAGGACCGTTATCGCGGGGCTCTCTATCGCTCCGACCTGGAACGTCGCCACCGCTACAACACGTATCAGTACGACGGGTTGCCGCCGGGCCCGATCGCCAATCCGGGACTGGCCTCCCTCGAGGCGGCGCTGCGGCCGGCCCGAACGAACTACCTGTATTTCGTCGCCCGCTCGGACGATTCCGGGGGCCATATTTTTTCGGCCACGCTGGACGCACACCAACGCGCCGTCCGAAAATACCGCCGTGGCCTCGCGTCGCGCGTCCAAGCGCCGCCAGCTGGAGGAATACCTGGCCGAAAAGCAGCCCGCTCGGATCGGCGAGGTCGAATGGGAGGAGATCCGCTGCCGCCTCGCTCCGACCTCTGAGCGCTACCTGCGCGAACTCGTCCGCGCCTGTGGCCTGCCTTTGGATCCCGTGGTCGAGGGTGTGCGTCAGGATTCGCTCGAAGAGCTCGAGCGGACGCTGACCGCGTTGGCCCGCGAGTACGGGGAGGCGGTGCGGCAAGGCGGGCGCGAACGGGCCCAGCGGGTACGCCAACTCGTGCTCACCAGCAAGGCTCATACCCGTTTGGCGGCGCAGAACCCAAGACTGACGCCCGCCAAAAGAGCGGAGAAAAAGGAAGCCCTCTTGTGGCTTACCACCTGGTTAGAAAATCCGGAGCTCTTCCCGGTGTGGGTGGACCTGAGAAAAGAAAAGCTCCCACCTCGGGAGCTCACTTGATGAAAGTCGCCCCGGAACGCTCCAGGGCTGCCCGATCGGCCGCGATTTACTCCTCGAAAATCACGCGCAGGTTGCTGCCACCCAGCGCGATGGAGCGAATCGTGGTCTTGCCTTCCGCCTCCCGGAATACGATGGAGGTATTGTCGAACTTCTTCTCCGCCGTTTCCACCTTCTTGGCGTGCAACTCCACCGTATGCCGGTCGGTGCGGCTGGTCAGCACGACTTTGTTCCCCTCAACTTTTAGGCTGTACTGTCCTGGTTTGAGTTCCGCCGTGCCGACCTGGGCCGCGCGGGCGATGTTGATGGTGTAAGTCTTCGCCAGGGCGACGGAAACGCCCAATACCAGAGTCAAGGCGAGCAGGTTTTTGAGCATAGCGCTTCTCCTCCCGTGGTTATTTGGCGATTCCGCCGTATTAGACGAACCAAGCGACGGTCGGTTTCAAGCCCGGACGCCGGCGGTGCGGCAATCACGCGAGCGGCTTGCCGCGGCAGCTCGGTTCGTCCTCCGGCGGGCTTGGACCAATCGGCGAAGAGGTCGTCGCGGCGCCCGCACGGTTTGGCGTCGCGCCGCCTCTGAGGTAAACTATACGTCGAGAAGGAGGTGGGTCTTCTCCAGTAGCTGGTTCCCAGAGATCAGACCCGCCGGGCTTCACGAGCGCGCCAGGAAGACGGCGGCAGCGATTTTTGCGCTGATCTTTCCGGACGAGTGCCGCATCTGCGGCGAGCCGCTCAGGGACGTGTCGCGCGTTCCCGTCTGCCCGCAATGCCTCGCCGCCCCGCTTCCCCTGTCGGCCGAATTCTTCTGTGTGGCTTGCGGCACGCCGTTTCTTAACCGCTATCCTTTAGACGAGCACGGTCGTTGTGCGCTGTGCCGCAGCGGGTTGCGCGGATTTGACGCGGCATACTCGTTCGGGGCTTACGAAAGTGTCCTGCGCGAACTGATCCACTTGTTCAAGTACGGGGGCGTGCAAACTCTGGCGCGCCCGCTTGGGGAGTACCTGATGCGCGCCCTGCCCCGGGAACACCGCTTTGATGCCTTGGTGCCGATGCCGCTGCACTGGCTGCGGCGCTGGCGGCGGGGCTTCAACCAGGCGGAATTGCTGGCGCGGGAGGTATCGCGGCGGTCCGGCATTCCCGTGCTCAAGCCAGTGCGGCGGGTCCGGGCCACGCGCGCGCAGACGGGCTTGAGCCATTCCGCCCGGCGGCAGAATGTTCTCGGGGCCTTCCGCGTGAGGCGGAAGGCGCGGTTGGCGGGGTTGCGCCTCCTGCTGGTGGACGACGTCATGACGACGGGGGCGACGGCAGCAGCGTGCGCGCTCGCGCTCAAACGCGCCGGCGCAGCTTACGTGGCGCTGCTGGTGGTGGCGCGCGTGGACCGGCGCGCGGTCGCGCCGGTAGCGGCCCGGCAAGCAGCAGCGGCGGTGGCGGCCCGATGACGAACCTCGACCGGCTCCGACGTCCGGTGCTCGTGCTCAACGCCAGCTACGAGCCCATCCACATCTGCGCGGCGCGGCGGGCGATCGTGCTGCTGCTCAAAGGCGTGGCGGCGGCCGAGGAGCTCAGCCACGTGGTGGTGCACTCCGCCTGGCGCGCCATGCCCCTTCCTTCGGTCATCCGATTGCTGGAGTACCGGCGCATCCCCCACCAGACGCGGCCGCTTTCGCGCAAAAACATCCTGATGCGGGACCGCTACACGTGTCAATATTGTGGCCGCACGCTACCTTCCTCGGAGCTGACGCTGGACCACGTGATCCCGCGTTCGCGCGGCGGCGAGACGGCGTGGGAGAACCTGGTGACCTGCTGCCACGACTGCAACAACCGCAAGGGCAACCGCACGCCAGAGGAGGCTGGCATGAAATTGACCCGTTTGCCCCGGCCCTTCACCCTCCACACGAGCCGTCACATCATGCGCCAGCTGGCCCACGCCGACGAGCGCTGGAAGAAATACCTGTTTTACTGAACGCGTTCCTCTCGAAACTGCGCGATTTGCCCCAGCCGGCCGGGCCGAATGGTGTGAAGAAGCTTTGGCCAGCGGCGGTTTGAGCGGTCTTCCGCGCGCGGCCTCCAGCGGTCCGGTGGAAACCGAATTGCAGAGCCGTTCATCTCGATTGACGCCGTGCGTAAGAGGAGGAAGCTATGGAACAGAGGCCTGCGGAATCGAGGCCACCGAAGGCTTCCCGGCGCCGGTTTTTCCGCGCGCTGGCGAGCATTGGCGCGGGCGGGGCCAGCGCCTGCGGCGGTTTGAAGGCTCTCTCATCGCGGCGCGCAGAAGCCGCCCCGATTCCGCCGCCATCGGCACGGACACGGGGCGAGGAGCTGCTGCGCATGCAACAGGACCTTGACCAGACGCTTGCAAGCGGCCAGCCGCCCAGCTGGCTCATGGTCGTCGACACACGCAAATGCATCGGCTGCGACGCTTGCACAGTGGCCTGTCGGGCCGAGGTCCCGACCGGGCCAGCCGGCAGCATCCGCCGCGTCATCAAGCTGGAGCTGTCGCTCGGCTCGCGGCAGTGGGCCATCTTCAAACCCATCAACTGCCTCCACTGCGACGACCCGCCGTGCGCCAAAGCGGTGCCGAGCGGGATGATTCGCAAGCGCCCGGACGGCATCGTCGAGCTCCGCCTCGACCTCCTCAAGGGGCCCTATGCCATGGCGGCGGCCGCCGCCTGTCCGGTCAAGGCCATTCACATCGACAACGGGGCGACGTTCACGCAGTCGACTCCTGCCCCGCAGGCCTACGAGGCGCGGAGCTTCGTCGAATACGGGAGCATCTACAGCCGCGATCCGGCCACGACCCGTCTGAAGGACACGGCCCGCAAGTGCACCTTCTGCGCGCACCGGCTGGAGGCGGGCATGTTGCCGGCATGCGTGACCACCTGCATCACCGGGGCGATGTATTTCGGCAATCTGAACAATCCCAACAGTTTCCTGCATGAACTCATGCCGGACCGGCGCATCTTCGCAAAGCACCAACACATGGGGCTCAAACCACGGGTGATCTACTTCGAGGAACCCATCCCCGAGGCCGAACATCTGGATTGCGCAGCTTGTCACTCGTAAGGAGGGAGGTCATGGCCGAGACGGTAACCGGCAGCACGCCGCAAGGCGGCAGTGAGCTCTGCCCGCGACGGCAGGTCCTTTCCAGTGGGGTTCTGCTGGGCGGCGCCTGGCTCGCAGCAGCGCTCAAAGCAGCTCAGCAGGCGGGGGCCAGGGCGCCGGCGCGAGCTTCCGACTACATCTACACGACTTGCTTGCAGTGCAACACCGGCTGCGAAATTAAGGTCCGGATTCAGGACGGGCTGGCCGTCAAGATCGAGGGCAACCCGTACGCGCCGCGGACCATGGACCCTCACATTGATTGGAACACGCCGGTGTCTGAGGCCGCGCGCCTGGCGGGATACCTATGCCCGAAGGGGCAATCCGGCATGCAAAGCGCCTACGATCCGTACCGGATCACCAAGGTCCTCAAGCGGGCCGGCAAGCGAGGCGAGAACCGTTGGGTCACCATCCCGTTCGATCAGGCCATCACGGAGATTGTGGAGGGTGGGGTGTTGTTTCCCCAGGACGGCGGCAAGCGCGTGACGGGTCTGCGGGAGCTCTACGCCCTCCGCGATCCGGCCTTGGCGCAACAGATGGCGGCCGACGTGGCGCGCATCCAGGATGGGCGGCTCACGGTGGCCGAATTCAAAGAGAAATACAAAGATCACTTGGACAAGCTGATCGACCCGGACCATCCCGATCTCGGCCCCAAGAACAATCAATTCGTATTCTTATGGGGGCGGCTGAAGGCCGGCCGTTCGGACTTTTTCCTCCGGTTCGTGCGGGACAGTTTCGGCTCGGTCAACGCCCACGGCCACACCACCGTTTGTCAGGGCTCGATTTACTTTGCCGGCAAGTCCATGGCGGACCAGCCGAGCGGTGGCACCTGGACGGGAGGAGCGAAAGCTTACTGGATGGCCGACACCAGCCACGCCGAGTTCATCATCTACTGGGGCGCCAACGCGCTCGACGGCAACTATGGTCCGCCGCTCAAGGCGCCCAAGATCCTGCGGGGTCTGGCGAGCGGTCGCCTGAAAATCGCGGTGGTGGATCCGCGGCATTCCACCATTGCCGCCAAGGCGTGGAAATGGGTGCCGGTCAAGCCCGGTGAAGACGCCGCGCTGGCGATGGCGATGATCCGCTGGATCATCGAAAACGAGCGGTACGACAGACGCTATTTGCAAAACTGCAACCGCGCCGCTGCCACGGCCGACGGCGAGCCGACCTGGACCAACGCTGCTTGGCTGGTCAAGATCCGCCCAGACGGCTCGGGCGGGGCGTTCCTGCGCGCCTCCGAAATCGGCTTGGGCGGAGATGCGGACACCTTCGTGTGCTTGCGCGCCGGTAGGCCCGTGGCCTTCAAGTCCGACGATGCGGCGAACGCCGTGGAGGGGGAGCTGTTCGTGGATACGACGCTCGGCTCGTTCCGCGTCAAGTCCGCCCTGCAGTTGCTGTACGAGGAGGCCGCGCAGAAGACCCTCTGGGAGTGGGCCGAAATCGCTGGTGTCCGATTGGCGGACATCGTGGCGCTGGCGCGAGAATTCACCTCCCATGGCAAGCGGGCCGTCGTGGAAATACACCGGGGTGTCTCTCAGCACACCAACGGCTTCTACAACACGCTGGCTACGCTGTGCGCACTCAACCTGTTGATCGGGAACTTCGACTGGACAGGCGGCCTGGTGTACGGGGCCGGCGCGTACGGCGAAAGCGGAGGGACCGGGCGGCCGTTCCAGCTGAGCAGCCACCCGGCCCGGTTGACTCCGTTTGGGATCGACATCATCCGCGGCGGCGCCACTTACGAAAAGAGCACCATTTTCTCCGGCTATCCGGCCAAGCGTCCCTGGTATCCGCTGGCGAGCGACGTTTATCAGGAAGTGATCCCCTCCGCGGGTGATGCTTACCCGTATCCGATCAAGGTGCTGTTCCTGTACATGGGCTCGCCGGTTTACGCTTTGCCGGCGGGACACTCGCTCATCCCCACTTTGTTGGACACGGACAAGATCCCCCTGTTCGTGTGCTCCGATATCGTGGTGGGCGAAACGACTCGCTATGCGGACTACATCTTTCCGGACCTGTCGTTCCTGGAACGGTGGGAGTTTCACCGGACCCATCCGTCGATCGTGCACCGGGTCTCGCCCGTGCGCCAGCCCGCCATCGCTTCGCCCAATGAGACCGTGCGGATCTACGGCGAGGAGATGCCCATCTCGATGGAGGCGGTGTTTTTGGCGATTGCCGAACGGCTCGGGCTTCCCGGCTTCGGCCCCGGAGGTTTTGGCACAGCCGACCTCCGCCGCCCGGAAGATTTCTATCTTCGAATGGTGGCCAATGTCGCCTTCGGCGATTCCAGCACGGGTGCGGACGTATGCCCGGACGCCAGCGACGAAGAGGTGGCGATCTTCCTCGAGGCGCGCCGGCACCTGCCCCGCTCCATGTTCGACCCCGACCGCTGGGCGGCGGTCGTGGGACCCCAGTGGTGGCGGAAGGTGATCTACGTGCTGAACCGCGGCGGCCGCTGGTGGCCGTACGAATATGCTTGGACTGGCGAGCAAGTGCGGGCGAAGTTCGGAAGGCTCGTAAATCTGTATCAGGAGAAGCCTGCCCTCACGCGCAACTCGATGACGGGCGAGTTCATGAAGGGCATTGCGACCTATGTCCCCGTGGCGGACGCGCTGGGGCAGCCACTCGACCACAAAGGGGCGCCGCTGACGCTCATCACGCACCGGAGCATGCTGGCTACCAAGAGCCGGACCATCTCCAACTACTGGCTGACGCACATTCAGCCCGAAAATTACATCTACATCAACCCCCGCGACGCCGCACAGCTTGGGTTGCGCAACGGCGACATGGTCACGGTTGTGTCGGCGAGCAATCCCGACGGCGCCTGGAATCTCGGACACGGCGCCATCAAACCGCTCCGAGGCCGGATCCAGATCACTTCCCGGATCCGCGTCGGCGTCATCAGCTTCGAACTGGGCTGGGGCCACTGGTCCTACGGCGCCGAGGATCTCATCATCGACGGCCGGAAACTTCCTGCCGATCCGCGCCGGGCGGCGGGCATCCATGCCAACTCGGCCATGTACGTGGACCCGTACCTGCGTTCGCCGCTCAGCGACGTGGTGGGCGGTAGCGCGGTCTTCTACGACACGAAGGTGTATCTGGTGCGGAGCTGAGGGGGCGCCCGCACGCGCCGGGTTGCCGACGGGAGCCAGGAAGCCCGCCGCGTCGCTGGCGGGTCAGCTCCAATAGCTGCGATCCAGACTGCGGTATTGCACGGCTTCGGCCACGTGCTTGGCGCTGATGGTCTCCGAGCCCGCCAGGTCGGCAATGGTGCGGGCGACCCTGAGCAAGCGGTCGTGTCCGCGGGCCGATAGCCCCAGGCGCCGCACCGCGGTTTCGAGCGTGCGCTCGCCGGCCTCGTCCAGCTCGCACAGCTTGCGCAGCATGCGCGCGGGAATCCGCGCGTTAGAGAAGCCGCGCGCCTGCTGGATCTGGCGCGCCCGAAGCACCCGCTCGCGCATCTCGGCCGAGGAGGCGCCGCTCCCTTGCCCGCGCATCTCCTTGAACGGCACGGCCGGCACCTCGATGTGGAGGTCAATGCGGTCGAGCAGCGGCCCGCTGATCTTGGACAGGTAGCGCTGGATCATGGCGCCGGTGCAGCGGCACTCCCGCGTGGCATCGCCGAAAAACCCGCACGGACAGGGGTTCATGGCCGCCACCAGCATGAAATTGGCCGGAAAAGTAAGCGTCATGTTGGCCCGCGCGATGGTGACCGAGCCTTCCTCGAGAGGCTGGCGCAACAACTCGAGCACATTGCGGTGAAACTCCGGCAGCTCGTCCAGGAACAGCACCCCGTTGTGCGCCAGGCTGACCTCGCCCGGCCGCGGCATGCCGCTGCCGCCCCCGAGCAGCCCGGCGTCGGAGACGGTGTGATGGGGGGCTCGGAAGGGCCGCTCGCGCAGCAGCCCTGCCCCGCGGGCAGGGTGCCGGCCACGCTGTGGACCTTGGTGGTTTCGAGGGCCTCCTCGAAGGTCAACGGCGGCAGGATCCCTGCCAGCCGCCGGGCCAGCATGGTCTTGCCCGAGCCCGGCGGGCCGATCATGAGCACGTTGTGACCTCCCGCTGCGGCGACCTCGAGGGCCCGCTTGGCGGTGAGCTGCCCGCAGACTTCGCGGAAGTCCAGGGCGTTGGAAGCCGCCGCGGCCCAATCCGCCGCCGTTGGGGCCGCGGGAGTAAACTGCTCGGGCTGATTCAGCAGCTTCACCACCTCGGCCACATGCGCCACCCCATAGACTCGTACTCCTTCCACCACCGCCGCTTCGGCGGCGTTGGCCGCCGGGACCACCAGATTTTCCAGGCCGTGCCGCCGCGCGCAGGCGGCAATCGGCAGCGCGCCCCGCACCGGGCGGATCGCTCCGTCCAGCGACAGCTCGCCGACCAGCAAGAAACCATCGCTGGGCGGCACCGTGCCCATGGCGCCCAGGATCCCGACCGCCATGGGCAGGTCGAAGCCCGCCCCCTCTTTGCGCACGTTGGCCGGGGCCAGATTGATGGTCACGGCTTTGTTGGGGTAGCCGAGGCCGGAATTGAGCAGAGCGGACTTGATCCGTTCCCGGCTCTCCTTGACCGCCGTATCCGGCATCCCCACGGTGATGAAGTTCTGGGCCGAGCCGGAGGCGTACAGATCCACCTCGACGTCGATGGGACAGGCGTCAATGCCATAGACGGCGGCGCTGCGTGTGCGGAACAGAGCCAATACACTAACTAGTGCTGGCCGCTGCGGCCGAATCTCAGGCGCCCTGCGGCGATTTCGGCCCGTTGGGAGCGCGTGAGTCGCGCAGGAACTCAACCGAGGAGTCTCGTGCTATACTGAGGGCAGCCGCAGCCGCGCTGGAGGGCCGCAATGGTTCGGACAGCCACGATAGCCGGACTTGTTTGGGCGCTCGGTTCGGCGGCCATTGGGGCGGAATGGCTCGTGCAACCCGATGATCGGAGCGACCGGGGCGGGGCGCAGGACGCGCGCGTGACGATCGTTCCCCGGCCGAAACCCCGCAGTGCGGACGACGGACCGCGCGCCGCCAACATCCGCGTGGATACCAACCTTGTCCTCATCCCGGTGACGGTGACCGATCCGATGAATCGTTTCGTCACGGGTTTGGAGAAAGAGCACTTCCGCATCGAGGAGGACAAGGTCGAACAAACGATCACGCACTTTGCCAGCGAAGATGCGCCGCTTTCGATCGGCATCGTGTTCGATACGAGCGGCAGCATGGGCGCCAAGCTCCAGAAGTCGCGCATGGCCGTGGCGCAGTTCATGAAGACCGCCAATCCGGAGGACGAATTCTTCCTGGTTCAGTTCAGCGACCGGCCGGAACTGGTGGTGCCCTTCACCACGGACACCGAAGAGATCCAAAACCGCCTGGCCTTCACCCAGTCGAAAGGAAGAACGGCGCTGCTCGACGCCATTCACCTGTCCTTGCACGAAATGAAGCGGGCGCGGAATCCGCGGAAGGCCCTTCTGATTATTTCCGACGGCGGCGACAACAGCAGCCGCTACACGGAGAGCGAAATCAAGAACCTGGTGCGCGAAGCCGACGTGCAGATCTACGCCATTGGCATCTTTGAACCGATTTACTCGCGCGGGCGCACTCCGGAAGAGTTGGCCGGACCGGGCTTGCTGTCCGAAGTCGCCGAGCACACCGGAGGCCGTCACTACGCCGTGGAGAATCTCAACGATCTGCCGGATATCGCCGCGAAAATCGGCATCGAGTTGCGCAACCAGTACGTGCTCGGTTACACGCCGACCAATCAGCAGCGGGACGGCAAGTACCGGCGCGTGCGTGTGCGACTGATCCAGCCGAAAGGCCTTCCTCCGCTGCGGGCTTTCTGGCGAATGGGATATTATGCTCCGACTCAATAATTGGCTGGGGCCAGCGCTGGCGGCCGCGGTCTTGTGCCCCGCCCAGGAAACTCCCGTATTTCGGGCAGAAACCCGCTTGGTGCTGCTTCATGCCAGCGTGGTGGACCGGCAAGGACGGCTGCTCGTCAACCTTCCGCAAAAAGCGTTCCGAGTCTACGAGGACGGCGTCGAGCAACAAATCAAGCTGTTCCGGCGCGAGGACATTCCTGTCTCCATGGGCTTGATTATCGACTCGAGCGGCAGCATGCGCGACAAGCGCCAGAAGGTGGAAAAGGCCGCCTTGGCCCTCGTGAAGGCCTCCAATCCCCAGGACGAGGTGTTCATCGTCAATTTCAACGACGAGGCGTATCTGGACACACCCTTCACCAATGACATCGCGAAGATGGAGGAAGGACTGTCCCAGATCGACTCCCGCGGCGGAACGGCGATGCGGGACGCCATCAGCCTGGCCATCGATTACATCAAGGAAGAAGCCAAGCTGGACAAGAAGGTGCTCGTGGTGATCACCGACGGCAACGACAATACGAGCGCGATTCCTCTGGAGCGGTTGGTCAAGAAGGCGCATGACAGCGAAGTGCTCATTTACGCCATCGGGCTGCTGAGCCAGGAGGATCGGCGTGAGGCCAAACGCGCCAAGCGGGCGCTGGACGCTCTGACGTCGGCTTCCGGCGGTTTGGCCTACTACCCGAGGGAGCTCGACGAAGTCCACCAGATCGCCTTGCTGGTCGCCCACGAAATCCGAAATCAGTACGTGATCGGTTACACCCCGTCGCGGCAGGAGCTGGACGGAAGCTTCCGGCAGATCCGCGTCACGGTGGACGCGCCCGGACGGCCCACGGTGCGCACGCGAAGCGGCTATTACGCGACGGCGGAGAGCCCGCGAAAGGTGTCCTCGTTCCGCTCCGGTCGGGAGATCGGCTCCCGATAGATGCTGCGGTTTCTTTGGATCGCCACGCGAGGGTATCGCCTTCGACCGTGGCGGAGCCCCTACCTCAGGTGGCGGATCGAGACGTATTGGGGCATCCCCGCTGAGTCCCTCGACTTTCGCGACTTCTGGCATTTCCTCTGGTCCCGCCGGCGGGACGTGCTGCGGTTTCTCGCCTGGACCCGCCACCTGCCCTAGTTTCGGGCACAAGGTATGTAACTCCCCTATTCCCGGCCGAAGCGGTTTGGCGGCCTGAAAAGCGCCCCACGAATCGAGGCGCGCTACAATAGCGGGGGTTCGAAGACGGAGGGGCAGGAATTGCATCCGAGAGTGGTCGCTGTAGCCACGGCGGTGCCGCCGCATCGCTACGCGCAGGAGACGCTGCTCGAGATGGCCGGGCGCGATCGGCAGCGGGAGGCGTTCTTCTTGAACAGCGACATCCGCTACCGGCACCTGTACTTTGAACCGGGGTTTCGAGGCGGCGAGACGCTCGATGAAATGAACGAGCGGGCGCGGCGGGGCGCCCTAGAGATCGGCGGGCGCGCGCTGCGCTGCCTGATGCAGCGCGCCGGCTTGGCGCCCGGCGAGATCCACTTCCTCGCCACGACCACTTGTACCGTCACGCTGTGCCCGCAGCTGGACACGCTCTTCATCCGCGACCTGAGCTTGGGTCCGTGCATCCAGCGGGCTCACATCGGCGACAGCGGATGCGCCAGCGCCATGGTGGCCCTGCAAGCGGCCTGGAATCACGTGCGGGCCTACCCCAATCATCGCGCCGTGATCGCCGCCGTGGAAATCTGTTCGGCCGCCTACTACCGTGACGGCAGCGTGGAGTCCGCCATCGGCGAAGCGATCTTCGCCGACGGCGCCGGGGCGCTGTGCCTGGCGGGCGGCGACGGGCGCCCCGGCTTCGAGGTGCTGGCGCACCACACCGTGATCCGGCCCGAGTACTTGCATCTGATGGGGTTCGAATTTCCCGGCGGCTACCGGCGCTTGGTGCTGTCGAAAGACGTGCGGCAGATTGGAGCGCAGATGCTCGCGCAGCTCACGCGCGAGATGCTGCGCGCGCACGCCCTTCAGCGCTCGGACATTCGCTTCTGGATCCTGCATGCGGCGGGACGCAAAGTGCTGGACAACGCGCAGGCAGCGTTGGGCTTGAGTGACGAAGACATGGCGTTTTCGCGCGCGGTGCTGCGGGATTACGGCAACATGTCCTCGGCTACGGTGCTGTTCGTGCTCGAGCGCGTGATCGAGTCGGGCCTGCCGCGCCAGGGCGATCTGGCGGTGATGGCGGCGCTCGGTCCCGGCTTCGCCGCCGAAGGGGCGCTGCTCGAATGGCGCGGCTGACGACCGCCGCGCGCGTCCAGCGCAAAGAGGCCTTGGATGAGGAAGTTCTAGACGCAGCGGAGCTGCGCGGGAATCTGCGCGATCTCGAGCAGTTCAACCGTTGGTTCGGCGGCACGAATGCGGTCCTCGACGAACTGAGCCGGTTGACGCGGGATCTTCAACCGGGGGCACGGCTGCGCATCCTCGATGCGGGGACCGGGGGTGCTGATATCGCCCGCGCGATCGTGGGCTGGGCTGCCCGGTCCGGCTACCGGGTCCAGGTGGTGGCTTGCGACCGCCACCCGCAGGTTGCCGCGGCAGCGCGGGAGTTCTGCGCAGGGTTCAGCGAGATCGAGGTCGTTGAAACGGATGTGCTGGAGGCTCGGTGGCCCGACGGTTTTTTCGATTTCGCCGTTTGCGCGCTCACGTTGCATCATCTGGATGACGGCGAAGCCCTCACCCTGCTGCGGCGGCTGGCGGAGGCGACGCGCGGAGGGGTGATCGTGAGCGATCTGGAGCGCAGCGCTCTGGCGGTGGCCGGCGTGTGGCTGGCCACGCGCCTGCTGAGTCGGAACCGGATGACGCGCCACGACGGTCCGCTCAGCGTGCGGCGGGCATTCCGACCGCACGAGCTGGTCCGGCTGGGCGAGCGCGCGGGGTTGCGGGTCGAGCGGTGCTACCGCCGGCCGTTTTTCCGCATCGTGGCGGTCTTTGCGAGGGCGGAGAGCGTATGGCGGACGTGATCATCGTTGGCGCCGGTCCGGCGGGCAGCGCGCTGGCGCTGGGGCTGGCGCGAACGGGCTGCTCGGTGGTGCTGCTCGACGGGGCGCGGTTTCCGCGCGAGAAGCTGTGCGGGGATTTTCTCAATCCCCGGGCGGTGGCGTTGCTCGAGGAGCTGAGCGTGGCTGGAGCCGTTCGCGCCCGGGCGCGGCTGGTGGAACGCATGCGAGTCGTCTGTGGCAGTGGAGTCGGGTTCACAGCCTGGTATCCCAAAGGGGCGGCGGGGCTGGCGATTCCGCGCTCCGAGCTGGACGCAGTGCTGGTGGCGCAGGCGGCTGCCGCGCGCGGAGTCGAGTTCCTCGAGGGTGTGCGGGCCGAGGATCTCCTCTTCGAGGATGGCCGAGTTTGCGGCGTCTATGTGCGGTTGCGCGCCGGTGGGCGCACGGCGCTGCGGGCGCCGATCACGGTGGGCGCCGACGGGCGCCATTCCGTTGTGGCGCACCGGCTGGGTCTGATTCACAAGGACAGGCGGCACCGCAAGATGGCCCTGGGAGCGCGCTACGAGTTGGCGCCGGTCGAAGCGGGCACGGCGGAAGTGTTTCTGGCGCCGCGGGCGTACGCCATCGTGAACTATCTGGCCGACGGGACGGCGAACCTCAGCCTCGTGGCGGACCAGCAGGAGATCGCTGTCGCGCGGGGTGAATGGCACGGGGCATGGCGCCGCCTGCTGGCGCGGTTCCCGGATCTGGATCGCCGGCTGGACGGCGCGCTTCCGGCGGGGCCCATGCGGGTGCTCGGGCCGATGGCGCAACGAGCGGCCCGGGCTCATTTCCCGGGCGGGCTGCTGGTGGGCGACGCGGCGGGTTTCTACGATCCGTTCACTGGCGAAGGGGTGTGCGCGGCGCTGGAGTGCGCGCGGATGGCGGCGCCGGTGATTGTCGGGGCGCTGGCCAGCGGAGGTTTGGAACGACTGAGCGAGTATGAACGCGTGCGCCGGAGAGCGCTGGCGGGGCGATTCCGGCTGCAACGGGCGCTTCAGGCCGTGATTCAGAGCCAGCGGGCGGCGCGGGCCTGTGTGGGGGCCCTTGCGCGAATGCCAGCCGCGGCGGCGGGGCTGCTGGCCTGGATCGGGGATGCGAGGCGGGCGGTTAGGGCCCCAGCTCGCGAATCCGGATGTTGCGGAACATGACGACGGTTTGGCGGTCGTGCAATTGCAGCCCGATGGGGCCGCGTTTGGGGCGGTTGGGGTCGCCGGGATGCTGGCAGACGAGTTCGCCGTTCAGGAAGACCGTGATGCCGTCCTTGCGCGCCCGAATCTCCAGGTGGTTCCAGTCGTTTTCCCGCTGCACGCCCGGGCGGGCGGAGGCAAACAGGTAAATGCTCCCGCTCGGGTACTTGTCGGGATAACCCATGTTGATCTGGACTTCGTAGCCGATGTGGGAGGGCGTGCGTTCCGGATCGTGAGCTGTGCCCACGGCCCACTGCGCGCGCGATGTGTCCCAGAAGGAGACGCCGCTATTGCCCTGATGGCGAATCCAGTATTCGAGCTGGAGGTCGAACTCACCGAACTCTTTCTTGGTGTAGAGCCACGCCTGATGGATGGCTCGCCGCAGATCTCGCTGGCCGACGAGCGTGCCGTCCCGCATGACCGTCCAGAGGCCGTCCCCGATGGATTCCCAGCCCTCGAGATCCTTGCCGTTGAGTAGAGAGACCCAGCCGGACTGGGACCGGCTAGGGGCTGGAATCAGCGTGATCCAACCCAGGAGGCCAGTCAGGAAGAAGGCGGCGCGAGTCAAAGCCCACTTATTTTAGCAAGACCCGCGCCGCCTGCTCAGGCCGCGCTTTGCCGCAGCGGAGGGCGCAGGGAGCGCCGGGCGGAGGCGGGCTGCGGCGGGATGCGCGGGGCGGTCGACGGCGTCTCCAGGGCGCGCGTGGTCGAGTAAAAGTATTCGTCGAGGGGAAACAGACCGTACGGTTTCAGCTCGCGGAAGACGCGTCCCAATTTCTGTTCGATGCGGTACACGGCGTGGAAGAAGTTGCCGCGGTCCAAGCCGAGCTTGCGACAGCAGAGTTTCCAGTCGCCGCCCAGGAGGAAGTGGTATTTGAAGATCTTGTACTCGAAGTCGTTGAGCGTGCGCCGGCTGACCAGGCAGAAGTCGGCGATGTACTCTTCGTCCTTACGGCCCCAGACGAAGCGTCCCTCGCGGCCGCGGACGCGTTCCAGGGAGACCTGGCTCATGTATTTCTCCTTCTCCACGCAGTGCCGGAACCGCGCGTAGCAAGCGCGGAAGATGGCCCGCAAAACGCAATTGCAGGGCTCTGTTCGGCCTCCCCGGCTCAGGCGCAAGCCCAAGCCGTGGCACTGGGTGCAGCTCTGGCGAGCAAGAGCGATGGTGTCGGATCGGGTCCAGTTCATGGTGGCGTGTCCCTCAGGCCGGCCGCCATCGGGTTCGGCCGCGGCGGCCGGCACACGCTCACCAAGATATCGCTCCGGAAAAATCCGTCAATATCCCGAGAAAATCGGTTTGAATTTACGGCAGTTCAGCCAGGGACTTCTGCTAGAAGTATCTGAAAAGTAACGACATAATGGTACGATATTTCTTTTAGAAAATTTGGGAAAATGCGGGATTTTTCTGATATGATTTCTTATGCGGTATGGTCTATTTCGTGGAGAAATATCCCGCGGATGCCACCATGAACTTCGAGACGCTTCAGACTCGCCTGTTGGCCGTGCTGCGGACGCGGCTCCGCAACGGCGAGCTCACCGAGCGCCGTCTGGCGCGCCTGACGGGTTTTTCACAGCCTCACATACATAATGTGCTCAACGGGGCGCGAGTTCTCTCACCGGAATTGGCGGATGAAATTCTCCGGCGGCTTCAGATCTCGCTGACGGATTTGCTGGCGCCGGGCGAGGCGGGGGCGGGGGAGAGCTTCGGAGGGACGGCGCCGGTGCTGGAAGGTTGGCTGGGGCCGGGACTGCCGCTGCCGCGGCAGCCGAGTCCGGTGGAGCGCTACCCCTTCCCGGCCGCGCTGCTGGCGGCCGTGGAGGAGCCGGTTGTGGTGCGGCTGTCGGAGGATCCCCGGATGGAGCGCTCCATCCGAAAGAACGACCTGGCGCTGCTCGATCATGCACGGCGGCGGCGCATGTACCCGGATCCGAGCTCGCTCTACGTCATCAACCGCCAGGGGGAGGGCCTGATCCGCCGAGTGCGGCGGGAGGGCCAGTGGCTGCGGCTGGTGACGGACGACGGAGGCGAGGGAGAACGGATTTCCCTGGCCCACGGCCACCTGCTGGACATCGTGCGGGCGCGTGTGAGCTGGCTCGGACGCACGTTCGATCTGCCATGACTCAGGCGGCGCGACGCCGCTCGAGGGCAACTCTGTGGTAGATGTCCAGCACTTGCCGGGCCGTGTGCCGCCAACTGAATTGACGCACGCGCTGGCAACCTTTGGCAATGAGTTCGGCGCGGAGGCTCTGGTTGGTGAGGACTTCGCAGATTTTTTCGGCAATGTCGAAGACGTTCACGGGGTTGACCAGCAGGGCTGCGTCGCCGACGACCTCCGGCAGCGAGCTCACGTTGGAGGCGACCACTGGCGTGCCGCAGGCCATGGCCTCGAGCGGAGGCAGGCCGAAGCCTTCGTAAAGGGAGGGAAAGACGAAGGCGGCGGCGGCTTTATAAAAGCACTTCAAGGTCTCCAGGGGCACGAAACCCAAGAAGCGGACCACTTGCTCTACGCGCGTCTGGATGACCGCGCGCCGTACGGCGGGATAGCGCGAGATTTCGTCGCCGATGATGATGAGCCGAAGGTCGCGGTAGAGGGGGTGGCTCTCCAAGTGGCCCCGAGCGACGGCGAAGGCTTCGATCAGACGGGGGATATTCTTCTGAGGCCGGATCGTGCCGGCATAGAGCAGGAAAGGGTAATCCACCTGGTAGCGTTCCAGGATCTGCTCCATCTGCTCGCGCGTGGACGTGTCTTCCAGGAACTCGGGGTCCGGGGCGTTGTAGACGACCGAGATGCGTTCGGAGGGCACGCCAAAGAGGTCCTCGATGTCCTCGCGGGTGGCGTGGGAGACGGCGATGACGCGCTCGGCGCGCAGCAAGCCCCGGCGAAACTGATAGCGCCGGAAATTTTTTCGCAAGGTGCGCTGCTGGTCGAACAGCAAGCTGCTCATGTCGTGGACCGTGACCACGTAAGGCGTGGGCATGGCGATGGAGACGACGTTGAGGGGGATGTGACAGAGGTCGGCGGAGAAGTGGCGGACATGCCAGGGGAAGGCAAGCTGGTCGAGCGGGTCGGTGTCGCGCCGCTCGTAGGGGGCTAGTTGGAAATTGGGGCCGAGACCGGAAAGCTCGCTCAGGTCCTCGCGGTAAGCCACCAGAATGTACCGATTCTCGGCATCCAAGGCCGCCAGGGCGCGCAGCAGGTTGCGGATGTAGGTGCCGATGCCGAAGTCGCGCAGGTGGCGCGCGTCAATGAGGATCGAAAGCGACATTCATCCGGCGGCGACGGGTTGCAGTTTCCAGGGATAGAGGGGGAAGCGCTCGGTGAGGACCGCCACCCGCTGGCGCACGGCGGCGAGGACGGCTTCCGAGCCGAGGTTGGCGAGCACGTCGGCGATCATCGAGGCCACCTCGCGCATTTCCGCTTCCCGGAAGCCGCGAGTGGTGACCGCCGGCGATCCCAGGCGGATGCCGCTGGGATTGAGAGGCGGGTTCACGTCGAAGGGAATCGTATTCTTGTTGACGGTGATGTGTGCCTGGTCGAGGGCGGTTTCTGCATCGCGTCCCCGAATGCCCCTGGCGAAGACATCCACCAGTAGCAGGTGGGTGTCGGTGCCTCCCGAGACCACGCGGAAGCCGGCATCTTTCAGACTCTCGGCGAGAGCGCGGGCGTTGGCTAGCACCTGCCGCTGGTAGGCGGCGAATTCCGGCGTCATGGCTTCTTTGAAGCAGACGGCCTTGGCGGCGATGACGTGCACGAGCGGGCCTCCCTGAACGCCGGGGAATACGGTTTTGTCGATGGCGGCGGCATACTGGGCGCGGCAGAGGATGAACCCGGAACGAGGCCCGCGCAGGGTCTTGTGGGTGGTGGAGGTGACGATGTCGGCCCACTGGCAAGGATTGGGGTGCAGTCCGGCGGCGACCAAGCCCGCGAAGTGAGCCATGTCCACCAACAGGATGGCACCGACGGAGTCGGCGATCTGGCGAAAGCGGGCAAAATCGATGACGCGCGGGTAGGCGCTGCCCCCGGCGATGATCAGTTTGGGCCGGTGCTGGTCCGCTAGGCGCGCCAGCTCGTCGTAGTCGATGGTTTCGTCGTCCCGGCGGACGCCGTAGGGAATGACGCGGTACGTTTTTCCGGAAAAATTCAGGTGATGGCCGTGGGTGAGGTGCCCGCCGTGGGAAAGATTCATGCCGAGGATGGTGTCGCCGGGCTGGAGGACGGCGGCATAGGCGGCCTGGTTGGCTTGGGATCCGGCGTGCGGTTGGACATTGGCGTGTTCGGCGCCGAAGAGCTGTTTGGCGCGCTCGCGGGCGAGCGTTTCGACCATGTCCACGTATTCGCAGCCGCCGTAGTAGCGCTTGCCGGGGTAGCCTTCGGCGTACTTGTTGGTGAAGACGCTGCCGGTGGCCTCCAGCACCGCTTCGGAGGTGAAGTTTTCGCTGGCGATCAGCTCGAGGCGGCTGTGCTGGCGTTCGAGTTCGCCCCGGATGGCGGACCAAACCTCGGGGTCCACCTCGGCCAGAGGCCGAGACATAAGTCGCTGATGATCGGTCATTGCGTTCTCGCTTGGGTCTGTTGCGGGGTCTCTTGTCAGCAGACTCGGGTCGCCGCGCGGCCGAATTTTTCCCCGGAAGGCCAATTCTAACATGCTAGAATGACTGGTTCGTTGCGGCCAGCCATCCGCGAGGCGAGCGTTTCGCCAGCAACTCTCAGCGGTCAGCAAGCAGCACTCAGCCGTCACGGGTCGCAAGAGACGCCGATGCGTTGGAGTCACCTGTTCATTCCGACCTTACGGGAGGCCCCGGCGGAGGCCGAGGCGCCGAGCCACCGTCTGCTGGTGCGGGCGGGCTACATCCGTCCGGTGGCGGCGGGCATCTACAGCTATCTGTTTCTGGCACAGCGGTCGTTTTTGAAGATCATCCGCATCGTCCGGGAGGAGATGGACGCGATTGGCGCGCAAGAGATGCTGCTGCCGGCGCTGCATCCGGCGGAGCTATGGCAGGAGTCGGGACGGTGGGAGCTGATGGGCGACAACATGTTTCGGCTCAAGGACCGTTTCGGGCGGGAGCTGTGTCTGGGCATGACGCACGAGGAGGTGATGACGGCGATCGCGCGCGGTGAGCTGCGCAGTTACAAACAGCTGCCGCAAATCTGGTACCAGATCCAGACGAAATTCCGGGATGAGCCGCGGCCCAAGTCTGGGTTGCTGCGGGTGCGCCAGTTCTTGATGAAGGATTCGTACTCGTTCGACTTGGATCCCGCCGGGCTAGACGTCTCCTACGAGAAGCACCGTCGAGCCTATTGCCGGATCTTCGACCGCTGCGGGCTGCGCTATATCGTCGTGGAAGCGCACTCGGGCGCGATGGGTGGCAGCCAGTCGCACGAATTCATGGTGCCGGCCGAGGCGGGGGAGGATTGGGTGGTCGTGTGTTCGGGGTGCGGCTACTCGGCGAACCTGGAGAAGGCGGTTTCGAGGCCCTCGCCGCCCGTGGTCGCGGATCCGGACGGGGATCTGGCGCCGGAGGAGTTCCACACACCGGGACGGAAGACCATCGCCGAGGTGGCAGAGTTCACGGGCCTGCCCCCGTCGTCGCAGATCAAAAGCCTAGTGATGATGGTGGACGGCGAGCCGGTACTGGCGCTTGTGCGGGGGGATCACACGCTGAGCGAGACCAAGTTCGCCGAGGCGGTGGGGGGCACTGAGGTCCGCCCGGCGCACGGAGGTGAGATTCGCGGCTGGTTCGGAGCGGACGCAGGCTCGCTCGGCCCGGTGGGCGTACGGGGAATCCGAATCATGGCCGATGCCGCGCTCCGGGGGCGCCGCAACATGATCTGCGGCGCCAACAAGGATGACTACCACTTGCGGAACGTGACGCCGGACGAGGATTTCACGGCGGAGTATCACGATCTCCGGCAGGTGGAGGACGGCGACGCGTGCCTGCGCTGTGGCGGGCCGCTCGAACGGAAGAAAGCCGTGGAAGTGGGGCATATCTTCAAGCTGGGCTACAAGTATTCCGAATCCATGGGGCTGCGGGTGCTCGACGCCTCCGGCAAAGAGGTCACGCCCATCATGGGCTCCTACGGGATCGGGATCGAGCGGATCCTCTGCGCGGCGGTGGAGCTCTATCACGACGAGGACGGCATGGCGCTGCCGGTTCCGATCGCGCCGTTTGCCGTGGTGGTGACGCCCGTGAACGCAAGCGACGAACGCCAGCGCAGCGCGGCGGAGGCGATTTACGGGCGGTGTCTGGAACTGGGCCTGGATGCGCTGCTCGACGACCGGGACGAGCGGCCGGGGGTCAAGTTCAAAGACGCCGATCTCATCGGGATTCCGTACCGCATCACGGTGGGCAAGAAGCTGGCGCAGGGGCGGGTAGAGGTGCTCGAGCGGCGCACGCGGCAGAGCTGGGAGATGGCGGAGGTCGAGGCGGCCTCCTGGGTAGCGGCCAAAGTCGCCGCGGCGCTGGGCGATGGCCGTTGATTGGCGTCACGTTCGCAGCGAGTTTCCCGCGCTGACGCGCTGGACGTTTCTCGATACGGCCACCTTCGGCCAGCTTCCGCGGCGGGCGGTCGAGGCGGTGGCGCGTCACTTCGCGCACCGGGACGAGCTGGCGTGCTCGGATTTTCTGGCGTGGTTCGACGACGCCGACCGCCTGCGGGCCCTGCTCGGTCGGCTGGTCGGCGCAAACCCGGAAGATATCGCCTTCATCCCGAATGCCGCCACCGCGCTCGGGTTGTTGGTCGAAAAGCTTCCCTGGCGGCGCGGGGACCGTGTGGTGACGTTGCGCGACGAGTTTCCCAACAACCTTTACGCCGCGGCCGTGCTGGGCCGGCGAGGCGTGGAGCCGCTGGAGGCCGGCTGGCCGGAGTTGCTCGGACTCGTCGACGCCCGTACGCGGCTCGTCATCGTCAGCTCGGTCAATTACGTGACCGGATTCCGGGTTCCGCTTGCCGAGGTCGCGGCGGCGGCGCGCGCCGCTGGGGCCCTGCTGTATGTGGACGGAACGCAGAGCGTGGGCGCACTGCGCCTCGATGTGCGCCGGTGCGGCGTCGACATGCTGGCGGTGCACGGATACAAGTGGCTGCTGTGCCCGAATGGTGCGGGGTTCATGTACGTGGCGCCGAAGCTCCGCGCGATGCTGGAGCCGGCAGTGGTCGGCTGGCGGAGCCACCGCGACTGGCGCCAGGTGGATGCCCTCCACCATGGGGCGCCCGAGTGGAAGCCGGACGCAGAAAGGTACGAGGGGGGCATGTTGAGCTTCCCGCTGCTTTATGCCATGGCGGCCTCGGTCGGGCTCATGCTGGAGATCGGGCCGGAGGCGATCGAGGAGCGCGTGCTGGAGCTGGCGGCGCGCGTGCGGGAGGCGCTGCGGGGCCTGGGAGCGCGGCTGCCGGCCGACGAGGCGCCGCACTTCGATTCGCCCGTGATCGCGGCGGAGTTCGCGGGGCGAGACGCCCCGTCGCTGGCGCGGGCGCTGCGGCACGACCGGGTGCTGGTATCGGCGCGGCACGGCTTCCTGCGCGTGTCGCCGCACTTTTACAACGACGAAGCCGACATCGCGCGGCTGGAAGAGGGGCTCCGGCGTTTGCTGTAGAGCCGGGAACGTATACTCGAAACATAAGCTGGCGGAAAGGCCGGCGGATGCCGATGCGGATCGTTTCTCTGCTGCCCAGCGCCACTGAGATCGTTTGCGCGCTCGGCTTGGCTGACCAGCTCGTCGGGGTGACCCACGAGTGCGACTACCCGCCGTTCGTGCGGGCTTTGCCCAAGGTGACGCGCAGCCGAATTCCGGACCACGCATCGAGCCTCGACATCGACCGCATGGTGCGGGAGCAACGCCATTCCGGTCATGCCTTATATACGCTGGATGCTGACTTGCTCGAGGAGCTGCGGCCGGATCTGATCATCACGCAGGCGCTGTGCGGGGTGTGCGCGGTGGCAGAAGAGGAAGTGCGAGCGGCAGCGTGCCGCTTGCCGGGCCGACCGCGGGTGCTGAATTTGGAGCCGCGGAGCTTCGCCGACGTGCTGGCGTGCATCCGGGACGTGGGAGAAGCAGCCGGAGTGGGCGCGCGAGCCGAGGAGGTGATCGCTGGTTTGACGGGGCGCGTGGAACGGGTGCGGCAACGCACCGCAGGCCTGCGGCAGCGGCGGGTCGCCTTTCTGGAGTGGCTCGAGCCGCCGTTTTCTTCGGGGCACTGGACGCCAGAGCTGGTCGCTTGGGCGGGAGGGTTGGATGTGCTGGGCCGAGCGGGCGAACCTTCGCGCACGGTGTCCTGGCCGGAGGTTGCTGCGGCTGCGCCCGAAGTGGTCTTCGTGGCCTGTTGTGGGTTCGGCGTCGAGCGGACGCTCCAGGACGTGGCCCATCTGGAGGGGATCGCCGAGTGGCGCCGCCTGCCGGCGGTCGCCGCCGAAGAGGTCTACGTGACGGACGGCTCGCAGTACTTCAGCCGGCCGGGTCCGCGGCTCGTGGATAGCCTGGAGATTCTGGCGCACGCGTTGGATCCGCAGGTGCATCCGCTGCCCGCCGGGCGGCCGGCAGCGGTCCGCTTGCGATCTCCGGTGGCGCGGTAGGGGCAGATGGGGGCCGGGTCAGCGGGAGACAGAGCGGAAGCGGAAGCCTGGCGCGACGAGGCACCCGTGCGCGTGGGCATCTCCGCCTGCCTGCTTGGGGAGCGCGTGCGCTGGGACGGAGGGCACAAGCGGGAGCCATTTCTCACCGAGATTTTCGGCCGCTACGTGGAATGGGTTCCGGTGTGTCCCGAGCTGGAGGTCGGCATGGGCGTGCCCCGGGAGCCCGTGAGACTCGTCCAGCTCGGCGGAAACACCCACATGCTGGGCGTGCATTCGGGGCACGACTGGACCGAGCGCATGCGCCGTTGGGCGCAGCGGCGGGTCCGGGAGCTCGAGGAACTGGAGCTCTGCGGGTTCGTGTTGAAGAAGGATTCACCGAGCTGCGGCATGGAGCGCGTCCGCATCTACGGCCCGCGGGGGGAGTTGCGGGGCCAAGGGCGCGGATTGTTTGCCGAGGTGCTGCTAGGCCATCAACCGTTGCTGCCGGTGGAGGAAGAGGGGCGTCTGAACGATCCGGCGATCCGGGAAAACTTTATCGAGAGGGTTTTCGCATATCGGCGGTTGCGCTCGCTGTTCGCCGGGCGATGGACGGTGGGGCGTTTGGTGGAGTTTCAGGCCCGGCATAAGTTGCAAATCATGGCGCATTCGCCCCAGGCGTGCCGTCGGCTCGGCCGGATCGTCGCCGACGCCAAGCGCTTGCCGCGGCAGCAGGTGCGGGAGCGCTACGAGACCGAGTTCATGTCGGCGCTCAAGGTGCGCGCCACGGCGCGGCGGCACGTCAACGTGCTGCAGCACTGCCTGGGCTACCTTCGGCAGCAATTGGACGCCCCCGCACGACAGGAGTTGGTCGCCGTGATCGAGGATTACCGCCGTGGGCTCGTGCCGTTGGTGGTTCCCATCACGATGATCCGACACTACGCCCGGCTGCTGAACGTGGAGTACTTGCAAGGCCAGGTGTACCTGGATCCCCACCCGAAAGAATTGATGCTGAGGAACCGCGTCTGAGGCGCCCGCCGGCTGCTGGTATGCAAACGAGAACCACTCCAACGGAGGGTCCGGCGATTCTGTGGTTCCGCCTCGACCTGCGCTTAGCCGACAACCCGGCCCTGCACGAGGCCAGCCAGGCTGGCGGCGGAGTGATCCCGGTATACGTCCACGCGCCGGAGGAGGAGGGCAACTGGGCGCCTGGGGCGGCGTCGCGGTGGTGGCTGCATCATTCTCTCGCGCGCCTGGAAGCCACCCTGCGGGAGCGGGGATCGAGGCTGATTTTCCGCCGGGGTCCGGCCGCGCAAGCCCTGACGGAGCTCGTCAGAGAAACGCGCGCCAAAGCCGTCTTCTGGAGTCGGCGCTACGAGCCAACCGCCCTCCGGCGGGACGCCGAGGTGAGGGCGACGCTAGCAAAACAAGGCGTGGCCGTTCGCGAAAGCTGCGGTTCGTTGCTGTTCGAGCCGTGGCAATGGCGCAGCGCCGTGGGGCGGCCGTTTCGAGTGTTCCGCCCCTTCTGGATCAACTTCCAACGGCTCGCCGATCGGATAGATTCTCCCCTTCCGGCGCCCCGGCGCATCCCAGCGCCCGACGGCTGGCCCGATTCGCTGCGCCTCGAGGAGTTGTCGCTGTTGCCGAACGAGGAGCGGATGGGGCATTGGTTGCAGTTGTGGCAACCGGGCGAAGCGGGAGCCCACCGCGCGCTGAACCAATTCCTCGAATCGGGTCTGCGCCGCTACGGAGCCGACCGGGACCGTCCGGACAAGCCGGGCACCTCCAAGCTCTCCCCGCACCTGCACTTCGGCGAAATCAGCCCGCGCCAGCTCTGGAACGAAGTGCGATCGACCTCGCCAGGGGCGCTGCGGCCAGGCTCGGGCGCGGCCGCGTTTTTGCGGGAGCTCGCATGGCGGGAATTCGCTCACCACGTGCTCTATTACTTTCCGGAAGCGGTCGAGGAGCCCCTCAAACCGGAGTTCCGAACGTTCCCTTGGAGCGAAGATGATGTCCGGTTGCAGCAGTGGCAGCAGGGCCAGACGGGCTATCCGATCGTGGACGCGGGCATGCGCGAGCTCTGGCAGACGGGCTGGCTTGCGAACCGGGTGCGGATGGTCGTGGCCTCGTTTCTGGTCAAACACCTTCGGATTCGGTGGCAAAAGGGCGCGGCTTGGTTTTGGCAGACGCTGGTGGACGCCGACCTGGCCAACAACACGCTGAACTGGCAGTGGGTGGCCGGCTGCGGTGTGGATGCGGCGCCGTATTTCCGCATCTTCCATCCCGTCAAGCAAGGCGAGAAGTTCGACCCCAACGGGGAGTACGTGCGCCGCTGGATTCCCGAGCTGGCTGGGCTTCCCGCGGACTGGATTCACCGTCCATGGGAAGCGCCATCTGTGGTGCTCGCCGCAGCCGGGGTGGAGCTGGGTACGAACTATCCGCGGCCGGTGGTGGAACACGCCGAGGCTCGCGCGGCCGCGCTGCGGGCTTTCCAAGCCGTGCGAGGCAGTCGGCCTACGAGCCCCGAGGCCTGGCAACCGTGAGCTGCGGAGCAAGGTGAATTTCGTGCGAGGGAGAACTACGGGAAGACCAGGCGGCTGAGCTACCGGAAGCAGCACTCGGCGGGTGGTGCCCCCAAGCAGGTCCGTAGTCGGAGAGGGTTCTGACGCCGTTTTGCCACGCCGGTGCGGTGGCGGCGATCTCGATCGCGCCCTTCCTTTGGTGAGCCTCGTTTCCTGAGAATGGCCGCCGCGGGGTGCAGACAGCGCGCACGTGCTAGGCAGCCGCTGCTCCGATGCGCGGCCTGCATGCAGGGCTTCCCGCATTGTGAAAGAATGCCATAGAGGCAGGGGCGATACGGTGTGGTGCGGGGAGTGTCAGCAGGTGGGGTGGCGCCGGGCCCGGTCCCACTTGGGAGGTTGGGGAATAACCCGATCGTTCCGCCTACTGGCGTTCAGCGTAGCCTTCGTGCTCGGCGAACCAGCCCTTACGGGCCAGCCCCCAGGTGTCCTTCGCGGCACGGCGCGGCTTCAGGAAACGAACGAGCCGTTGCACGGTGTGAGCGTGCTCATCGTGAAGCTGGGCCGCACGGTTCAGACAGCTCCGGACGGAAGCTACGAGTTTCGCGACGTGCCGCCCGGCACCTACGAAGTTCTCGCGCACATGCATCTGCTGGCCGACGAGCGGCGTACGGTGGAGGTGCCGCCGGGCGGGGTGGCGGTCTTGGATTTGCAACTCCGTTTGGCTCCGGTCCACCAAGAGATCACGGTCACGGCTTCCGGCAGAGAGCAGACCACGCTCGAGGCCTTTCAGTCGGTCGCGACACTGGGCCAGTTGGAGTTGGCGCCTCGCCTGGCCGCCTCCTTGGGCGAAGCGCTGGCCGACCAGGGTGGGGTAGCCAAGCGGAGTTCCGGGCCCGGCACGAGCCGGCCGGTCATCCGGGGTTTCGACGGGGACCGGGTGCTGATCCTGCAAGATGGACTGCCGACGGGGACGCTGTCGTCGCAGTCGGGGGATCACGGCGAACCGGTGGACTTGAGCGCGGCGGAGCGGGTCGAGGTGGTGCGGGGGCCGGCGACTTTGCTCTATGGCCCGAACGCGATCGGCGGAGTCGTGAATGTGGTCTCTGGTCACCATCTGGTGCACCAGCACCCGCATGAAGGGGTGCGGGGCTATTGGAACGCCAGCGCCGGCACCAACAACCGACATGTGGGCGGGGGTGCGGGTTTCGAGTTCGGGCGAAGGGACTGGCTGCTGTCCGGCAGCGGGAGCGGGCTGCGGACAGGGGACTACCGCGCGCCGTCGGGCACGGTGAACAATTCGGCGACGCGCGCAGCACACACGGCCGCGGGTGTGGGCCGCTATCGCGAGCGCGGGTTCTTTCGGCTGGACTACGGATTGGGCGATGGCCGCTACGGGATTCCGGAGGTTCCATTTCTCGACGCGGGGCCGGTCGACATTCGCTGGCAGCACCACAGCCTGCGATTCCACGGATCGCTCCGGCAGCCGGGCGCCGCGCTGGCGGAGTTTCGGCTTTATGCAGCATACACCGACTGGCGACATAGCGAACTCACTCAAGGTGAGACGAGTCTGCGCGCGGCCAACCGCCAGCTCAGCTACCGCGGCGTCTGGGAGCAGCGGCCTGCGGGGCGCGTGTCGGGCCGGTTTGGCATTTCGGGTGTGCGGCGCGCCTACCGGACGGAGGGTGGGCAGCGGCTGGCCCCCCCGGTGAGGCAGGATGGCCTGGCGGGGTTCGTCGTGGAGGAGCTTTCCCTCGAGCCGGTGCAAGTGCAGTTCGGAGCGCGCCTGGATGCGATGCGATACCATCCGGAGGGCCGCTCCAACCGCTGGTTCACGGGGCTTTCTGCTTCGGTGGCGGTGCGGGCGCCGCTTTGGGACAACGGTGCGGTGGCGGCCTCCTACAACCACTCCTTCCGGCCACCCGCTCTCGAAGAGTTGTACAACGACGGGCCCCATCCAGGTCACCTCACCTTCGAAATCGGGGATCCCCGCTTGAAGGCGGAACGCAACAACGGCGTCGACCTGACGATGCGGCACGTCGGCAACCGCCTGCGGGGGGACGTGAGCCTGTTCTACTACCGGATAAGCGGTTTCATTTTCCTGGCGCCGACCGGGCAGTTTCGGCACGGGTTGGTCGAGGCGCGATATCGGCAGGGCGCAAGCCGCTACACGGGGGCGGAAGCGCGCACCGCGGTGCGCCTAGGCGGTGAGGTGTGGCTGAAGCTGGGGATGGATGTCGTGGATGCGCAGTTGCGCGCGGGCCCCTCGCCTCTGCCGCGGATTCCGCCGGCGCGAGGAAAGATCGGCCTAGACGTGCATGTCGGTGGCTTCGGGATCGAGCCGGAAGTCGTCCTCACCAATGCTCAGCGGCAGACCTTCTCGACGGAGACGCCGACGGCAGGATACGCCGTGTGCAACCTCAGCGCCGCCTACACGCGAGCTAGTTCCCGTCGCTTGCACCGGTTCACATTCACACTTTTCAACGCTGCCGATCGGCTCTACCGCAACCACGTTTCGCTGATCAAGGACTTCACACCCGAGATCGGGCGCGGCGTGCGGTTCACTTACGCTTTGCGAGTGTTTTGAGGAGTTGAAGCACGGGCGACTGACCCCTTTGCGCTCCGTCGAGCGACGTGGCATCTCCGACCGAGGCCAACGGGAGGGCGTCGCGCAGCTGGAAGCGCTCGACCTGGAGTCGTGCCGGTTGAAACGTGTTATAATGGGTGAGATCTTCACTGTCCCGCATGCGACCTCGCGTGTGCGCCATCCTGGCAGCCGTGCTCGTGCTCGCCGTCGTCCAGGTGGGCGCTCACGCGCCCGATCCGGATAATCCCTTCTGCGCGTGTGCATTGTGCTCCGGGGGGTACGAGGCGGCGGAGGCCTTCGCCGGTAGCTGGCTTCCAGGACCGGATCTGAGCGAGCCAGTGGTCGGGGCCGCTTCGCACCCTGTCGTGACCACACCGTCACGGGACGGTGACCCCTGCCGCGCCCCTCCTCGATAAGGCTCGTTTCCTGATCGTTGGCCGCCGCGCGGCGGTCGGGGATTCGGGCTCAACTGCTGGAGGAGGCGCAGTCCATGACCACCGCAGGCCTCTACTTCCAGCATGAGGAACATGATCCGCTAAGGAGGAGGCGGTATGGTGTCTTCTTCTATGTTCCGACACTTCCTGCCACGGCAGGCTGCATGCTATGGTCGGTTTGGGCAAAGAAAAGGATGGATGCGGGGCGTGGCGTTGACTCTGGCGCTGGCGCTGGGCGGGCCGGCGGCAATGGCGCAAACTTCCGGCGTGCTCCGGGGTACGGCCAGATTCGAAAGGAACGACGCCCCGTTGCATGATGTCAGCGTGCTGATCGTCAAACTGGGCCGCAGTGTCAGGACGGCTCCGGACGGGAGCTACGAGTTTCGCGACGTCCCGCCCGGCACCTACGAGGTCGTGGCTCATATGCATCCGCTAACCGACGAGCGCCGTACGGTGGAGGTGCCGCCCGGCGGGGTGGCAGTTCTCGATTTTCAGCTCCGTTTAGCTCCGGTCCACCAGGAGATCACAGTGACAGCCTCCGGCAAGGAGCAGACCACGCTGGAGGCAATTCAGTCGGTGGCCAGCTTGGAGCAGCTCGAGCTGGCACCGCGCCTGGCGGCCTCCCTGGGGGAGGCGCTGGACAACCAGAACGGCGTAGCCAAGCGGAGCTTCGGGCCGGGCAGCAGTCGGCCCGTGATCCGGGGCTTTGACGGGGACCGGGTGCTGATCCTGCAAGATGGGCTGCCGACGGGGACGCTGTCGTCGCAATCGGGCGATCATGGCGAACCGGTGGACTTGAGTGCGGCCGAGCGGGTGGAGATCGTGCGGGGGCCGGCTACGCTGCTGTACGGTCCGAACGCGATCGGCGGCGTGGTGAATGTGATCTCCAGCCACCATCTCATTCACCAACACCCGCACGAGGGGGTACGCGGCTACGTCAACACCAGTGCGGGATCGAACAACGGGCTCGCCAGCGGGGGGGCAGGTTTCGAGGTTGGTCGAGGGGACTGGCTGGTCTCAGGCAGCGGGAGCGGGCTGCGGACGAGGGACTACGGTACGCCGTTGGGCAAAGTCCGGAATTCGGCGACGCGAGCAACACATACAGCCGCGGGGGTGGGCCGCTATCGGGACCGCGGATTCTTCCATGTGGAGTATGGACTCGGGGATGGCCGCTACGGGATTCCGGAGGTTCCCTTCCTGGAAGAGGGGCCGGTAGACATCGGCTGGCGGCACCATAGCGTGCGGTGGAATAGCACGCTGCGGCAACCGGCCTCGGCGCTGCCCGAGTTCCGTCTCCATGCGGCATACACGGACTGGAGGCACCACGAGATCGGTCACGACGACCATGGGACACGGCTCTCCAACCGCCAGTTCAGCTACCGGGGCGTGTGGGAGCAGCGCACGTGGGGCCGACTGTCCGGCCGGTTCGGGTTCTCGGGTCTCCGGCGCGCCTATCGGGCTCGGGGAGAAGAGCAACTCGCGCCTCCGGTGACGCAGGACGGCATCGCGGGATTCTTCGTCGAAGAGCTGTCGCTGGAGCCCGTGCAAGTGCAATTGGGGGCGCGATTCGATGCAACGCAGTATCGCCCCGAGGATCGCCCGAGGCGGTGGTTCAAAGGTTTTTCCGGAAACGTTGCCATCCGCGCGCCGCTTTGGACCAACGGTGCGGTGGCGGCTTCTTACAACCACTCGTTCCGGCCGCCGGCTCTCGAGGAGTTGTACAATTACGGCCCACACCCAGGCAATCTCGCTTACGAAATCGGCGATCCCGACTTGAAGCCGGAGCGGAACGACGGCCTCGAGGTCGCGGTGCGGCATGCGGGGAGTCGGCTTCGGGGAGACGTGAGCCTGTTTTATTACCGCATGAGCGATTTCATCTTTTTGTCGCCTACCGGGGAGTTCGAGCATGGGTTGATCGAGGCGCGGTACCGACAGGGCGCCAGCCGCTATATGGGCCTCGAGGCGCGTGCCGCTTTCGGTTTGAGCCGTGACGTGTGGCTCAAGATCGGCATGGACGCCGTGGACGCGCAGCTGCGGGAGACCCGGATGCCTCTGCCGCGGATTCCTCCCGTGCGGGGCAAGATCGGGCTAGATGTGCACTTTGGCGGCTTTGGTTTCGAGCCGGAGCTGGTGCTGGCCAATGCCCAAAGGCAGACGTTTCTGACCGAGACGCCGACCCCGGGATACGCCGTGTGGAATTTCAGCGCCTCGTACACGCGCGCGAGCACGCATTTCTTGCATCTGTTCTCCGTGAGCGTCTTCAACGCCGCCGACCGGCTCTACCGCAATCACCTGTCGTTGATCAAGGACTTCGCACCGGAAATCGGTCGCGGCGTGCGCTTCACTTACAGCATGAGATTTTTCTGAGAGGGTGGACGCTTCGTGGCGGGATCTGCCGGTCGTGGCGTCGCTCTATGCGTTGCTCTCTCCGCGTGGCTCGCGGCCGCTGAAGAGCCGAAAGCCCGGAACGTGGTGTTGGTCGTCTCCGACGGCGTGCGCTGGCAGGAGGTCTTCCGCGGGGCGGATCCCTTGCTGATGAATGCCAAGCACGGGGGCGTTCGCAACGTGGAGGCGCTGCGGAAAGACTTCCAGCGGGCGACGGCGCCGGAGGCGCGTCAGGCGCTGTTTCCGTTTCTCTGGAGCGTCCTGGCGCGCCAAGGGCAGCTGTTCGGGAATCGGGACCGGGGCAGCCCGGCGCGCGTGGCCAACGGGAGGAATTTTTCCTATCCGGGTTACAACGAGATGCTCACGGGGCGCCCGGACCCCCGCATTGACCGGAACGATTTCGGGCCGAATCCGAACGAGACCGTCTTCGAGTGGCTGAACCGGCAGGATGGGTTTCGGGGGCGAGTGGCGGCGTTCGCGACGTGGGGCGTTTTCAACGACATCTTGGCGCGGGAGCGCAGTGGCGTGGCCGTTTTTGCGGGCTGGTCGCCCCCGCTTGGAAGCGACCGGCCCCGTCTGCGGCTGCTCGAGGAGCTCTACCGCACCACGACGCGCATTTGGGAGGACAACGCGCTCGACTCGCTCATGCACGCCGCGATGAAGGAGTACGTGCAGGAGCGCCGGCCGCGCTTGCTGTTCGTGGGGTACGGCGAGACCGACGAGTGGGCGCATGCGGGCCGCTACGACTTGACCCTCCGAGCGGCCCACCAGTTCGATCGCTTCCTGGCCGATCTGTGGGAGACGCTCGAAGCTTTGCCGGAGTATCGCGGGCAGACGCTGCTGCTGGTCACGACGGACCACGGCCGGGGCTCCGGGCCTTCGGAGTGGCGGCAGCACGGCGAGAAGGTCAGGGGTTCGGAGGCCATCTGGATCGGGGCCCTCGGTCCGGGTGTGGCGCCGCTTGGAGAGCGGACGAATGCGCCCGAGGTGACCTTGGGTCAGGTGGCCGCCACGATCGCCCGATTCTGTGCCCCGGGTAGCGAGCCTCGTTCTCTTCCCGAGCCGCTGCCGTTTTGAACCGCCCCGGTAGCCCGGTCGGCCTCGGAGCCGCTAGCGCAGACCCCGCTGTTTCAGATGCGCGATGAGGGCCGCGGGGTCGTCGGTGATGATACCATCGACTCCGGCAGCGAGGAGCCGGTCCCAGTCTTCAGGCTCATTCACGGTCCAGGGAATGACTTTCAGCCCGGCCGCGTGCGCCGCGCGAACCTGTTCGGCCGTAACGAGGCGAAAATGGGGCGAAACGATGGTGGCGTGCGCCTCCCGTGCGACAGCGACGAAGTCTCGAGAACCCGAGGCCCACAACGCGGCCAGGCGGATGTCCGGCGCCAGGCGGTTCATCGCCCGCAGCGTGCGGAAGTCGAAGGACTGCACGATGACGCGGCGCTCCAGCTGGTGACGGCGAATCGCCTCGAGCAGCAGGCGGGCGAACTCCTCCGGGGCGGGGGCGTATTGCGGCTTGTCGGGAAAGCTCTTCATTTCGATGTTGAAGCCGAAGTGCCCGCGTCCGGCCAGGGCCAGCACCTCATCCAGCGTGGGCATTCGCGTGCCCGGAACCGGCCGCTGTTTGGGGAATGCGGGATTCTTCTGGGAGCCGCAGTCGAAGCGCCGGAGCTGTTCGAGCGTCAACTGGCGAACCACGCGCGTGCCCTCCGGGCCGGAGCAAATCTGGGAATTCAACACGGGATCGTGGCCGACGACCAGGACGTTGTCGCGCGTGACGACAAGATCGAGCTCGAGGAAG
>JANWXD010000018.1 GCA_025055455.1 Bryobacteraceae bacterium
CCACGGGCGTGGAGATGGTCCAGGTTCGCGAGAAGGACCTCGCCGCAAGGGAATTGCTGGGGCTGGTGCGCGATATTCGGGCTTTGCCCAATCCGCACGGCGCCAGAATCCTGGTCAACAGCCGGCTGGACGTGGCCTTGACCGCCGGCGCCGACGGCGTGCACCTGCCGGCCGACTCCCCGCCGCCCTTCCGACTGCGCACCGTGACGCCCCCCGGCTTCCTCATCGGGACCTCGTGCCACAGCCTGGAGGAAGTGCAGCGGGCGCAAGCCGAAGGCGCCGACTTCGTCGTGTTCGGGCCGGTCTTCTCCACGCCCTCGAAGGACGCTTACGGGCCCCCGCTGGGTCTCGATGCCCTGGCTGCGGCCGCCCGAGCGGTGCGCATCCCCGTTTTCGCACTCGGTGGCGTGACGTGGCAGAATGCGCACCTGTGCCTCGAGGCGGGAGCCGCCGGCATCGCGGGAATCCGGCTGTTTCAAGAAATCCTTGGCTGACCGACGGCGGCTCGCTCCCACTTCGGATGCCGGTGTTTTGAAAAGCTGCTCAGGAGCGGCGGAACTTCAGCACGATGGGCGTGCCCTCGAAGCCGAAGGCCTCCCGCAGCCGGTTGATGAGAAAACGCTCCGTCGAAAAATGCACGGGCTTGTCGCCGTCCCGGAACAGGACGAACGTTGGGGGGCGGATTGCGGGCTGCGTCCCATAACGAATTTGTAGATCCGACCCAAGCGTGAGCGAGTGCAGGAAGCGATTCAGCTCGCCGGTGGGAACGCGCTTGGAGGCAGAGTCGAACACGCGGCGGATAAGGGGAAACAGCTGGCGGATTCCGGCGCCGGTTTTTGCCGCCAGGAAGGCGATCGGGGCGTATTCCAGAAACTTGAGCTGGCTGCGCACATGTTCGACGAACGCTCGCTTGTCTTTGTTCGGGGCGATGTCCCACTTGTTGACGCACAAGATGATGGCGCGGCCCTCTTCGTGAGCGTAGCCACCGATCGTAGCGTCCAGCCCCACCACACCTTCGACGGCGTCCAGCACCAGCAGCACGACGTTCGCCAGACGGATGTGACGCCGGGCCATGACCACGCTCAGCTTCTCGGCCATGAGTTTGGTTTTGCCTTTGCGCCGGATGCCGGCAGTGTCGACGAAGGTGTAGTCGACGCCTTCCACGGTAACCGTTTCGTCCACGGCGTCTCGCGTGGTGCCGGCCACCGGCGTGACAATCGAGCGCTCGTGGCCCACTAGGGCATTGAGGAGCGTGGACTTGCCCACGTTAGGGCGTCCGATGATGGCCACTTTAATGGGCGCTGGGCGCTCTTCAGTGTCTGGGGCTACAGGAAACTCGCGGGTGGTGTGTTGGAGAAGCTCGTCCAGTCCCAAGCGGTGTTCGGCCGAAAGTGGGAACACATCGGAGATACCGAGCTCGTAGAATTCGTTCGACAGCGGCTCCCGCGAGGGGCTGTCGATCTTGTTGACGGCGACGGTGAGCGGCTTGCCCAGCCGGCGCAGCAGCTGCGCCAGCTCGCGGTCGGCGGCGGTGACGCCGCTGCGGCCGTCTACGACGAGGACAATGTGCGCCGCCTCGTCCAGAGCGACCCGGGCTTGCTTGAAAATTTCCGCGGCGATCCCTTCGGAGGCGTGGGGCAAGAGTCCACCCGTGTCCACGATGCGGAATCGCCGGCCGTGGTAGGCGGCTTCCCCCTCGATGCGGTCGCGCGTGATGCCGGGTTCGTCGCCCACGATGGCGCGCCGGCGGCCTAGGATCTGGTTGAAGAGTGTGGATTTCCCTACGTTCGGTCGGCCGACGATGACGAGCGTGGGCAGGAAGCCCGACTCCGCCATGCGCCTTCATGATAGCATCGGCGTCGCGGTGCTCTACTATCCGGTGTTCCTGGACTTGCGAGGACGTCGCGTGCTGGTGGTGGGCGCCGGGCGCGTCGGGCTGCGCAAAATCCGCGGCCTGCTCGAGGCCGGCGCGGAGGTGACAGTGGTGGATCCGCACGGGAGCCCCGAGCTGGAGCGTCTGCCGATCCATTTGCGACGGCGCCGCTTCCGGCGCGCAGATGTCCGCCGTCACGTGCTCGTGTTCGCCGCCACCGATCAACGGGACGTCAACCGAGCCGTGGCCGAAGAGGCCCGGCGGCTCGGCATCTGGGTCAACGTGGCCGACAACCCGGCCGAGTGCGACTTCCTCGTGCCGGCTCGGGTCCGGCGAGGGAACCTGCAAATCGCGGTATCGACGGGTGGCCAGAGTCCGCGGCTGGCGGCGGAGCTGCGGAAGAAGCTGGAAATGTTGCTGGCTGGCGAAGCGGACGTGGTCCCACGCCGGAGGCGAAGATGAAGTACGGCTGTAAGTCGCGTGGACTCTTTCGTGAGTCGAACGCGACTTACTCAGTGACCAACAGCGAGTAGCTTACGAAAGCGAAATACTTGCCGTCGGGCGACCAGGAATTGACGTTGATGGTTCCCTGGCCGCCGAACAGCCGCGCGATCACCTCGATCTCGGCAGGACGCGGACTCCGGCCCGGGAGCGGCATCCGCCGCAGCACGACGTTGCGGTTCGGAGGATGCCCCCGAGTGCCTTTCTCGTAGGAGAGGAAGACGAGCCACTTGCCGTCGGGCGAGGGGTGTGGAAACCAGTCTTCCCATTCATCATGGGTGATGTGCTCGGCGCGCACGTCGTTTTCGCCCGCGCCCGTGGCCGGCATGCGCCAGATATCCCAGCTTCCGGACCGGTCCGAGTTGAAGTAGATCCAGTGGCCGTCCGGCGAATAGTC
Organism: Bryobacteraceae bacterium; assembly: GCA_025055455.1. GTDB lineage: Bacteria > Acidobacteriota > Terriglobia > Bryobacterales > Bryobacteraceae > JANWXD01. The sequence goes on from JANWXD010000018.1 coordinate 2,772, forward strand.
AGGTCCGTCGTCGTAGGCAGGGTGAACCGTGAGCCGTATCTCCTGGCCGCCTTCGACGGAGATCGCGTAGATGTCGAAGTTTTTGTTCCGCTCGCCGCAGTAGACGAGCGTGCGGCCGTCCGGCGACCAGCCGTGGTAGTAGCTGGGCCGCAGTGAAGTGATCTGCCGCGGCTCACCTCCGGTGGATGGCAGCAGGTAGATGTGTCCGGCCGAAATGGCGAACCATCGGCCGTCCGGGGAAATTCCGTGGTCGTTGTTGATGCCGCTCACGGATCCAGTGGGAACCGGCTGCGGGTCGCCCCCGGCGACCGGCAGTTTCCAGAGCTTGCCTTCCGAGTTGAGAAGCAGATAGGTCCCGTCCGGGGACCAGTTCGGGGCTTCGAACAGCTTCGGCGCGCTGTAGATCACCCGCTGGTCGCGGCCGTCGGCGGAGAGGATCGTAACGTAGCTCTTCACGGGCGGCCTCGGCTGGCCCAGGACGAGGAGGGGAACCAAGAACAGCGCGGGGCGCATGGGGCGATTATACGGGTTCTCAGAGGCGCAGCGGCGGGCCGCCGGGCCGGCGCGCCAGCCGGCCGCGGGATGAGCCAGGTTGGCGAGCGCCACGGCGGCGTATTTGGGATCTCTACGAAGATCTGCGGAGCCATAGGAGCGGTCTCGTCTTTTCCACCGGCTGGCCCCGGACAGCATCCCTGACGTGGCATTCGACGTCGAATGTCGGATCACAGGCGGGACCGGTGCCGTTTCATTCCATCGGCCACGCCGGTGAAGCTTGCGAACGGCACCGGTTATCTGGCGCTTGTAAGCGCCGAAGGACTTGTTGGTTCTTGTCCGCTCAACCAGACAGGTAGATGGCCGCTACGTAACCGAAGCAGGAACCACAGCAAACGGGCGCCACACCAGGCTAACGGATTCTCGGCGGCTCGGGGCGTTGGTACACCAGCCGGCCGCCGAGATACGTCCGCTCCACCTGAATCTCGGGGATCTCGTCCACGGCACAGGTCAGAATGTCCCGGTCCAGGATGATGAAATCGGCGAGTTTGCCCGCTTCGAGCGAACCTTTTTGTTTCTCTTGGAACGTCAGGTAGGCGTTGTTGATGGTGTAGAGGCGGATCGCCTGTTCGCGGCTGAGGGCTTGCTCCGGCCCGAGCGGCTGGTCCAGCCAGCGGGGGCGGCGCGTGAGCACGATCCAAATGCCCAGGAACGGATTGTACGGATTGATGGAACGGCGGCTGCCGATTTTCTGCATGTGGTCGGAGCCGCCGCCGACGATCACGCCTTCCTCGAACAGCGTTTTGTAGGGGTGGAAGTAGCGCAGCCTCTCCTGGCCGAAATGGCGCAGCAGCGTGCGGCCGTCCAGATACAGCCATGGGGGTTGCATGTTGGCCACCACGCCGAGGCGTTTCATCGTAGCGATAGCTTCGCGGGTCATGAAGCTGGCGTGACTCATGTTGGGCCGCCGGTCGCGAACCGGGAAGTCATTTTTGTCGATCCGCTCATAGGCCTCGAGGAGCGTTTCTACGGCGCCGTCGCCTTGTGCGTGGGCGGTGAACTGGAAGCCGTGGCGCAGCGCCTCGCGCGCGATGCGGTAGAGTTTGTCCGGCTCGATGAAGCGCATCCCGCGATAGGTCGGGTCTTCAATCCCATAGAGCGGGCTGATGCCCCACGGCTGGAGCATGAAGGCGCTGCCCGTGAGCATGCCCCCGTCGAGGAAGGTCTTCACGCCCCGCAGCCAGAGCAGATTATCGTATCGGTGCAGCGGGTCTCGGGCGGCTTTCCGCAGCCGTGCTTCGATCTGTTCCAGAGGCGCCTGGGCGTCTACGTGCAGCGTGAGGAACGTGCGGCAGCTCAGTTCGCCGCGCTCCTTGAGCAGGCGGTACAGTTCCACCTCGTCGTCTTGGGTGTTGGCGTCCACGATGCTGGTGAGTCCCACCGAATTGTAGTCGGCCAACAACTCCTTCAAGCGACGCAGGCGATCCTCTCGCGTCGCCTTCGGTTCGCTCGGCGCAACCCGAAGGAACCGGCCGCAGTTTCGCAGAATTCCGGTCGGCTCTCCCGTGGCGTCGCGCTCCACGCGGCAGGGCTGGCCGTCGGTGACTTTGAAGTTGCGGTCAATGCCGCTCCGCTCGAGCGCCAGCGAGTTGAGCGAGGCATCCGGACCGGTGCGAAACACCACGGGATGGTGCGGGGCGGCCTCGTCCAGCTCTCTTCGGGTGGGATAGCGCTGCTCTTTGAGGCGCGTGATGAAGACCTGCGAAACGACGATCCACTGCCCAGGCGGAAGCGCCGCGGCCCGCGCACGCACGTAGGCGAGCACGTCCTGGATGGACTCCATGTCGGGCACGGGATGGTCGAACTCGAACATCGAAGCCGCGGGCGCGTGGACATGAGAGTCGATCAGGCCGGGCAGAACGGTCTTGCCCTGGAGGTCCAGCTTCTCGGTCTTCGGCCCTGCGAGTTTCAAGATCTCGGCGTCCGACCCGGTGGCCAGGATGCGGCCGTCCCGCACGGCCAGGGCTCGAGCGATGCGAAACCGCGGGTCGACGGTTACGATCTTGCCGTGGTAAACAATGAGATCGGCCGCACCTTGCGCTGCCCAGACAGGGTTGCAAGCAGCCAGCAGTGCGCTCGCGAGCATGAGGCAGCGCGACATCATTCCGTCCTCCTGTCGGGAATTCTATCGAAACCTGGGAACCGAACCAGGTTTGCCAAGGACCCGGCGGGCCGCGCGGACTATGATGCATCAGGGAGGAGCTATGCGATTAGGACTGGCCGTCTTCTCGCTGGCGACGTTGTGTGCGCTCACCGCGGCGGCGCAGACTGCCGAGCGACTCGATTTTCTGGCAGGACACCCGGATTTCCGGGAGGTCAGCAGGATGCTGCCGGATTACTGCCGGCGGATCGCCTCCGAACATCTGGCGGCGCGGCGCCGCCAGATCGCACGCCTGACCGGACCGGCGGACATCGAGGCCCGGCGCCGCTATGTACGCGAGAAGATGATGCGCGCTCTCGGCGGTTTCCCCGAACGCACGCCGCTGAACGCGCGGGTCACGGGCGTCCTCGAGCGGAACGATTACCGCATCGAAAAGATCGTTTTCGAAAGCCAGCCGGGCTTTTTCGTCACGGCGAACTTGTATGTGCCGAAAACCGGGAAGCCGCCGTATCCCGCCATTCTTTTTCCCTTAGGGCATGAGCCGGGGGGTAAGTCGAATCCGACTTGGCAACAGGCGCTGGGCACCTTCGCCAAGAAGGGCTTTGTGGCCCTGGCCTGGGATCCACTGGGTCAGGGCGAGCGCGTTCAACTCTACGACCCGGATCTCGGCGAATCCAAGCTGAGAGGCTCCACCATCGAGCACACCATGCTCGGAACCCAATGTCTGCTGGTCGGAGATAATGTGGCGCGCTACATGATCTGGGATGGCCTGCGCGCCCTGGACTACCTGCTTTCGAGGAAAGAGGTGGATCCCCGGCGCGTGGGCTGCACGGGGAACTCCGGCGGCGGCACGCACACCGCATACCTGGCAGCGCTAGATGACCGGATCCAGGCGGCCGCGCCGTCTTGCTATCTGACCAATTGGGAGAGGCTGCTCGAAACCATCGGCCCGCAGGACGCCGAACAATGCCTGCTGCCTTGGCTCGCCAACGGCTTGGACCACGCGGATTTCGTCCACGCTTTCGCGCCGAAGCCTTACTTGCTCCTGGCGGCCATCCGCGACTTTTTCTCGATCGTGGGCACGCGCGAGACCTTTCATGAGAGCGAGCGCATCTACGCACTGCTCGGCGCGCGGGAGAAACTGGCCCTGGTGGAAGCCGACGACGGGCACGGCTACTCGAAGCCCCGCCGCATGGCGGCGTACCGATGGTTCAGCCGGTGGCTGAAGAACGCGGAGGACGAGGAACCCGAACCGCAAATCCTCTTGGCCACGGAAGAAGAGCTGTATGCGACGCGGACCGGCCAGGTGGCGACTTCCTTGGGAGGCGAGACGGTCTTCACGCTGAACCAAACGCGCGCCGAGCGACTTCGTCGGCAGGGAGCTCCCCCTGGGGGAGCACAGCTTGCAGCTCTGATCGGGTTCCAGCGGCCAGAGGGAGCTGTGAGAGTCCGGGCATTCGGCGAGATCGAGCGCCCCGAGCTCCGCATCGAGAAAATCGTTTACGAAAGTGAGCCGGGCATTGCGGTGCCCGGTCTCGTGTTGGTCCCGAAGACGCCGCTCGCACGAAAGCCGGCCGTGATCTACGTGCATGGCCGGGGCAAAGCCGCGGCCCGCGAGGACATCGAGGCCCTGGCCCGATCCGGCCAGATCGTGCTTTCGATTGACGCGCGCGGCTTCGGAGAGACCCGCCACACCAGCAATGATTACGGCCCCGACTGGGCGCGCTACTTCGGCGACTACGACTGCGCCATGACCGCTCTGCTCGTCGGCCGGACCCTGGTGGGCCTGCGGGCGCTCGACGTGGTGCGCGGCGTAGACGTGCTGGCGCAGCGGCCGGATGTGGATCCAGACCGTCTAGCGGCCCTGGGCGTGGAGGCCGGGGCTGTGCCCGTGCTGCACGCCGTTGCGCTGGAGGCGCGCATCCGCAAAGTGGCCCTCGAGCGCATGCTAGCTTCCTACGATTCCGTCGTCCGGCACCGCATCCACCGAGGCGTCTTCGAACAAGTGATCCCCGGCGTGCTCCAGCATTACGATCTGCCCGAGCTGGCCGCCAGCCTGGCGCCGCGCTCGGTCTGGGTCGTCGACCCGATCGCACCCGTAGGGAGCGTGCTCCCGCTGGACGAAGCCCGGCAGCTTTACAAACAACCCAACATAAAGCTGCTGCGGCGACGGCCAGAGCAATCCGCCGCGGAACTCTACGGCGGCTGGATCGAGTGAACCTCGATCCAGCCGGATCACGGTGAGGAATTCCGGGAACGCAGCTGGACCGTGCACGGCCCTCGCTCTGTCCGGAACGCACGCACGTGGCCTCGCTGATGTGGCATCCCGAGCTGCTGCCGGCCCGTGGGTTACCGAGCCGGTCCCAGTGGAGGACTCGGTTCCACCCGCGCTCGAACTCCTCGGGGTGCGACCCACAAACTTGGGACAGGTCCAGAACCTCGTCCCGCCGATGCACGGCGCGAGGATGGAGTGAAAGACTCCCCTCATGGCGTCGCGCTTCGCGCATCCGAACGCGAAGTCGTCCGCTTTCCTGTCGGAGTACCGCACCGACACAGTGGCCTTGATCACCGGCGAGTGGAAACTGATTTGGCGCGAACAAGCCGACCAAGCCGGCCTGCCGAAGGTCGACCTATAGACCGTCGCACGGACCGGAAGGAAACGCGCAACGTGGCGGCGTAAGACCCAAACGAGGTGCGGCGCCTGAAAGAGGACCTGGATCGTTGGATCGAGGCCAGAAGCAGGTGGGCGAACGGGTGGGGCGGGGTGCGCCAGCGCCTCTCGATCCCCGGCAGGTCGAGCGGCTGCGCAGTTTGGGTTATATCGGGAAGGAGAATGCTGTGCCGGGTCTGCGGAAAAGGCCGGACACTCGTAAGCGCGGCGCCGGGAGTCTGCCTGAATTGCATCCGCGTGCGGCCCGGGGAGGCGCTGGCAGTCGCGGAGCAGGCTCATGCCGCTACGCGCCGGGCGTTCGCCTTGCCGGAGATGCCGCCGCAGACCGCCGGCGGAAGGCTCTGTCCCCTGTGCAGCCGTGAGTGCGTGATCGGGGAGGGCCAGCGCGGCTACTGCGGGCTGCGCACCGTCCGCAACGGCCGGCTGGTGAATCTCGCGGGGACGCCCGCCCGCGGGCTGCTCACCTGGTACCGTGACCCGCTGCCCACGAACTGCGTGGCGGACTGGGTTTGCCGCGGCAGCCGGATGCAGGGTTTCCACAACCTCGCCGTCTTCTACGAGAGTTGCACACTCAACTGCCTTTTCTGTCAGAACTGGCATTTCCGGGAAACGCGCGTCACAGCTTCCGGGATCTCGGCTGAGGAACTCGCCTCCGCCGCCAACGCACGGACCTTTTGTGTTTGCTTCTTCGGCGGCGATCCGGCCTCGCAGATGCCGCACGCGCTGGCCGCCGGACGCCTTTTGGCGAGACGCGGCGTGACGGTGTGCTGGGAGACAGCCGGAATGTCGCGTGCGAGGCTGCTGGACTACGCGGTCGAGCTCTCTTTGCGCAGCGGCGGATGCGTCAAGTTCGATCTGAAGGCATATGACGACACACTACACCGCGCGCTCACCGGGGGCTCCAATGCGCCGACGCTGGAGAATTTCGCTCGAGTTGCGCGGCGGATCCCGGAGCGGCCGGATCCACCGCTGCTCGTGGCCAGCACGCTCTTGGTGCCCGGTTACGTGGACGCCGCCGAGGTCGGCCGCATCGCACGCTTCATTGCGTCGCTCGATCCGAGTATTCCCTACGCGCTGCTCGGCTTCGCGCCGCACTTTGCCATGGGCGACCTCCTGCGCACTTCGCTTTCTCATGCCGAGGAGGCGGAAGCCGCGGCGCGGGCAGCAGGGCTCACCCGCGTCCGTATCGGGAACCGCCACTTGCTCGGGGCGGATTACCCGTCAGTGGGGTAGAGAATGTCTGCTGCTTGCTTTAGGCAGCTTCAGCCCGCCGGTACGTTTTCCCGACGGGCCGCAAACTCACGTCAAAACTCTACTCGCACGTTGAACTGGATCAGCCGGCTCAGGCCGTTCTGAGCGGTCACGCGACCGAAATTACCGCTGGTCGGATCGGTGTTTGGGCCCTCGAAATTGGTGTGGTTGGTGGCGTTGAGCATGTCGACGTCGAAACTGGCCCTCCAGCGCTCGGTGATCCGGAAGACCCGCTTGATTTTGACGTCCCAGTTGCGGATTCCGTCCTGGCGCAGCGCGTCCAGCCGCGTCGGGAACACGCGGGCGCCGATTCCAGGACTTGTCAAGAGACGAGCCTCGCGAGGCAAAGGCTTCCGAGCAGCGCGCCGTCCCCCAGCCGTCTGAGGACCGTGGCCTGTGGATTGCGGCGCCCTTGGATCCGTTCGGAGGCGCGCTGGCCCCCGCTCAGGACCAGTTCCGCCGTCCCGTGCGCTCCAACCAATGCCGCAGCATGGCGGTGACAGCGCGCGCCTCCGGCAAACTGCGTAGTTCTTCGACCGTAAAGCGCATTTTGTGGCGCCAGTTCGGATACTCGCCCGTGGTGCCTGGCACGTTCTGTTGTTCCGTTTCTTTGGTCAAGTCCTCCTGGTTGACGAGCATGAGCATCGAGGGCGTAGTGGCCAGAAACCCGACGATCGCGTTGTGCAGCTCTCCGGTCAGTTCGGCGATGGCGGCAGCGTCGTGCGGAACGAAGTCCGGCAGCAGCCCGAGGCGGAACAGCAAGTCGAGAAGCCTTTGCTTGTCGAGACAGCGGCCACGAAGTGCCTCGCGATACTGGGCGTCGGTCAGCCGGCCCGCGGCCCGCCGCGCTTCAATATCCCGGCCGAGCCAAAAGCCCGCCAGGGTCGGCAAGTCATGCGTCGTGGCGGCCACCAGCGCCTGTCGAGGATACTGCTCCGGCGGGCGAAACTCCCCGTCACTGTTTTTTTCGAACCACAGTACTCGATAGCCGAGGATGCCGAAGCGTTCCATCTCCGTGCGGATCCACGGCTCGACGGTTCCCAGATCCTCGCCGATAATCACCACGCGGTTTCGGACGCTCTCCAAGGCGAGGATGCGGAGCAAGTCCTCGTGGAAGTCGCGTACATAGGCGCCTCGGGCCGCCTCCATGCCATCGGGGATCCAAAACAGCCGGAAGAAGCGCATGACATGATCCACCCGTAGGGCGCCTCCGTGAGCGCAATTGCGGCGGATGGATTCGACAAACAGCCGGTAAGCCGTGCGGCGGTGGTGGCGCGCCTGGGGCGGCGGAAAGCCCCAGTCCTGTCCGCCGGGCGAGAAGTCATCCGGCGGCGCGCCCACACGGCAACCTTCGGCGAAAAACGGCCGGCGAGCCCACACATCGGCGCCACAGCGGTCGGTGGCCAAGGCGAGGTCATGGTACAGACCGATGCGCATGCCCTTGTGCCGCGCGTACTGCTGGGCCGCGGCCAGTTGCTGCTCGAGCTGCCATTGCACGTACTTGTGGAAGAGAACGTCGCGCCGCCGCTCGCGCGCGAACGTGCGCACGGCATCCGAGTCGGGATGGCGGTACGCTTCGGGCCACTCCGGCCAGACCCAGATCCCGGGGTTGTGCGCGCGTATCCATTCGTCCAGGGCGCAGTAAACGGCAAACTGCTCCAACAACTCGCCCTGCTGAGCGCAATAGTGCTCGAAAGCTTCGTGGCGCGAGGGCGTGGCGTCTTCCAGGAAGGTTTCGTAGGCGATTTCGAGAAACCGGCGTTTGAGCGCCCAGACTCGTTCGTATTCCACCAACGGCGCGGCGCGCAGGTTACGGATTTCGTCTTGTACTTCCGGGCTGGCGAACAGCGACCGCGCCCGGCGCGAGCGCTGGAACTCTTCGATGCGCTCCACGTCGACGTAAAGGGGGTTGCGAAAAAAGACCGAGTTCGGCAGATAGGGACTGGTGTTGAACGGGGTGCGGTTGTGGATGGCGTGCAAGGGGTTCAGTGCGACAAAGGACACGCCGGCGTCGTCCGCCGCCCAGTCGAGGAAGCGCTCGAGGTCGGTGAAGTCGCCGCAGCCCCAGTTGCGGGCCGAGCGCAGGCCAAACAAACTGATGGCGATTCCCGCCATACGGCCCCCGGCGAGCAGCTCCGGCGGGAGCCACGCACGCTGGGGGCAAACGATCAGCGGGCTCGAGGCCACTGCACCGCCGACTTCCACTTGGATGGAGTGGTAGCCGAGGCGCAGCGGCGGAAGCGGGGTTCGCTTGCGGCAAAAGAGTTGGCCGCGCAGAAAGGCCGACCCTGATTCCGGGAGCCCGGCGGTCGGCACGACCCAGTGCTCCTGGCCCTCCCCTTCCCAACGAATTGTGATCGCAGCGTGTTCCGCCTCCTGGGGAACATTGAGGGGCAACTCGCGGGCTGCTTCGTCCAGGACCAGAACGGGAGGAAGCAGCTGCGACCACTCTTGCCAGAGAGCCCCTTCCACCGCCGCATCGAGGGTCTCACGGCTGGAGCAGTCCACCCCCATGGCTTGCAGGATCGCGCGCAAAACGTCGGGCTCGGCGACGTGCCGCACGCCCCGCACGTCCCAGTACTCGAGCTGGACTCCGAAGAAAGCAGCGGCGCGGGTGAGGGCTTCTTCCTCCGTCGCCGAGGGAACGAACGTGATGTGGAAGGCCACTACTGATTCTAACTGGATTCGTGGGAGAATAAAGATATGCCGCTCGACCGCTCGGCGCGGTTCAACATGACGGGGATGTCCGATGTGCCGGAGGACTTCTTCGCGCGCGTGGACAACGAAGAGTTTCGCGCGCCCGTAGAGGGCGTGTTGACCACCACGGTCGACAAGGTAATCAACTGGGCGCGCAAGAACTCCATCTGGCCCATGACCTTCGGCCTGGCCTGCTGTGCCATCGAGATGATGGCCATGAGCGCCTCGCGCTTCGACATTGCGCGGTTCGGGGCCGAGGTGTTCCGGGGCTCGCCGCGCCAGTCGGATCTGATGATCATCGCCGGCAGGGTGTCCAACAAGATGGCGCCCGTGATCCGCCAGCTTTACCAGCAGATGCCGGAGCCGAAATGGGTGATCTCGATGGGCGCCTGCGCCACCTCCACCGGCGTCTTCAGCAACTATGCCCTCATCCCCGTCAATCAGATCATCCCCGTGGATGTGTATGTGCCGGGTTGCCCGCCGCGCCCCGAGCAGCTCATTTACGCCATCATGTTGCTCCAGAAGAAGATCGAGCGGCAAAGGGGCACGGCGCGGGAAGTGCTGAATCTCGCCTGAGCGCGGGGGCTCACGCCGCCCCGGAGGCGGCCTGAGGGCGTTCTGGATTACCTACCTCGTGAGGCGGCCTGCCACGGAAGCCGCTCTGGCGTCAAGAGTCCCAAACCAACGGGTTCACAGTCTGGCGAATCGGGAGTTGGCGCGGAGGATCGGGACCACGCGCTGGGGCGCGCTGGAACACAAGGCGCAATTCCAGCGCACGGATTGATTGCACCGGGACCGCGTTCTTCGGATCCGCGTCCCGCGCTCCGGGGTGCTCGCTTGTGTCGATTGCGACTGGGCGGCCTGCCCGCCGGCGGTTCTTTACAGCTCCTGTTGCTGGCCGACCCGCTCGACGCGGGGACGCTCCGGCCGCGACACCGGCTCCTCGAGCGTCACCGTCACATTCATCTCTTTGCGGTTGCGCACCAACGCGAGGGTGACCGTTTTTTGCTCCCGGCGAGCCTCCCGGAGCCGCCGCGACAGCTCCTGCGGCGAGTCCACCGGACGGTCGTTCACCCTCGTGATGACGTCCCCGGCCTTGATGCCCGCTTTTTCGGCGGGCGAGTCTTTCAAGACGGTCCGAACCAGCACGCCCTCTTTCACGCCAAAATAGTCCGCCAACTGGTCACTCAGGGACTCCGCCTCGATGCCGAGCAAAGTGGTCCGCCAAGACATGAGCGGGCTCGGGAGATCGGGTATGCGGAACACCCGAATCTCACCTGCCTCCCGGCGGACGCGGTCCAGTTCCCGCTGTAACCGGTCGAGATCGAACGAAAATACGCCACGGTCTCGAGTGGTTCCGATCGTGGCCGTGACGGTTTGGGTTTGTCCCTCCCGGCTGATGAGCAGCGTTGCCTTGCGGCCGGGCGGGGTTTCGCGGACCAAACGGATGAACTGCTCGGTGCCTTCGACCCGTTGACCGTTGTATTCGAGCACCACGTCGCCTTTCTTCAGTCCCGCCTTCTCCGCGGGGCTGTCGGGTTCGACGCGGGTAATTTCGACGCCCCGCTCTTCTTTGAGCTTGAGGGCCTTGGCGCGCTCGGCGTCGATTTCCGCCACGCCCACCCCGAGAAAGCTGCGGCTGCCAGAGCGGATGACGATCGCGCGATCCTCAGTGGCGGCCTCAGAGTCCGGATCGGAATCCAGCGGAAGCAGGGCGACGGTGTGCATGTAGGGCGCCGCCCGAGAGCCTCCAGTGACCGTCCCATGGGCTGGGGGCGCGATGGGGCTCAGGTCGTACGCCAGCAACGTCGAAGCGAGCGCCATGGGCGCCAACACGGTTCTCGTCGATGGGTTTGTCAGCCAAGCCATTACAATCCTCCTGTCGCGGCCGACTGGTGGCCGCGCTTACTTTCGCCGGAGGTAGATCGTGCCGCCGGCTGCCGAGATTTCGAGCAGGGGGCCGCCACCGTTCAGGGAGCCTTCAGCCATCACCACGGGGGCGCTCGGAGATCCGGCCGGCTTGATGGCCAGCTCGCGGAAGTCCGAGACGATCTGTCTCACCCTCCAAGGCGATTGGTTCCAAGCTCGTACGCTCACCGCTAAGTTAGACGGAATGTACACGGTAATGTCACCTGCATGGGTTCGGAGGTAAGACTCGTCGAATTCCAACCGGACCAGTTCCGCCACGATGCTACCGGCGGAGGTCGAGGCCTGGATGGGTCCGGCGATGCCCCGCAAATCCAGCGGGCCCACCCCGGATTGGGCTCGCACCCCCGCCGCCGCCCCGACGGTGATGGCTCCTGAACCCGTGGCGCCAACCACCATCCCGCCGGCGTGACGGACCCGGATGAGTCCTCCGGCGGTGTTGGCGACCACGGTGGAGGCGGCGCGTTCCACCTGGATGTTGCCACCCGCCGTGACCGCCTCGAGTTTTCCTCCGATTTCTCCGACGACGATCTCCCCGCCGGCCGTTTCCAGGCGGGCGTTGCCGGCAATCCGCCGAGCCCGAATCGAGCCTCCACCCGAGCGGCAATGGAGAGCGCCATTCAGATCGCCTGCTTCGATGTCGCCGCCCCCAGTTCGGGCAATCACGTCGCCGCCGATTCGATCCAGCCAGATGCGGCCTCCGGCGGTGGCCACCCGCACCGCGCCGTCCAACCCCGCGATCCGAACCGAACCCGTTGCCGCTGTCAACACGGTTCGGCTCACGGCGGAGGGCACCTCCACTTCGAGTTCGCATGCCGTCGCCGAGCGCATGGGCTGGCTCACCCAGAGAGCAATGCCGCTCCGGCTGCTCGCGCTTCGCAGGACGATTTGGCTCAAGAGCCGCCGGGCCTGCCCCTGCTCCGCCGCCCGCACGCGTCGAACGAGAACATAACGGATGGCGGACCGGCCGGCTACGCCCCGAACGCTCAGCGAACCCGGACAGGAAATGCGCAGGCTCTCGATCTCCCCCGTCGGCACTTCGCCCTGCACGGTGTCCACCCAGAAGCTGCCTTCGCGGCGAAGCGGCGGGTCGGTTTGAGCCGCAGCGAGAAGCGCAAAACCGAGAAGAACCGCACCACCCCGCATCAAAACGTCTCCACAGACGCGTTCATCTCGCGCAGCGCCTTCTGGCACCGGTCCCGGACATAGAGATTTTCTTCTTTGTGCAGGAGCTCTTGGAGCAAACCCGCCAACTCCAACTCCTTGTGCTGCGTGAGCAAGTCGATGGCCTCGATGCGGACCCCGGCGTTGTCGTCGGCCAGCAAGACCTGCGCCAAAACCGCGCGCACCTGGGCGTCGGAGGCGTACGGGCGCAAGGCCTGGAGAGCTTTGAGCCGGACGCCCGGATTCGGGTCCGAACGTAGAGCGTGCAGTAGAGCCTCGCGAACGTCGGGCGATTCGGTTCGTACGCGGAGCACATCCATCGACAGCGCACGGAGTCCGGGGTCCGGCGAAGCGCTGGCGGCGGTCAGCAGGAGCCGCCGGATCCGGTCGTCCTCCAAAGTCCCCGTCAGCACGCGCTGCCGCGTTTCCTCGAGCACGATGCGCACCTTGCCGGAGGAACCCGGCTCGACAGAACGCACCTGGACCGCGACCGGTTCGGGGGCCGAGGGCAGAGGCCATCGGGAAGCCCCATCCGGAACGAGCCGCGCAGACAGGAAACCGGCGATCAGGAGTGCCAAGGCGGCGGCCGGCTTCCAAACCCACGGCGGCGCCAGCCGGCTCCACCATGGCGCATGCCCGACACTCAGGCGTTCCAGGCGTTCGGAAAGCCTGGCGCGGCATTCGGCTAACAGGTGCTGCGGTGGCGCCGCAGCCGCCTGGTTCAGGGCGCGGTGCCAGGCGCGCTCCCCCTCGAGCGCTTCCCGACAGCCGAGGCAGTGTTCGAGGTGTTCCTCGAGCCGCTCTTCTTCCTCGAACGACAGCTCCCCGTAAAGCAACAGCGGCAATTGCTCCCGAACGTGCGCGCACGTCATCGAAAATCTCCCAGAGCTTGACGCATCTTCCGCGTGGCGCGAAACAGACAGTTTTTCGCGGCCTCCTCGCTCGAGCCGAGAATTTCGCCGATCGTTTTCAGCCGCAAGCCCTCGTAATGGCGGAGTTGGAACACCAGCCGCTCCCGTGGTGTCAGCGAGGCCAAGACCTTTTCTATCCGGGCTTTGAGCTCCAGGCTGAGCAGCCTCCGTTCCGGGTCCGCGGCGGCGTGGTGTTCGGCGAGAACTTCCGTTCGGTCTCGGGCGCCGTCCTCCGTCTCCCTCACCGCTGGCTCCTCAGGTCGGGCCTTTCGTTTGCGGAGCCAGTCCAAGCACACGTTGGTCACGATCCGGTATAGCCAGGTGTGAAAGCTACAATCGAACCGGAACGTGTGCAGGTTCTTGTAGACTCGCAAGAAGGCCTCTTGGTAGACGTCCCGGGCGTCTTCGGCACTGCCGAGCAAGTTCCATGCCAGACGCAGTACACCCTGATCGTAGGAGCGGACCAAACGCTCGAAAGCTTCCCGGTCGCCTCGCTGAGCGGCGCGAATCCAGGCGGCTTCGTCCGCCTCCGAGGCCGCGCTCCACTCAGCACTCAAAGCGGCATCCCGTAAGACCGCCAACACCCACCATTGGTTATAGACGGGCCGCGTGGGGAAAGGTTAGTTTTCGGCCGAGGCTGAACTTGCGATGTCGGTGATCGCCGACGAGGCCGACAAGCTCTGCCCGCTCGGCGCAGCGACGCGCACGCCTTCGGCGATGGGTCAGATCGATGCTCAGACGGAAACTTTTCCGTCCGGCAGCAGCTTGGCCTGTCGGCCTTTAAGGAATGCGATGTTGGCCAAATGAGGACCGGCGACGGCGTCGGCGGCCACCTCCACCGGGCAGTTGGGCTTCTCCCGCGTCTTGATGCAATCCAGAAAATTCTGGCAGTGGTCTTCGGCCCGGACCGGAAGCTTGGCGAAAAAGATCGGCTCGCGGTTGGCTTTTTCTCGCCACGGTTCCTGATAGACCCGGTAGCCCTCCTCGTCGAGAACGAGGGTGCCTTTGTCGCCCTGAAAGGTGATGGACCAGCCGTTCTCGTAGGAGTTGCAGTAGTTCAGCGTCCAGGTCGCCACGAAGGTGGGATACTCGAAGACGGCACAGAACACCTCCGGATGCTCGGCGCCGGTCATCTTGTTGACCTGGCCGTAGCAGATGGCCGATAAGGGTGGGCCGGAGTTGGTGAACCACTGCACCACGTCCATCAGGTGTGTGCCTTGGTCGGTCATGTTGCCGCCGGCATAATCCCAGAAGAAGCGCCAGCGACGGAAGCGCATAGGTTCGAGGGGGCGCTTCGGGGCATCGCCGAGGAACCGGTCCCAGTCGAGCTTGCCCGGCAACGGGGAGTTATCGAGCGGCCCGGCGACGTTCCAGTTCCACATGGGTTTGACCATGGAGATCTTGCCGAGCACGCCATCATCTACGATCTTTTTGGCGGAACGAATTACGGCCGCGCTCCGGCGCTGCATGCCGATCTGGACCACCTGTTTGCTGGCCCGCACCGCCTGGACCATCTTGGCGCTTTCTTCCAAGGTGCGGGACAGGGGCTTCTCGGCGTACACATCTTTGCCCGCCTCCAGGGCGGCCAGCAGCATGGGGCAGTGGTGGTGGTCCGGACCCGCTAGGACGACGAAGTCGATCCCCTTCTCTTTCTCCAGCAGCTCCCGATAATCCACGTACGTCCGGGCCTTCGGGGAATCTTTGAGAGCCAGCTCCAGGTGGGGCTCGTAGACGTCGCACAGCGCCACCGGACGGCAGCCGAGCTTCTGGAAGACACGGTTGAGGTAGCGTCCCCGGCCGCCGGTGGCGATGACGGCGTAGCTGAGCTGATCGTTGGCGCCCCACGCCGTTCGAGGCACGAACAGGGGAGCTGCCAGCGCCAAGCCGGTGCCCAGGGAATCTTTCAGGAAGCGCCGGCGATCCGAATCCATAGAGAAAACCTCCGCTCAATCATACAACAGCTCAGTGGCCGTGCCGGCCTTTTTCCGCCACCAAGATCCGCGACGGGTACAGGCCCTGCCGGACGTATTCTTCCGTTAGGATCAGGAAGCCGGTGGCTTGGAGGGAGGCAGTCAAGCGTCCGTCGACCTGCCGTCCCCAGAAGGAGGGTGCCAAGCGGCCGAGCACGCGGTAGATTCGATTGAACCCGTGTCGGTTTTGGCTGATGGCGACCAGCGTCAGGCGCCCGTGGCGGCGCAAGACGCGATGGAATTCGCCGAGCGTGGCCAAGATGTCCTCCGCTGGCAGCAATTCGAGCAGATAACAGCACACTACCGCGTCGAAGCTCTCGCTGCGAAAAGGAATGCGGCGGGCGTCGCCGGCCGGACAGAGGGTCCGCGCGGCGGGAAACTCGCGGCGCACGCGCCGCTGGGTGCGGGCCGCCATGTTGGGCGAAAGATCGAAGCCGAGCGTCGTCCCACCGGGGTTGGCCCGGACCAGACGGCGGAACATCTCCCCCGAGCCGGTCGCGGCTTCGAGCACCAGCATGCCATCCCGGATGCCTGACAGCGCCACCGCGCGGCGGTGCGCAGCGGCGTGGAACAGCAGCGTCGAAAGCGGATAAACGAGCGCGACGCGGTCGTAGATACGCCGGATCCGGTCCAAACGAAAAGGGACTTCCGAGTCTGCTTTGCGGGGCCGGATGAAGAGTTCCAGGTCTGCCAAAAAAGCGCTCCTTTGTCGACAGGTTTCACGAGGCCGCGGCCAAGCTGGCTTGCAGCTCCGGAATTTCGATCTCGATGCGCGTACCTTGGCCGGGCTTGCTGTCCACGTACATTCGGTAGTCGTCCCCGAAAAGGACCTTCAAGCGTTCGTTCACGTTGCTCACCCCGATGCCTTGCTCGAGCAGCCTGGCCAGTTTGGCCTCCGGGATCCCCACTCCGTTATCTTCCACCGCCAGATGCAACCGTCCGCCGTGCAGGCGGCTGCGCACGCGCACGGTGCCGCCGTCCAGCTTGCCGCTCAAGCCGTGCCGGATGCAGTTTTCCACTAGCGGCTGGAGCAGCATGCTAGGCACCATGCGGTCCAGCGTTTCGGGGGCGATGTCCTTTTCGAACCGCAGCTTGTCGCCGAATCGGACCATCTCGATGGAAACATAATCCTCGATGAAGCTGAGCTCCTCTCGAAGCGAGGCGAAGTTTTCGTGCTTGCGCAGGAGCCGCCGCAAGATGTTGGAGAGTTTATAGACCACGGCCCGGGCTTGCTCCGGGTCGGAACGGATCAGGGAAGAAACCGAGTTGAGAGTGTTGAACAAAAAATGCGGGTTGATCTGGCTCGACAGGGCGTCGAGCCGCGCTTGCATCAGCAGACGCCGCTGCTCCTCCAGCTTGGTCTCGTTGCGCGTGTTGTTCCAGATCTTCAAGGGCAAGGTCACTGCCAGCAGCGTCGTCAGATAGACGGCGACTACGGCGAAGGGATGGGCGCCCGGCCAGTCCGGGTGAAGGTGGAAAACGGAGCCGGGAAACACGCGGGCCAAGCTCTGGCGGAGGAATTCCACAAGGAGAACGCACAGCAGAAAGAACAGGTGAAATGCGCTGCGCCGGTGATCATGGCCCGGCCGGAAGACCCGATACAGACTGAGGTCAAAGAACGGCGAAAAGCGCCAGATCTCCTCCTTGTCCGGGGCGCAATCGCGGAGCAGCCCCGCGAGCACCCCGACGCCGGCGAACAACGGCATGGACAGGAATTCCCCGTTGAACGTGGCGGGCAACGAGATGAGCACGCCCGAAACCAGCCCCGTGACATAGCCGCCGAGGATGCCTGCCAAAAAGCTGCCCTCCAGCCCCAAATCCACGGCCTGGTAGGAGCGGGTGACCACACGCACCGCCACCCCCGTGGCGAAGACGCTGGCCAGGCTGAGCGCCAGAAGCAGCCGCTGGTTCAACGTCCGTTCCTCGCGCATCAGCATCCGTTTGAATGCCTTGGAGCGGACAAAGATGCTCGCCAGCGCGGCCACGACACCGAGTTTCACCAGCAGCCGGATCAGGTGCTGTTCCACCATGCCTTGTCGCCGTTCCGGTGCGCTTCGCGTTCATTATAATGGAGAAAGTCGCCGGCGGCCAGAAGGTTATGAGGGAAGCCTGTTCGGCAGGAGGGGTCCGCAAAGTGGCCGAAGCGGAGTTTCCCACCCGCTTCGGTCGATTTCGGATTTACGGCTTCGCACGGACGGGGGCGAACGCGGCCGAAGAAGCCGTGGCGCTCCGCATGGGAGAGCTCCAGGGGGAGCCCCCGCCGCTGGTTCGCATCCACTCGCAGTGTCTGACGGGGGACGTGTTTCACAGCCTGCGGTGCGACTGCCGGGCGCAGCTCGAGATCTCGCTCGAGCGAATCACCGCCGAAGGTCGCGGCCTCTTGATCTACGAGAATGCGGAAGGCCGGGGCATCGGCTTATTGAACAAGCTGCGCGCCTACGAGTTGCAGGACCAGGGCGCGGACACCGTGGAGGCCAACGAAGCTCTCGGCTTCGCTGCGGATCTCCGCGACTACGAACTTCCCGCCGCCATCTTGCGGTACTTCGGCATTGGGGAAGTGCGTCTGCTGTCCAACAATCCCCGCAAAATCGAAGCGCTCGAACGGGCCGGGGTCCGCGTCGCCGAGCGGGTGCCGTGTCTGCCCGCCGTCGTTTCCGCGGAACAGTACCTTCGCGCAAAGAAAGAAAAACTCGGTCACTTGCTCGAGGGTTTTTGAGCCTCGGCTGGTCCGCTAACTCTCCGTCGAGCTCCTGCTTGACCTCACCCCTTAGGGCGAATCGAAGGTTTTTCGGAGTGGGCCCGCCCGCGAACCCGCCGAGCTTCAACGCGCCACTTCGAGGGCTACCACCGTATCGGCAGGATCCGGTCTCGAGGCCGGCAAGTGAAGGACCATCCCGCCCGGGATCTCCGTGATTCGCAACGGCTCCCCTGAGGCTAGAAGCTTTGCTGTCCTGACGCCTGGGATCTTCGGAATGGCCAGCGCCTCGTCCGGCCAGTCCAGCACGTGGACATATACGAAACCTGGTTTCTGTGTGGTGACGCCCCACGGCCGAGGCGGAATGGGGCCGCCCCGCGTGCCGTAGATCGACTCGCCGTAGCGCCGCAACCAGGCACCCATCTCTTTGAGGCGCTCCACGAACTCCGGCTGGATCTTGCCGTTGGGCATCGGCCCCACGTTGAGCAGGAAATTCGCGTTGTAGCCGGCAGCCCGGACCAGGTATTGGATCAGCTCGCGCGTGGTTTTGAATCGCTTGTCGTTGGCGTTGTAGCCCCAGGAGCGGTTGATCGTGTCACAGGTCTCGAGCGGCAGCTCGCTGACCGCGGTTTCCGCCCGGAATCCCGTAGTGTTCTGGCCGGGAAGGTCCTTTTCGAACATCTGGAAATCTTCCCCCTCGAACGGACGTCGGTGGTGGTTGTTGCCGATGAGCGCAGCCGGCTGGAGGGCGTGAATCAACCGATACGTTTTCTCTAACCGCCAGTCGGCATCTGGCTTGTCCCACAGGCCGTCGAACCAGATCCCAGCGACGGGGCCATAACCGGTGAGCAACTCCCGGAGCTGGTTGTCCACATAGTCCAAATAGCGGTTCCAGTCGCCATGGTCTGGCCGGCCGCTGGCGTGGCCAGTGCGCCCCCGCGGGTAATAGTCGGGATGGTGCCAGTCCAGATGCGAGTAGTAGAAAAACAGTTTGATCCCCTGCCGCCGGCACTCCTGGGCCAGCAATTGGAGCACGTCCTTTTTGTAGGGCGTCGCATCGAGGATGTTCCACTTGCTCTGGCGCGTGCCCCACATGGCGAAGCCGTCATGGTGCTTGCTGGTGATGGTGATATATTTCATGCCGGCCTCTTTGGCCAGCGCCACCCACTCGGCCGGGTCGAATTCTGTGGGATGGAAACGTTCGGCGAGCTTTTCGTACTCTGCGATGGTCATCTTGCGGTTGTTCATGACCCATTCCCCATCGCCGAGCACGCTGTAGACCCCCCAGTGGATGAACATGCCGAACTTGGCGTCCTGAAACCACCGGCGCGCCTCGAGGTTTTCTGGCGCCGGCTGATAACGCGGCGCGGCCATCCCGGTGGCGAGCGCCAGCATTAGGAGCACGTTCATCGGAGTCGCACCTCCGTCAGTAACCTCGCTTCTTGTCTACCACATTGAGGAGCGGCTCGCCTCGGAGAAAGCGCGCGAAATTGTCCAAGAACACATCCATGGCGCGATCCAGCCACCCGGCAGTGTGGTCGGCGCAGTGGGGTGACAGCAGCACGTTGGGCAAAGTGTAAAAAGGATGCTCCGGAGGGAGCGGCTCCCGTTCGAACACGTCCAGCGCTGCGCCCCGAATCCAGCCTGCCTCCAGCGCTCGGACTAAGGCCTTCTCTTCCACCACCGGGCCGCGGCCCACGTTGACGAGCACGGCCGTGGGCTTCATCGCCCGCAGCTCGCGCTCGCCGAGGAGTCCCCGGGTCTCGGGCGTCAGCGGGGCGGCCACCACGACGTAATCGGAAGCGGCGAGCACCTCGAGGCGCTGGTCGGGCGCGACCACGCGCTCGGCGAAGGGATCGGCGCCCGTGTCCAGCCGGCGTCGGACGGCCAGCACGCGCAGGCCGAGCGCACGGGCTTGAGCGGCGCAGGCTCTGCCAATGTCGCCGTAACCCACGATGCCCATCACCTTGCCGCGGACCTCTTCGACGTCGAAGGGATCCCAGCGCCGGGCGACCTGGCTCGCCAGCATGCGCCGAAAATCCTTGGCGAAAAAGAGGACAGCGGCCGTGACGAACTCGGCCAGCGCCGGGCTGAAAACCCCGCGACTGTTGGTCAGGACGACCGGGCTGGCCACGAGCTCGGGAAACAAAAGATCGTCCACCCCGGCGGCCCGCGAGTGAATCCAGCGCACGCGGGGCGCCATGCGCCACACCGGTTCGAGCAGATGGCGGTTGGCTGACCAGCTCAGGATCACCTCGGCGTCGGCCGCTCGGTCCCGGAAGGCCGCGGGGTCGGCGCCGATGACGACTTCCACGTCGGCCGGAAGCGAGCCGAGTCGTCGTAGCGTGGGCTCTGCCGGATCGCCCAGCACCAGTAGCGTCACGCCCATGACGGAGTACACAAATCTAGCACCATCTCCGAGGCCCCGAGGTAAGCTGTGAAAGACGTTACACGATGCGAATCACCGACGTCCGCACGGTGGTGGTCAACGCCGGGATGCGCAACTGGGTCTTCGTCAAGGTCGAAACCGACGAACCCGGACTGTTCGGATGGGGCGAAGCCTCCCTGGAGTGGAAGACGCGCGCTGTGGTCGGGGCGGTCGAGGACTTGAAGCCGTTCGTTGTCGGCGAGGATCCCACGCGCATCGAGCACGTGTACCAGAAAATGTACCGCCAGCCGTTTTTCCGTCCTGGCATCATCGGCCAGTCGGCCATCTCGGGGATCGAACAAGCCTGCTGGGACATCACGGGCAAGTGGCTCGGCCTTCCCGTTTACAAACTCCTCGGCGGCGCGGTCCGCGACAAGGTGCGGATGTACACGCACCTGGGTGGCGGCGAGATGAAGGCGGTGTACGAAAGTTTCGATCCTGGCCGGCTCGTGGACCTTGCCCAGGAGGTGGTCGCGCGCGGCTATTCGGCGGTGAAGGTCGTCTGCGTGCCCTATTCGCAGCCCCTCATGAATCCCGCCACCGTCAAGCAATTTGCCCGCGCCATCGGGCGGCTGCGGGAGGCGCTCGGCGAGGGCGTCGACATTATGGTGGACTTCCACGGGCGCACGTGGCCCGCCGTGGCGATCGCGTACATCCGCGCCATCGAAGAGTATCAGCCTTACTTTTGCGAGGAGCCGGTGCCTCCGGAGAACGTGGACGCGCTCGCCGAGGTGCGCCGTGCCGTCCGAGTGCCGATCGCTACGGGGGAACGCCTCGTGGGAAGGCACCAGTTCCGCGAAGTGTTCGAAAAGCAGGCGGCGCACGTCATTCAACCCGACTTGTGCCACTGTGGGGGGCTACTGGAAGCCAAGAAGATCGCTGCCATGGCGGAGGCCTACTACGTGGGCGTGGCGCCCCACAACCCGCTCGGGCCGGTGGCGAATGCGGCGGCGCTCCACTTTGCCCTCTCCACACCGAATTTCCTCATTCAGGAGGACATGCTGACCGACGTCCCCTGGCGATGGGACGTGGTGGACAGCGCCCTCCGCACCGAGAAGGGGTACTGGCTTCCGGTGGACCGGCCCGGTTTGGGGGTCGCGGTGAACGAGGCGGCGGCCGCGCGCCATCCTTTTGTCCAGGAGCCGCTCCAATCGGCGGTGTTTGCGCCCGACGGGGCCGTGCTGGATTGGTAGTCCCGTCCCCGAAGGGAGGCCGTTCTCAGTTGACCTTGCGCCGCGCCACGACGCGCACGCCGCTCTTGCGCGGTGCTGCCGCGAACGCCTCTTCGATGACGGCGGCTTGCTCGGCCAAGTGACGCTTGTAGGATCCGGTCGCCGGGCTGGCGCTTTCCGAGCGTCCCACGTAGCGCAATTCGCGGCCGCTGGGCTCGAGCAGCGGCTGGAGCCACTCCCGCATGTGCCGCCACGCTCCCATGTTCCGCGGCTCTTCCTGCACCCACACCACCTCCGCCGTCGCTGGGTACCGTGCCAGCTCATCTCGAAGCGCCGCCGCCGGGAAAGGATAGAGTTGCTCCACGCGCACGATGGCCACATCGTGCAGCCTGCGCCTCTGCCGCGTCTCTTCGAGCTCGTAATAGATCTTGCCCGAACACAGCAAGATCTTGCCGACTTGCTGCGGCTCGATGGGGGCGGTCTCCCCGAGCACCGCGCGGAAACGGCCCGCCGTGAATTCCTCCAGGGAAGAAACGCAACGGGGATGTCGCAGGAGGCTTTTCGGAGTGAAGATCACGAGCGGCTTGCGCACCCCGCGCCCCTGTGGCCCGCCGTACATCTGTCGTCGCAGAAGGTGGAAATACTGAGCCGGGGTCGTGCAGTTGGCCACCTGGATGTTGTTGTCGGCGCACAATTCCAGGAAGCGCTCGATCCGCGCACTGGAATGCTCCGGGCCTTGCCCTTCGTAGCCATGCGGCAGCAGCAGCACCAGCCCGCTGGGCTGGCCCCACTTGGCTTCACAGGCCACAATGTACTGATCGATCATGATTTGGGCGCCGTTGGCGAAATCCCCGAACTGCGCCTCCCACATCACCAACGTCTGCGGATCGGCCACGCTGTAGCCGAACTCGAAGCCCAGTACGGCGTACTCGCTCAGAGAGCTATCGAAGACGTCGAAGCGAGCTTGTCCCTCGGCGAGATGCTGGAGGGGGCAGTACTCGCGCCCGTTTTCGTAGTCGTAGAGGATGAGGTGCCGCTGCGTGAAGGTGCCGCGGCTGGAGTCTTGGCCGCTGAGCCGCACCGGCGTGCCCTCGAGCACCAGGCTCCCGAAGGCGAGCGCTTCACCGAAGGCCCAGTCGATCGGACCGCCTTGGGCGAAGGCCTCCCGCCGGCGCTCGATAAAGCCTCGCAGCTTGGGATGGAGGTGGAAACCCTCCGGCAAGGTGGTCAGGCCCTCGGCCACGCGCTCGAGGATGGGTAAAGTGGCGGAGGTCTCCGGCGCGTGGGCGCGGATTTCCTCCGGAGCCACGACACTCAGCTGCCCAGGCTCGTACTGCTCCGCTTGACGCTGGGCCGCCTCGAAGGCGGCGGCCAAACGGTCGGCGGCGCGCCGACGGATGCTGTCGACCTCTTCGCGGCGGACTACCCCCTCTCGGATCAGCCGTTCGGCGTAGAGGCTCGCTACGGAGGGATGGTCCTTGATCTTGCGGTAGAGGATCGGCTGGGTGTAGCTGGGATCATCCGCCTCGTTGTGTCCGTGCCGGCGGTAGCAGAACATGTCGATGACGACGTCCTTTTTGAAGCGCTGGCGGTAGTCGAACGCCAGCTGAGCCACGCGAATGGCGGCTTCCGGGTCGTCGCCATTGACGTGGAAGATCGGCGCCTGGACCATGCGCGCGACGTCGGTCGAGTACGGCGAGGAGCGCGCCTCTTCCGGCGGCGTGGTGAACCCGATCTGGTTGTTGATCACCAAGTGGATGGTGCCCCCGGTGCGGTAGCCCTCGAGCTGGGAGAAGTTGAGGGTTTCGGCCACTACGCCCTGGCCGGCAAAGGCGGCGTCGCCGTGCACCAGCAGCGGGATGACGCGCTCCCGTTGCGTGTCGCCGAGGCGGTCCTGCTTGGGGCGGACGATGCCCTCGACCACCGGATCCACGGATTCCAAATGGCTCGGGTTCGGGGCCACCGAGACCACGATTTCCCGTCCGGAGGGCGAGGTGCGCACGCCGCTGGCGCCCAGGTGGTACTTGACGTCGCCCGTGCCCTGCGTGCTCAGCGGGTCCATCTCCCCTTCGAATTCGGAAAAGATCTGCACGAGCGGCTTGCCGATGATGTTGGCCAGCACGTTCAAACGGCCGCGGTGGGCCATGCCCATGACGATTTCGTGGACGCCGTGGTCCGCCGCGCGGCCGATCAGTTCGTCGAGGATGGCAATCGCCGTCTCGGCGCCTTCCAGAGAAAAGCGCTTGTGGCCCACGAAACGCGCGTGCAGAAAGCGCTCGAACTCCTCGGCCTCGATCAGTCGCTCCAAGATGCGCAGCCGGGTGGCGCGCTCCAGCGGCCAGTTGTTGGTGTGCGGCTCCATGCGCAACTGCAGCCAGCGCTTTTGCTCCGGGTGCTGGATGTGCATGTACTCGCAGCCGATCTTGCCGGAATACGTCTTGCGCAGCGTCTCCAGGATCTCCCGCAGCGTGGCCACGGGCCGCGGGCCTCCCTCTCCGAGCGCCTCGCTTAGTGTCCCCGTTAGAAACTCCCGGTCCAAATCCCAGATGGTCAGGCCGTAGGTGGCCGGATCGAGTTCCGGATGATAGGCCGGTTCGGCGCCCAGCGGATCGAGATCGGCGATCAGGTGGCCACGCACGCGGTAGGCGTTGATCAATTGCAAGACTGCCGCTTCCTTGGCGATCTCCTCGGTGCGGGCCGCCAGGCCCGGCAGCGAGGCGGCGCGGTCCGGCTCCCAGCGCACGGGGCGGTAGGGCAATTTCAGATCCGCGAAGACCTGTTCGTAGAAGCCTTCCTCTCCCTGTAGCAGCTCCTGAATCGTCGCCAGAAACAGGCCGGACTCGGCACCCTGGATGATGCGGTGATCGTAGGTGCAAGTGAGCGTCATCACCTTGCTGAGGCCCAGCATGGCCCGCACTTCGGGGGCGACACCGCGGTATTCGGCCGGATAGTCGATGGCGCCCGTGGCGACAATCGCTCCTTGTCCCGGCATGAGGCGCGGCACCGAACCCACGGTGCCCACCGTGCCCGGATTGGTCAACGAAATCGTGGTGCCTTGGAAATCCTCCAGCGTCAATTTGCCCGCTCGCGCGCGCTCCACTAAGTCTTCGTAAGCATTCAGGAAACTTTGGAAATCGAGTGCGCCGGCATTCTTGATATTCGGAACGACCAGCGAACGCGCTCCGTCTTTTCCCGGCAGGTCGATGGCCAGCCCCAGATTGATTCGCTGGCGCACCACGCGATACGGCTGACCGTCTTGTTCCGCATAAGTGTCGTTGAGGGTTGGATGGCGCCGCAGCGCTTTGACGATTGCCCAGGCAATCAGGTGCGTGTAGGAAACCTTGCCTTTCCCGAGCAAGGCGAGGTGGTTGTTGATGATCCGCCGGTTCTCGTCGATCACCTTTACGGGGATGATGCGCTGGGAGGTGGCGACTGGGATGGCGAGGCTGGCATTCATGTTCTCCGCGATGCGGGCAGCCGCCCCTCGGAGCGGCACGAGTCGGCCCTCAGGTGGGAGCGCCACGGCCGCCGAGGGCGAGATTGACGCCGCCCCCGAAGGCGTCCGGATCGCGGCCTCCGAGCCGGGGGCCTCGAACCATTGCCGCCAGCTCTCGTCGATCGCGCTGCGATCGTTGCGGTATTGCGCATACAATTCGTCCTCGAGCCAGTTGTTGATCTCGACAGACGGAGGGTTAGAACGCGACATTTTGGGGAACCTACATGACCATGATAGCGAAGGGCCTCGACGCTCCGTAGCGCGATCGGGCCTCTCGCGCGACGGCTCGTTTCTGCCCTTCGGCGCCTCGCATGGTCCTCGGCGGGCGACTGCCACAAGGCTGATTGCCGGTGCGAGCCGGTCGCGGACCGCGTCTTGCTGAGCCGTTCTCGTGCACGGACGCCGCGCCCGACCTCGGGTCCCGCTCCAGCGCCGATCACATCGAAAGACGCAAAATATCCGAGGCGACCTGGGCGAACGCTTGGTGAAGCGCGTTGGCGTCGGCGGCGTAGATGTAGCCTCCGACGGGCTTGCTCGGGTCGTAAATCGGGCTTTGCGGTACGTTCGCGATGCGGCGCATCAAGACCTGCTCGGGCTCCCCCGGCCCGCCGAGCGCGATGCAGTAGGTGACCACGTCGAGGCCATTCAACACGGACTCGTTCCGCACGCGCTGCGCGGCATTGTCCAGAGCGTTGGTGGCGGCGTTGGTCACCGTTTCCCAGTCATTCAAACGAATTCGGCCCGACCCATCTCGTCGGATTGGCGTCTTGTAGCCCACCAGGGAGTTGCCATAGACATCCACTTCGTTGTGCGCTCCTGGGCGGGTCAGGGCGACGATGTCATCCACCACTCGCCGATAGCTGCTGGCGTAGTAGCAGCCCGTGCTTCCCGGCACCACGCGCCAGTCAGGGTTCGGCGCCGGAGGCGGGCCGGTTTCCAGGGCGCGGAACACGCCCCATACTTGGGTCCCCGCAGGGGCCACCACGCCGTTTTTGTCGGATTTGTCGATGCAGGGGCTCGACGCTCTCACTTGCAGGGCGGGCATGTGGAGCGAGTTGGGTTGTCCGTCGGTAAAAAACAAGATCACATTCAGAGCACCGGGCTCGTTGAGCGCTCGCAGCTGCTGGTAGGCGAGCCAGTAGGGGGCTGCGGCGTTGGTCCCTCCGACGCAAGCAATGTTGTTGATCATGGTGGGCAGGTTGGTGCCGGAGCGGGACCGAAAGTCAAAGGCAAGGGGAAAGTCGACATTGTAAGTGGTGCCGAAGGTGATCAAGCCCACGCGGTCCCGGCCGTCGAGGAAGGCGTGGACGAAACTGTTGGCGGCCACGCGCAAGGGCCCGCAGGAATTCGACTCCGCGAGCGAACCCGAGCGGTCCAGCACCATCATAACGTTCACGTCGCGCCGGGTGGCCTCGGCTACGCTGCGAACCGTAAGCGAGTTCACGGCGAAGATGCGCATGAAGTAGGTAGGGGCCGCCACGCTGGTTTCCACCCGGACGATGGAGGTCTTCGGCGGTGCCGCCGGGAAGCTGACGCTGATCTGTGGATTGAAGGCCCCTAGCCAACCGTCTACGAAGTTGGCCCGGAAAACCGCTTCCGCGGTCTGGACCGCGCTGGTGCGTTGCGAGGCCAAATCCAAGCCCCGGCTGAGCGAACGGCCGGCGGCCAAGGCCGCCCCGTCGGTGGCCGTCTGCAGGCGCCCTTTGGTGGCATAGGCCACGCCGGCGTCGATGGCCAAGCCCACCACCGGAATCACCACAAAGAGCAACGCCAGCGTCGTGAGCAAGAGCACGACGCCGTGTTGCGGCGGCCGGCGGCCGCAGGAAAGTTGGCTTCGCATGTGTCACCTCCGTTGCCTCAAAAAATGGCCCGTGCATAGTTCCCCGTGCCGGTACGAAAGCCGGGGAAGTCAAACTGGGGCGAAGGGAAATACACCTCGACCACGTAAGCGTATTGGTCGTCCTGCAGTTGCATGAACGGAAAGTAAGCTACCGCCGAGGCGTCCTGAAAGTAGTTGCGCACGACGCCTTGTGCGTCCAGATCGCGCGGTGTGCCCAGTGAGCTGGCCCGCAGCGCAGGATTGCCGATGACGAAGCGTTGCACGATCACGTGGCGGTCGGCGTTGCACGGCGACAGATTCAGGGCGCGGCAGCGGCCCTCCGAAACCCACGTCACCTTGGACAGGATCACCACGCCGTTGCCGCCGGTGCGCGTTAGGCCCAATCCGCTGGCCAACCGGACGACCAGGTCCTTGTTGGCATCCACCGAGAAGTCCACGCCGCGAGCGTAGAGGGTGCCGACGCTGCGGCAGATGCTCACCACCCGTATGGCGCGGCTCAATCCCAGGCCGACGGACACCGTTCCCAGCAACAGCAACACCAAGGGCGAAATCACCAGGGCAAATTCCACGATGGCGTTGCCGCATCGGCCAGCCGTAAGGATCTTCCTCCTGCGCATAGCTCTCCTACTTAGGGCGGCGGCAGCGGCGTGCCGAACGGCAGCGATTGCAGCCGGTCGGCCGCCGCGGCGCGGACAACGATGGGACTCGCGCTCCGCCACAGCGGCACGATGGGCGACCAGGAGAAATCTTCCACCGAGACCTCGACGATGTTGCCGGCGGCGTTGGCGCCAGGACCCGTCGCCTCGGTGAAGGTGACCTGCGAATAAAAGCGAACCCGAATCTTGCTGAGGCCGCTCGCTCCCGCAAGGAATCCGAGGGCGCGTTGCTGCACGACCTGTTTGATCGATTCACTGTGCGACAAGCCTGGGATGGTCCGGTAGGTGATCGCGTACCGAACTCCCTCGGTTACAGCGTGCTGCAGCGCGCTACGCACAAAAATAGCGATCGCGAAGTCGGTGATCGCCAGAATGAGCGCCAGCGTTGGCACAAGGACCAGGCTGAGCTCCACCATGGCCGCACCGGTTCGGCGGCCGCAGAGTCGTCCCGGTCGAACGCCCAATGGCTGGGCCGACGCGGGGAACATGCCGCTCATAGGCTCGGTCCTCTTTCGCTCGTCTTTTCTCAACGGCTGGGCACGCGGAAGTTTGAGAAATTCACATGATCTCGGGCAGAAGGAGATCGCCCTCCAGGGATTCCACCGACGGTCCCATCGGCTCTTGCCCTGACAGAACGGGTGCCGCCCAACGGGAGGCATGGCGAATACGAAAACGCATCAGGGCGATGTTCAAGGATGGGGAGGATTTTCGGGACCCGGATCGGGCCGTCGGGTGTGGGCTGGAGCGCTCTGGTCAAGACCGTTCGCTAGTTGCGGGCGAAGGCCTCCCCCGTGCTGCCATTCCAAATTGATCCAGAGGGTGCGCCGGGACCAGATCGAGCCTGGCTGGTCAAACCGGGCCTGCTCGAAATCGAGTGGCCCCGCGAGCGGGGCGAAGAAATCCCGGTGGAGTGACGCCTGCGGCGGCCCTACCAGCCCTGCGGCAAGGGCAACCAGGTCCGCGTGAAGTAATCGCTGAGAGTCAGTCCGATGAGGATCACCAGCCAGCAGAAGCCGGCGGCGATCACGAATTTGGTCAGCCGCGGACTGTGGCGCGCGTGCATGAAGAACAGCACCACGAGCGTGGCCTTGGTCACGGCGATCGCCAAGGCCACCACGATGCTCAGGTCGCCCATGTCGAAATACGAGACCCACACCGTGAGCACCGTCAGGACCATCAGCGCGGCGAACACCGCCAGGTAGACTCGCTTGGGTTCGATGTGCGTCACCATCAGTGCACCCCCCGATGCCCGATCAGGTAAAGCAAGGGGAACAGGAAGATCCAGACGATATCCACGAAATGCCAATACAGCCCCATCACCTCGACCGGCCAGTAATACTGCGCCGTGTAGCGACCCGACCGGGCTTTGGCAATGAAGTACGTCAGCAACCCGACGCCGACCACCATGTGAAGCGCATGCATGCCCGTCATGGCGAAATAGAAGCAAAACATCATGTGCGCTTGGGCAGCGTGCGGACCGTCGAAGAAAAAATTCGGTCCCGGGATTAGGCGCTCCACGTACTTATGATGGTACTCGAACACCTTCACGACCAAAAAGACGAGGCCAAGCCCCAGCGTCGCGCTCAAGAAAGCCACCAAGTCCTGGCGCTTTCCCAATTGCGCCGCCCGCACCGCCAGCGCCATGGTGAGACTGCTCGCGATCAGCACCACCGTGTTGAGTCCGCCTAACATCAGATCCAAGCGCAGGCTGCCCGCGGCAAATCCCTCGGGATACGCGGCGCGGTAGACGGTGTACGCCGCAAACAAGCCTCCGAAAAACATGATCTCCGTCAGCAGGAACACCCACATGCCGAGCGTGGAGGCGTCCATCTGCTGCTCGAGATCGTCGAACTGGTGTTGGAGGACCGCGGGATGCTCTACCGCGGCCACAGCGGTGTGCTCAGACAACTTGCGCCTCCTCGTGCGAATAGACGTAGGGTTCCTCGGTCACCACTGGCGTCTTCTCGAAGTTATAACTGGGCGGCGGAGAGGGGATCTGCCACTCCAAGCCGGTGGCGCCCCAGGGATTGGCTGGCGCAGGTTTGCCGTACCGCATGGACCAGATCAGATAAATCATCGGGATGATGTAGCCGACGGCCAGAATGGACGCGCCCGCCGACGACATCACGTTGAGCACCTGAAACTCCTCTGGATAGGCGTGATAGCGTCGCGGCATTCCCAGATAGCCGAGAATGAATTGAGGGAAGAAGGTCAAGTTAAATCCCACGAATAACACCAGTGCCGACAACCGGGCCCATCCTTCGGGGTACAGGCGGCCGGTAATCTTCGGCCACCAGAAGTGCAGTCCACCCAAATAGCCCATGATGGCGCCGCCGACCATAATGTAATGAAAGTGGCCGACCACGAAATAGGTGTCATGTAGGTGCACGTCCACTGCTAGGTTCGCCAAGAAAAGGCCTGTCAGACCACCGATCGTGAACAAGCCGATGAAACCCAGAGCATACAGTAGCGGAGTCTGGTAGGAGATCGAACCCCGGTACAGGGTCGCCGTCCAGTTAAACACCTTGATCGCCGAGGGGATCGCCACGAGATAGCTGAGAATCGAAAAGACCATTCCGGCGTAGACCGACTGGCCGCTGACGAACATGTGGTGGCCCCATACCAGAAAGCCCAACACCGCAATCGCGACGCTCGACATGGCCACGAAGCCGTAACCGAAGATCTTCTTCCGGGAAAAGCAGGTCACCAGCTCGCTGATGACGCCCATACTGGGCAGAATCATGATGTAGACGGCCGGGTGGGAGTAGAACCAGAACAGATGCTGGAACAGGATCGGATCCCCGCCGAGCTTCGGATCGAAAATCCCGATACGGAACGCCCGCTCCAGGCCCACGAGGACGATGGCGATGGCGACAACCGGCGTGCCCAGGATCTGAATGACGCTGGTGGCATAGTGCGCCCATATGAACAGCGGCAGTCGGAACCACGTCAGGCCCGGCGCTCGCATCTTGTGAATCGTGACGATAAAGTTCAAACCGGTGAGGATCGACGAAAACCCCAGAATGAAGATCCCGATGGCGGTGGCCATCACCTGCGTATTGGAGTACGTGCTGCTGTACGGGGTGTAAAAGGTCCAGCCGGTGTCCACGCCCCCGGCCACCATAGCGTAGAGCGTGAACACCCCGCCGACCATGTAAATGTACCAGCTCAACAGGTTGATCCGCGGGAAAGCCAGATCCCGGGCGCCGATCATCATCGGCACCAGAAAGTTGCCCAACACGGCCGGCACGGCGGGTATGAGGAAGAAGAAAATCATCATCACGCCGTGCATGGTGAAGGCCTTGTTGTACGTCTCTGGCTGCATCAGATCGCCGGCCGGAGTAATCAGCTCGAGTCGGATCAGAACCGCAAAGAAGCCGCCGACGGCAAAGAAGAAGGTGATGGCGGCCAGATACAGCAGCGCAATACGCTTATGGTCCTTGGTGAGCAGCCAGGACTTGATGCCGTAGCTTTCGTTGAGGTAATTGGTTTTCGTTTCGACCGGTGGCGCGGTCAGTACGGTGCTCATGGGCCTGTATCGATCCTTTCTCTGGTCCCGAGTGACTTGATGTACGCAATGAGCTGTAGCAGCTGTTCTTCGGTAAGCTGCCCTTCGAAGGTGGGCATGAGGGTGCGGTAGCCGGCGACGATCTTGGCCTGCGGCCGGAGGATGGACTCGCGCAAATAACTTTCGTCAGCGACGACTTTCTCCCCCGTGGCCAGGACCACGGTGGAACCGAACACGCCCGCCAGGACAGGGCCTCGGCCGGGGGCGTCGGCGCGGTGGCAGCTCTGGCAGCCGAGCTTCTGGAAGAGCCGCTCTCCGGCGGCCGCCATCGTCTCGGTCGTGGCCTTGCCGCTGAGCCAGTTTTCGTAATCCACCGGCTCCATTACGTACACCCAGCCCTTCATCCGCGAATGTTCCGTGCCGCAATACTCGGCGCAGAACAGGTGATACTTGCCGACCTTGGTCGGCTGAAACCACATCGTGGTATAGCGGCCCGGCACGACGTCCATCTTCACCCGGAACGCGGGGATGTAGAAGCTGTGGATGACGTCCTCGGTGGTCATGACGAGCTTTACTGGCCGTCCCACCGGCACGTGGAGTTCGTTGATCTCCCGGTGTCCCTCAGGATGCTGAATCTTCCACATCCATTGCTTGCCGACTACGAACATCTCCATGGCGTCCGCCGGCGGAGCGGAGTTGCGGAAGTAGACGACCGTGCCGTAGGCAAAGACCGCGATCGCGATGATGCCCGGCGTGATAGACCAGAAGAGCTCCAGGCGCAACGATCCCAGAATCGGCCGCGGGATCTCATCCGGCCGCCGGCGTCGGTAGCGGATCGCGAACACAAAGATCAGCGCGAAAATCAGGACCGTGAAAAACACGCTGATCGCCACCAGGACCCAGTACAGCGTATCCACGCTCTGGGCGATGGTCGAAGCCTGTTCGGGAAGCAGCGGAAAGTCGGTCATACCGGTTCGAACTTCTTCCGCCGGTCGCGGCGGAACATGGCGAGCAAGAAAACGCCGAGCGCCAGCACCGTGGCGATGCCTGCGGCTCGCAGCACATTCATGACGAGCAAGCTGTACTTGCCCGTCGCGGGATCGTAATGAAAACAGTACAGCAGGACCTGATCCACGGGCGTGCCGATTTTTCCGGCGGATGCCTCCACTAGCGCCAGCCGCAGATCCCGCGGCGGGTACTCGATGCCGTAAAGATAGCGGGCCAGGCGGCCGTCCGGCGTCAGCACCATGATGGCGCTGGCGTGCGCGAATTGATTGGCGGCCGGATCGTACTTGTACCGGAACCCTACCGCTTGAGTCAATTGCCGTATCGCTTCGGCATCGCCCGTCAGGAAGTGCCAGCCCGCTGCCCCGGTGGGGCGTCCATAACGTTCGATATAAGACTGCTTCTTGGCGGCCGCCAGCTCATGGGTTTCGTTCGGATCGAAGCTCACCGTGAGGACCTCGAAGTCGCGGCCAACGTCCAAGTTGATCGTGCGCAGGGTCTTCAGCAGCCCGTTGAGCACCATCGTGCACAGCATCGGGCACTCGTAGTAAACGAGCGACAAAATGACCGGACGCCGGTTGAAGTACGTCTTCAAGGCCACCGCCGCTCCGGACTCATCCCGGAACGTCAGCTCCAAGGGCAGGCGGGCGTTGAGGCGCTGGTCAATGCCGACCTCGCGCAGCGGCGGCGGCAGCGCGGTCTGCGCCGCCAGCACTGGGGCCACGAGCCACGCCGCGAGGAGCCGCCTCACGGTCCCTCCCGCTTCGGACTAGGCGACGACGACCGCGCGGGCAGGCCTCGCTCGGCCAGCAACTCCATGGCGCGATCGATCGGGATCCGCACGATGCCCGCGTCCCGATCCACCCAGCCGTAACTGTTCAGTAATGCTGCCTCCGCCCGTCGCACGGCTTCTAGGTCGCTTTCTGGCGTAACCTGCAAGCGCGGGGCCGGAGGAAGTTCCCTTTGCGCCGGAGCGGCGGTGACGGCGCCTTCCTCTTTGGCCGCCAGATACCAAAACATCCACCCCATCGCAAGCAGGGAAATCACCAGCAGGACGAACAAGCCCACGAGCGAGAGCGTCAGGCCGCGGATGTTTGCGTCACGCGTTTCGTAGGCCCCCATCAGTAGCCTCCTTCGGCGGGCAACAGCGGTCGCCGCTTCAGCTGCCAGGTGAAAGCGGCCAGCCACAGTCCACCGATCCCCACGGGCATCAACACATCCATCCAATGCACGGCAAGGCCACCGCTATGAAACGCCGGCATCACGATCCAGAACAGATCCACGAGCCGGACCAGCAGCACCCCGCCGGCAATGGCAGCAAGAATCCGGAGCCGCTGCTTGTTGTAACGCGACAGCAGCAGCACGAAGGGCACGACAAAGTGGAAGACGAGCAGCGCTGCCGCCATCCAACCCCAGCCGCCGCTCAAGCGCCGCAGGTACCACGGAATTTCTTCCGGCAGGTTCCCGGACCAGATGATCAGGAACTGAGAGAAGCTCACATAGGCCCACAGCATGAGGAATGCCAGCATGAGGTTGCCCAGATCGTG
Organism: Bryobacteraceae bacterium; assembly: GCA_025055455.1. Lineage (GTDB taxonomy): Bacteria > Acidobacteriota > Terriglobia > Bryobacterales > Bryobacteraceae > JANWXD01. The sequence continues at coordinate 36,362 of JANWXD010000018.1, forward strand.
AAAATGGGTGGGTCGCAGCACGTCCGACATGGGCTTGCGGTCGGCCAGCAGCCACAGGGCCACGATGACGAACGCGATCGTGGCCAGCGCCTCGCCCGTCATAAAGAGGATCCCGTAGATGGTGGAAAACCAGTGCGGCTCGAGCGACATGACCAGATCCACGGAGGCGAAGGTGACCGTCAGACCGTAGAGCACCAGACCCGGTCCGCTCAGCCACTGCAAGCGCGTCTTCACCTCGGGCCGCAGCGTGCGATCCTGCTCGTCGGACCATTTGTTCAGCCAGTACGCCAGCGCGATCCAGACGGCGAAGTAAAACGCCAGGCGCCCGAGGAAAAACGGCACGTTGAGGTACGGCGCCTTGTGGCGCAACAGCTCGTCGCCCGCGACCGCCTCCGGTCGCGCCCACACGTACAGCCGGGGCAGCCCGGCCAGCAGGGGCAGCGTCAGCACTGCCATCACCGGCAGCGTGCCCGCTCCGGACTCGAGCAGACGCCGGATTACTACTCCCCAACTGCCGCCCACCAGGTGATGCAGCATCACGATGGCGAAACAGCCCAGGGCGATGCCGATCCAGAACAGGTAAGCGAACAGGTACGAGCGGAAAAACTGGTCCGGGTTGCCCGCCGCTCCGGCCGCACAGACTGCCAGCGCCACGGCTCCCGCCGCCAGCACGCGCCGTCGAAACCGATCGAACTCCGCCACCGCCCCTCCGTTCATGGCAGACGCTCCAGCCGCTTCCGCTCCTCTGCGGGCACGTCCGCCAGGGTGGCCCGCTGGCTCAGTTGCAGCGCGCGAACGTACGCGATGATCGCCCAGCGATCCTCCGTCGGAATGCGCGAGGCATAGCTGGCCATGGCGCCGAAGCCGTTCGTAATTACGTCGAAGTAGTGTCCGACCGGCGCTTCGCGCAGCCGGTCAATGTGAAACGAGGGTGGGTGCCGAAACCCCCGCTTGACGACCATTCCCTCGCCGTCGCCGAGCGCGCCGTGGCAGGGTGCGCAGAAGATGTTGTAGCGCTCGCGGCCACGTTCCAACACCGCGCGCGTGACAGCGAAGGGAAAGGTGGTGGCCGGCTCGTTGCCCATCCTGCCGGCGTAAAGGTGCTGGTCGACTTTCAGATGCCCCCGAGCCACCGTGCCCGGAACCAAGGGCCGCGCCGACCGACCGTCCTCGAAGAACGTGCTCGCCGCCAGCGGCTTGTATTTGGGCTGATCGTGCATGTCCTGCCGACAACCCGCCGCCAGCAGGCAAAGCAGCACCGGCGCCCCACCGTGAAGCACGCTACGGCGCAACTTCCACCACCTCCCGCGAGGGCAGGTTCTCGAGGAACCGCCGCGTGGCCACGAGGTCGAACTTCGGATCGCTGGCTTCGATGCACAAGAAAAAGCGGTTGTGCGTCGCCAGAGCAAAGCGTGGCGCGTTGAAGACGGGATGATACGGCTGCGGCAGGCCGTTCAACGCCAGCATGCCCAGCACCGCCGCCAGGGCCGCAAACAGGATCGTGGTCTCGAAAGTGATCGGAATGAAGGCCGGCCAGCTATTGAATGGGCGGCCGCCGACGTTCAGCGGATAAATGATGGTCTCGATGGCCCACAACATGCCGAAGGCCGTCAGACATCCCACCAAGCCGCCGAGAAGCACGATCAACGGCAAGGGGTTTTTCTGGACACCGAGCGCTTCCGCCAGGCCGTGCACCGGCATGGGCGAGTAGGCGTCCATCTTGCGATAGCCCTCGGCGTAGGCCGCCCGCGCCGCCGCCAACAGGTCCGCCGGATTGTCGAACTCCGCCATCAAGCCATATAGCCGCGTGGACTCCATGGGTCAATGCCTCGCTTTCCCCGCTGGATGCGGCACGAGCGTGCGCATCTCGAAAATCGAGATCATGGGCAAGAAGCGAATGAACAGGAACAACAGCGCCAGGAAAAAGCCCAGGGTCCCGATGTAGGTGCTCCAGTCCCATGCCGTGGGCCGGTACATGCCCCAGGCGGAGGGCAGAAAGTCCCGGTGCAGGCTCACCACCACGATGATGAACCGCTCCAGCCACATGCCGACCCCTACGACCAAACTGATGATCCACAGCGCGATCAGGTTGCGGCGAACGCGCTGCGACCACAGCAGTTGCGGCACCACTACGTTGCAGACGATGAGGGCCCAGTACAGCGTCTTGTACGGTCCCTGCATCCGGTTGAGAATCATGTACTGCTCGTACTTGCTTCCGCTGTACCAGGCCATGAACGTCTCCATCATGTAGCCGTACGCCACGATCAGCCCAGTGGCCAGCAGAATCTTTCCCATGTTGTCCACGTGCCGCATGGTGATGAAGTCCTCCAGGCCGTAGTAGCTGCGGATGGGGATCGTGAGCGTCAGCACCATGGCGAAACCGGCGTAAATCGCCCCGGCCACAAAGTAGGGCGGGAAGATCGTGGCGTGCCAGCCGGGAATGATGCCGATCGAGAAGTCGAAGCTCACCACGGTGTGCACGGAAACCACCAGCGGCGTCGCCAGCCCGGCCAGCAGCAGGTAGGCCGTTTCGTAACGCTGCCAGTGGATGGCCGAGCCCCGCCAGCCCATGGCTAGAATTCCGTAAACGATCTTGACGAACCGGTTCTTGGCGCGGTCCCGCAGCGTGGCCAAGTCCGGAATCAGACCGATGAACCAGAACAGGAACGACACGAGGGCATAGGTGGAGACGGCGAACACATCCCAGACCAGCGGGCTCCGCGGCTGGGGCCACGTTCCCATGGTGTTCGGATACGGCAGCAGCCAGTAGGCCAGCCACGGCCGCCCCATGTGCATCAGCGGATACAGCGCCGCATTGGCCACCGCGAACAGCGTCATGGCCTCCGCGAACCGGTTGATGGAGGTTCGCCACTCCTGCCGCAACAGCAGCAAAATGGCCGAGATCAACGTGCCGGCGTGGCCGATGCCGATCCACCAGACGAAGTTGATGATGTCGAACCCCCAGCCCACGGGCACATTGACGCCCCACAATCCCACCCCGCGCACGAGCAGGTTGCCGATCGAATACAGCAGCAGCATCGTGAGCAGAAACGTGATGGTGAAGCCGATCCACCACGCCCGCGGCGTCTTCCGCGTCAGGACGATGCTGCTGATCTTGTCCGTGACCGAGGCGTAGGTGTGCCCCGGCCCGATCACCGGCGCTTCCACCTCGGCCACCGCCGGGTTGCCCGACTGACCTTCCTTCGCCATCTTGCTTCAGCCTCGTTCCAATGCCGGATTGGGGTTGCGCACACGGGCCAGATACGTGGTCCGAGGCCGCGTGTTCAACTCCGTCAGGATCCCGTAATTCAAGGGCTGCGCTTTGAGACGCGCCAGGCGGCTTGCCGGGTCGTTCCAATCGCCGAACACGATCGCCTCGGTGGGACAGGCGGCCTGGCAGGCCGTGACGACTTCCCCATCGCGGATGCGCCGGCCTTGTTTTTCTGCCTCGATCCGCGCCGCGTTGATGCGCTGCACGCAATAGGTGCACTTTTCCATCACACCCCGGCTGCGCACGGTCACGTCCGGATTGCGCAACGCCTTCAGACTCTCCGTGGCCCAGTCCGCATACAGGAAGAAATTGAACCGTCGCACCTTGTAGGGACAATTGTTGGAACAGTACCGCGTGCCCACGCAGCGGTTGTACGTCATCTGGTTGAGACCCTCGGCCGAATGCGTCGTCGCCCCGGTCGGGCACACGACTTCGCAGGGCGCTTGGTCGCAATGCATGCACGGCACCGGCTGGTGGTAGATCGAGGGCTCGTCCAGACTGCCCTCGAAGTAGCGGTCCACGCGGAGCCAGTGCATCTCGCGGCCTCGGGCCACCTCGCGCCGTCCCACCACGGGGATGTTGTTTTCCGCTTGGCAGGCCACGATGCAGGCCCCGCAGCCGATACAGGCGTTGAGATCGATGACCATGCCCCAAGAGTAGCCCTCGTACTTGAAACCGGGATACAGGGACAGTTTGGGATCGGGATCGTGGGCCACGTGATGGGCAAAGTGGGGGTCTTTGTGAAACTCCTCGAGCGTGGCCGAGCGCACCAGATGGCGCCCTTCCATGCTGTGATGTTCTTGGGTGACGGAAAGCGCCTTGCGCCGGCCCGTCTGGCGGATCTCCAGGTCATCGCGGCGCCACGGGGCTGCGGCCGAACGGATCCGGTGGGCATCGAACCCCGCCCCTGCCGCCACCTTGCCGGCGCGTCTTCGCCCGTAGCCCAGATGCACCGTCACCGAGTTGTCGGCGCAGCCGGGCAGAATCCACACCGGCGCCTCCACCGAGGTCTGGCCGCAACGCAACTCCACCACGTCTCCGTTGGCCAGTCCCAGCCGCTCCGCCAGGCGGGGACTCAGGAGCGCTGCGTTGTCCCACGTCAATTTCGTCAGCGGCTTGGGCAACTCCTGAAGCCAGCCGTTGTTGGCAAACCGCCCGTCCCAGATGGTCGGATCCGGACGGAAGCATAGCTCGACGCCCCGGCCACGTGAAGAAGGCGGGATGGCGAGCGCCTCCTTGCGCACGGCGACCTTTTTCGGCGGCGAGGCCGTGCCGGCCACGACGCCATCGTGCAGCGCCGTTTGCCAGAACGTCTCGAAATCCGACCCGCGATAGTGCCTCTGCCAGTACTCGCGGACGATGTCGTAGCCGCTGCGATCCGGCTTGCCGCTCCAGGCCGAGACCATCTCGTGCGCCGACTTGCCGCCGTAAAGCGGCGCGATCAACGGCTGCTGGATGGTCACGGTGCCGTCGAAGGCCCGCGCGTCGCTCCAGGCCTCCAGATAGTGCGTCTCTGGCACATGCCACTGGCACAGGGCGGCGGTTTCATCGTCGTAGAGTCCCAGGTGGATCCGGAGGCTCACGTTGCGCAGGTGTCGGGCGAACTCCAGATCCGCCGGCGCGTCATACGCCGGATTGGCGCCCAGGATGAGCAGCGTCTCGACGCGGCCGGCCTTCATGTCGTCGACGAGCTGCCGCAGAGAAGCCATCTGGGGCGAAGGATCCGCTTCCGGCGGCTCGACGTACACCACCGTGCGACCCACGTTGCCCAGGGCCTCGTTCAGGGCGTGCGCTAGTGCGTGAACGGTGGGAGGCTGCTGGTCACCGACCACCACCAGCGAGCGGCCCCGGTGTTGCAGCAAGTCCGCGGCGACGGCCTTGACCCAGTCGTTGGGGGCGGAGGTCCCCGCATTGGCCACGTTCAGACCGACCGCAGCCGCCACGACCCGCAGCAGGTGCTCAATCTCTCCGGCCGGCAGGGGGAGCCGGTGGTCTGCCGCCGCGCCGGTCACCGTCGGCGCCGGTTCGGCCACGTACAAGCGGTTCATGGCGGCTCCGGTTTCGTAAGGCCTGCGGCGGCGGGCGAATTCGCGCGCGTAGCGCACCGCGCCAGGGCCGCTGCCCAGCAGGTCCGCATCCAGAGCCAGAATCACGTCGGCGTCCTCGAGCCGGTAGACGGCGTGGACCGGCTCACCGAACGCCAGCCGCGCCCCTTCCCGCGCCTGGTCCCGGTTGCACGTTTCGTACTGATGCCAAACCGCCTCCGGCATCTCGCGCAGCAAATCGCGCAGCTGAGCGGCGAGGGTAGGGGAAGTGACCGTCTCGGTCAAGATCCGGAATCCCGCCCCTTTGCGCGCCAGCAAACTCTCGCGGACGCGGCTCACTTCCGCCACGAAGCTGACCCAGGTGCTGATGCGGCCGCCTCGGGTTACAACCTGAGAGCGATCCGGATCATAGAGCGTCAGCACGGAGGCCTGCGCGAACACGTCGGTGGCCCCCAGGCTGGCGGGATGCTGCGGGTTGCCTTCGACTTTGGTCGGCCGCCCCATGTGGCTTTCTACGAGCACACCGCTGGCGAAGCCACCCAACGTCATAGCGGTAGCGAAAAACAGCGGTTTGCCGGGAATCACGTCCTCGGGCGCGCGCACATAGGGAACGATCTTCTCTGGCGGTTGCTTGGTGCAGCCCGTCAGCCCCGCCAGCCCGAAGGACGCACCCAGCAGTTGCAACATCCGGCGCCGGCTGGGCTGGTTCTCCCAGTCCGTGACGCCAGGGGCGAATTCGTTCTCGAGCAGGGCACGGAATTCCGGCGTCTCGGCCAGTTCCTCCAAACTGCGCCAATACTGGCGGCCGTGCGCGCGAGCTAGACGCTCCCGGAGGGCCGCAAGGTCGAGCTTGCCGCGCTCAATTTGGATCGAACTCATCGGTGACAAATCGAGCAGTCCGTCAACTTTCGTATCTGGTACTTCCGGACGAGTTCCCTCCCCAGGGTGAGCTGATCCACGGGCGGCCTCCAGTTCATGTTGAACACCTCTTCGCGCGGGCGGACGAAACGCTCCGGCTCCCGGTGGCACTCCAGACACCATTCCATCTGCAAGGTCTTGACGTTCCACATGAGCGGCATCTGGTCCACGCGTCCGTGGCAGGTGTCGCAGCCGATGCCCTTGTTGACGTGAATGCTGTGATCGAAGTAGACGAATTCGGGCAGGTCGTGGACCCGCGTCCACTGAATCGATTGATCCGTGCGGAAGCTGGCGCGCACCGGCTCCAGCATCGGGCTTTCGGCCCAGATTTGCGAATGACAGCTCATGCAGGTCTCCGTCGGCGGCATGCCCGCAAAGGCCGCGGTTTCCACCGTCGTGTGGCAATAGCGGCAGTCGATGCCCATTCCACTGACATGATGTTTGTGGCTGAACGGCACCGGCTGCGGGCGCGCCACGCCCACGCCCGTCACGTACGAAGAACGCTGGATTTCATTGCCCGTCCACAACAAGCCGGCCACGAAGAACACCGCCCCGTAGATGCTCACCTTGGCGATCGTGTTCGTGCTGGGGTGGAAAATCTGCATCGAAACGTCGAACAGGCAAACGTTCTCCCCCTTTGCCCTTGGGCCGTGGTGTTGTGGAGGGGGAGAAACCGGTAGTATATTTTCCCGTCGCAGAAACTGTCAAATTGGGGGGAATAAGAGGTTATTGTGGTCCGGTTATCCTGTTTTCCTCCAGCGGCAGTTCCGCGTCAGCTGCTGTAAGCTAAGGGGCTTATGCGAAACGCCATCGCCCTCTCCCTCGGCTTGGCCCTGACCACCGCCGCCGGGGCCCAAAGCCGGTTCGAATTCTGGCCCGGCGCGGTTTACGATCCGGCCATCCCCACCTTCGAGAAGGTCCTCGGCTACGCGCCCGGTGAGCGGATCTCCTGGCACGCGGCCTTGCTCGAATACCTGGAAGCGCTCGCAGCCGCCGCGCCGGACCGCGTGCGACTGTTCGACTACGCCCGAAGCTGGGAGGGCCGGCGCCTGGTCTACGCGGTCGTGGGATCTCCAGCCAACCTGCGCCGGCTCGACGAAATTCGCGCCGGCATGGCACGGCTTGCTGACCCTCGGAAAACTCCGGAACCCGAAGCGCGCAAGTTGATCCATGCTCTCCCGGCTCTCGTGTGGTTGGCCTACGGCGTGCACGGCAATGAAATCTCCTCCCCTGAGGCCGCTCTGCTCACCACCTATCACTTACTGGCGGCGCGCAACGACAAGCTGGTCTCGGAAATTCTCAATCAGACCCTGGTCTTCATTGACCCCTGCCAGAATCCCGACGGCCGGGACCGGTTCGTCCACCACTTCGAACAGGCGGTGGGCCTGGAGCCCGACGCCAGCCCCCTCGCGGCGGAACACAACGAAAACTGGCCTGGCGGCCGCACCAACCATTATCACTTCGACCTGAACCGCGATTGGTTCGCGCTGACGCAACCGGAGACCCGAGGTCGCATCCGGGCGCTCCGCGAATGGTATCCCCTGGTGTTCGTGGATCTGCACGAGATGGGCTCCGAGACGACGTACTATTTTGCGCCCGAGGCCGTACCCTACAATCCGCACCTCACCCGCCAGCAGCGGGAGATCCTGGAGTGGTTCGGCAGGAATAACGCCCGCTGGTTTGACCGTTTTGGGTTCCTCTATTTCACCCGCGAAATCTTCGACGCGTTTTTTCCCGGCTACGGCGCCAGTTGGCCGTCCTACCACGGCGCCATCGCTATGACGTACGAGCAGGCTTCGACGCGCGGCCTTCTGATCCGCCGCAGCGACGACACCGTGCTGCATTTCCGCGACGCCATCCGCCGCCACTTCGTCGCCTCGATCTCCACCGCCGAAACCGCCGCGCGCAACCGCGAGAAGCTGCTGGAGGAGTTCTACCGCTACCGCCGCTCCGCGATCGAGGAGGGCGCCCGGGAGTTTCCCCGCGAGTACCTCTTGCCCCGGCGGGGCGACGTGTCGGCCGTGGACAAGCTCGCCACGCTCCTGGTCGAGCAGGGCGTCGAAGTGCGTCGCGCCACGGCGCCGTTTCGCAACGCCGGAGCGGAATATCCGGCCGGCAGTTACGTCATCTCCCTAGCCCAGCCGACCAAGCGGCTGATCCGCACCTTGCTCGATCCGCATGTGCCCATGGACGAAGCCTTCATCAAAGAGCAGGAGCGCCGCCGCAAAAAGCGCCTGCCGGACGAAGTCTACGACGTCACGGCCTGGTCGCTGCCCGCGATGTTCAATGTAGAAGCGGTGGCGGCTTCCGAGACTTCCTCGGGCAATTTCGAGCCGTTCACCGCTCCTCCGCGCGGTCGCATCGCCGACGGCGAGGGCGGCGTGGCGTATCTGGTGCCGTGGGGGACCTTGGCCGCCGGACGCGTGCTCACCGCCGCCTTACGGCAAGGCCTTCGCGTGCGCAGCACCGACCGGCCCTTCGCCCAAGGGGGCCGAAAGTATCCCTCCGGCACTCTCATCTTCCTGGTGGCGGAGAATCCTCCGGACCTTTCGGCGCGACTCGAAAAGATCGCGGCGGCGGCCGGGGCCGAGATCTACCCGACCGACACCGGCTGGGTCGACGAAGGAGTCAACTTCGGCAGCAGCCGCGTAGTCTATGTTCCCAAGCCGTCCGTGGCCTTGGCGTGGGATACGCCGACCTCCGCGTACTCGGCAGGCTGGGCGCGCTTTGTGCTCGAGCGCCAGTATGACTATCCGGTCACGCCCATCCGCACGCGCCAGCTCGCGTCGGCGGACTTGAGGAAGTTCGACGTGTTGATTCTCCCGGGTCAAGGCCCGGGCAGCTACGCCTCGGTGCTCGGTCCGGAAGCGCCGCGCCGCTTGAAGGAATGGGTCAGCGCCGGCGGCACGCTGATCGGCATCGCCGGGGCGGTCTCCTACCTGGCGGATCCGCGCGTGGGTCTGCTCGCCGTTTCGCAGGAGAATCGGCCGCGTCCGACTCCGGAAGCGAAACCCGAGCCGGGCCGCCCCACGGGGGAAGCGGAACGGAGAACGGGCGAAACGGCCGAAGGCCGTGTCCCTGGAAGGCTCTTGGCGACGGAAGAGGACTACGAGCGCGCCATCCAGCCCGACAGCGAGCTGCCCGACCAGGCGCTCGGCGTGCTCGTGCGCGCCCGGACCGATCCGGACCACTGGTTAGCCGCGGGCGCCCCCGCCACCGTCAACGCCCTCCTCGACAGCCGCGCCATTTTTGCGCCGATCAAGCTCGATAAAGGAGTGAACGTCGCTTTCTTCGAAGCCCCGGACCGGCTCCTCGTCAGCGGCTACCTCTGGGAAGAGACCCGCAAGCAGCTCGCCTACAAGCCCTTAGTGATTGCCCAGCCGGAAGGGCGCGGCGTTGTGATCGCCTTCACGGCCGACCCGAACTACCGGGCCTATCTGGACGGCATGAACGTGCTGTTTCTCAACGCCGTCTTCCGCGGGCCGGCGCATGCCCGCCCGCTTCCGACGCACTAGCAGTCCGACACGCCTGGAAATGCGGGCGACAGTGCCGCGGCTAGCGGAGCGAGTGGCTCAGCCACACCCGGAGGCCAACGCCTCGTCTACTGCCGCGAGAACTTGCTCCACCGTGACCGCCTCGATCGGAGTTCCCGGCCGGGCCGTGGCCACGATGCGGACGTTCGGTCCCCGAGGACCCCACACGCGTGGATCGGTAGGTCCGAAGATCGCCACCGTCGGCGCTCCGGCTGCGGCCGCCAGATGCGTGATACCCGAATCGTTACCGACGTAAATTCGGGCCCCGGCCAGCCAGCCGGCGAGCTCGTAAAGATTTTCCATGCGTACCGAAGCGACGCCCCAGGATCCCTCCTGAACCGTCCAGTTCTCGTTCGGCCCGGCGCACCACTGAACCGGCATCCGAGTTTCGAGCCACTGCGCCAGCTCCCGAAATCGACTCAGGGGCCAGTTCTTGGTTACGCTGCCCGAAAACGGGTGGATCACGGCATAGTTGCCCCCTAGCCTTGGGCAGCGGATGCGGGGGATCGGCTCGAGGCGTCGGTCCGAAAGCGTGCGAGCCTGGGCCAGGAAGAAGTCGGCGGCGTGCACCCTCCCGTTGGCCGGTGGAAGCGGCGGAAAGAACACGAACGGCAACTCCGCCACAGCGCGGCGAAACTGCTCGCGGCCGGTGCCATACCAGGAAACGATAGAATCGAAGGTGCGCAACCGTTCCCAGAGCGGCCCAGGCGGCTCCACTCCAGGCAAGCCCACCAAGTCGAGCCCCGTGGAAGCGATGGAGCACACCCGGTCGGCCCATCCGAGCAGGGGGAGCACTTCCGAGCGCGCCCAGATTTCGGTGTAGGGGGCGCGCAAACATTCGAGTGCGGGCAGGGACAAGATCACGTCGCCGATGGCCCCGGGGCGGATGATCAGACGCCGCACGCCGTTACGGCCTCGAGTGCGGCGCCGCTGAGCCGCGGTCCCGAAGCTTCGCCTCCGGCCCCGATCGGCGCAACCTTCCGCCGACCTCTACGTGCCCGCAAGCTCGCGGGTGCATAGCCACAACAACCGCCCTCGACGAGGTCTTGGCGCGCTCAAGGTTGGATGTTCAGCGGCACCCGCACTTCCGCCGTCCTGGGAGGCAGGCACGTCGAGTCGGTGCAGGCTTGATACCGCAAGCGGCCGCTCAACGCCGCTGGGCCAAGGGGCGCCGTTGCCGGGATCCGAAACCGCGTCGTGATGGCAAACTTTCCCGTGAAGACGGAGACGGGCTTCGCCGCGAAAGCGAATTTTTCGAGCTTCGGCTCGGGATAGAGAATCTCGACAGGCTCGGCCGGGCCGGGTTTCCATGTGAGGCGCAGGGGGATGAGGTACGGGTCCGCCGGTGTGTGGCTGTTGACGTGATAACCCTCGAGGACCTCCAGTCCGATCACCACCTGGGCCGCCCCGCCCCGGCTAGCGCGCACCTCGGACGGAGCGCGCACCTTGAGCACCGCCTCCGTTTGCGCCGAGGCCGGCACGTACCACGTCAGCACCAGAAGCGCGGCCGCCGCTCGACTCGCCTTGCGCCAGCAACTCTTCGATTTCTCGTTCGTAGACACTCTTGCTCACCAATCCGACGTGCACGGACGCGATTCGCCCCCGGCGGTCGATCAAGAAGCTCGTCGGCAGCGAGCTCACCCCGCCGTACAGATCCGCCACCATCTCGTCGCCGAGCAAGATGCGATAGTTCACCTTCAGCGCCGTCACGTAGGGCTTTACAACATCCCACCCTTCTTCATCCATCGAGATGCCGAGCACCACCAGGCCCCGCTCCCGGTGCTGCTGCTGGAATTCGTTGAACCAGGGGATTTCGATCCGGCACGGTCCGCACCAGGTGGCCCAGAAATTCAGTAGCACCACCTTGCCCCGGTAATCGGAAAGGCGCACCGTCCGGCCGTCGGCGTCTTTGAGCGCGAAATCGGGAGCGACCTTTCGCTCTGCGGGCGGCTTCAACGAACTCGACGACGCGGTCGCCTTCTTTTCTGCCGGCATGCACGCCGTCAGAAACACAGAGGCGAAAAGGACTGTCCCGACGGCGGAGCTCACCACCGCTGCCACCCGCTTCTCCTTTTCGTTCATTATACAGGGATCGAAGACTCCAGCCCTGCGTGACGCAGCCAGCCGCGCCGCTTGGCCCGGGCCGGCGCGCCCAAGGTAAACTCCTCGTGATCCGTCACGCCCGCGAAACGCCATGCGGCCGTGTCGCAAAAACTCTCACACACGTATTCGCGCCAGCGGCGGGTTCGGCCGTGGGCGTCGGAGCGGCGAAGCCGCTGTTTGCGCCACTCCGCCGACCAGCCCAGCTCCCCCTGGACCCCGCGGCGAATCTCCTGCGCGAGCAGCGCCTCGAAGGAGCGCCTCGTGTCATTGCTGAGACGCACCCAGGTGAAATGGAAGATTTCGTGGATCAGAATCCGAGCCAGTTCTGCGGGACGGCCCAAAAGATCCCGGTCCAAGACCAGTTCGCGCGCTCGGATGAAGGCGCCCGCGTGCACGGCCATTCCTTGCTCGCGCCCGGACACGAGCTTCCTTCGGATCACGCTCAGCGCCGGACGAAAGCGAATGCGGATCGGCCGACCTTCCGGCCGGGGCAGGCGGTTCAGGATGCGTGCCAGGAGCTGGGCTTGGTTTCGATCGCCCTCGCAGCGGATGACGGAGTCCCAGCCAAGCGCGGGAGTTACTGCGGGGCGGCGGTTTGGAAAAACGCCTCGTTTTCGACCTTGATTTCGATGCTGCTTTGCGTCGCCTGCATCCATTCGTTGAACTTTTGCTGGCGCAGCTGGTCCACGATTTGCGACTGTACCTCCTCGAAGGGTTGTTCGCGCAACTCCTCCAGCCGGAACAGGTAGTAGCCGTTCGGCTGTCGGACGGGGTCGCTGATCTCGCCCAGCTTCAGGCCGAAGACGGCCGCTTTCACTTCCTCCGGAAGGTTGTCGGACCGGCGGATCACCCCAAAATCTCCGCCTTTTTCCCGAGAGATCGGGTCGCCGGAGTGCTGTTTGATCAGCGCCACGAAGTCGGCGCCCGAGCGGGCCTGCTTCAGTAGGGCCTCCGCTTTGGCCTTCGCCTCGCTTTCTGTCAATGCTGTGGCCGCTTGCCCGTCCGTTGCCGGACTCGATTCGGAGCGGAACGGGATGTAGAGCACTTTCACCCGGGCCTGGGCGTAATTCGCCTTGTGTGCCTCGTAGTGCTGGCGCGCCTCCTCGGGCGAGACCGTGATCTGGTTTTGCGCCTCGTTCAACTGCGCCTGGGCCATGGCGAGCATGCGGTTGTATTCGAGCTGTTCTCGGAGGGGACTCCGCTCGTGCAGGCGGTTTTTCTCCGCCATTTCGGCCAGACGCCGCAGCAGACCGTACTGCTGGAGGAACTGCAGGGAGCTGCGCCGCGCCACCTGCCGCGTGGCTGGCGCCACGGCCCGGAGGACAACCTCCAGGTCGCCCGCCGTCACCTTGCGGCCGTCTACGATGGCCACCACGGTATCCGGCGCCACGGGCTTCTCCGTCGGCGTTTGTGAAGCAGTCTGCGAAAAAGCCGCAACCGCCGACAGCAGCGCCGCACCAAAAGGAACCTTCATGGGTGGGTGATCCTCGCTCGAGCTATTGTTCCAATTCTAGCACTGCCCCCGAGCTATCCCCGCTCGTGTTTGACGTATACTAGCGCCTTTGGAGCCGAGGCTGTCGGATTCGGAGGTATGCTCTTATGGCAGCGGCACGACCTGTCGAACTCCCCTCTGCCGTCCTCGAGCGGGCGGAGCGCTCGGAGCCTAACGCGGAACTGGCGCTGCGGTTCTTTTATTACATGTCGCTGATGCGCGAGGTCGAGGAGCGCATCGAGCGGAAGTTGTACCGCCAGGGGAAGATCGTCGGCGGCGTCTACGTGGGGCGCGGGCAAGAGGCCATCCCCGTCGGGGTGGGCCTGACCGCCGAACCCGAAGATGTCTTCTTCCCCAGCCACCGGGACTTGGCCCTGTTTTTCATCCGCGGCATCCATCCCCGCCACATCTTTGCCCAATACATGGGCCGCGTCGGGGGCCTGACGCGCGGCAAAGACGGCAACATGCACATGGGAGACCTGAGCCGCAACATCGTGGCGATCATCAGCGCTATGGCCGCTTCCGTTCCCGTCGCCGCCGGGGCCGCCCTGGCCTTGAAATACAAAGGTACGCGTAACGTCGCCTATGTCTTCTTCGGCGATGGCGCCACCAGCCGGGGAGACTGGCATGAAGGCATCAACCTCGCGGCCGTGCAAAAGGTTCCCTTGGTGCTGGTCTGCAACAACAACCAGTATGCCTACTCCACGCCCTTGGAAAAACAGATGGCTTGCGCCCACGTGGCCGACCGGGCGCCGGGTTACGGCATCCCGGCCGAGATCGTGGACGGTAACGACGTCTTCGCCATCTACGAGGCGGCCCGGCGGGCCGTCGCCCACGCCCGCGCCGGTCTCGGGCCGTACATGATCGAGTGCAAGACCTTCCGGATGACCGGCCACTCGGCACACGACGCGGCCGACTACGTCCCCAAACACCTTTGGGAAGAGTGGGCCAAGAAGGACCCCATCCTGCGGCTGGAACGCACGCTGCTGGAACGGCAGTGGGCCGACTCGAAGACGTTGGAAGAGCTCCGCGCCAACATCCGCGCCGAAGTGGACGAGGCAGTCGAGTGGGCCGAACGCAGCCCGTTCCCCGATCCCTCGGAGCTGCTCGATAACGTCTACGAGACGCCGCCGGCTTCATCGGAAAAGTGAGGGCGCATGGAAGTCACGTACTTGGAAGCTATCCGCCGGGGAATCTGGGAGGAAATGGAGCGGGATCCCAACGTGTTCCTGCTCGGCGAAGACATCGGCGTCTACGGCGGCGCCTTCAAGATCACCGCCGGCATGCTGGAGCACTTCGGCGAACGCCGCGTCATCGACACGCCGCTTTCGGAGTCGGCCATCGTAGGGGCGGCCATTGGCGCCTCCCTCATGGGCTTGCGGCCCATCGCCGAGATGCAGTTTGCTGATTTCATCTCCTGCGCCTACGACCAAATCGTCAACTTCGCGGCCAAGTGCCGCTATCGCTGGGGCGCCGCCGTGCCGATCGTCATCCGCGCCCCCTCCGGCGGCGGCATCCACGGCGGACCCTTCCACTCCCAAAACCCGGAGGCTTGGTTCGCCCACGTGCCCGGACTCAAGGTGGTTTGCCCGGCCACCGCATACGACGCTAAGGGTTTGATCAAAGCTGCCATCCGGGACAACGATCCGGTGATCTTCTTCGAGCACAAGGCCTTGTACCGCCGCATCAAAGAGGTGATTCCCGACGGAGACTACACCGTGCCCATCGGCAAAGCGCGCTTGGATCGGCAGGGAACCGATCTTTCGATCATCACCTACGGCGCCATGCTCTACGTGGCGCGCGACGCGGCCGACCAGCTCGCCGAGGAGGGCATCTCGGTCGAGATCGTGGATCTGCGCACCGTCTTTCCGCTCGATGAGGAAACCGTCCTGGCGAGCGTCCGCAAGACCTCCAAAGCGATCCTGCTGCACGAGGACACCTTGAGCGGAGGCATCGGCGGGGAGATCGCAGCACGCATCGCCGAAAAGGCCTTCGAGTACCTGGATGGCCCGATCGTCCGCATCGCCGCGCCGGACACACCCATCCCCTTCAGCCCGCCCCTCGAGGAGGCGTTCTTGCCCAACGCGGCAAAGGTCGTCGAAAAAGCGCGCTGGCTGGCCCGATATTGAGCCGGCTCGAGGGGCGAACGGGGCAGGCAATCCGCGCAGGATCGCGCGCTGCCGCGTCAAGCCGAGTCGGCAGAACGAGAGCGCTACTGCACGGGCGTGCTCTTCAGCGCCCGTTTCACCGCCCGGATCACCAGCCGCCGCGGGTCGAGCAGGTGGCGAGGCCGGTATTGGGAGGGTGACCACCGGGAATCCGGGGCCAGTTGCACGCCAATGAAATACCCCGTCTCGCGGAACAGGCAATAGCGCACGTTGCCCCTCAGCCGCATCTTGGCATGGCGCACCGTGACCGGCGTGTCCACCGGGATGGGGTCGTCCAGTTGCACACAGACGCCGCAGCGGGAAATATCCTCCAGATTGGCGACGCTCTTGCGCGTGTGGCCGGTCTTATCTTTCCACTCCACCTCGACCAGGTCCGCGCAAAGCAGCCGGACTTCGGCGCGGCGCTCGATCATACAGCCTCACTATCGTCTCGATGCTCATCGAGGATTAGAAGACGTTTCGCCCTACGGACGGGGGCCCTGCGTTCCCCCGATAGCGGCGCTCATACTCCTCCCGTGTGGCCAGACTGTTTCGGTCGATCGCCCGATCCACTGCCAGCACGCCATCCAGGTGGTCCAGTTCGTGCTGGAGCAATTCCGAGAGGGCCGCCGAGGCTTCAACGGTCCGCCACTCCCCGAGGAGGTCTTGGTAGCGCACCCGGACAGTCACCGAGCGCTCCAGGTACACCAACAGGTTCGGAAACGAGAAACACTCATCCCAGAGGCGGAACGTTTCCGCGCTCTGCTGCTCCAGCACAGGGTTGATCAAGGGCCCCGTGAAGTCCGTGGTTTCGATGTAGATCACACGCAGCGGCTCGCCGATCTGGACAGCGCTGATGCCCCGGCCGAAGCCATGCCGGGCGCGAAAGTCCCTGAGCGTGGCGCGCAGATCCCGCACCAGGAGGTGTGTGTGCGCAGGGCAAGCCACGGGTTCGGATACCACGCGCAGCAGTGGGTCGCCGAGCTGCAAAATCCTTCGGGCGGGCATGGCCATTATGGTAGAGCTGCATTGCAAGCGCCGCAACTCCGGCCGTGACGACCGCCCCCGTGCCACAATGAAAATCGCCATGCAGCGCACGGGTGGCGGTTGGGTCGGTTTGTTTCTTCGCGTGGCCCTCTACGCCACGCTAGCGGTGGCTGGCATGGTCGTCTTCGGGCTGGCCGCGTCGTTCTGGGGGTACCTAGTGGCGGCCGCTCTGGGAACCTTCCTCGCCGCCGCCGTGGCCAACGCCCTGATGATGAACATCTTCGAGCGCGCCTCTGTGGCCCACGTCGGCCTGATGTGGAACGAAGCCTCCCGCAGGAATCTGCTGCTCGGTCTCATCGGGGGGACGGGAGGCGCCTGCATGGTACTGGTTCCCCCGCTTCTGCTCGGTTGGGCCCAGTGGCGGGCCACGGAGGGGGAATCAGGCCTGGACGCCGCCCTTTTCCTGTTCGTCACCTTGCTGTTTGGCGCCGTCGGCGAGGAGCTTCTCTTCCGCGGCTACGCCTTTCAAGTGCTCCTCCATCGCTTGGGACCCTACGGCACCATCTTTCCCACCAGCGTCCTGTTTGCCTTGGCTCACGCGGGGAACCTGAATGTGACCCCTCTGGCGCTGTGCAACACCGGCCTTTGGGGCGTTCTGCTAGGTTTCGCCTTCCTCCGCAGCGGAGACCTGTGGCTGCCCATCGGGCTGCACTTCGGCTGGAATCTTGCGCTCCCGTTGTTCGGAGTCAACCTGAGCGGGTTTACAATGAGGGTGACGGGCTACGCCATGGAGTGGAAGGTCGGCCCGTTGTGGAGCGGCGGAGCCTACGGGCCGGAGGGCGGGTTACTGACCTGCGTGGCGCTCGGGGCGCTGTTTTGGTTCTTGCGCCGCGCGCCGGTGATCCGTCAGAAGGCGTTCCTCTTAGAAGGCTGCGAGGGAATATGAGGCGCTTGGCTTCGATCCTGTCGGCCGCGGGGCTGGCGGCGGCCCTGCTCGCCAAGGATCGGGATTTGACCTTCGAGGAACGCGTCGAGCTGATTCGCGGACTCACGGCCGAGTTCGCCACCGCTAAAGCCTTCCTGCCGCGCTCGAAGAAGCCCCTCCTAGTGGACAGCAAAGGCGGTTTCGATTCCAAGCACTGGCAAGAGATCGGCCGGGAATTCGGCCCGGCGGCGCGCGTGGGCGATCTGGTCCAGATCACCAAAGTCAAGCTCGAGGACGACCGGATCGTTCTCGAAATCAACGGCGGCATGAAAGGCGGCCGCAAATGGTACGAGCGCATCCAAGTCGGCACGGGCACCCGCACGGTCCCCATCAGCTCGCGCAATCACACCATGGCGCCGAGCGGCACCACGCTGGCGGTGGTCTTTCCAGGGCGGGTCCCGCCGCTCAAGGCGGCGGAGCTGAAAAAGCTCCTCGAGCCGGTGCTCGATTTCAACCTGCGCAGCGCCACCGAACAATACGTCGAAAAGCTGCCGGCGCCCATCCAGCAGGCCATCAAGGAGCAGCGCGCCATCGAGGGGATGGACCGCGAGCAGGTGCTGCTCGCCCTCGGCCGCCCCAAACACAAAGTGCGCGAAACCCGCGACGGGTTCGACTACGAGGACTGGATCTACGGCGAGCCTCCCGGCAAGATCACCTTCGTCACGTTCCAGGGCGACAAGGTCGTGCGAGTCAAGGAAGCCTACGCGGGCCTAGGCGGCGCTGTCATGCCTCCGCTGAAACCGCCCCGCTAGTCTGAGTTTCGGAAAATTTAGTCCGAATTTCATTGCGGGATCGTACCGGACGTTGGTATCATGAGGGTTCGCATTCCTTCGACCAGGAGACTCAGATGGCCATCAAAGTCGGCATTAATGGATTCGGCCGGATCGGCCGCAATGTGGTGCGGGCGGCGCTCGCCAATCCGAACCTCGAATTCGTGGCGGTCAATGACCTAACCGACACGAAAACCCTGGCCCACCTGCTCAAGTACGACTCTGTGCTCGGCCCCCTCCCTCAGGAGGTCAAAGCCGCCGGCGACTGCATCGTCGTGGACGGCAAACAGATCCGGGTCTTTTCCACCAAGGACCCGGCCGCCCTGGACTGGAGCTCGTTGGGGGTGGAGATCGTCGTGGAATCCACGGGTAAGTTCACCGACGCCACCCAAGCCAAGGCCCATCTGCGCGGCACCGTCAAGAAGGTCATCATTTCGGCTCCGGCCAAGAACGAGGACGTCACGCTCGTGCTGGGCGTCAACGACCACATGTACGACCCGGCGCGGCATCACATCGTCTCCAACGCTTCCTGCACCACCAACTGCTTGGCGCCCCTGGTAAAAGTCCTGCACGACAATTTCGGCGTGCTCAAGGGCTCCATGACCACGGTCCACAGCTACACCAACGATCAGAACGTGCTGGACTTCCCGCACAAAGATCTGCGCCGGGCGCGCGCCGCGGCTATCAACATCATCCCGACGACCACCGGTGCCGCCAAGGCCATCGGGTTAGTGATTCCGGAGCTCAAGGGCAAACTCGACGGTTACGCGCTCCGCGTGCCGACGCCGAACGTCTCGGTGGTGGATTTGGTCGCGGTGGTCTCCAAGAACACGACCACCGAAGAGGTCAACGCCGCGCTCAAGGCTGCTGCGGAGGGCCCGCTCAAGGGCATTTTGGCCTACACCGAAGACCCCGTCGTCTCCAGCGACCTGATGCACAACCCGAATAGTTCCATCGTGGACGCCCAACTGACGAAGGTGCTCGACGGAAACCTGGTCAAGGCGGTGGCTTGGTACGACAACGAGTGGGGCTACTCCTGCCGGATCGTGGATCTGATCGAATTCCTGGCCGCCAAAGGATTGTAGCTCAGCTCAAGGCATCCACCACGGCGTCGGTGAATTCCGTCGTGGTGGCCGTGCCTCCGACGTCTGGCGTCAAGCATCGTCCGGTGGCGTAGACCCTCTCCACGGCGCCCTGCAATCGCGCGGCAGCCTGGGCTTCGCCCAGGTGCGACAACATCAGCGCGGCGGACAACATCAGAGCCGTCGGGTTGGCGATCCCTTTTCCAGCGATATCCGGCGCGCTGCCGTGCACCGCTTCGAACACCGCACAATCGTCACCCATGTTGGCGCCGGGCACCACGCCCAAGCCTCCCACCAATCCCGCCGCCAGGTCCGAGACGATGTCGCCATACAGATTCGGCATCAACAGCACGTCGAAGCTTTCCGGCCGCAGCACCAGCTGCATGGCGGCATTGTCCACGATCAGTTCGTTGTACTGGATCTCCGGGTAGTGCGCCGCGACTTCGCGGCAACAGCGTAAGAACAGCCCGTCGCCGAGCTTCATGATATTGGCCTTGTGCACAGCTGTCACTTTCTTGCGCCCGCTCCGCCGCGCTTGTTCGAACGTGTAGCGGGCGATGCGCTCCGAGGCGGCCCGGGTGATGACCTTCAGGCTGGTGACGACGTCCTTGACGACCTCGTGCTCCAGGCCCGCGTAGAGGTCTTCGGTGTTTTCTCGGAAGATGACCAGATCGATCCGCGTGTCGGCGAAGCGCGTTCGCAGGCCCGGCAGCCGCCGCACGGGCCTCACGTTAGCGAACAGATCCAGCTTCTTGCGCAGCGCCACGTTGACGCTTTGAAACCCGCCGGCCACGGGCGTCGTCACCGGGCCCTTCAAACCCACTCGGGTTCGGCTGAGCGATTCCAAGACCGCCGGCGGGACGTCCTCGCCGCACTGCTCGATGATTCGGCCCGTCAGCTCGACGCGCTCCCAGCGGATGGCCACCCCCGTCGCTTCGACGGCGCGCACCGTCGCCTCCGCCACCTCCGGGCCGATGCCATCGCCCGGCAGCAGCGTCACCGCGTAACTCACTCCCGCAATTATAGCCGCAGGGCTGTGGCAGAATGAGGGATTCCATGCCGAAGATCCAGCGCGCTCTCATCAGTCTGACCGATAAAACAGGCCTCGCGGATTTCGCCACGGGGCTCGCGCAGTTGGGGATCGAAATTCTGTCGACCGGCGGCACGGCTCGATCGCTCCGCGACGCCGGTCTGGCGGTGCGCGACGTCTCCGAGGTGACCGGCTTTCCGGAGATGCTCGGCGGCCGCGTCAAGACGCTGCACCCGCGCATCGCCGCGGGCATCCTGGCGGTTCGCTCCAACGCCGAGCACCTGCGGGCCTTGGAGGAGCACGGCATCCCGGTGATCGACATGGTGGTGGTCAATCTGTACGCCTTCGAGCAAGCCGCGGAGCGGGCCGGCGTGTCCGTGGACGAGCTGGTCGAGCAGATCGACATCGGCGGGCCCACCCTCATCCGCGCTGCGGCCAAAAACTATCGGGATGTGGCCGTGATCGTGGCGCCGGAAGATTACGGGCCGGTGCTCGAAGAGCTCCGTTCCACCGGCGATCTTTCCCTCGCCACGCGCTGGCGCCTGGCGCAAAAGGCGTTCCGCCGAACGGCAAACTACGACCGCGCGATCAGCGCACGGCTCGAGCGGATCTCCGTCCAAGACGGTAGCTTCGTCGAGCTGTCATCTCCGCTGCCGGAGGTCCTGGATCTGCGCGCGCCGCGGGCGCTCGATCTCCGTTACGGTGAGAACCCGCACCAGCGAGCCGCCCTGTACTCGGACCGGCGGGCCGGCATCGCAGGCGCCTGGCAGCTCCAGGGAAAGGAGCTTTCCTACAACAACCTGGCCGACTTGGACGCAGCCTGGCAGCTGGTGCACGAGTTCGACCGCCCGGCAGCCGCCATCATCAAACACACCAACCCGTGCGGATGCGCCGAATCCGGCACTCTGGCGGAAAGTTACCGCCAGGCCTTCGCCTGCGACCCCGTTTCGGCCTTCGGTGGGGTCGTTGGCCTGAACCGTCCGGTGGATGAGGAAACGGCGGCTGAGCTGGTCAAGACCTTTCTCGAAGCGATCGCCGCGCCGGACTATGCGCCGGGCGCTTTGGCGATCCTGTGCGCTAAGAAGAATCTACGCCTGCTCCGAGTCGCCTCATCCGTTCCGGACGCCTTGCTGATCAAGTCCATCAGCGGCGGTTTCCTGGTGCAGACTCCAGACACGGCTCGTCTGGACCGCAGCCAAGCCCAGGTTCGCACCGAGCGAGCGCCGACGGAGGAGGAATGGGCCGCGCTCGAGTTCGCCTGGAAGGTGGTCAAGCACGTCAAGTCCAACGCCGTCGTCTTCGCCCGGGCTGGTCAGACCGTGGGCATCGGGGCGGGCCAGATGAGCCGCGTGGATGCGGTCAAAGTGGCGGCGATGAAGGCGGTGTTACCCCTGGCCGGAACCGTGCTCGCCTCGGATGCCTTCTTTCCGTTTCCGGACGGCGTCGAGGAAGCCGCGCGCCATGGCGCCACGGCGGTGATCCAACCCGGGGGCTCCGTGAAGGACGAGGAGGTGATCGCCGCCGCCAACCGGCTCGGACTCGCCATGGTGTTCACCGGCGTCCGCCACTTCCGCCACTGACACTCCATTCCGCGGCATGTGTCTCCGTTTCCCATCGACGTTCCTCCCGGATCTGGGGCGGTTCCGGTCAGCGGAACCATCCGCTTCGGGCCGACCCGGACCCGCCCGAGGAAACGATGGCCGAGTTATTTCGGCGAGATGGCTTGTGAGGCGCTCTCCCGAAGGCGGAGCGTTTCCATGGCTTGCTCGACCTTCGCCGCCTGGGCTTGCTTGACTTTGTCGAATTGCCGGCGAGCCTCTTCCACGCGGCCCGTTTGGGAAAGCAGACGCGCCAAACGATACCGGGCGCCTGCCTTGTCCGGGTTCCTCCGAAGGACCTCCCGGTACATCCCGATGGCTTCCGCGGCGCGACCTTCCTCTTCCAACACGATGCCCAAACCCAGATATGCGTCCGTGAAATCCCGGTCGCATCGCAAGGCCCGCCGGTAATAGTCGGCCGCTCGATCCCGCTGCTGGCTTCGGCGCTCGACCTCACCCAAGCCATACAGCGCCGGCGCATAGCAGGGCTGAATCGCCAATTCTTTCTCGAACCACGGCCGGGCTTCGTCGAGCTGGTGTTGTTTCAAGTGGAGGAAGCCGATGGCGAAGTGGATCTCGGGCATGGAGGGGTTGGCGCGCAGCGCCGCCAGAAACTCCTCTTTGGCCTCTCGGTATTGTTGTTGCGCTTCGTAAGCCATGCCCACCAGCTTGTGCAAGAACGGAGAAGCCGGGTAGCGTGCGGCAAGTTCGCTGAAAGCCTGTTGCGCTTCCGGCGCCCGGCGCAACAGACGGTAACTCTCGGTGAGCAAGTACAATACGTTCTCGCCGAACTTTTCGTGACCGCGAAGCGCTTCCAAACTTTTGACGGCTTCGTTGAGTCGGCCAAGGTAAAAGAGGGCCACGCCCTCCAGATACCGGGCCTCGGAGGCCAGCGAAGGATCCGCCGAGGCGGCCCGCAGCGGCACCAGAGCCTCCTGGAACCGACTCATGCGGAACAGCGTGAGCCCCAGGTTAAACTGAACCGTCTTGTCTCCGGGAGCTCGGGCAGCAGCTTTGCGAAACCACCCTAGGGCCGCTCGGTAGTCGCCCCGTTGCAGGGCGGCTGCACCAGCCTTGCTGAGGGTTACCGTGTCCTGAGCCCCCAGGAGCCACGGCAACCCTGCCAGAAGAATTCCACCGGCTGCGAAGCCCGCGCGTCGCGCCCTCACCCCTCAATAGTACAGCTTGAGGGCGAGCTGGATGCTGCGCGCGTCCCGAGCCGAGTTGGCGCTACCAAAGCCGGCGCCGCCAAACGACGTTAGGTAGCCGTTGAACTGGGTAGTGTTGAACGCGTTGAACAACTCCAAGCGGAACTGCAAGTTGGTGGATTCCTTGCCGAAGATTCCCTGGAAGTTCTTGAGCAGCGACAGGTCCCAGTTGCGGAGCCCGTCGCCGTAGACGATGTTGCGGCCGGCGTTGCCGAAGGCCCCGGCGGGGGGACGGACGAACGCCGCCGGATCGAAGAACCGTTCGCGCGTGCGCTGGTTGCGGGGCAAATTCGGGTTGCGTACCACATCAGGCCGGTAGAACGTGCCGCCGACACCTGCGTTGTCGCCCGGCAACGTTACGTTGAACGGTGTACCGGTCTGATAGCTGGTGATCCCGGACACCTGCCAGCCGCCCAAGACCGTCTTGAGCGCCCCGCTGGCGTTGCGGAAGAACGGCAGGTCATAGACATAGCTGGCGACGAACATGTGCCGGCGATCGAAGTTGCTGTTGCTGCGCTCCAGTTTCGGATTGTAGCTATCCTGGTGTGCGTTGCCGGGAACGTCGCCGCTGGCATAGTCAATGGCATGGGACCAAGTATATGCCGTTTGCAGTGTGAGCCCCTTGTAATTTTCGGTGCGGAAGCTGACTTGCAACGAGTTATAGTTCGAGTTGGTCCCGTTGTAATACATGTTCAGGTTACCAAAACCTCGATAGGGTCGGACCTGTTGCACATTCGCGCGGCCTGCCAGCACGAGCGCCGCCCCGTCGCGGAACGGCTGGTTGAGGTTCCGCGTGCTCTGTAGGTAAGTGCCCTTCGTGCCGACATAAGCCGCCGAGAACACTACGCCGCTCGCCACGCGCCGTTGAATCCCAAAGTTGTACTGGTGCACCTGGGGCATGTTGTAGTTGAAATCGTAAATGGTCATGTTGGGCGGGAAAATCGCCCGCGCGCCCCCGCCAGGATTGCTGAGCAGAGTGTTGAAGATCGTTGCCGATGTGGCGAACGGCGGATTCGGCGCTACATTGTAAATGTCGTTTCCTTGGATGCCCTCGGTGTACATCCCGTAGCCCAGCCGGAACACGGTATTGTCTCCCGCCGGCCGCCAGGCGATGCCGATCCGAGGCATGAACAGCTTCCAGTGGTTCTTGACGAGTCCCCGCGGGATGCCATCCTTACCCGCCAGGCCCACGCCGTTCAGCAGGTCGCCGGTTCCTTCGATAATCCGGCCCGCCGAGTCGATCTGGGGAGCGCGAGCGGGATTGTACCGCTCCGGGTAGAAGCTGGCCACGCGGTCTTTTTCTTCGTAAGCATGGGGCAGCGCGGCCCACTGCAGACCAAGGTTCAGCGTGAGCTTGGAGGATGCTCGCCAGCTGTGGTTGATCCAGAGCAGCCCTCGCCGTGTGAGGTACTTGGGCATGGTCTGTTCGCTCAACTCCGTGTAGGAGAAAGCGCGACCCAGCAGAAAGTCGGCAAACTCGTGGCCCGTGACGCTTCCGTTGAAGGTGAACGATCCCTGGGTGGGGCCGAACAGATCCTGAGCCTTCGTATAGGGCATGAACTGGCCCCCGAAGATTAGCGTGTGTGCCCCCAGGTTCAAGATGACGTTGTTGCGGTAGTGGTAGGTGTTCAGCCAGTTGTCCCACGGCCAGGAGCCGAAGTCTACGTTGACTCCCAGCGCCGGGCCGCTCAGGAAGATATTCGGCATGCGGTTGGCCCGGTTGTCGGGGAACAGCTCGGGAATCCGCAGCTCAGCCGGACGCCGGAACGTGCCCGTGGGCGTGAGATTGAGCGGCTGCCGGAGGAAGTTGAACGAGAGCTCATTGACCACGCGCGGACTGATGGTGGACGTCAGCTGCCAGTGGAAGGCTTTCGGGTTGTTGGTGAACAAGGTCCCCACGGTCGGATAGGTGGAGCCCGTCCACATGGTCGTGGCCTCCGTCTGCTTCACCCAGTCGAAGATAAAGCGGAAGAAGACTTGGTGTTTTTCCGAGATGTGGTGGTCGATCCGCAGAATCTCGTCCCGCACGTTGGTCGGCGTCGCAAACGAGCTTGCGAAGAAATTGCCGGAGGTCGGCAGCGGGAACAAGAAGTCCGGCGCACCCAGGATGCGGGCGTTGGGATCGATGCGGTCAGCCGGAATGCGGTTGCCGGGGAACGGCTGACCGGTAGTCGGGTCGGTAATGGGCCGGGGCCAGCTGGAAAAGTCGCCCGTGCGCATCTCGCGCGGCACCGCCGGAACGAAGAACGTCCGCCCACGCCGTAGCCGGCGCCACTCCTGGGACCAGAAGAAAAACGTCTTCGGCTCGCCCTTGTGCAGGCCCGGGATCTTCACCGGTCCGCCGATGTTGTAGCCGAACGTGTTCAGCCGCAGGTGCGGTTTCGGCCGCCCGGCCAGGTTGGTGAAGAAATTCGCCGCGTCCAACTTATCGTTGCGGAAGAACTCGAAAAAGGTCCCGTGGAATTCCCGGGTGCCCGACTTGATGGAGAGGTTGATCTGGCCCGCTGTGCCGAAGCCGGTGTCCACTTCCGTATTGGCCGTCTGCACCTTGAACTCGGCGATGGCATCCATGGAGGGCAGCACCGCAATGCAGCCGCCGCAGCCGCGGTCGTAATTCTCCTGGCCGTCCACGCGCCAGACGTTGTGCGACGCCCGCATACCATTGAAAGAGATGCTCGCATTCGAGCTGACCCCCACCGGCAGGTTGAAGGCCGGCTGCGTGCTGGAGGCGCCCGGCACTAGAGCGGCCAAGTTCAGGAAGTTCCGCGTGTTGGTCGAAAGGGCCACCATCTGTGTTCCGGTGACCATCTCGCCCACCACAGCATTCTCGGTTTGCAAGGTCACCACTTCGGCCGTGACCTCCACCGTCTCGGTCAGCTCGCCGACGTCCAGTTGCATGTCCACCCGGATCTGGTCCCGGATGTTGAGCACGATGTCGGTCTTGCGCGAGGTCTTGAAGCCCTTGGCGCTGGCCTCCACCGTGTATGTGCCCGGAGGCAAACCCGCCGCCAGGAAGTTACCGGTCGCGTCCGTGGTGAAGCTTCGCGCCAGCCCCGTTTCCTGCGAAATCACCCGGATTTCGGCGTTGGGCACCGCCGCGCCCGTTCGATCCGTGACGAGGCCGACGATCGAGCCGACGTTCTGAGCCCAAAGGCGCGAAAAACCAACCAGAAGTACTCCTGCGGCTAGGAGGATACGCGTGTTACCCATCGGTTTGCTCCTTACCTGTTTGGATTACCGACCCGGCCTTAGTATAGTGCTACTAGATTTCGGAGTCAAGACGAACGTTCGGCGAAAATGCGAACGCGATTAAGTTGATAACGCGCGCCGCCGTGAGGCTCTATCAGTCTCCTTGGAGCGCCCCAGGGTCCGACCGGCTGGAACCATCGTCACGGTTTGCGGCCCTGAGGACCTCGCGGATTCCTCCGCGGCGCCCGCGGGACGTGCGGCTCGAACCATGATGCCTGCTATCGGAATCCCCGCCGGCCCAGACCGGTTCCCCGCCGCCCTCGCACTCGCAGTTCCGCCCTCGCCGGGCGCCGGCGGCCTGCTGTATCCTAGCCTCATATGGCCTTCGAGTCCGAGAAGACGATGTTCGAGATTTACCGGGACACCGTCTATTCGGGACGCTACAAAGTGGTGTACTTCACCGAGCTGGACGAGCACAACAAAGAGACCGAGATCAACCGGGCCATGGCGGGCGAGCATGTCTTCGACGGTTTCTTGAAAAACTACCGCAAGGACGAAGCCAAGGCGGTTATCGAACAGCTTCTGGAACGCCTGAACAATGGCGAGCGCCTGGATGCGCAGGAGATTCGCCGGGCGCTCGCCGCCCACTTGGCCGAATAGCCCGTCTGTCGAGCACTTCGTCTTCTCTAGCGGGGGAATGCCGTTGTCCCTGAAGACTCACCGTCCGCGGCTCAGCCGCCGGAAATATTCGGCGACGGCTTCGGCGTAACCCGGAGGCGGAGGTTCCGAGGAGCTGATGCGAACCGAGCCCGAGGTTTTTTCTTCCAGTTGACGCCGCATCTGGATCTCCAGGTGGCCGAGCAGCGGCAAGATTTGCGTCTCAAGATGGCTGAGCAGCTGCGGATTTCCCGGAAAACGGCTGGGATCGAGGTGCCGGATGAGCCGGATCAGCTCTTGCAGTTCCCGTTCCGCCTCCGGGTACTCCCGAAGGTCTTGCCGGAGCGCCGTCAGATCGCGGAGGCTGTCGCGGCGCCATCGCTCCAGATCCGCCGCCGTGCCCGAGCGGGGTTGGATTCTGCCGGCCGGGGGAATCAAGTCCCCTACGTTCCAGGCCGAGTGGACTTCGCCCGGTCCTCCCGTGTGCCAGCGGCTCCGCTCCCAAGCGGCGCCTTCACGGTTGCCGCCAAGCGGCCCGGAGTCTCCCCGCTCGGCTTCCCGCTGCCCCGTGGCGCCGGACTGGCGGCCTCGACCCTCTGCGGCGCCGGAACGGGCCGCTTGTTGGCGCGCCAGCTGCTCCGCCTCCTGGCGCAGTCGCTCGAGGCGTCGCATGGCGCTCTCGAGACCGCTTTGGTTCTGCGAGCTCCCTCCCACCGAGGCTCGCGCCTGCTCGAGTTGGTCTCGCAGTTGTTCCAAGGCCCGCGTGATGGGCCCCTCGCGGGGGGAAACGAACGCCCCCATCCCTCGCCGGAGCAGTTCCGCATTCTGGCGCATGCGGAGAGCCACCTCCTGGTCCTGTATCCCGGCGAGCGCCTCGCGGAGCCGCGCCGCTGTGGCGCGATCCGTGCCAGCCAGGTCCCGGATGGCATGCTTGAGTTCCTGCTCGAGCCGCTGCAAGTCCTCGAGCATACGTCGTCGCTCTTCGGCAAGGGCACGAGCTTGCCGGGCCTGTTCCGACGTCCCGCCGGGACGCAAGGAGGGAACGTTGCCGGGCTGCTCGCCCTGCGTGCCGTCAAGCTCGCGCACCCGCTGCTCGAAGTCGCGTTGGTCGCGAGCCAGCTGCTCGGCTTGCCGAGCCAGACGGTCGACGCGCCCGGAGGCTTCCTGCTGCCTCAGCCCACGCATCAGCTCGGCGGCTTCGCGGAGTTGCTGAGCGGCGCGTCGCGCCTCGTCGCCGGTGGATTCTCGCGACGACGAAGAACGGGCCCGCCGCATCGCTTCCGTGGCCTCCTGGAGCCGGCGCAGCGCCTGTTCGACGCGGGGATCCGTTCCGGACCGTCCGGCCGGGCTGCGACCCTCGCCGGAACTCCGGTCCGCAGTCTGCCGGGCCGGCGATTCTCCGGACGGCGGGCCGGGGCTGCCTCGAACGAGCTCTTCCATACGCCGCTGCAACTGCTCCGCCTCTCGCCGCAGCAGCTCCTGCTGCCAGCGCTGCTGGAGCGCCAGTTGCTGATGGCGACTCGTGGCCGCCAGTTCCTGCTGGCGCCGCGCCAGTTCCTCCAGCCGGCGCAGGGCCTCCTCCATTTCGCGGTCGCGCTGTTCCGCCGAAGCCGCCGACTGGCCGGTCTCGTATTGGTTCTTCTCGGTGTCCAGCTCCAGATCGAAGAGACTTTCCAGGTCGCGCGCCCCGACCCCGCCGCCACCCCAACTGCTGAATGCGACCTGAATGTGGCGGAACGTGGCCTCCGCCCGCAGCAGATGCTGGAGAGCCTTCTGCTCGTGCGGCAGCGCCTCCCGCCATTGACCGGCCCTCAGCTTTTCGACCGCCGGCTCCATGGCCTGCGCGGCCTTTTCCATATCGTCCGCAAAGCTCTGAAACTCCTGGTTGGTGACCGACAGCTGGCGCCGCTGCATGCGCCCGGACAGTGAGCGGACCTGGTCGCGCAGCCGGGCTTGCGTCTCGCTCAAGAACTTGGCGTTTTCCGCCGCCTGCTGGCGATCCCCAGGGGCTCGGAGCTGGTTCCAGGTGGCGGCGATGATTTCCTTCTGGCGCTGGGAAATGCGGCTCTGCGGCGCCCCCTCCATGGCGCCGCCCCCGGCCATCTGTTGCGACTGCGTGAATTCGCGTTCGAAGGGCTGGGCTTCGAGAAAGAAGATATCGGTGCGTGTGGTGGCGCGCGCGTCCCGGGCGGTAGCGTAAATTGCCACCACATCTCCGGGAACGAGCTTGAAGTCCTCCAAGGCGAGGACTGCAACGCCCTGGGCCTCCCGCGCGCCTTTCGTTTTCAGCAGCGGCACGGTTCGTTCCGGTCCCCCATTCACCGCGTAATAGAGCGTCACGTCCTGAAGCCCGAAATCGTCTCCCGCTTCCACGGCGATGGTGACTTCCTCGATGGGACTGACGCGCGCGTCCCGTCCGGGACGTGTGATGCGCACGGCCGGCTCCGCGTCCTTTTGGGCTTCGATGAAATAGTCGTCACTGAGCCGGACCAGTTCCCCCTGCTCACGGACGGCGACGTAGTAGGCGCCGTCTTTGTCCAGTCGCAGGCGGGCCGAGGCCCACAGCTTGCGGTCGCTCTCCAGCGGAATTTCGCGGCCGTCTTCCAACGCCAGCACGCCACCCGACAGAGCCCGGTCGGTGTGCACGGCGATCTCCACCTCCGTACCCTGGACCGCGCGCAGGTCGCCGCCAGGATCCTCCACCGACACAGGCAAACCGGTCCAGGCCGGATAGCGATAGGTCACGCGAATGCGCTTGACCGTCGGCAGATCCTTGACCGATAACGTGAACGTCTTCGAACGCACCTTCCCCGCAGCGACGTAGTAATCGACGGTCTCGGGAATGCCTGCGAAAACAAAGGCGTACGCCGTGGAGCCTTCCACCGGCAGCATGGGGGCTTCTTCCCACTTCGTCACCCCGCGGTAGCGCGCGAACAGCCGCACCGAATCGGGCTGAAATCCGACAGGGCGCGCCGTGATCTGCTGGGTGCCGCCCCGGCGCACGGTGCGATTGCCGGGCTCGACCTGGATTGCGTAGAACGGTCCCGTGCCCGACTGTAGGTGGCCCGCCCACAACATGGCCGCGCCGTAGCCGAGAAATCCAGGTCCCGACAGGACCAGCCAGACCAGCATGGCCACCGAGGCGGCGCCCGCCGAGGCCCACGCCAGCAGGGGTCCCGAGGGCACCACCGTCGCCGGGGGCGACTGTTGGGCCACGGGCGCCGCATCGGCGGCGACCAGCTCGAGGAAAGGATCCGCTTGCGGATCCAGCCGGGCTTCGGCCAGCGTGAGCAGCCGCTGCTCGAATCCGGCGACGCGCTGCTCCGCCATGCGGGCCGAACGGCGCCGGTTGACGGCCATCGCGGGCACGATCCACGCAAACCCGATCGCCAACGCCACGACCAGAAACAGCAGCAGCCGGCTCCAGGCGAGGCTTCGCTCGGAAAACGCCAGCGCGTTGCTCAGCAGCGCCAGCAGCACTGTGGCCGCCAACGCCACCGCCGCGGCGATCGCCGCTCCGCGGAGCACCACCGCCAGGCGGAACCGACGTTCCAGGTCCCGCAGGTACCGATCGAGATGTTCGACCCAGCTCATGCTGCCTCACTCGACAAGGACAGGTATCGGTTGGCGACGACCGACTCGGCCAGCGCCACGAGCACCGCCGCCGCCAGCAACGGCCATGCCAGCACGCGACGGGTCGTCTCCGCGCCCCCGGCGACGCTCGTGGCGGGACCTTGCCCCGTATTCTCCCACAATGCCAGCATCTCCTCGGGAACCACGGCAAAATCCGACTCGCGGCGGTCCGCATTCGCCGCCACCAGGAAGCGCCCTTCGCTGCGCCGCACTTCGAAAAATCCTTCCCGCCGCACCGGCGCGTGTGTGGCTCGGGCGGCCTCCGCCAGGCTCAACAGCCGCCGCCCGTCGGGATCGAAAACCTCGGCGGCCGCTGGATCGCCGGGTTTGCGGAGCACAATCGCCGCGTCGACCGTCACGCTGGCGGGTTGTGACTCGACCCCCGCCAGATACCGCGCCGTCTGCTCCACGAAGGGCACGAAGGCGGCGTGCAGCGGCAGGTCGTTGGAAACGTTGTCGAAGGTCGAGCTGAACATCAGCACGCGGCCGGCGCCCACCGTTTGTTCCGCCAGCAGGGGCGTTCGATCGCCGAGCCTGGCGATGACGTGCGCTTCGTCGAGGCGCACGGGCGCCGCGTAGTAGAAGCGCACGCCGCTCCACCGGCGGGCATGCCGCGCCGCCGGATGGCCTGCGTCCAGCCATTCCACCGGCGGGGAAACGTCGGGCAGCGCGTGGCGCGCGCGCTCGACGGCATGACCCACTACGGGCAAGCGTCCCCGGCCCGCGGCAGAGGGGCCGAGCGCCAGCCACAGCGAACCGCCCCGGCGCACATAGTCCCGCAGCGCTTCCTCGAACTGGGCTGAGATCCCCGCAGCGTCCGAAAGCACGACGAAGGCGTACCGGGACAAAGAATCGCCCCTCGCCGCAGAGGCAACCACCGTCTCCACGACGAAGGCGGCTTCGGCGGAAGCCTCGAGGGCCGCGCGGAAATACAGCGGCGAGCGCTGGTCGCGCCCCTCGTGGACGAACAACACCCGCAGCGATTCGGCGCGCTGGACCGCGAACCGGAAGCGGTCGTCCAGCGGGAAGTCGTCCCGGTCCTCCAGGCGCACTTCGGCGCGGTTCCACCCGTAGGGCGCCTGGAACGCGGCGAACTCGACGACGGCGCGCCCCGCCGCTGGCACCTCCACCGTCTTGGTCTCGAGCACCTTGTCGTTGACCACTAGAGAGACGCGCCGCGAGCCGGCCGGCGTCCCGAAACCGACCACTGTGGCCTGAACGCGCACTTTGCTCGCTTCGGACACCCGGGCCGGGGCAGTGACCGCCTCGACGGCCCAGTTCGGCACCGGCGCTCCGACGCGATGGAGAATGAGACGCAGGCTGGCGGGAAGCTCGAGGTCCTGGAAGCCTTGCGGCATGCCGCTCCGCTGCATATCGCTGAATAGGTGCAGCTCCGCCGCTGCGGGCCAGGTCTGCGCGATCGAGCGCACGGCCCGGACCAGGTCAGCATACGAAGCTCGGGAGTCGCCGGCTCGCAGCGCGCGCAGCACGGCCTGTAACGCGGCGCGGTCCTGGGTTTGCTCTCCGTGGAGTTGCACCTGACCGGCGAAGGTGAGCACCTGGGCGCGGTCGCCGGGCTGCAACGACGCAACGACGCGGGCAGCCTCCTGTTTGGCGCGCTCCAGGCGGTCGCCCTGGCGCATGCTGAAGGAATCGTCCACAGCCAGCAGCACGAGCTTGCCCCCGCCGCCGGCCGGCAGCGGACCCCCCGGCAGGAAGGGCGAAGCAAAGGCCAGCGCCAGCAACACCACCAGCGCCGTGCGAAGGCTGAATAACAGCAGATACCGCAGCCGCCGGTGTCGGACCGAGCTCTGGACGCGCTGTTCGAAAAACATCAGCGAACTGAAGGGATGCGGCGTGCCGCGGTGTTTGCGCAGCAGGTGAAACCAGACGGGCAGTCCCACCGCTGCCAAGCCCGCCAGAAACCAAGGCGACAAGAAGCCCATCCGGCTACATCCTCCCTTGGCGGACGGTCAGGTATTCGCGCAGCGCGGCGTCGAGCGGCCGGTCGGTGACCAGCAGGAAGTAATCCAGCCCGGCGGATTTGGCCCTCGTACGGAGCTGCTCGATGTGCCGGTCCATCTTCTCCCGATACTCCGTCCGGGCGTATTCGGGCGACACCTCGAGCGTCTGGCCGCTTTCCATGTCCACGAGCAGCAGCGGATGGCGGAAGCTGGGGCGAATCTCCTCCGGATCCAGCACATGGAACAGAATCACCTCGTTGCCCCGAAAGCGCAAGGGTTCCACGGTACGGATGACGGTCTCGGGCGCTTCGTAAAAGTCCGACACCACAACGACCATCCCCGGCCGCAGCAGGAACTGCTGGAAGTAAAAGAACGGCTTGGCGAAATCGGTGCGGAGTCCGGGGCGGCACTCCTCGATGGCGTGGAGCAGCCGCATGAGCTGGCCGTGCCGGGAGGAAGGTCGCAAGTAGTTTCGCACCTCGTCGTCGAACACGATCAGTCCGGCCGCATCCCGCTGCTGATTGGCCAAATACAACAGCGACGCCGTGAGGTAACGCGCGTAGTCGAGCTTGTTGACGCGGTGCGAACCGTACGACATCGAAGCGCTGGCGTCCAGCAGCACTGTCAGTCGGGTGTTGGTCTCTCCGCGGTAGCGTTTCAAGAAGCAGCGCTCGGTGCGGGCAAAGACGTTCCAGTCCACGTGCCGCAGATCGTCGCCCGGCGTGTAGGCGCGGTATTCGGCGAATTCCTGGCTGAACCCGAAGTCGGGGGAGCGGTGCAGGCCGGCGATAAAGCCTTCGACGACGGTCTTAGCCACCAAGTCCAGGCCCGAGATCCCGGCGAGCACGTGCGGATCCAGGAACCGCTGGAGCATCGGTCAGGCGCCTCGCGGGGCTGGCACGGCTTCGAGCAGCCGCTCCAGGATGTCGTCCGGCTTCAGGCGGTCCGATTCGGCGTGGAAATTCAGCAGGATGCGGTGCCGCAGGACCGGTTTGACCATCGCGCGGATGTCTTCATAGGTGACGTGATAGCGGTGGCGCATCAGCGCCCGCACCTTGGCGGAGAGCACCAGAAACTGCGCCGCCCGGACGCTGGCGCCGAAGTTGACGTACTTCTTGACGAACTCGGGGGCCGCGCCGTTGGACGGCCGGGTGGCCCGCACCAGGTCGATGGCGTGCCGCGCCACGGACTCGGCGATGGGCACCATCCGCACCAGGCGCTGGAAGTCGAGAATCTCCTCCGCGTTGGTCACCGCCTCGACCTGGGCCGTTTCCGTCGTGGTGGTGAGCTGGATCACTTTCAGCTCTTCCTCCGGCGACAGGTAGTCCAGAAGCGTGTTGAACAGAAACCGGTCGAGCTGGGCTTCCGGTAGCGGATAGGTGCCTTCGAGCTCGATGGGGTTCTGCGTGGCCAGCACGAAAAACGGCGGCGGGATCCGGTAATGATGGCCGCGCACTGTGCAGGAGAGCTCCTGCATGGCCTCGAGCAGCGCCGACTGCGTCTTGGGCGGCGTGCGGTTGATTTCGTCAGCGAGCAGCACATTGGCGAAAATGGGGCCGGGAACGAAAGTCCACGTGCGCCGGCCCGTGGCCGGGTCTTCTTCGATGATGTCGGTCCCGGTAATGTCGGAGGGCATCAGGTCGGGAGTGAACTGGATGCGCTTGAAGACCAGGCCCAGGGTCTGGGCGATGGTGCGCACCATGAGAGTTTTGGCCGTGCCGGGCATGCCCGTGATGAGGCAATGGCCCCCGACAAACAGACCGATCAAGATTTGCTCCAGCACGTCGTCCAACCCGACGATGACTTTCCGCACCTCGCGGAGGATGCCGTCCTGCACCTGCTGGAAGCGCTCGATCCGGCCCTTGAGTTCGGCCGAATCCAGTGGTGTGGTCACGGAAATCGCCATGCCGTAGTATTTCCTTTCATCGGCTTTCGGGGTTCAGTTCCAGAAGCAACTTCTGGGCGGGCCGGTAGCCCGGCGCCGCCTCGAGAGCCAGCAGCACCTGTTCCCGGGCCTCCTCCAGACGGTTGGCCGCGCGGTAGGCGCGCGCTAAGTGGAAGTGAGAGGCGGCGCGATCCAGAGGTTTGAGCGCCAGCAGCGAGCGGTAAGCTCGGATGGCTTTGGGCGCGTTGCCTTCGGCCAGCCAAAGGTCTCCCAGTTTCCGCTGCAACTCCTCGTCGCGGGGGTAAATATACAGCAACCGTTCCAGGACCTCGGCGGCTTCGCGGCGGCGGCCCATCT
Source organism: Bryobacteraceae bacterium (assembly GCA_025055455.1). Classification (GTDB taxonomy): domain Bacteria; phylum Acidobacteriota; class Terriglobia; order Bryobacterales; family Bryobacteraceae; genus JANWXD01. The sequence continues at coordinate 71,216 of JANWXD010000018.1, forward strand.
CTTCGAGCAGGCCGGCCAGCTTCTTGATCAGAGCCGGATTGCGCCCCCCGGTGCGGCTGTACCGCTCCAGCTCGGCGACCGCGGCGCGTTTGTCGCCCTGGGCGAGGTAGGCTTCCGCGAGATACTCGTACGCGCTGCCCCCTTCCACGTAGTCGGGGTAGAGGTCGCGCAAGGCCGGTCCCTCGCGGAGCACTTCCTCGACGCGTCCCGCACGGGCCGCCTCCGCCAGCCGCTCCATGCCTTTGCGCCACTGATCGAAACCCTCCACGGTGCGGCGCGTCCGGGCTTCCAGCCACTCCAGGAACTGGCGGTCAAGTTCTTCTGGTTCGAGGCCCAGGCTCTGTTCGATAACCTGCGGGGTGCTCTTGCGAGCCGCGAAACCGCGCATCATCTCCAGCAGCTTGGCAAAACCCCATTTCTCGGCGATGAAGGCGCAAAGACGCCCCGCCTGAAAATAGGAGACTACGACCTGGCTCGGATAGGAAGGACGCACGAAACCGCGGTCGAGCTGCGTGACGGGCAGCAGCCGCTTGTCGCGGATGGCGCGGATGACCTCCGGGGTCATGCGGTCCCCCCAGTCCGGGGAGACGGCGGTCTCTTCGTACACCGCCATACCTTCGGTGAACCAGCGGGGCGCGCGGTGCTGGGTCGCGGCCAGGACGAAGACGTGGCTCATCTCGTGCCACAGCGTGCTGGCCCAGTGGAATTCGCCCGGCTTGCGCCCGTTCGGCGAATCCATGGCCACCACGTAGCCGAAGGTGACGCCCAAGGCGCCGAGCCCCGGCATGCCCAGCGTGCGCACAGCGAAATCCTCGTGGTCCGGGTAAGCTTCCACCCGCACCGGGCGCTCGAGGCGCACCCCGTACTTTTTCTCGAACGTGCGGATGGCGCGCTCCAGTTCGGCTTCAAAGTAAGGCCGCAGTAACTCCGCCTCGTACTTGTGTAACTTCAGCACGAAACGGTCCGTCGTGAACGTCTCGAAATTCTTGTAACTGTCGAGCAGCCTCAGGGGGTTGACCACGGAGGCGTATTTTTCGCCGTTGTGGTAGCAGTATTCCAGATGCCAGCGGGCCTCTTCGTCCAAGCCGAGGCGCATGAGGTTGATGCCGAGCTCCGCCCGCGCTTTGAGCAGCTTCGGGTCAAGCTCGATCGCTTTGCGGTAGAAGCGCACGCCCTCTTCGTAGCGGCGGTTGAGGACAAACAGGCGGGCGGCCGTGGCGTAGGCTTCTCCGTAGACCGGGTTGATCTTGAGGATGCGGCCGATCCAGGGCGTGTCCTCGCGGTCTGCCAGCCAGTCCGCGGCCGCGCGAAGGGCCATGGCTTCGAGACATTCCGGATCGATCGCCAGCGCCTTGTCGGTCTCCTCGATAGCTTTTGGCTCGTCGCCGTCCTCCAGCGCCAGCCGCGCCAGCAGCACGCGGGCTTCGACGAGCTTGGGATCCACCGCGAGCGCTTTCTCGGCCAGCTCGATAGCGCGGCGCTCGAACGTGTCCGAGGCGACGAGCGCCAGACCGAGCAAGGCGCCGGGATGATTGGGCTCGATGGCCAAGGCCTCCTGAAACAGCTGGGCCGCATCCTGCCGCTGCATGCGGTCCAGGAACAGCCGGCCCCAGCGGACGCGGTAGAGGGCGTTTTTCGGGGCAAGCTTGACAGCCGCAGCGAATTGATGGTTCGCCTCTTGATAGCGCCCGAGACCCCAGTAGCCTTCGGCCCTGAGATAAGGATCCGGCGAGGTTGTGAGCCGTTCGAAGCAGCGGCTCGCTTCGGCCAGCCGCCCGCGGTGCTGGAGACGGCGGCAGTCCTCCAATGTTTGCGCCACGAGCGCCGCAGGCAGCACCAGCCAGACCAGCTGGCGCATCATCGCAGCCGGGGTTGCTTGCAATGGGTTCCGCCTCACTTCTCCAATGCCTCCTGCGTGCGGGCCAGTTCCACCAGCAAGGCGGTGAGCTGGCGGCGGTATTCCTCGAGCGGCATCGCGGGCTTTTGATACTTCAGCCGGTCGATTTCCTGTTCGAGCTGTTCCTTGCGCGCCAGGAGCTTACGTTTCTCCGGATCACGGGCGGCTTCCTGGGCGGCGCCGAACCGCAACAGGGTGAAGGAGGCGGCCAGACGGCCCTGCGCGTCTTCCGCCGACGGGGTGCGCACCCCTTCTCCCCGGCCGCTATCGTCCAGCAGTGCGTGTTCGGTGGCGATCCGCTTTTGCGCCTCGTAGAACTCCGCCGTCTTGCGCTGAGCGTAACGGAACGCTTCCAGGGCGCTGATGGCTTCGTTCTTGTCGGTGTCGGCGGCCGGATCGCGCAGCGCTTCGGCCCAGTAACGGGCAAAGACGGTGGCGTTTTTCTCGGTGCCGCTCTTGGTGGCGGTGATCACGATCCGGCCCGGCCGGCTGAGCGGCGCCAGGGAGGCGCCGCTCGCGCTGGTCATGTTGACGACCAGCTGGCGCTGCGCTGGAACCTTGTCCAGCAGTGCGGCGAGTTCCTCGGCGGTGACGTCCGGACCGGGCACGTTGAATTTGTACTCGAAGCCGTCGAAGCTGCCGTGGCCGATGAGCATCACCACCAGATCGTCTCGGGGACCGCAGTCGCGGGCGAAGCGTTGCAGGGCGGCCTTTAGGTTTTCGCGCGTGGCTGCGGCGCCGGTCAGCGTCTCCAGCCGTGCTTCGGCGCGGCTGGCTCGCAGCGTGGTCTCGATGGCCTTGGCCCAGCCGGCAAATCGCTGCTCGTAATCGGGCTCGCCGCCCAAGCCTGCCACTGTAAGGAAACAGGTTGCCGCCCAGCAAGCGGACGCCAGCGACAAGCCCAGCACGACGATTTTCATACGATGCCCCATTTCCGGCGCAGGAACCACTCGGCGGTCCTCAGGCCGACGAGCAGCAAGAACATCGCGGGCATGTCCCAAAGATCGCGCGGCTCGCGGGTGGTGATGCCGGCCTCCGAGAAAGAAATTTCACCGGGCAGCTCGTCGAGGTCCCCCGGGCGGTAGTACTTGCCGCCGGTCTGCTCGGCGATGCGCTCGAGCAGCTCGCGATTCTGCTCCAGGCGGAAGTTCTCGGCCACGCCGTCCTCCCGGCGAAACACCAGCGTATCGCGCCCCAACTCCTCGCCGCGGCGGCGGACCACGACCTCGGCCGCGTAATCGCCGGGTTTCGGGGCTACCCATTCTCCGGTGTAGACGCCGGGCTCGGCCGAGGAGGGAACCAGTTCGAGCTCCCCGCCGGCGCCCTCCGGACCCGTGACGTGCGCCACGACAACGGCGTCGGCCGCCGGCGCAAAAGACCGGTCCCGCGCCTCCACGCGCAGCGGCACGCGAGCCGTGTCCGCCACCACGGGCTGCGGCGTGGTGACGCGCACCGGTCCCGGCGACTCGGTGGCGAGCCAGCGCAGCAGTTGCTTCCAGAACATCTCGTGGCTCTGATCGGTGTGATCTTGCAACATTTGCCAGCGCCAACTGCCGCCGGTGGCGAAAACCGCCGTCCGGCCCCGGCCGTAGTTCTGGATGGCGAGCAATGGCCAGCGCTGCCGGCCGACGCTGACTTCGGCCAACACGACGGCGCCCGCCTTGGGCGCCCCCGTCTCCTGATAGTCCGCCAGAGCCGGCAACTTCTTCCACCGCTGAACGTTCCGCTCCGCATCGTCCTCGAGACGGCAGATCAGGCTCTCGCGTCCCTGGGCCGTGAGCTCCACGGCGGCGCGCTCGCGGTGGAATGTGCCCTTGCGCGCCGGCAGCGCCACCGGCACCAGTTCCGCCAGCGGCGAGGCCCCGTAGCCGCCGTCGGCCAGCGCGGTGCGCCCGCCCAGAAACAGAAGCCCGCCGCCGCGCCGGTCCACAAACTGGCGGATCAACTCCTGCTGGGCGGGCGTGAAGTAACTGACCTCCACCGTGCCCAGGATCAAACCATGAAAAGCGAACAGTTCCTCGGGCCGCGAGGGAAATCCAGCCTCCAGCTCTTTGGGGTCGGCGATGCCTTGCCGGTAGAGCTTGTTCTGGGTGGTGCGCAAAATGCTGACGATCTCCAGGTTCCGGTCCTCGTCGACCGCTCGGCGGATGAACTTCAGCTCCCACCGCGGCTCGCCCTCCATGTACAGGATCCGCCGCCGGGCGGCGTCCACGTTGACCAGCCGGGTCAGAACATTGTTTCGCGGATTTTGTTCGCCGGCCAGGGGCGATACGCCAATCTCGAGATTCTTAGCTCCCGCCGCACCCGCGTTGAAGGCCACGACCTCGGTCTGAGGCTCGCCCTCCGGACCGAGGGTGATGGGCCGCGTGGCGAGGATCTTGCCGTTTTCTTTGACCGTCAGCTGGGCCCGCTCACCGGACAAACCCCGCTGGCGGAAGGTGACGTGCGCGCTGAGGCGAGAATCGGCCAACGTGCGGGTGGGCAAGACGACGTCGGAGATTTCCAGGTCCGGCGCGATGCGTTCCCGGCCGACGCCGAGCGTATGCACCGGAATGCGCCGTCGTCGGACCTCCGACAGCGTCTCCAGATCCACGCCGCCGGAGTTGTCCGCGCCGTCGCTGGCCAGCAGAATGGCGCCCACGGGCAGGCTGGCCGACTCCGCCGCGATCTGCTCGAGAGCGGCGCCAATGTGCGTGGCGGGCGCCGAGGCGGTGAGCTGGTCCAGCCGCTCGATGCGCTCCAGTTCGCGCCCGAAGCGGTAGAGCCGCACCTGGAATCTCCGTCGCAGCTCGCTCAGCGGGCCGGAGTCGAGCGCGGCGATCACCTGTTCGGAGCGCGTGCGGCCGTCTTCGCGCAGGGCCATGCTGCGGCTGTCGTCAATCAGCACGGCGATGATGTTCTGCTGGGGTTTCAGTGTGGCGACGCTGACCGCGGGCCGCCACAACAACAGCAGCAGCAGACCCGCAAGCAGCGATTGCAGCAGCCACAGCGCCGCGGGGCGCCACCCGGCCAGTCCCGGGGCGCGGCGCGCCATGCGCCGCCGCACCGTCCAGGCCAGCAGGAGCGCCGCCGCTAACACCAGCACCCCGAGCAGCCACGCGGGCCACGGCGCTAGCAGGCTGTACTCGCCCTTGAGAAACACCGTGGGCGGGTACTTGAAAAGAAATTCGAACATGGCCCGGCGCCCCAAAAGAAAAACTTAGTGGGTCATCGCATAGATGATGTAATTGATGCCAATCCGATACGCCAGCGAGGCATAGCGCTCGGGATATTGCGGCAGATCCGCCCACTCCCAGGCATCGCCCAGATCCATGTTGTGGCAGATGGCGATCATGATCCGGCCGCGGTCGTCATAGACCGCCTTCCAACCCGGGTTGATCCCGTCCTGTTCGTAGGTCAGCCCGGTGTAGAACATAATGATGCCGGGCACTTGAAAGCGTTCGTCCAGGTCGTAGAGCACGTGAAAGATGGCGTCCTTGTCGGGAATGTCTACCACCGGCCGGTCCGGAAAGACCCGGTTGAGGCTGGCCATAAAAATGTCCCATTCCCACGTGCCGTGGAAATCGTCCACCATCAGAAAACCGCCCCGGAGCAGATATTCCCGCAGTTTGGCGGCTTGGGCATCGGAAAGGTTCCAGTGCCCCACCTCCACCGCATAGACCCAGGGATAGTTGAAGATCTCGTCGCTGTCGAGATCCACCACTTCCTCCACGGAGCGCACGTGAATGCGGGTGAGGCGACGCACACCCTGGAGAAACTGCCGGTCCGCCTTGGGGTAGTCCGTGGTCCAAGCTCCGCGGAATCCCCAGTAGCCGCCGTAGCGCACCGAAGGATAACGCAAGCGCGCAAAATAATACTCGGTCTTTTCGTTCGCGTCGGGGGGCATTGGCGCGGGATTGTCCTCTTCGAACGACAGAAACGGCAGCCCCCGTCGCTGCCAGGCCCAAAGCAGCGCTGTCCCCAGCAGCAACACCACCACACCTTGCAGGAGGCGAACCTGCATCGACGGCCCCGCCGATGCCATCAGAATACCACACGCCTTGCCGGAGCCACCGCCCGCGTCTTGCGCTACCATTGTCAAGACGACGGTGACGGGCGATGGGTTGCTGCCAGGAGCTGGAGAATCTCGCCGATCAAGGACTGGTGCGCATCGGGCCGATGCACGTTTTGCCGCGAGGACGCTTCCTGACAGAAATCGACACGGAGTATTTTTTTGTGTTCGGCGAGGAGCGTCCCAGCTACGTGGGGATGAACTACTGTCCCTTTTGCGGGCGGGCGCTGTCGCGCGAGCTCTGGAATCGCGAAAAGAAGAAGTAAATTTGGGAAATTGGGCGGAGCCGCCCGTGGGAACGGAGTCCGCCACGAGCAGGCCAGCAAGGACGCAAGCGTCCGTGCCTACGGTGAGCTACCGGTTCGCCCATGGCTGGCGGCTGGAGGACCGCGCGGGCGTGGAACCACGGGTGATCCGACAGTTCCTGCGGCCGGCAGTCCGGGCGGTGCCGGCTTCCCTGGCGGCCCGGCTCGGGCCGTGCCGCATCGTGCTGGTGGCATCCCTGGAAACCGAAGACGTGCGCTCGCGGTGGACTCTCGGGGCGGCGGGGCTCGAGGTCCTTCTGGCGGCTTCGGACGTCGAACCGCACGAACTGACCCTGGAGCTCCTTCTCTGTCTCGGGCAGGCGCTGTGGGAAGCAGCTCCGGAGGAGCGGGCCGGCTGGCTCCACCTGCTCGATCGCGAGCTGAGCGCCGGAGTCCCGGGCGAAATCGACGACGAGGTTTTCGAGCGGAAGAAGATTTTGCTGTCCTGCCCTGCTGCGGCGCGCAGCCTCCGCGAGACCGAGCGCTACGCTGCGGCCGCCTTCGCGGCCACGGTGGCTGAATACGTGCACGCTCTCTGGCACGACGTCACGGTGCGGCAAGGCCCGGAACACTTGCCCGCCACAGCCCTGCGGCGGCGGCTGGAGCACTTGGAGCGCCGCTATCCACCCAACCGGGGCTATCGCCTTTTCCCTCGTCACGCTTCCCTTGCGCGCCCGTGAGTGCCATCGTGCCTCCGGCAGCGTATGGGGAACCGCGAGCACGGGGTGTTTCGGCCTCGTGCGCTGGAAGCTGCCGGCTGAGCCGAACTATGCCCTCAACCCGGTGCGGGCCTGGGCGCTGGACGTCCTGTTTATTTTGCACGCGGACCACGAACAGAATTGCAGCACCAACGCCATGCGCTCGGTGGGGAGCTCGCAGGCCGATCCCTTCGTCACCACCGCGGCCGCCATCGCC
>JANWXD010000019.1 GCA_025055455.1 Bryobacteraceae bacterium
ACCATCCGGGCCGAGACCGCTGCATTCGTTCCTGTGAGCGAATTGCCTTCGCGTTTCAACACCTCCCCTGGGGGCCACCCGTTCGATCTGTACGATTACCGCAAGGACTTGGGCAACCAAGGGCCACCGGACGGAGAGCGGTACCGGGGACGCGGCTTCGTCCAGCTGACGGGCCGTTACAATTACGCCAGGTTCGGCGCGGCCGTAGGACTGGGCCAGGGCCTGTTGGAGAATCCCGAGCTGGCGAACGAGCCGGACATCGCGGCACGCTTGCTGGCGGCGTTCCTGAAATCGCGCCAAGCCGCCCTGGAAGAGGCTTTGTTCGAGGGGGACCTACGCGCCGCGCGCCGGCTGGTCAACGGGGCGAGTCACGGCCTGGAGCAATTCGCAGAGGCCTATCGCATCGGGGACGCTCTGCTTCCCGATGAGCTCGGTTGAGTCGCCTCTCCCATCCCATCGCATCGAGGGAGGTTCTTGTGGCTTTGGTCTTGCAAGGCGGCGGTTCCGATCCGCAGTGTCACTTCTGTGCGCCCGCCGGTGCGCAGGTCACGTTACGCGTTCAGGGCACGGCCGGAGTGGTGCGTTTTGCCTCCGCTCGCTATGACGGCCAAGAGCTGGTGCCCGGAGCTCCGGTCGAGGAGATCCGCTTCGTGGTGAAGCCGGGCCCGAAGGTGCTCACCGCGGTCTATGCCTTCTCGCTCGGGGCCCGAGGCCGCGGGCAGCTTTGCGAGCGCGGCTCCGAGGGAGAGTTGCAAGTCCTCGAAGATGACCTCCGCGGCGACAACGAAGTCCGTGGCCACCGGATCTGCGGAGTCTGAACGCCATGCCCCGATCGATCGCGGCCCTCGTCCTCGTTGCGTGGCGGCTGTCCGGCGCTGAGCTGTGTCCCGCGCTGAAGGAGGCGCTGGCCGCATACCGGGCCGAGACCGACGCGACTCGGAAAGCCCGATGGCTGTCCAGCGTCACCGAAGTCGAACGGTTCAGCCGCTGTTACATCGAGTTCCTCTACGCGGCGGTAGGATTCAAGGATTTCGTTCGGAATATCGAAGCCCTGCGCACGGACAAACAGCTCGGAGGGGGACCTTCCGGCGGCACGGATCTTGTGGTTCGGGGCGCTGCGGTGCGAACCCTGTCGGTCGCTGCCGAATATGGCGCGCTGGCGCGATTCGCGAGCGGCCAGGTGGTCACCTTCCGCGGAAACCTCGCCGGACTTCCGGCGGTCCTTCTCCGCAAGGATGTTTTCCCCTATTGCGATCCGCGGACGTCGGGAACGGAACAGCCGGGCTTTTGCGTGTCCTCCTCGCTGCTCGGTCAGCTTCGAAGACTCTCGTTCGGAATTTCCTTCGATACGGGACGCGCGTTGTCATTGGCCGCGTCGGCTAAGGGTCCCGAAGCGGCCTTTCCGATCCACGGGGGCCACAGCGAACTCTCGGGCTTGGGTCTCCGGTACGAGTTGTGGAACCGCAGGGACGTTTCCTCACCCCTCTATCAGCAGAGGTGGAATCAGAAGCTAGCCGCCCAAACCCAGGTCTCGGATCTCGCCCGGCAATTGTCGGTGGCGTTCGAGCCGGTCTTCGAGAAACTAGTCGCTTCGCCCGCCTATGCCGCCTGGCAGGGAGAGACTCAGGAACGGATCCGCCGTTCCCACACTCCGGAAGCGGCTCTGGCTTCACAGATGTCGCGGCTGGCCGCGCTGATGCTTCGGGAACATATCCTGACGCTCGAGGACATTGGCGAGCTTCGCCGGCTATATTCGCGCTACGGCTTCGAACAGGACGAGCTGATGGAGCTGGCGGCCGTCGAGCCGGTGATCGCCGTCGAGTACTCTTACAACCGCCCGTTGTTACAGGCTCCCGAGTCCGCCCTGCGGTTTGTTGTCGACGTACCGCTGGGCAGGCGTTGGTCCCTGGCAGTCAACAGCGCCGGCAGCTTTCATCACGGCGGAGCGGCACGAACCGACGAGGCGCTGGCCGGGATCCGGGATCTGCGGTTCGAGTTCGCCGCACAAGTGGAGCGCGTTCTCGGAACCTCCCCTTCGCAGGGCCCCGCCACGCTCAGCGCCGCGGTCTGCCTGCAACGCCAGAGCGGCCCCGCAGTTGTGCGCGCTGCGGGGACGGGAGCAGTTCCAATCGAGGCGCGAAGCATCGCCGCCGCCCAGCTCAAGCTGACGCTCCGCGCCGCCGGTGGCGTGCGTCTCCCGCTCGCCGTGAGCTACTCCGCCCGCACGGACTGGGGGCCGAAACCCGCCTGGCGGATCCAGCTCGGCTTCGCCTACGACTTCGACCCGGCGTTCTTGCCGTAGTGTTACGGATGAACGAAGTTCACCCTCACCGTGTCGGTGCTGCTCAAGCCCCAGGCATCGGTCACGGTCAGCTCGAAGATGTACTCGCCCCAGGCATGCAAGAACCGAACGACGGGATTCGGCGTGTTGGCGTTCTGGATCTCCGCATGCCGTGGACCGATGAAGCGCCAGGCGAAGCTGATCGGATCGCCGTCCGGGTCGTAGGATCGCGAGCCGTCCAGTCGCACGACGCGTTCCGTGGTCACGAAGTCCGGACCCGCATCGGCCACGGGCGGCCGGTTGCCGGGGCCACCGCCGACACGGACCAGCACGGAGGCCGTCGCCTGGGTGCGCCGGCCGTAAGCCATCAAGGTGTAGGTCGTGGTAGCGAGCGGTTTGACGGTCAGCGAACCGTTCGCGGGCACCTTGCCGACTCCGGTGATATACACCTCGACGGCATTTTCCGTCTGCCAACGCAACGTGACCGGATCGCCCCCTCGGACCGTCGTGGGCTCCGCCACGAAGTCGAGGATCTTGACGGGCTTGGCCACGCTGACTACAGCTTGCGCGACCACCTGTCCCTGCGGGTTGGTCGCAGTCAAAGTGTAAGTAGCCGTGTCCGCCGGGCTGACCGAGGAAGAGCCGCGCAGATCCACACGCCCGAGACCGGTGATGGTCACCTCGGTGGCGTTTTCGACCTCCCAAACCAACGTGGAGGACTCGCCTGGCAGGATCTCGGTGGGGCTTGCGGCAAACCGCAGGATCCGCGGCGCCTGCGGCGGGGTCACACGGACGGTAACAGTGGTGCTGACATCGCCGAACTGGTTGCGCGCCGTCAGGGTGTAGGTCGTCGTCTGCGTGGGTGACACCGTCGTGGCGCCGCTCGGACGCACGCGGCCGATCCCGCTGATTTCGACTTCGGCCGCCTCTTCGGTCTCCCAGCTCAGCGTGGCGACTTCGCCGACGTTGATGTTGGTCGGTACGGCCTGGAAGCTAAGGATGCGCGGCCGACGAGGCTGCGCCGTCGTCACCGTGACGCGCGCTCTGGCCTCGGCGCCTTTGTCGTCCTTGACCACGAGGCGGAACGCGTAGGTCTGGCCCGCCTCGGCGGTGAAGCTCGCGCGCGCCTCATTGGCACCCGTAAGCGAGACCGCTGGTCCTGCGATCTGCGTCCACTGGAAGGTGATGGGATCGCCGTCCGGGTCGTAGGAATTGGAGCCATCCAGCATGATCCGTCCGGCCAGCACGCCGATCTGATCGCGGCCCGCGTCAGCGACGGGAGGGCTGTTGCCCGTCCGCACCCGGCGCGTGATGAGCTCGTAGCGCACGCGGGGGATGTCCATCGGAACCGGGTGCTTGACGGCCGCGTACTCTTTCGGCCGCAGCCAGTTGCCGAACTGAAGCCCGAAGACGAACCGCCCGCTGTCGTTGGCTCCGACCAGCGTCTCGTTCAAACCGGCTTCGAAGGTGAACGCCCATTGGGGGTTGAGCGGTTGCACGAAGCGAAAGGTCCCCCCGGGACGGTTGCGGCCGCCCTGACGGAACAGCGCGCCGAAATTGCCTTCGGCGTAAGCGTCCTTGTGCAGACCGACCAGTACGCTGCCGCCGATTTGATCCACGACATTGATACGCGTCTCGTCGAAGGCGTTGACCCCGACGGGAGTACGCCGCACGACCGGGTCATCCAAGAAGGCCTTCGTGCCGAAACCGCCGACTCGGCCCCGGGAAAAGATGTAGTCGAGAGCGAAGCCGGCCTGCCCGAGCGTGCCCCCGGCTTGAAACTCTTTGATGTCCACGCGCTTGAAACTCGAAAAGACTCCGGCTTGAAAGCTCCTGTAGCGATTGACCAGGCCCAAGTCGAACTGACCTTCTTGGCGATCGAAATACCGTAAGTACTCGCCTTCGGCTTGAACAGCGTGCGCTTCGGCGAAGGGCTGGAAGAAGCGGCCCTTGGCTGTGACGGAGAGGTTCCCGGTCGTATCGGGACCCGCATTGAACGCCAGCAGCGAGAAGCGCCTCGGGCGCGTCTGCTCGATGGCTTTTTGCGCCGTCTCCTCCATCATCCTGGCCAACTCCTCCCGCTGCGTCGGCTTCGGCAGCTCTTCGACCTTCTTTTGCACGCCCGCCTGAGCCTGCTGAAGCGCCGCCACGTCGCGCTTGAGCTGCTCGTTCTCCTTTCTGAGGTCGCGCAGGAGGGCAAGAATCTCGTCCAGCCGGTCCAGCTTCTTGAGAAGGCTCTCGCAGCATTCCTCCTGCTTTTTTGCCGCTTCTTGAAGAGCTCGGATCGCCTCGCCGACGCCTCCAGCCGTGACGACCTTGCCCTGCGCATCGAGGAGGGTGATCCGGACTCGCCGGTTGATGAAGCGCCCTTCGCGCGTACGAATCGGCACCCGGGGTTGCCGTTCGCCGAACCCAACGGTCTCTACCTGCTCTGGCCGCGCGCCGTATTTCACCAAAAACTTTTTCACGGTCTCCGCGCGAGCCACAGAGAGCCTTTCATTGTACGCTTCCGGGCCGATATAGTCCGCGTGGCCCTCCAGACGAACGCGGTAGCCGGGATTCAGGCGCAGAAGCTCCGCCAGACGGAGCAGACTGGGAAAGCCATCCGTGAGCACCGAGGAATTGAACTCGAAGTTGATTTCCTCCCAGTCCTCCGGAGAGGCGTCGGTAACCAACTCCTGGGCCAGCAGTAGGAAACCCAGGCCGAGCAGCAACCCAAGCCGGCCCACCGCGCGACAGGTAGTTCTGGTCGACATGAGCTTCTCCTCAAAACGACAAGTCCCCTAGGATAGCGCAAACGGGCGCCAGGAGTCCCAGCTATACTGGCGAAAGGAGGCTGCTGGACGGGCAGTCGCTCGGGAGCCGTAGTGACGGCATCCCGGGAGGAAAGTCCGGTCTCCACAGGGCAGCGTGCCGGCTAACGGCCGGGGGGATCCGCTCAAAGCGGATTTCACGGAAAGTGCCACAGAAAACATACCGCCGCGGTCCGGATTCCGGGCCGAGGTAAGGGTGAAAAGGTGCGGTAAGAGCGCACCGCAGCCGGAGCAATCCGGGCTGGCAGGGCAAACCCCACGCGGAGCAAGACCGAATAGGGGAGGATGGAGTGGCCCGCTCCGCTGGACTCCCGGGTAGGTCGCTCGAGCCGGCCAGCAATGGCCGGCCCAGAGGAATGACTGCCGCCCGCCAGGGCACAGAAACCGGCTTACAGTCCAGCAGGCCTCCCGCCCCTCGCTGTGCGATATTTGCCCCACCTGCCGTGTTGGGATTTTCCCCAGGATCCCGGCCGCGCGGACTGGGAGTGCAAAGTTTTTTCATAGACGGACAACGGGTTACGCCCTGTGGGATTTGGCCCGCTTGTTGCAAGTGAATGGCCGAGATGCGAGTAGTCGACTGCAACACGATTACGGTGATGAGAGCCGGGAGGTCGGTCTTATGCGCACTCGTTCCCTGACGCCTCGGATCCTCCGCGCAGCGGTGATCCTGGCATTGCTGGTCGGCGCCCTGTTGCTGGTGAGCGCCGAAGGACCCCAATTCACAGTCCATGACAAAGCCTATTACGCCGATGCGAACTTGGTCGCTTTCGTGCGCCCGGGGCTGAGGGTAGAAATTCTGTCCGCCTCGATTGACCCCGACGGCACGATTCGCACGCGATTCAAGATCACCGATCCGCGAGGTCTGCCGCTCGATCGGGAGGGCGTGTTCACGCCCGGACCGGTGACGCTTCGATTTTTGGCGGCCTACATTCCTCGGGGCGGCTCGCAGTATGTCTCCTACATCACGCGCGTGCAGACGAGCCCGATCACCGGAGCCTCGGCGGTCCAAGCCTTCGACGAAACCACTGGCACCTTCACGAAAGTCGCCGACGGCGAGTACATTTACACGTTTCGCACCCGGGCGCCGTCCAATTTCGACCGTTCGGCCACGCACACTGTGGGGATCACGGCGAACCGGAACCTGACCGAGTTCGACCTGGGTGTTTACCTTGACGACGCGGTGTACCATTTCGTCCCAGACGGTTCGCGCCGTCCCGAGCCGCGCGATCAGATCAAGACCGCCACGTGTAACAAGTGTCATCAGGACATGAGTTTCCATGGTCAGACCGGGCGCAAGAGCATGGAGGTGTGCATCCTCTGCCACACCCCGCAAACCACCGATCCGGATACCGGCAACACGGTGGACATGCCGGTGATGACCCACAAGATCCACATGGGGGCCGAGCTGCCCAGCGTCCAAGCCGGCAAGCCGTACGTGCTGATCGGCTTTGCGCAAACGCGGTTCGACTATTCGCACGTGCGGTTCCCGGCCGACACGCGAAACTGCACGTTCTGCCACGAGCAAGGCAAGGGTGCCGCGCACGAGAAGGCTTACCTCAAACCGAGCCGGGCGGCTTGCGGCTCCTGCCACGACGACGTCAATTTCGCCACCGGGGAGAACCACGCCAACCTGCCGCAGTTTAGTGACAGTTTGTGCGCGACCTGTCACATCCCAGAGGGCGAACTGGAGTTCGATGTCTCCATCAAGGGTGGACACACGATTCCCCGCTTTTCGCGGGATTTGCCGGGCACAGTGTTCGAGCTCATTCGGGTGACCGACGCGGCGCCCGGCCGGCAACCGGTGGTCACGTTCCGAGTGCGCGACCGCTCGGGCCGTCCGATTCTGCCCTCTCAAATGACCCGGCTGTTTCTGTACTTGGCCGGTCCGACCAGCGATTACGCCTCCTACGTGGGCGAGGATGTGCGGGGCGCCACGGCGGCTGCGGACGGCACCGCGGTCTACACCTTCCGCTACCGGCTGCCGGCCGACGCCAAAGGCACCTGGGCAGTAGGCATCGAAGGCTATCGGAACATCACCCTGCTGCCCGGTACGGTCAAACAGCAGACGGTGCGGGACGCGGGCGTCAACAAGGTGCTGTACTTTTCGGTCGACGGCAGCCGCGTGGAGCCGCGCCGAACCGTGGTCTCTCTGGAGAAATGCAACAACTGCCATTTCAGCCTTTCCTTCCACGGAGACAACCGCAACACCATCGAACAGTGCGTGCTGTGCCACATCCCCAGCGAGACGGACCGGGCGCGGCGGCCTGCGGCGCAGATGCCGCCGGAATCGGTCAACTTTGTCACCATGATCCACCGTATCCACGCCGGCGCCTTGCAGGAGCGGGACTACACCATTTACGGGTTCGGCAACGTGCCCCATAACTACAACCACGTGCGCTATCCGGGCGACCTGCGTTATTGCGATGGGTGCCACGTCAACAACTCGCAGCAGGTTCCGCTCGACACACGCCTGCTCCAGGTCGTGGATCCCCGCGGCTGGTTGAATCCGGTGGGTCCGACGACGTCGGCCTGCACGGGGTGCCACGCGTCGCTGTACGCTGCGTCGCACGCTCTGGCGAATACCACACAGCTCGGCGAAAGCTGTGCGGCGTGCCACAAGCCTGGCGCGCAGTTTTCGGTGGATCGCTCGCACGCCCGGTAGGAGCGGACCATGCCGGTTCCTCCTGCCAGGCGCCGCCGGGGCCCCCGGAAACGCGGGGGCCCCGGCCCCTTTTCTCCCGGCTGGCTCCTCCTGCTGGTCTGGCCGCTTGTGGCGCAGGCGCCGCCGAAACCCGCACCACAGACCGTGGGTTCAGAGATCTGCCAGGCGTGTCACGAGGATATTTACAAGGCGTTCCAGCAAACTTCCCACGCTTTGGTGGAAAAAGATCGTCGGCATGGCTGGCAAGGAAAAGCCTGCGAGTCCTGCCACGGGCCGGGCAGCGCGCATGCCGAATCGGGATCGGCCGCCGACATCCGGAATTTCGCCAAGCTTGCGCCGGCCGAGGCCGACCGCATTTGCCTTACGTGCCACCTGAATCAGCCCACGCAGGTGGGCCGCATCCATGGCGGACACGCGCGGGGGCAGGTGGCGTGCGTCAGTTGCCACTCGATTCACAAGCCCCGGGCCGAGACGGTCACTTCGGCCAAGGCCGCCCTCATCAACAAGAACTGCGCCGGATGTCACCTGTCGAGCTGGGCGGAATTTCAGAAACCTCACCGCCACCGCCTGCCGGAGGGCGCTATGTCTTGTGTGGACTGCCACAACCCTCACGGAAGTCTCCTGCCGCGTTCCCTCCAGACGGTGTCAGCCAACGAACCGGGATGCCTGAAATGCCACGGGGACAAACGCGGACCGTTTCCGTTCGAACATGCCGCGGTGCGCGTCGAGGGCTGCACAGCTTGCCATCAGCCCCACGGGTCCGCCAACCCGCGCATGCTCACACGCCATGAGGTGCGTTTCCTGTGTCTGGAGTGCCACAGCAACCTGCCGGTGGTGGCGGCAGGTCCGGGAGGCGTGCCGCCGGCGTTCCACGACCTGCGGAGCCCGCGCTTCCGCAACTGCACGACGTGCCACATCAAGATTCATGGATCTTACGTTGACCGGGCTTTCCTGCGATGAGACGCTACTGGATCGCACTCGTGACCTTGTCTCTTTTAGCGCAGCAAGAGGCTCCGCCGGCTGGACAGCCCTCGCCGGCACCGGGCGTCGAGCAGTGGTTCACCGGCAGCTTTGAAGTGGGCGAGCGTTTCTTAGGTCCGTTGCGGGGCAACACGGACGCCTACCGCAGCGTGGTGAACCTCGGGGAAGGTCCCAAGCTGTTCGAAGCGGACCTCACGATCCGGAACCAATCGCGGAAGGCGTTCGACCGCCTGACGGTGCGCGGACATTCCTGGGGCGGCGAACCCTACAACACCGCCCGGGTCGAATTGGAACGCGAGGGGAGCTACCGGTTCGGCGTGGAGTACCGCAACTTAGCGTATTTCAACGCCCTTCCCTCCTTCGCGAATCCCTTCCTCGAGCAGGGGATCCTGTTCAACCAACGCGCCTTCGACATCCAGCGCCGCACCCTGGACGCCCTGCTGGAGTTGCGGCCGGGGAGCCGGATCGTACCCTACCTCGCCTTCCTTCGGGACTGGGGCGCCGGCTCCGGAGTGACCGACTTCGTGGCGGCCGGCAATGAGTATGCCGTGCGCAACGACCTGAGCGACCGGACCACGCATCTCCGCGGCGGCGTGCGCTTTGAACTCCGGCGCTTCCACCTGACGCTCGAACAGGGGGGCTCGAAATTCAAGGATCACCAGCGCGCCTTCCACGCCGGGACGCACTTCGGGAACCGGACGGCGCCCTTGGCCGGGCAGCGGCTGTTCCTGTCATCCCTGGAGCAATCCTGGCGGGCCGAGGGGGACAGCCTGTACACCAAAGGCCTGCTCAGCACCAATCTCGCCTCTTGGGTGGACCTGTACGGGCAGTTTCTTTACAGCATTCCCTCGAGCGACGTCTCCTACGACCAAGCCAACCGAGGGCTGTTTCGGGAGCCGTTTGACATTCTGTTCTTCACGGCTCAGCAGCGGATCCTGACGGCGGCCACCAACCAACCGCACACCTCCGGGAGCTTCGGCGCCGAGGTCCGTCCGCACCGCCGACTGAGGATCCGGGAGTCGTGGATGACAGACCGGTTTCACATCGCGGGCGCGGTGCGGAGCGAGCGCAACATTCTCAGAGCCGACTCTGCCGAGATCGCCGGCGCGGTCCCCGACCCGGTACCAGAGCGGTTGATTTTGAACTACCACCGGCAAGAGGTGAGCCTTCTCTTCGACCCGGTCTCATGGCTGACCTTGCGAGGCGGTCACCGCTACGTTTGGGGCGACGCCGCGTTCCGCAGGCCGAGGCTCACCGTCTCGGCCGGAGCCCAGTCCGGAGAGCTCAAGATGCACGTGGGGCTCGCTGGCTTGGTGGTGCGGCCTTCGACACGGCTGAACATTAGCTTCGACTTCGAGGGCTCATCGGCGGAACGCAATTATTTTCGGACCTCGCTTCAGGATTACCAACGCGTACGTATCCGAGGGCGCTGGCAGGCCTTCGGCTCGCTGGCGTTTGCCGCCAACGTTGCGCTGCTCCGCAATGAAAACCCGGCGCCGGACATTCGCTTCGATTTCCTCAGCCGGGAGAACTCGTTGTCCGCGTTCTGGACGCCCCAAGGCGGCAAGTGGCTGGCCCTCACAGGGGACTACACGCGCTCCACGCTTCGGTCGAATCTGTTGATTCGCAACCCCACCGATCTCGGACGAGAGCAGTCGGCATACCGCGAGAACGCTCATATCGCCACGGCCGTGCTGGATCTGAACTTCCCGCAAGTGCGCCAGGCGGCCCCCAAGCTCAGCGCGGGGGGTTCGCTTTTCGTCTCCTCCGGCAACCGGGCATCGGAGTATTACCGGCCGCTCGTGCGATTCTCGTTCCCACTGCACCGGAAAGCGCACTGGTTCTTCGAGTGGAGTTGGTACAGTCTGTGGGAGCGCTTCTACATCTTTGAGGGCTTCCGGACGCACCATTACTTGACCGGATTGCGGTTCGCATTATAGTTGCGTGCGTTATGAGGACTGATTGGTTCGTTGTGCTCCTACTGGCCGCCCGAGCCTCGGGCACCATTCCGATTCCTGGCGACGCTCGCCAGGGCGCCGAAGTCTTCAAGGCCCAAGGCTGCATCCAGTGCCACAGCGTGGCTGGACAAGGAGGCAAGCTGGGACCCGACCTGGCCCGGCGTGTCGGGCGGGGCTACACGCCCTCGCTCATGGCGAGCTTGATGTGGAATCATGCCCCCGAGATGTGGTCGGCCATGGAGAAAGCCGGCATCGCCAAGCCGCAGCTCACGACCGAGCAGGCCGCGGATTTGTTCGCGTACTTTTACTCTGCGCGGTACTTCGAGCAGCCGGGAGATGCAGGGCGCGGCAAACGACTCTTCGAGTCGCGCCGCTGCGCCGGCTGTCACGGTGTGACCACAGCGTTGCCGGGCGGCGCCAGACCGGTTTTGGAGTGGGCGTCGCTTGCGGATCCGATCGTCCTGGCCGCGGAGATGTGGAATCACGCCGCGCAGATGAAGGAGGCCTTCGCCAAGCGCAAAATTCCGTGGGTGCGGCTGACGAGCCAGGAGCTGGCGGACCTACTAGTCTACCTCCAGAACTTGCCCGAGACGCGGGGCGTGCCACGCGGGTTTGCTCCGGCTTCGGCCGAAACGGGGGCGATGCTCTTCCGGGCCAAGGGCTGCGCCGGTTGCCATACCGGGAATAACTCCCTGGAAAATCGTTTCCCCAACCGCACCATGACGGATTTCGCGGTGGCTATGTGGAACCATGCACCCGACATGGGGCCTGAGGCGCCCACGCTTCGACCCGAGGAGATGCGGCGCATCGTCGGGTACTTGTGGTCGTTGCAGGTCTTCGATCAGCGAGGCGACCCTAGACGTGGCAAGCTGGTCTATGCCGCCAAGCAGTGCGCTTCGTGTCACGACTATCCGGCATCCGGCGCGCCGAGAATTCTGGGCAACCAGCAGCTCAATTCGATGTCGATGGTGGCAGCATTGTGGAAGCACGGGCCCGCTATGCTGCGGCAACGGCAGGCTCTGGGTCTCGCCTGGCCGCGCTTCCGGGGCCCGGAGATGGCCGACCTTCTGGCCTACCTCACGCAGCCGTAATCGGTCCGTCGGGAATCGAGCGGCCCACTAGCCGGTGGGGACGAATTTCGGCGAACGCAGTGAACGAAGAGAACCAACTCGCCCAACAAAGGCTTCTCCGGCCGCCTTCGTTCCTGCCGCCTGGACTTGCTCGACGCCTACTACGGCGCAGCGACGCGTGGCCGGGCAACGAGAGGGACTTCGGAGCGCGATTCTGCGGCGGACACGCCCCACGCCTCCGGAAGCGTCGCGGCTTGAAGCCCCGCTTTCTGCAACCTGTTCGGAACACAGAGACCGACCCAGCGGTCGGCGCGGCATCCGAGCTCGACCCGAGCTATAATCGCTTTTGGCTCACAGTGGAAAGACCAATCCTCGGAGAGCGTACACCATGCCCCGCAGTCGAACGTTGCTGTTAGTCGTCATTATCGTGGCCGCGGCCGCCTCACGGCTGATTCCCCATCCCCCGAACTTTAGCCCGATTGGAGCGATCGCTTTGTTGAGCGGAGCCTGTTTTGGGATGCGAGGCGTAGCCTTTCTCGTTCCTCTGGCCGCGATGTTTCTCAGCGACCTGGCGTTGGGCCTTCTTCGCAACGATTTGTCGCTCGGGCTGCACCGGCTGGCGCCCGTCGTCTACGGAAGCTTCGCGCTGATTGTGTGTTTCGGTTTTTGGTTGCGGGCTCGGCGCCGCCCCTTGCCCATCGCCGCCGCCACGCTGGCCAGTTCGGTGTCGTTCTTCGTGGTCACGAATTTTGGCGTTTGGGCGTTCGGGACTTACTATCCGAAGACTTGGGAGGGGCTCGCGGCCTGCTACGTCGCCGCAATTCCGTTCTTCCGCAACACGCTGCTCGGGGACGCTGTTTACGCGGCCTTGCTCTTCGGCACCCTGGCCCTTGCTGAAAAGCTCTCCCCCACCCTCCGCGAGGCGCCCGCGCCACGGTGAGCCTGGATGCCTTCGGGCCGGGCGCGCGTGCTGGTCTCCTGGAGCTCCGGCAAGGACAGCGCTTGGGCGCTACACGTGTTGCGCCAGCGGCCCGAATTCGAGATCGTCGGCCTGATCACCACGTTGAATGAGACGTCCGACCGCGTGGCGATGCACGGTGTGCGGCGTTGCCTGGTGGAAGCTCAAGCGTCCGCGGCTGGCTTGCCGCTGTGGATCGTACCGTTGCCCTTTCCCTGTTCGAACGTCGCGTACGAGGAGAGGATGCGAGCAGCGATCGGCCAGGCCTGCAAGCAAGGTGTCACGCACATCGCCTTCGGCGACCTCTATTTGGAGGACGTGCGCGCCTACCGCACTCGCTTGATGGCCGGCACCGGGGTCGAGCCTCTGTTCCCCCTGTGGTGTTCCCCACGGGAAACACCGCGGCTTGCCCGGAACATGCTGCGGGCCGGCCTGCGAGCCGTCCTCACCTGCGTGGATCCGAGGCAGCTTTCGGAAAGCTTCGCCGGCCGCCTCTATGACCGGCGGCTCCTCGAGCAGCTGCCCGCCACGGTGGACCCCTGCGGGGAGCGGGGTGAGTTCCACACGTTCTGCTACAAGGGACCGATGTTCGACGGGGAACTTCCAGTGCAGGTCGGCCGAACCGTATGCCGGCAGGGGTTTTGCTTCGTCGACGTGACCCTGTTGAAGGCTCCGCTTCGGGCCGGCTCGAGGGGCGATCGAGCGCCGGAGCACCGATCCGATCCGGAAAGACAATCCGCCACGAGCCGGCGAACGTCGCGCGCGAACTAACTCAGCAAGCTCCAGGAGGCAAAGGCCAGCAGCACGCCCAAAATCGAACCGGCCAGCACATCGCTGAGGAAGTGCATGCCCAGAACGATGCGGGAGGCGGCCACGCTGGCCGCGCAGAACAAGAGCAGCGGCGCCGCGGCGGGGTAGGCAACGGCCAAGGATACGGCCACCGCGAAGGCCGTAATCGAGTGCCCGGAGGGGAACGAGAATTGGTCCGGCGGCAGCAGCGTGCACCACACGTGAGGCGCAATGGCGCACGGCCGGCGGCGGCCGGTCAAACGCTTGAGGATGAGGAACAGCACAACGCCAGCCCCAGCCGCCAGCCCGGCCACCTCCGCGACCAGGAACCGTTCTGGGCCGCCGAACAGCAGCACCAAAGCCCCCGCCACCACCCACAGCCAGCCGTCGCCTCCGCGCGTGGCCCCCAGCATCCACACTTGAAACCAACGCGGCGGCTCCCATGCATGGACGCGCCGCATCAGGCCATAGTCGCGAGCCGTGATGAAGTCGCGCATGGCGGACTGCTCTCTGTCCAGTGTACGAGAGCTTATGTTTCGCGAAGATGAAACGCGCATGTGAAACAATCAACACCTGTGACGAAACTTGATTTCCTCTTCTTCGACGCCGGCGGGGGCCACCGGGCAGCCGCCACGGCGCTCCGTCTCGTGATCGAGCAGCAGCAGCGCCCCTGGGAAGTCCGGCTCGTCAACTTGCAGGAGTTGCTCGACCCGCTGGATGTGGCCCGAAAGTGGTTCGGCGTGCGCCTGCAAGACGTCTACAACCTGTTTCTCCAGAAGCGCTGGACGCTCGGCTCGCCCCAACTGCTGCGCGTGCTGCAAGCGCTCATCCGGCTCTACCACCGCGACGAGGTCCGGCTGCTCGAGGAGTACTGGCGCGCCAGCCGGCCGGATCTGGTGGTTTCCTTCATTCCCCACTTCAACCGTGCCCTCTACGAGAGTCTGGCGCGCGCCTGCCCGAAGACGCCGTTTGTCACGGTCCTCACCGACCTGGCGGATTATCCTCCCCACTTCTGGATCGAGCGCCAGCGGCAGTATTTTGTGTGCGGCACAGCCAGAGCGGTCGAGCAGGCGCTGGCGCTCGGACACGAGCCCGAGCGGGTGTTCCGTGTTTCCGGCATGATCCTGCATCCGCGGTTCTACCAGCCCATGGACGTGGACCGCAAAGCCGAGCGGCGCAGGCTCGGCTTGGATCCCTCGCGGCCGACGGGCCTGGTGCTGTTCGGCGGCCAGGGCTCGGCGGTCATGCCCACGATCGTCCGGCGGCTGGACGGCTCGGATCTCGATCTGCAACTCATTGCCATCTGCGGCCACAATGACGCGCTGCGACGGCAACTGACGGCGATGCCGACTCGCATTTCCTTGTTCGTCGAGGGGTTCACGGACCGCGTGCCCTACTACATGTATCTTTCCGACTTTTTCATCGGCAAACCGGGCCCGGGCAGCATCAGCGAAGCACTCGCCATGAAGCTGCCGGTCGTCGTGGAATGCAACGCCTGGACGCTGCCCCAGGAGCGCTACAACGCCGAGTGGATCCTGGAGCATGGGGTCGGCTGCGTGGTGCGAAGCTTCCGAGCCGTAGCCGCGACCGTGGCCGAGCTGCTTCAGCCCGGAAAGCTGGCCGAGTTTCGGGCCCGGGCGGCGGCGCTCAACAACCGCGCCGTGTTCGAAATCCCCGACATCCTGGCGCGTATTCTCGCCGCAGGCCCGTGACCTATCATGGACAACACGAGGAAGTTGCCATGCGGACCGTGCTCGGCTTGTTTCTTTGTTGCGCCGCCGGAGCCCAATCCCAGGATGCGCATGCGCGGCTCACGGCCTGGATGGACCGGCTGGCCCAGCAGGAACTGGACCGCCGCGCGGCCCAGATCGCCGCGGTGCGAACGGTCGAGGAAGCCGAGCGGCGCAAGCAGTTGGTGCGCGACAAGATCCTGGAGCTGCTGGGGGGCCTGCCGGACTACAACGGCCCTCTCAACGCGCGCATCACGGGCAAGATCGAGCGGCCGCGCTACGTCATCGAAAAGGTGATTTTCGAGAGCCTGCCGAAGTTCTACGTCACGGCGAACCTGTACCGGCCCGCGGCCCCGGGCAAATACCCGGGCATCCTGCTGCCGCTCGGCCACTGGGACCAGGGAAAGCCGGCGGTGCAACAGATCGCCGCCAACCTGGCGATGAAAGGATTCGTGGTGCTGGCGTACGACCCCATCGGCCAGGGCGAGCGGCTGGTAGCGTACGATCGGCGGTTGGGCCGCTCGCTGGCCGGGGGCGCCACCGAGCAACACTTCATGGCGGGAGCCCAAAGCTTGCTTGCGGGGGAGAGCTTCGCCCGCTACCGCATCTTCGACGGCAAGCGCGCGCTCGACTACCTGGTGAGCCGCCCGGAAGTGGATCCCGAGCGGATCGGGTGCACAGGCTGCTCCGGGGGTGGCACGCTCACGACGTACATCTCGGCTCTCGACCCGCGCGTCAAAGTGGCCGCGCCCGCTTGCTACATGACCTCCTTCCGCGTGCTGTTTTCCGGGCCGGTGGGAGATTCCGAGCAGAGTCTGCCGAATTTTCTGTCTTCCGGCCTGGACCAGACCGACTACGTCGAGCTGTTCGCGCCGAAGCCGTGGCTGATCGCCTCGACCATCGAGGACTTCTTTCCGCTCGAAGGGGCCCGCCAGATCTATGAAGAGGCCCGGCGGTGGTACCGGATTTACGGCGCCGAAGAACGGATCGGTTGGGTCGTGGGACCCGGCCCGCACGGCACGCCCCTGCCAGTGCGCGAAGCGATCTACGAGTGGATGATCCGCTGGTTGAAAAACGGCGAGGGCGATTTCCACGAAGAGCCGGTCGAGCTGCTGCCCGATCACGCCCTGTTTGTGACCAAAAGCGGTCAGGTCTCCGAAGAAGGCAGCCGGGAAATCCACGAAATCATCCTGGAGCGGTTTCGTTCCCGTCAGAGCAAAGCCGAATTGAATGTCAAGGAGCTGCTGGACTTCTTGCGCGGCCTGATGAGCCCCACGCGGGAAAGTCCGCTCGAGGTCACCAGCGGGCCGCCGGTTCCGTCAGCCGATTACACCACCCAGACCGTCGCCTTCGAGACTGAGCCGGCACTGGAGATCCACGGGACGCTGCTCGTGCCGCGCACCGCAGGACGCAAGCCGGCGGTGCTGGTGGTCGAGACGGGGGCCGGGCCGTCGGATCTGGCCAAGCGCCTGGCGGCCAGAGGCGCTGTCGTTCTCGCGCTGACGCCGCGGGGACTGCCGCGCCCTGACGACAGAGGACGGTTCTCCGGCGACTGGTTGATGAACACGCGGGCTTGGCTGATCGGGCGGAATCTGGCCGGGATGCGGGCGTATGACATCCGCCGTGGCGTGGATCTGCTCGCGGCCCGCCTGGATGTGGATCCCACCGCCATCCGGGGCGTGGCGCGCGGCGAGGCCGGCGTATGGCTCTTGATGACGGCGGCCATCGACCAGCGCCTCACCCGCATTTGGCTGGACCGCACGCCCTACAGCTTGCGGGCGGCCCTGGAGAACCCCATCCACCGCAATCTCCACGCAGCGGTCATTCCGGGTTTCTGCCTGCGCTGGGATCTGGCCGATCTGGTCAAAGCCATCGAGCCGCGCCAAGTCCTCTGGACCGACCCGACGGACTGGATGGGTCGCGTGGTGTTCGCCGGCGACCGCTTCCGCTACCGCGGCTTCGAGGAGCCCGACGAGCCGCTGTTGGCGGCTTTGCTTCAGTAGGCCGCCTCGCGCTCGTCGGCGGCGCTGGTATGCTTGCCCGTTGAGGCGCCTGAAGGCGCAGAAAGGAGGAAATCGAACACATGCGCTTGCGAGGAGGATTTGCGCTCGCCGCCGTGGCGAGCGCCGCCGCGATGGGTTTCTGGGCGGGTTCCCGGAGCCGGGACCCCGGAGTCGTGAAAGCCGCTGTCCGCGCACCCGCACAAGCGCCGGCGGACGGCAAGCTGCGGATCATCGTCAGCGGCGCGCATCCCGACGACGCCGAGTACCGCGGCGCCGGCGTGGCGTTGAAGTGGGCGCGCTTGGGGCACCACGTCAAGTTCGTCTCGACGACCAACGGCGACATCGGTCACTGGCAGATGGCCGGAGGGCCGCTGGCACAGCGGCGCACGCGGGAGGTGCAGGAAGTCGCGCGGCGGTGGGGCGTCACCACCGAGGTGCTGGACATTCACGACGGCGAGATTATGCCGACGCTGGAAAACCGGCGCATCATCACGCGGCTCATCCGGCAATGGAACGCCGACGTGGTGATCACCCACCGTCCCTGGGACTACCATCCCGACCACCGCTATACCTCCATTCTGGTCCAGGACTCGGCTTACATGGTCACGGTTCCGTTTTTCTGTCCGGACACGCCGCCGCTCAAACGCAATCCGGTGTATCTCTACGCTCCGGACCGGTTCGAGAAGCCCGTTCCGTTCCGCGCCGACGTGGCGGTGGCCATTGACGATGTCATCGAGCCGACGCTCGACGCCTTGCTGGTGATGGAGTCGCAGATCCACGAGGGCGGCGCCAACGGCCACGCGGGCCTGTATCCGGCCGACGAGGCGGCCCGCAAGAAGCGTCATGAAGAGGTGCGCAAGAACCTGGCGGCGCGCTATGCCAGCTATGCCGAGCGCTACCGGCAGGCGTTGATCGAAAGGTACGGCAAGGAGCGCGGCAGCCAGGTGCGCTACGCCCAAGCCTTCGAGCTGTGCGAATACGGTCGCATGCCGAGCAAAGAGGAGCTGGCGCAGATTTTTCCGTTCTAGTCGGCATCTCGACAGCTGATGTGCAGCGGGAACGGTCGGGCGTACTTTCGCGCGCGACCAGAGCTACCGCGCGGGAAGCACCGCGATAATGCGCACCGGGCCGCCGCTGCCGCCCTCGATCTTCATGGGCAGGGCGATGAGCGTGGCCCCCCGAGGCGGCAGTCGCTCGAGCTGAGCCACGTTCTCCAAACCGTAGATGTTGGCGGCGCTCAGAATCCGATGCACGATGAAGTCCGTCGAACGGCCATAGTCGAGGCTCGCCGTGTCGATGCCGACGCCGCTCACCTTGCGTTCCACAAGAACCTCAGCGGCCTCCTGGGACAGGCCGGGAAAACTCAGACCGCTGGCGTCGCCGCGTTTGTCCGAACCCAGGTACTGCTTCAAGTCCGGCCAGTACTTGCCCCAACCCGTGCGCACCAGTACAATGTCGCCCGGGCGGATCCGACCGTAGCGTTTCTCCCAAGCCCGCACGTCGGCGGCGGTGAGCCGGTAGTCCCGGTCTTTTTCGCACGCCGCTTGGATGTCCACCACCACCGCCGGCCCGATCAGTCGCTCCAGGGGGATCTCAGCCGTGCTCCATTTGCCTTCCGCGAAATGGATCGGGCTGTCCAGATGCGTGCCGCCGTGTTCGCTCGTGCAGAAGCCGGCCGAGGCGTACCAGTAACCGCCCGGCGTCACGCCCCAGGCTTCTTTCTTCCACTGGAAGCGTTCCGCCGTGGGCCAATAGACGGTTTGCGCATTGTAGGGATACGTCAGATCCATCACGCGGCGCGGATCGATGGCGCTCGTGCTCCGTCGCTGCGCCAAGACCGCACTCGCGGCCACCAAGAACCCCACGAGCAGTCGCGGCCTCATGCTGCTATCTTCGCCCAATCGGATTCTGTCGTAGACTGGGGAGAATCGTCTGGGTGCAACTTGCAGGGACGGAACAGGTGAGCGATGGAGACGAGCAAGACTGGAGGGGTTGGGGAAGGAAAACCGATCGTTCTGACAGCGCCGCTGTCGGAGATCGTGGAACATGCGGGTTATTTCATCCAGATGGCGCTGGCCTCGCTGCCCAAACGCCTGGAGCGGATCATTCACCAGAAATATCCGCGGTGGCGCGAACTGGAACGCAACGAGGACGGCTCGGCCCGAGTCATGCCCGCCGGAGTTCGCGTGCTCGAGGCGGCGTTGCTGCGGCACTTCCCGGCGGACGACGTCGTGGCCTGTTACCCGGACGACCTGCCCCGGTTCGTCGGGCCGCGCACGCGGGTGGTGGCGGTTTCCACGCATAATCCGCTGGGAGTCACGTTTGCGGCCGGAATTTATGCCTCCATCTTCGGGTCCTCGCGCGATCCCATCAACTCTTATTACGCGCGAGAGCTGTTTGCCGCCCTCAAAAGTCATCCCTGCCGCAGCCAGTTCCAGGTGATCGTCGGAGGCTCCGGAGGCTGGCAGGTCGCCCAGACCGGCAGCTACGAAGAGCTGGGTGTGGACTGCGTCGTGGAAGGACGCGGCGAGGCGGCCGACACGGTCGAGCTGTTCCGCAAGGCGCTTCGGGGAGAGAAGCTTCCCCGGTTCGTGGAAGTCCGCCACCCCGCGGGGCGGGACGGCATCCTCACTCCCGCCAAGCGCACGACCTTCGGTGTGGTGGAAATGACCACCGGATGCGGGCGGCGCTGCCAGTTCTGCCTGCCGGACTTGAATCCGCAGCTCGACGTTCCCAAGGAGAGGATACTGGCGGCCGTGCGGGCCATTGTCGAGGACGGCGGATCGCAAGTGTCGCTCGCCACAGAGGACATGTTCATCTGGGGCCAGGTGCACACCGGAGTGCCCTTTTATTTCCCCAACCGCGAGGCCCTCTTGGATCTGTACCAGGAAATCGTCAGTACTCCCGGCGTGCGGCATCACGTGTTGAGCCACGCCACCATGGCGCCGGCCGTGGTGGACCCCGTGCTCATCGAGCGATTGTCGGCGATTTTGCTGGACAAGAGCCCCCTGCGGCTGCCCAAGGTCAGCACGCATCCGGAGGGCAAGATCCTCTCGCCGCTGATCGGACTTGAAACCGCCTCCGTGCGATTGGCCAAGCAGATCATGCCCGGCAAGGCCGCACCGTTTCCCATCGAAGAATGGCCGAGCGTGTTCATCCAGGGATTGACGGTCCTCAACCGGAACAATTGGTTTCCGGTCGTCACGCTCATGATCGGCAACCCTGGGGAGACGGACGACGACGTGCGGGCGACGCTGGATCTGATCTACGAGGTGGAGCGTCGCAACCTGTTCGCGTTGTTCATACCGTCCATCTTCACGCCGCTCCATGACACCCGGATGCAAGACCGCAAAGGGGTCGTCGAGAGCCGCGAGCTCAGTCCGCTGCAATGGCAGCTCATGATGAAGTGCTGGAAGATGAATTTGGAACGGGCCTTACAAAGCTGGTGGGGCCCCTGGGCCTGGCGGACGGGAGCGTTGCTGTTCTGGCTGACGAAACTGCGCAAGGCCAACGGGCCAAACTTTACCTGGCCGCTGATGATGTTTGCGGGCGTGCTGCCGGAAAGCGTGCTCGCCAAGATGGGCAAAATCTACCGCGGGAAACCTCTGCGCATCAAGAGCCGCAAAGAGTTGCTCGCGACGATCAAGCCGCAGCACTGGAAATACCTGCGCGCCGACACGGGCGACCTACCGGACGGCTACAGCGCTTGGGCGGGAGAATCGAATCCCAGCGATTTAGTGGTTTTGTCGCCTGGTCCTGTGGGGGCCGCCAAGAGCTAATCGCCCCGCGCTGCGGCCTCCGGCGACTCCGGCCAGGCATGCTTGGGATAGCGCCGGCTCAGCTCGCGGCGCAACTGCGGATAGAGGCGCTGCCAGAAACCAGCTAAGTCCGTCGTGGTTTGCACCGGGCGCTGGTTGGGCGCCAGTAACTGCACCACGACGGGGACCTTGCCGCGCACCAGTCGCGGCGTCTCACGCACGCCGAAGAAATCCTGAAGCCGGGAGGCGATCCACGGCGGCTTGTGCCGCTCGTAATGCACGCGGACCTGGCGGCCGTTCGGGAGGCGGAGCCGCTCGGGCGCGATTTCGTCGAGCAAGGCGGCGGCGCCCGCCGGCAGGCGGCGCCTCAGAGCGCTCAGCAAACCTCCTTGCCGGGCCGCTTGCTCGAGTTCGGCAAAGCTGCGGCAGCCGCGGCACAACTCGACGAGCGCCGCCCGAAGGTCCGCATCCGTGAGGACGGGCAGGGCGGCATGGGCTGCGGCAAAAGCCACACGAGCGAGAAATGCTTCGATCTCCGCCATCCGCACAAAACGCTCGAGACCGGCCTCGAGAGCTTTCTCGGCGAGCAGCGTCGCGGCAGCTGTGACGTCGGCGGGCTCGCCCCGCGACTCGGCGAGCACCAAGGCGCCGTACAGCAGGGCCCGCGTTTGCTCCACACGTTCGGCGGCGCGGTTCCACTCGATGCGGCAGCGCTCTTCGAGGCGATCGGGGAACAGATCGAGCAACCATTCCGGGCGGATGGCGCTCGCCAGGCGGACCAACGGAAGACCTCGGTCGGGACGGACCTCCGCGTCCACGGCCACCAGCCATTCGGCTCGAAGCACACAACTGGCCTGAGACAGCATCGCCGAGCCGCCTGAAGCCAGCAGGAGTTCGTTACCTTGTCGGCGGCGCGCCACCCGATCCGGGAAGGCGGCCAGGGCTGCCACCAGCAGCGCTTGCTCGTCATGCCCGCTGGAAAGGGGCTCGACGCCGCGGATCTGTTCGAAGATACGCCGTGACGGAGCATCCCAGGGCGCCTCGCGCAGCGCCAACAGATCCGAAGTCGCCTCCTCGCGCGCCTCTGTAGAGCGGCGCATGCCCGCGCTGAGGCGGGCAGCGATGGCGGCTCCCTCGAGGCCGGCGCCGCGGCAGTCGGCCTCCACGAGCAGCCGCGCCAGCCTCGGGTGCAAGGGGTAGCGCACCATGCGCCGACCAATCGCCGTCAGACGACCGGCAGCGTCTAGGGCGCCCAGGTGCGCGAGCAACTTCGTCGCGGCCGCGAGCGAGTCCGCAGGCGGGGCCTCGAGCCACTCCAGCTCCGAGGGATCCAGGTCCATCCCTTTCAGCTGGAGCACGGTCTGCGCCAGCTCCCGCCGGAGGATTTCCGGCCGCTCTTCCGCGGGGCGGCGCACATAATCTTCAAAGGGATAGAGGCGAATGACGCGTCCCGGGCGGGTCCTGCCAGCGCGGCCCGCCCGTTGGTCCGCTGAGGCCCGGCTCACACGGGCGAGGCGCAGCACGGGCAAACCCGACCAGGGATCGTCGGAGGCGACACGCGCTAAGCCGCTGTCAATGACCGCGGTGACGCCTTCGATGGTGACGGAACTTTCGGCCACATTGGTCGAAAAAATGATCTTGCGCTGCGGGGCGGGCCGCACCGCGTGGTCCTGCTCTTCGGCGGAGAGATCTCCGTGAAGCGGAAGCAGCAAGGCGCCGGCCCGCTCGCCCAGCCGGGCGCAGGCCCGCATGGCGCGCCGGATCTCGGCCGCACCCGGCAAAAAGACCAGCACGTCTCCGTCGAGCCCTTCGCGCAGCAGTTGCGATAGGGCGGCAGCGACCTGCTCGTCCAGCTGCGCGGCGGTGGCCGGCGTATACCGCACCGCAAGCTCGTAGCGCCGTCCCTCACAGCGCAAAACGGCGCAATCTCCCAGGAAGCGGGCCACCGAGCCCGCCTCGAGCGTCGCCGACATGACGAGGAGTCGCAGATCGGGCCGCGTAGTCTTCTGGAGGCGGCGCAGCAAAGCCAGAGCGAGATCGCCTTCCAAGTGGCGTTCGTGGAATTCGTCGAGCACCACGGCCGCGACCCCGTCCAGGCGGAAGTCGGACAACAAACGGCGCGTCAGAACACCCTCGGTGAGATAGCGCAGCCGCGTTCGGGGACCGGCCACTTCTTCGAAGCGGACCTGATAGCCCACGGTCTCGCCCACCGGTTCTCCCCGCTCGGCCGCCACTCGCCGGGCGGCCAAGCGCGCGGCCAAGCGCCGCGGCTCGAGCACGAGCACTTCTCCGCCGACGGAAGCCAGCAACGTCGGAGGCACGCGGGTGGTCTTGCCTGCCCCGGGCGGAGCGACGAGAACGGCGTTGCAGCCCGGTTGCAGAGTCCGCACCAGCTCGGGGAGTATGGCGTCTACGGGAAGGCGGTCGCGCATCCGCTCCTCGCCTTTCGATTCTTTCACGACGCGCGGGATATGATCGGAACTATGAGCAAACCCTACGGTCCGCTGAATCCTCCCGGCCGGCTGCTGCTCGGTCCGGGGCCCATGATGGTGGAGCCGCGCGTGTACCAGGCCCTGAGCAAGCCCATCGTGGGGCATCTGGACCCGTACTTTTTTCAAGTCGTCGAGGAGATCCGCGAGCTGCTGCGCATGGCGTTCGGCACGAAGAATTCCTTCACCATGGCGATTTCCGGGACGGGCAGCGCGGGCATGGAGGCGGCGGTGGCCAATTTCGTGGAACCGGGCGACCGCGTGGCAATCTTCGCCAACGGCTACTTCTGCGACCGCATCACGGAGATGGTGCGGCGCTACGGCGGCGACCCGGTCCGGCTGGAGAAGCCCTGGGGCGAAGTGTTCGAGGACGACGAGGCGCGCCAGTTCCTTGACCGCGTGCAGCCACGCGTCGTGGCGTTCGTCCACGCCGAAACCTCTACCGGCGCGTTGCAGCAGGGTCGGGCGATCTGTGCGGCCGCCCACGAGGTGGGCGCGCTCGTGATTGCCGACTGCGTCACCTCCTTGGGCGGAATGCCGGTGAACGTGGACGAAACCGGGATCGATGTGGCGTACAGCTGCTCGCAAAAGGGTCTGAGCTGCCCGCCTGGGCTGGCGCCGATCACGGTCTCCGAGCGCGCCATGGAGCGGCTGCGCGCCCGCCGCACGCCGCCGCGATCCTGGTATCTGGACTTGAAACTGCTGGATGATTACTACGACGGGGCACACCGCTACCACCACACGGCGCCAATTTCGATGTTCTACGCCCTCCGGGAAGCCTTAGCCATCATTGCGGAGGAAGGACTGGAAAATCGCTGGGAGCGGCACCGGCGAAATCATCTGGCGCTGGTGGCGGGCTTGGAGGCGATGGGGCTGAAGATGCACGTGGCGCCCCCGCATCGCCTGTGGGTCTTGAACACACCCCGCGTGCCCGACGGCATCGACGACGCGGGGGTGCGCCGCCGGCTGCTGGAGCAGGACGGTATCGAAATTCTCGGCGGATTCGGTCCGCTGGCCGGCAAGATCTTTCGCATCGGGCTCATGGGCGCCTCCTCCACCGAAGAGAACGTCTTGCGGCTGCTCGACGCTTTGGAGCGGGCTCTGTGCGCCGAGGGGTTCCGTCCGGCGGCCAGCGGGCGGCGCGCCGCCGAGCAGGCTTATTCCGTCTCAGCAGCTCAGTAGCTCCAGCGCCAGAGACTCGCCCCAACCGTGTAGCCGGCCCCGACGGCCGCGAACAGGACCAGATCCCCCTTCTTTAGCTTGCCCGCCTCGATGGCGTCGCGCGTCGCCAGAGGGATGGTGGCCGCCGTGGTGTTGCCGTAGCGGTCAATGTTGAGGATGACCCGGTCGCAGTCCAAACCGAGCCGTTCGGCCGTCGCTACGATGATGCGCCGGTTGGCTTGATGGGGGATGAGGGCCGCCACGTCGTTGGCGGTTAGGTTGTTGCGCGCCAACAGGTCGCGGCAGACCTCGTACATCCGCCGCACCGCAAACTTGAAGACCTGCTGGCCGTCTTGATGGACGTAGTGCAGCCGTTTTTCGACCGTCTCGAACGAGGGCGGCATGCGGCTGCCGCCAGCAGGCATCTTGAGAAACTCGCCGCCGGAGCCGTCGATTTCGTTCAAGAAATCGATGAAGCCTTCCTCGCCGTTTTCGGCCGGCTCGACCAGCATCGCTCCCGCCCCGTCGCCGAACAGCACGCAGGTGGCGCGATCGGTGTAATCCACGATGCGCGACATGGTGTCGGCGCCGATGACGAGCACACGGTCATGGGTACCGGCTGCCACCAAGTGCGCCGCGGTCGTGAGCCCGTAGACGAAGCCGGAGCAGGCCGCGATCAGGTCAAAGCCCCACACGCCCTTGGCTCCGAGCCGGTCCTGTACCAGACACGCCGTGGAGGGAAAGAACATGTCGGGCGTCACGGTGCACACGAGGATCGCGTCGAGGGCCTCCGGTCCGATGCCCCGCTGGGCGAGCGTGGCTTTGGCCGCCTCCACGGCCATGTCGGAGGTGGCTATGTCAGGATCGGCGATGCGCCGCTCGGAAATGCCGGTGCGCTCCAAGATCCATTCGTTGCTCGTGTCGACCATCTTTTCGAGGTCGAAGTTGGTGAGCACTCGCGGGGGAACGTAACAGCCGACCGAAGAGATCTTCGCTCCGCGGATGCACCGTCCCGTCGTGGTTGGAAAAGCGTTCACTCTGACTATGTTACATATGGGGCCAGTGCAAGTCGAGAGCGCAGTGCTGTTTGAAACCCCCGAGGAGATGTGCCGGCGCGTGTGGCGCACCCTACGCCCCGGTCGGCCCGTTCCCGAGATCAGGGTGGATTTTTGCCCGTTCGCCAGCGCCCGCAGCTGCGCGCGCCTTCGGGACGGCTGCCTGCACGTGCGCATCAGTGACGTGTTCGAGGGGGCTCCCGCGCCGGTATTGGAAGCCTTACTTTATCTGCTGCTGGCCAAATTGTTTCGGCTGCCGGTGCCTGCCCCCTACCGCCACAGGTACCGGCTGTACTGGAATCGCCGCGATGTGCGCCAGCGGCTGCATCGGCTGCGCCGGGAGCGGGGCCGCAAAGCGCTGACGCAACCCGAAGGCCAAGTCTACAATCTATCGGAGATCTTCGATGCGCTGAACGCCAAGTATTTTCACGGTCGGCTGAGGCGTCCGGCTCTGGGGTGGAGCCTTCGTCCATCACGTCGGGTCTTGGGTCACTATGACGCGGCGCACGACGCCATCATTATAAGCCGCCTACTTGACAGGCCCTCGACGCCGCGCTTGCTGGTGGAATATGTGATGTTTCACGAGATGCTCCACCTTCAGTTTCCGGACGAATCCCATGGGACGCGACGGCAGGTTCACCCTCCGGCGTTTCGCCAGGCAGAGAAAGCGTTTGACGGCCTGGAGGCGGCGCGGCGGCTGGCGCGAGCCTTCGGATCGGCAGAACCTCCGGCTCTAACAGAGGGCCACCGGCGCTGACTCTGTCGCGGCTGTTCGTTAGGCGCGCACCGCCACTGGCGCCAAGCGCCTCAGTTCGCCGCGCAACAGATCCAAGGAACCGACCAGACGGCGGACGTCGGACGGCTGCAACCCCACACCGTGCAACAAGAGGCGTCCTTCCGCTGAGAGCAATCCGGCGAAAAACAGCAGCTTCTGTCGGCGCAGGGCCCGAGCCAGATCGGCACGGTCCACCTCGGAATGCACCATCACCCAACGCAGGCAGGCCTCCAGTCGCGCGAAATCCTTGCGCAGGCACCGCAGGTATTGGCGGAAAATCCGCCGTCGCGCCGCGCGTAGCTTCCGGCCGATGCGAGGTTCATAGCCGACTTGAGACGCCAGAAAGGCAAAATCCGCCTCGGATAGCAAACGTTCCATAGGACGGTACCTAGCTGTGTCGAACGACCGCAACCACTCGGCGCTGGGTCCGTTTGAACTTCGATCCAGTACTCGGCGCGCCAGCAGCAGAAGCACGAGAGCGAGCGCCAAAAACACGCCGCCGGCAGTGACAATCAGCGGGTTCATCGTTCACTACCTCCAGTGTGCATGGCAACAGAATATCCGAAAATACGGGAAATTGCAATGGATTTTCATAGTATTTAAGTACTAGCGGTACTACCGCCCGCGGGATACCTATTTGCGGACGATGCGGGAGAGGCTGGCGTTGAGAGCCTCGAGCTGCTCGAGCAGCCGCCCCTCGTCATCGGGGGCTAGCCGCTGACGCAAGACCACGGTCCGTTGCTCCCCCGCCGGTGACAACAGCAGGAGCCAAGCCAACAAACAAGCATTCGCGATGGCCAGCAAGGCCGTGCTGACGATCCGGCGCACCCCGAAGCCGGTGACATTCATCACGAATAGCGACAGTGAGGAGCTGAGGAAGAAGACGGAGAACACAATCGCGTGGACGGCGATATTGCGCTTGAGGGGAACAGGATATCGCGCCAGGAACAACAGAATGAGCATCAAAAAGACGACCAAACTGAAGGAAATTCCGCGCTCGATGACGCCGTAATACATGAGGATTTTGACATTCTCCTTGCGTTGTAGATCCGCCGGGAGCGTGAGCGCGGAAACGCCCACGGCGATCGCGAGGCCAGCGAGCATAGTCCGCCGGCCGACCGTGGCAATGCCGGGATGGTCCCGCAGCACGAGCGCGTAGATCTCAAGGGTTATAACGATATAGAGGAACCAGATTATCGGCTGGCTGATCAGGTAGATCCAAGCGTAGCTACTTGTCTCAAGGCCCGCTAGCGCTGAGACGACTGCCTGGGCGAAATTGGCAATCAGAAACGTGGTGAACCACGGATACCTGCGATGTAAGCCGAACCCATACAGACGCCATGCCAGCAATGTGCACAAAGCCCCGCTGGCGATCCATAGGAGCTTCTCGACGGTGGCCAATAACGCCATGGCAGGGCGCTACGCGCCCTCCCCATTATGCCACCTTGCGCTGCGCTACCGCCCGAACGAGCTAACGGACGTCGCAGGGGAAGCAACTCGGAAGCGGCATGAACTCGGTACGCACGCCGGCTACCGCCGCAAGCTGGAGCACCACAAACAAGGCGAAGATCACCCTCTTCCGCATGGTGTTCACCTCTCCTTTTCCTGTGAAATTGCCCGAATGTTTTCGGTCCCAAGAACAGATTAACAAGGTAGGCCTCGTGCGCAAAATTCCGCCGAAAATGTTCCGAACTCGGAACAATTCTGCTGGTGCGCCTCCGTGCGCAGAAAGCGGTCGTGCGGCACCCCGGCCTAGGGTATAATCGCTACAAGCGGCGGTGGCCATGAGGCAGACCCGCTCGAAAACGGAGTTGGAGCGCAGCGCGGCGGGCGATCTGTGGCGTCACACGCTGGCACAGATCCCGTCCTTGTTCGGCCGCCTGGTCTATCTGGCCTCGCTGCGCGACCCGAACACGGGGCGCTACGAGCACCACGGCCTGGCGCAGCTGTTCGGCGAAGAGGCCGCCGACGAAGCACTCCGCCACAGCCATGCGACCACCTTCCAGCAGTGGCTGGGCTTCAGCCTCGAGCAGCAGAAGGCGGATCTCGACCTC
Source organism: Bryobacteraceae bacterium (assembly GCA_025055455.1). Taxonomy (GTDB): domain Bacteria; phylum Acidobacteriota; class Terriglobia; order Bryobacterales; family Bryobacteraceae; genus JANWXD01. Next base: position 28,538 of record JANWXD010000019.1, read on the forward strand.
TATCTGGCCAGTCTTAACACGGACAAACGGACCCTGCTGGACACTTGGTTGCGGCTGGCCCCTTATCGCAGCTTGGTCCCCGCTTCGGCGCGGGATGTAGAGCGCAAGTTGTATCTGGCGGACCTGGAAACCCTGCTGGAACTGCTCAAGAACGAGTACGACGTCGTTGGGCCAGATCCAGACGCATAGCCACCCCCGCCACTTGGCCGATCACATCCACTTCGTCGGGCCAAGCAAACAGGCGTGGCGGGCACGCCGACGCCGGGTGGGGCTGCAACGTCAGACGGTCACTCTCCAGACTGCACCAGCCGCAGGCATAGCCGTCACGGTGCTCCAAAAAATAGATCGGGCGTTCGAATTCATTCGTCCAACCACCGCTGGCGATTTTGCGTCGGGTCTCGTCAATCAGCACGAGCGAGCCCGGAGCCAGCAGCGGGTACATGGACCAGTCCTCGGTTCCGATGAAGGCGTACCGGTGGTTTTTCAGATCCAGGCCGTTCAACAGCATCAGCGGCAGCTTGCCCCAGCGCTGGATGAAGCGGCTCAGGTACGTCGTGCGGCGCAGATCCAGGCCCGGATCGAGCGACAGCGGGACCTGAATGTCGCCGTAGCCGTCGGCCCCGAATCCGACGAGGTGCGTTCGCTCGACCTCTACGGTGGCGGCGTCGGCGGGCATTTCCGAAAGGTTGATGCCGTACCACTCCAGCACCTCCAGCAGATCCAGCCGGTAGATAGCGCACAACGAGTACAGCCGGTAAATGGTGGGAACCGTGCCTTTGTTTTCGATGTCGGCCAAGCGGCTCAGCGCGATGCCGAATTCGCTGTTGTTGTGCCGTTCCGCAATCCGGAGGCTGGCTTCTTCGACGTCCCGATAGCGCAGATTCAAACGTTCCCGGGCCCGCTTGAGCTTCAGGCCGGCTTCTTCCATGCTATGGTCCTTGCGAGCCACCGCCGGCTCGCCGCTGGACGGCCCGCGCGTGTACGGCATCGAAAACTGTTTCTGATCCCGCATTATAGCGGCCCGCGGGAGCGGGAGCAAGGGGAATTTTTCCTTTTTCGTTCTGAATTCAGAACACATCGGCGCCCAGGAGGCCGATTTTGAGAATTGTCGTGGGCATCACCGGAGCAAGCGGTGCCGTCTACGGGGTGCGGCTGCTCGAAAAATTGCGGCGGCAACCGGACGTGGAGATCCACTTGGTGGTCTCCAAACCCGGCGAAAGAACGATTTTTGAGGAAACCGGTCGTAAGCTCGCCGAAGTCCGGGCTCTGGCCCATCACTGCTACGCCATTGACGACATCGGAGCGCGGCTGGCCAGCGGCTCCTTCCCGACCCACGCGATGGTGATTGCCCCCTGTTCGGTGCATACCATGGGCGCCATCGCCTCGGGAGTCACCGGCAACCTGCTCACACGCGCCGCCGACGTCACGCTCAAAGAGCGGCGCAAGCTGATCTTGATGATTCGCGAGTCCCCCCTCCATCTGGGCCATCTGCGGACCATGGCCGCCCTGGCGGAAATGGGGGCGATCATTGCCCCTCCCTGCCCGGCGTTTTACCACAAGCCCGCCACCATCCTGGAGCTGGTGGACCATAGCGTCGACCGGGTCCTCGACTTGCTCGGCCTTCCAGATCCCGAGGCGCGCCGTTGGCCGGACCGAGGTCGGGGTGGGCTACAATCCTAGCTCTGTGGACGCTCCATCGAAATTGTGCGTCGCCTTTCAAGGGGAATTAGGGGCCTTCAGTCAGGAAGCGGTCCGCAAATTGGCGGGCGAGCATGTTCCCGTGCTGCCCTGCCAGCGTTTTGAAGACGTCTTCCAGGCGCTCGCCTCGGGGCGCGCTCAGGCGGCCGTCATCCCCATCGAGAACTCCCTGGCCGGTTCCGTCCATGAGAACTATGATCACTTGCTGCACTACGACTTTCGCATTGTCGGGGAGACCTCGGTTCGCATCGTTCACCACCTCATCGCCCCGCCCGGAGTCCGCTTCCGCCAGATCCGCCGGGTCTATTCCCACCCGGTCGCCCTCAACCAGTGCCTGAAGTTTTTCGCCAGGAACCCGCAGATCGAGAAGGTCCCCTTTTACGACACGGCGGGGAGCGTCAAAATGCTGATGGAAAACGGCCTGCGGGATGCGGCCGCGATCGCCTCGGCGCTGGCGGCCGAAATTTACGGCGCGCGGATTCTGCGACGATCCATCGAAGACGACCGCCGCAATTTCACGCGCTTTTTTCTCCTCCGCCGCGAGGAGGCCCGGCCGCCGCGGCAGCGCGACGCCGGGCGGGGCTGGAAGACCTCGCTCGTGTTCACCACGCGCAACGTCCCCGGCGCGCTCTTCCGCGCCCTGAGCGCCTTTGCGCTGCGCGATGTGAACCTGACGAAGATCGAGTCGCGCCCGCTGCGGGGCCGTCCGTGGGAGTATCTGTTCTATCTGGACTTTCTCGGGCATGTGGAGGAGCCGCGCGTGCAGAACGCGCTCCGCCATCTGGGTGAGCTGGCAGACTTTCTGCGGGTGCTCGGCTGCTATCCGCGGGGGGACTGAGGCTGGATCAGTAAATCGGAAGCTCGCCGGGGGGCCGCGTCTTCCACCTACGGTGAATCCACAACCACTGCTCCGGATGGCGGCGGATCACGCTTTCCAGGCGCTTGTGCACGCGCTGCGTGTCCTGTCCTGTGTCTCCCGTGATCTCGACAGGGGGCTCGAAGCGCAGCACGTACCGCTTTTCCTGGTCGGACCACAAGGCGTAGCCGGGGATCACCGCCGCGCCGGAGCGGGCGGCCAGACGGGCCAATCCGGCGCTCGCGCAGGCTCGGATGCCGAAGAAGTCCACGAACACGCCCTCGTCGGGGCTGCTGTTCTGGTCCACCAGGACCCCCACCGCCTGATTGGCGGCCAGGGCTTTGAGGATCTGGCGGGCGGCCTCCCTCTTTTCGATGAGGCGGTTGCCGCTCAACGTACGGCGTTTGGCAACCAAAGCATCCAGCTTCGGATTGTCCAACGGGCGCACCACGACGTTCATCGGCTCGCGCAGCAGCGCGTACGCAAAGGCACTCAGCTCCCAGTTGCCGAGATGCCCTGTGGCAAACAAGATTCCCCGACCCCGCTCGAAGGCCGCCCGGACGTGCTCTTCTCCCTCGCAGCGGATCCAGCGCCCGATGTTCGTGCGGTCGAGCCGGGGAAAGCGGGCGAAAACGACCAGAGCGCGGGCCAAGGACCGGTACATGCCCGCGAGGATTCGGCGGTGGGCGATGGGACCGAGTTCGGGCAGCGCCAGTTGGAGGTTTTGCAAGGCGACGCGGTCGAGCCGGGGCACCAGCCGCCCCAGCACTCGTAAACCCGTCCGCGCCACGAGCTCCGCGATGGGTACAGGCAGCCACTCGAGGACCGCCAGCAATAAGCGGACCGCGGCATACTCGGCAGCGTCGCGGGCGGTGGAACGGCGCGGCAATCCGGCTACTCGATCCAGCCGCCTCCCAGCACGAGGTCGCCTTGGTAGAAAACGGCGGCCTGGCCGGGAGTGACCGCTCGCTGGGGTTCATCGAAGCGGACGCTTACGCGGTGGGGATCCTCGGTCGGATAAACGGTCGCCGGCGCCGCGATGTGCTTGTTGCGAATTTTGACCTCCGCTCGCACCGGCGTCGTAAGGACGGGCCACGGGAACCAGTTGACGTCGCGCGCCGTGAGCGTGGCGCGCAGCAGCTCCGGGTCGCGGCCGACGATCACGCGCTGGGTGGCGGGCTCGGTGGCGATGACGTAGAGCGGCTCGCCGGCCGCCACGCGCAAGCCGCGCCGCTGACCGATGGTGAAGTGATGGATCCCCGCATGCTCACCCAGGACCCGGCCGTCGCTGGAGACGATCTCGCCCCGCACCGGCACCCGTGGAAGGCCCTTCTCCTGGAAGTAGGCCTCGATGAACGCCGCGTAGTCTCCGCTCGGCACGAAGCAGATCTCCTGGCTGTCTTCTTTCCAAGCCACCGGCAATTGCATCTCTTCGGCCAGGCGCCGCACCTGCGCCTTGGTGAACTCGCCCAGCGGGAAGTCCGTGCGCGCCAACTGCTCCTGCGTAAGTCCCCAAAGGAAATAAGTCTGATCCTTGGAGGCGTCCACGCCGCGCAGGAGCAGCCACCGGCCGGTGTCCGGGTCGCGGCGGATGCGGGCGTAGTGGCCGGTGGCGATGCGCTCGGCGCCGAGCCAGGCCGCGAGCTCCAGAAATCGGTCGAATTTGATGAAGTTGTTGCACAGCGTGCAGGGGATGGGGGTGCGGCCCGCCAAGTAGTCCGCAATGAAGGGGCGCACGACCCGCTCTTCGAACTGCGCTTCTAGGTTGACCACGTAGTAAGGAATCCCGAGGGTTTCGGCCACGCGCCGGGCGTCGTAGACGTCATCGAGGGAACAGCAGCGGCCGGTGGCGCCCTCACGGGACAGCTCGGGCAAGCGGCGCTGGTTCCAGAGCTGCATCGTGAGCCCGATCACGGCGCGTCCCTGGCGCACCAGCAACCCGGCGACGGTGGAGCTGTCCACGCCGCCGCTCATGGCGACGGCCACGAGGTTCTCAGGCATGCGTGTAGGTCGGCGAAAGCTTGCGGAGCCTCTCGGCCACTTCGGCGACGGCCTCGATCAAGGCGTCCACCTGCTCCTCGGTGTTGGAGCGCCCCAGCGAAAAGCGCACGCTGGCCTTGGCCATCTCCGGCGGCCGCCCGAGAGCCGTGAGCACGTGCGACGGCTCGATGGCCCCGCTCGAGCACGCCGAGCCGGTCGAAACCGCGAAACCCTTGAGGTCCAGCGCGATGACCATCGCCTCGCCCTCGATGCCGGCAAACGAGATGTTCGTCGTATTCGGCGTGCGCGGAGCTTGGCCACCGTTGACGGTTGCCTGCGGCACCCGCTCGAGGATGCCCCGTTCCAGGCGGTCGCGCAGGGCGGCCAGCCGTGCCGCTTCCTGCTCCCAGTTGGCCTGAACCCAGGCGGCCGCCGCCCCGAAAGCGACCGCGCCCGGGACGTTCTCGGTGCCCGGCCGGCGGTCTCGCTCCTGGTGTCCGCCGTAGAGGATGGGGGTCAGCGCCGTTCCCCGGCGCACGTAGAGCGCGCCGATGCCCTTCGGGGCGTAGATCTTGTGGCCGCTCATCGAGTAGAGATCCACGCCGAGAGCTTCGACGTCGACTCGCACCTTTCCGAGGGCCTGCACGCCGTCCGAGTGGACGACCGCGCCGGCGTCGTGCGCCAAGCGGGCAATCTCGGCCACCGGCTCCACGACGCCAATTTCGTTGTTGGCGTGCATGACCGAAACGAGCACCGTTTCGGGGCGAAGGGCGCGGCGCACGTCGTCCGGGTCTACGACTCCATCCGAGCTGACCGGCAGGTACGTCACTTCGACCCCCTCCCGTTCCAGCTGAGCGCACGCGGCCAGAACGGCGGGGTGCTCGATGGCGGTGGTAATGACGTGCTTGCGCGGCTTAGGCGCCCGGCGCACGGTTCCCAGAATGGCTAGGTTATCGGCCTCGGTGCCACCGCTCAAGAAAACAATCTCCTGCGGGCGTGCTCCGATGAGGGCGGCCAGCTGACGGCGCGCCGTTTCCAGTCGCTGTTTGGCGGCCTGGCCCCAGTAATGGATGCTCGAGGCGTTGCCCCAGACCTCGCCAAGCACGGGCATCAGCGCCTCGAGCACCTCGGCCGAGACGGGGGTCGTGGCATTATGGTCGAAGTAGAAGCGATCCACGGAGTTGCTGAACTCATTCTAACAAGCCATGTCCCGCCCCCTGATCACGCTGACTACCGATTTCGGATCGAAGGATCACTTCGTCGGTACGATGAAGGGCGTCATCCTCGGGATCTGTCCGCAGGCCGCCATCGTCGACATCAGCCACGAGATCACTCCGTTCGAGATCGCCGAAGCGGGCTTTGTCATCGCACAGGCGTACCGCTATTTCCCGAAACAAACCGTGCACGTGGTGGTGGTGGATCCGGGCGTGGGGACCTCGCGCCGGCCGATTTTGGCCGAAGCCGCGGGCCAATACTTCATCGCGCCGGACAACGGCGTGCTGTCGATGATTTACGCCCGGGAAACGCACAAGGTCCGGGTGATCACCGCCGAAAAGCTCTTTCTGAGGCCGGTCAGCCAGACCTTCCACGGCCGTGACGTGTTCGCTCCCGTGGCGGCGCATCTGGCCCGAGGGGCCAGGCCAGCGAAACTTGGGAAATTGATTCGGGATTATTTGCGGTCGGATTTCGACCGGCCTACCCGTACCGGCAAACGATACTGGACGGGGCGCATTCTCAAGATCGACCGGTTCGGCAACCTCATCACGAACTTTCCAGCGGCGGAGTTTTCCGTGCTGGAGCGGCGGCCTTTCGAGCTGACGGTGGGGCCCCACTCGGTCCGGCGCCTGGTGCACAGCTACGCCGAGGGAGGCTACGGCGAGCTGGTGCTGATCGCTGGGAGCACGGGCTTTCTGGAGATCGCCACCAACCAGGCCTCGGCCGCCCAGATGATCGGCTGCGCCGTGGGAGCGCAAGCCGAGCTGGCGGTGTGGTAGCGAGGCGGCCGACGGCTCGTTGGCAAGAAATCGCCAATTCCACAGCGCGCAATCGTCGTTCGCCCGTCCGACATAACCACGCCAAATTGTTCCACTCGAACGAATGCGTTACAATTGCAACAGATCGCCCGCCCAGGCCGCTGGATCCATGTCCACCACGCGAAGTCGCCAGTTTCGACAGCACTTGGCCGAGCGCGTCCTCGTGGCCGACGGGGCCATGGGGACGATGCTGTATGCCAAGGGCGTCTTCATCAACCGGTGCTACGACGAGCTGAACTTGTCGGCGCCCCACTTGGTCAAGGAGATCCATGAGGAATATATCCGCGCCGGGGCCGAGATCCTGGAAACGAACACATTCGGCGCGAATCGGGTGCGGCTGGGCCACTTCGGCTTCGCCGACAAGCTGAAGGAGATCAACCATGCGGGCGTCCGCCTGGCGCGGGAAGCTGCCGGAGAAGCGGCCTTCGTCGCCGGCTCGGTCGGACCGCTCGGCATCCGCATCGAGCCGCTCGGGCCGACCTCCTTCGCTGAAGCCCGCGCCCTGTTCCGGGAGCAGATCGAAGCCCTCCTCGAGGCGGGCGTGGACTTGTTGATCCTGGAGACCTTCTACGACCTCAACGAGCTCCGGGAAGCGATTTTTGCCGCGCGGGAAGCGGCGGGCGACGAGGTGGTGGTGATCGCCCAGGTGACCATCGACGACGACGGGCACCTGCCGGACGGCACCGACACGGCGACGTTCACGCGGCGCCTGGACGAATGGCCGGCCGACGTGGTGGGCTGCAACTGCTCGGCCGGGCCCAAAGTGACCTTCGAAACCATCGAGAAGATGCAGCGCTACACGCAAAAGCCCTTGAGCGCCATGCCCAACGCTGGCCACCCAGCCACGGTCGAAGGCCGCAAGATCTATCTGTGTTCGCCGGAGTACATGGCGCAGTACGCGCGGCGCTTTCTGTGGGCCGGCGTGCGCATCATCGGAGGCTGCTGCGGCACCACCCCCGAACACATCAAAGCGGTGCGCTCCGAAGTGCGGTCGCTTCGGCCGCTCCATCGCCGGCTCGAGGTCACGGTCGAGGAACCGTCGGTAAAGGCGCAGGCGCTGCCGAAAGTCCCCATGGCGGCCAAGTCCCAGTTGGGAGCCAAGCTGGCGGCGGGCAAATTCGTGGCGTTCGTCGAAATTCTTCCTCCGCGGGGCGTGGACGCGAGCAAAGAGATTGCCGGCGCCCGCCTGTGCGCCGCGCACGGTATCGACTGTATCAACGTGCCGGACGGCCCTCGCGCCAGCGCCCGCATGAGCGCCCAGGTCACCTGCCAGTTGATCCAGCAGCAGGCCGGCATCGAAGCGGTGCTGCATTTCTGCTGTCGGGATCGCAACATTCTCGGCATCCAGTCCGAGCTGCTCGGCGCCTACGCGGCCGGGATTCGGAACTTGATCTGCATCACCGGGGATCCGCCGCGGATGGGATCGTATCCGGCGGCCACCGCGGTCTTCGACGTGGACGCGATCGGGCTTGTCAACATCGTCAACAATTTGAATCACGGCCTGGACCTCGGCGGCAATCCGATGGGTTCGCAAACCGCGCTGCTCATCGGCGTGGGCGCCAACCCAGGGGCGGTCAATTTGGAGGAGGAGATCCGGCGGTTCGAATGGAAGGTGCAAGCGGGGGCGGAGTACGCAGTCACTCAGCCGGTGTTCGACCTGCGGCTGCTCGAGGAGTTTCTCAAGCGCATCGAGCACGTGCGCATCCCGGTCATCGCGGGCATCTGGCCGCTGACCAGTTACCGCAACGCCGAGTTCATGGTCAACGAGTTGCGCGTGCCGGTGCCCGAGGAATACATGCGACGCATGCGCCTGGCCGACAGCGCGGAAAAAGCGCGGCAGGAAGGCGTGGCCATCGCCCGGGAAATGGTCCAACGCGTGCGGCCCCTGGTACAAGGAGTACAATTGAGCGCGCCGTTTGGCCGCTACCAGATGGCGATCGAAGTCGCCGAAGCCATCGGCCCCAGATAGGAGACCGGACATTCCGTGCCCACGGACTTGATCGAGATCGACCCGGAACATCCCAGTCCGGAGGCGATTGACCGCGCCGCAACCGCGATCCGCCGCGGCCGCGTGATCGCGATTCCCACGGATGCCTTGTACGTGGTGATCGCCGATCCGTTCAACCTGCACGCTGTCGGTCTCGTTTTTGTGGCCAAAGGGCGCGAAATTCATCGGTCGTTGCCCTTGCTGGTCACCGACGTGCTGATGGCCGAAGATCTGGCCAAGGAGCTCCCGCCACCTTTCCACCCGCTCACGCGGCGATTCTGGCCCGGACCGCTGACGATCATCGTGCCGGCCTCGGCCAAGGTGCCGCTGAAAGTGACGGGCAATACGGGACGGCTCGCGGTACGGCAGAGCCGCTCCCGCGTGGCCGAGGCGTTGCTCGAGACGCTGGGGCACCCGCTAATCGCCACCAGCGCCAACATCTCCGGCCAGCCCACCTGCCGCAGCGGCATCGAAGTCTTCGGGATGATGGACGGCCGCATCGATCTTGTGCTGGACGGCGGGGTCTGCACTGGGCCGGGCAGCACGACCGTGGACATCACCGGGCCGGGCTGGCGCCTGATCAAAGAGGGGGCGGTGACGAAGGAAGAGATCGAGGAGTGCCTCAAAGAAGGAAATTGAGACCGCCCCGTTACCAGGTGGCTCCCAGCTTGTCAGCGGACCGCAACGGGATCCGCCCCGACCGCAGTGCCCGATAAACAAGCCGACAGGCGCTGCGTTTCCGCCGTGGGCGCCTCCTCCGGCGGCTCCTGAACGTGGACGTAGTAGGTAGCGGCGCCCATCAGCAGCATCAGAGCCAGGGCGATCACCAGCCACGCCAGAGTCCGCGCCGTCCAGGCCCGTTCGCTCTCGATGGCCGCCGCCGTAAGCTGCACCACAGCGGCGGCGAGCCCGCCGCCCAGGACAAGTTTCCACTGCCATGGCATCAGGTCGAGGTGCTCCTGGCCCCCGACCTGGCTCCACAGCGTGAAGATCGCAATTAGCGCTAGGAGAAACTCGGCTGCCAGAGCCAAGCGGATCGCCGCTCGAGGCATCTCAGGCGGCCAGCTTCCGGCCGGCCAGCGGGAGGTTGTCTCTGACCATATCGGCGTTCACCATCTCGGAGATCACTCCACTCAGGTTGGGATTCTGTAGGGCCCACAGGTAGGCCTTCTGCGGCCGCTTCCACGGACCGGGCACCGCCGTTTCGATCCGCTCGGCGTGCCCCGGTTCGGCAGCTCGCTCGTCGCCGCCCCGGTAAACCGGCCGCGCCACCTTCATGGCGATGACCCCGAAGTCGGCCTGCCGGGCCTTTTCGAGAGCCCGGTCCACATAGCGATGGTTCACGATGTTGTAGGCCACCATCGCCATCGAGTAAACCTTCGCCTCGATGGCGGCTTCCAGGATCCCGGCCGGATCGGTGTGCGCCGAAAGCCCCAGGTAGCGGACCTTGCCGGCCTTTTTCAAGACTTCGAAGGCATCGAAGATCTCCGGATAATTCAGCACTTCATAAGGCGTGCTGGCCCCGTGGGGGCACATCAGGATGTCGAGGTGATCGGTTCCGAGCCGCTTCAAACTTTCTTCCACCGAATCAAGTACCAGCTTCTTATAATTCTTCTCCCGGTCGATGCGGCGCCCGTATTCTTTCTCCATGACGTTGGCGAGGGCGGCGGCGTCGAGTTCCGCCCGCTGACCTTCGAAATAGTTGCCGAAATAATCCGGGTCCGTCACCTTGCGCCGTTCGATCTCTTCCTGAGCCCGGAGTCGGAGTTTTCGCTGTTCGGGTTCCGGCAAGCTCTCGAAAATTTCCCGGTACACACGGTTGCGGTTGATGTCCCAGAGGCTGACCTTGGTGGTAAGGAAAACGGTCTCGCGGCTGCGAGATTGGATCACCCGAGCGAAACCGAGCTCGCTGGCCCCTTTGCCGTAAGCCGGCGCCGTGTCCAAATAATTCAACCCCATGTCGAGGGCCAGCAGGACGTGCTCGTAGTTATCCGGCGCGATGCGGTTGCCGCCCATGACCACTTCCGAGACCATGAACCCCGTTCGTCCCAGACGGCGGTAGGCCATCCCGGGCTGCCGATTGCGCCATTCGAGAGAAGCAGCGGGGAGCGGCCCAGGCATCCCGGCGGCCGCACAGAGGAGAAAATTGCGACGCGTCATCTGGAGGCCTCCTCGGGAATTTGGCTCCATTGTAAAGGCCGGCCCGGCGAACGGGCAAGGTCTCCGGTTAAGATGAAATCGAACGCGGCATGGAGCGGCAACGGGCGGGCTGGGTCCGCACAATCCACAATGTTCGCACGGCGGGTTCCCTGGCCTGGGACGCCATTCGCGCGCACAAGCTCCGCAGTTTCCTGACGCTGCTCGGGGTCATCATCGGCGCGGCCAGTCTGGTGACCGTTGGAGCGGCCATCCACGGGCTGGGGATCTACGCGGAGGACAACACGGCGAAGGTGTTCGGTACCGACACCTTCATGCTCGCCCAGGTGGCCGCGGCCACCACGGCGCAAGAGTACTGGGACAAGATGCGGCGCAACAAGCCGATCCGCTACCCCGACTTTCTCTACCTCCAAGCGGCCACGGGCGACCAGATCCTTTACAGCACCATGCGCATGCAGTCGGAAGAATTGCGGCGCGATGGGGCCGTGTTCGACGACGCGGCCATCTTGGGAGTGTCCTTCACGCTGCCCGAGATCCGCGACGTCCCCTTGAGCGAAGGCCGGTTTTTCACCCAGGACGAGGAGCGGCGGAGCCGCTTTGTGTGTGTGATTGCGGCGGACGTGGCTCGCGCCTTGTTCGCTGGCAGCTCGGCCGTGGGACAAAACCTGCGCATGCGCGGTTACGACTTCCACGTGGTCGGTGTCCTCGACAAGGTGGGCGCGGCGTTCGGCATGCCGCAGGACAATCTGGTTTACATTCCTGCCACGGTGTACTCGCGCTTATATGGGACACGGCAATCGCTGCAAATCTATGGCAAGCCGCGGCCGGGGCTCGATTTCGAGGAGGCCCTGGACATGGCGCGCGTAGCCTTGCGCACGCGCTTCCGCACACCGCTCGGGCAGCCGGACAACTTCGACGTGGCCACGCCCGAAGGCGTACGCGCCTGGGTGGGCGGGGTGCTGGGAATGATTTCCGCCGTGGTGGTGCCGGTGACGTGCATTTCCCTGCTGGTCGGAGGCATCGTGATCATGAACATCATGCTGGTGACGGTGACCGAGCGCACGCACGAGATCGGCATCCGAAAATCGCTGGGCGCCCGCAGCCGGGATATCCAGTTGCAATTTCTGCTGGAAGCGATTCTGCTGGCGGGTTTGGGAGGGGTCACTGGTGTCGCTGTCGGGGCGGCTTTGGCGGAGCTTTTGGAGTCAGTCTTCCAAATCGCGCTCGCCGTCACGGTCAACTACGCCCTGCTGGCGGTGTGCGCCGCCTGTGGGGTCGGCATCCTCAGCGGCTGGTACCCGGCTCGGCGAGCGGCGCGTCTGGATCCGGTCGCCGCGATCCGAATGGAGTGAGCCGTGCGCATTGCGGCCCGCGAGACGCTCCGCCTGGCGCTGAGCGCGCTCTGGGAATACCGATTCCGCTCCGCACTGACGGTGCTCGGCGTCGTCATCGGAATCACGACGGTGGTCACCGTGAGCGCGCTCCTCACCGGATTGCGCAAGGGCATCGTCACCTTCTTTCAGGAGTTCGGGCCGAACAACCTGTTCGTCTACCGCACGAGCGGCGATCCCAACAACCTTCGGATCAGCCCCAAGGAGCGCCGCCGCAAGCCGATCCGACCGGAGTACGCTGCGCTGATCCGCCGTTTCTGCCCCGCGGTCGAAGATGCCGGGGTGCAGCTGTACGTGCCGCCGGTGGTGCAAGGGCGGGCGCTGATCGCGAAGGTGCCCGGCTACCAGACGGACCGCTTTTCGCTGCTCGGGGCCACGGCCAACATGAGCACCATCTGGCCGCGGGAGCTCAAGGATGGCCGAACGTTCACGGCGGACGAAGCCCGGCGCGCCGCGCGCGTCGCCCTGCTCGGCCATGACGTGGCCGAGGGCTTGTTCCCGCTCGGAGCGGTGGGCCGAACGCTGATCATCGACGGGGCGGAGTTCACGATCGTGGGCGTCTTCGCTAAAGCCCGAGGCGGATTCTTCGGCGACAACGGGCTGGACCGGCAAATCACCATTCCGCTCGAAACCGCCCAACTGCGCTATCCGCAAGTGGATCGCTTCATGGTGGTCGCCAAGGCGCGGCCGGGCCAACGGCAGGAGGCCATCGAGGAGGTCACGGCATTGTTGCGCAAGCTGCGGCGCACGCCCCCGGGCGCCGAGAACGATTTTTCCCTGACCACGCCCGACCAGATCATCCGGCAGTTCGACCGGCTCACGGGCCTGGTGTGGATGGTCTCGCTGGCGATCGCCGGTTTGAGCCTGCTGGTGGGCGGCATCGGCGTCATGAACATCATGCTGGTGAGCGTCACCGAGCGAACGCGGGAAATCGGCGTCCGCAAAGCCCTCGGGGCGCGCCGCCGGGATCTGATCGTCCAGTTTCTCCTGGAGGCGGTGGCGCTGACGGGTCTGGGAGGGCTGCTCGGCCTGGGCGGGGCCATCGTGGCGGCGTGGGCGATCGGCGTGCTAGTTCCGGCGCTTCCCTCCGAGGTGCCGCCGTCCTCGATGGCGGCTGGACTCGCAGTTTCCGTGGCGGTCGGTCTGTTCTTCGGCGTCTGGCCTGCTGTGAAGGCCTCGCGCCTCGATCCCGTCGAGGCGCTGCGGTACGAGTAAGCCGGCCCGGTGCTATATTGAAGGTGGTTTGAGTCTGAAATTCATCCTCTTGTCGGCGTTGGCGTACCTCCAGGCGGCCTCAGGGGCTTCGCCTCGGGTGGTCGCAGTGGATCTGGACGGTGTGGTGCACCCCATCACGGTAGATATCGTTTCCCACGCCATCGAACAGGCGCAGCGGGAGAACGCCGAGCTTTTGCTGGTGCGCCTCAATACCCCGGGCGGGCTGCTGGAAGCCACGCGGCAGATCGTGGAGAAACTGGTGGCTTCGCCCGTTGCGGTGGCCACGTTCGTGACCCCGAGCGGCGGCCGGGCCGCCTCCGCCGGGTTCTTCATTCTCATGGCCGGGGACGTGGCGGCGATGGCGCCGGGGACGCACACGGGAGCTGCCGCACCAGTGCTGCTCGGCCAGCAGATGGACCAGGTCATGCGGAAGAAGGTGGAAAGCGACGCTGCAGCCTGGCTGCGCTCCATTGCCGCCAAGCGCGGACGGAACGCCACGCTGGCTCAGAGCGCAGTGCTGGAGTCCAAGTCCTTCACAGAAAAGGAGGCCCTGGACAGCCAGCTCATTGATCTCGTCGCGCGGGACGAGGGACAGCTCCTCGAGCTGCTCAACGGGCGTGAGGTCACGCGCTTTGACGGGCGCAAACAGAGGTTGCGCTTGACGGCCGCCCTGGTTGCGCCGTATAAGCTAACTCGCCGTGAGCAGATCATGAAGGCCGTCAGCGATCCCAACATCGCCTTGGTGTTGCTCGTGCTCGGCGCGCTGGGAGTATACATCGAGTTCAGCTCGCCCGGCCTGATCGTGCCCGGCGTGTTGGGAGGCATCCTCGTCCTGCTGGGACTCTCGGCGCTTTCCGTGCTGCCCATCAATTGGATCGGCGTCGCTTTGCTCGTGCTAGCCGCGGCGCTATTCCTTCTGGAGGCCAAGTTCGCCTCCCACGGGATTCTGGGTGCCGGCGGCGCGGTCGCCATGATTCTCGGGGCGCTCCTGCTCATTGACAGCCCGCTGCCGGAAATGCGCGTCCACTTGAGCACGGCAGTAGCTTTGGCGCTGCCGTTTGCGGCAATTACGGTGTTTCTGTTGTCGCTCGTGCTACGGGCGCGCAAGTATAAAGTGGCGACGGGCGACGCTGGCATGGTCGGAGAGGTCGGCCGGGCGGAAACGGCGCTGAATCCTGCCGGAAAGGTGTTCGTCCACGGCGAGTTTTGGGATGCGGTCTCGTCGGCTCCGGTCGAGGCGGGCCGGCGCGTCCGGGTCGTCGGCGTCGACGGCTTGCGGCTCAAAGTCGAGCCGGAATAAGCTCAACACGGAGGTTCCGATGCTGCTGGACATCCCCACCATCGCACTGATCATCGTCGTGCTCTACGTGCTGTCCGCGATCAAGATTCTGGCCGAGTACGAGCGCGGCGTCATTTTCCGGCTGGGCCGCGTGCTGCCTCGTCCCAAAGGACCGGGGATCATCCTGGTGTTCGCTCCCATCGACCGCATGGTCCGGGTTTCGCTGCGTGTGGAAACTTTGGAGGTGCCTCCTCAGGATCTGGTGACACGCGATAACGTCACCGTGAAGGTCAACGCAGTGATCTATTTTCGGGTCATCGACCCGATCAAAGCGGTCATCGAAGTCGAGAACTTCCGCTACGCCACCTCACAGCTGGCGCAGACCACCCTTCGCAGCGTGCTGGGAGAAGTGGAACTCGACGACCTGCTGAGTCAGCGACAGAAGCTCAACATCCGGCTGCAAAGCGTTCTGGACCAGCACACCGAACCATGGGGGGTCAAAGTGGCCCTTGTCGAGGTCAAGCAGGTGGATCTGCCCGAGCAGATGATCCGTGCCATCGCCCGTCAGGCGGAGGCAGAGCGCGAACGGCGGGCCAAGATCATTCACGCCGAAGGTGAATACGCGGCCGCCGAGCGGCTGGCCATGGCCGCCGAGATGATCCAGCGCCAGCCGGTGGCCATTCAGCTCCGCTACCTGCAAACCCTGGTGGAGATCGGGGCGGAGAAAAACACTACGGTGGTGTTCCCCGTCCCGGTGGACATTTTCTCCGGCATCAAAGCGATTCTCGACAATCTGGCGCGGGCCACAGCGGCGAAGGAATCGCCCACGGCCGCAAGCTGAGTAGCCGCTCCGCTCGCTTCGTGCGTCGGACACCCGGGCGCCGGGGTGCTGCTGCGGGTGGAGCGAACCGGGCGTCCCCGCGCTCGGTCGGCTCGCGGGCAGTCGAGCCACACCTTCCCGCCCCAGAGGGACGATCGCTCGAAACTCCGATTGGGCTGGCGTCGCTATAATGGGGTGCCGTCGCAGAGGGCTTCCATGAGATGGTCCTGGAAAATCGCTGAATTCGCCGGCATCGGCGTCTACGTGCACGCTACGTTCACCTTGCTCATCGCCTGGGTGGTCCTTACCCACTGGCTGGAGGGTCAAAGCTTGGAGGCGACGCTCGCCGGCGTGCTTTTCATCCTGGCTCTGTTCGCCTGCGTTGTTCTGCACGAGTTCGGCCACGCCCTGGCGGCGCGCCGGTTCGGCATTGCCACGCGCGACATCACGCTGCTGCCCATCGGCGGCGTCGCTCGCCTGGAACGGATGCCTGACGATCCCCGGCAAGAGCTGTGGGTGGCCTTGGCGGGCCCGGCCGTGAACGTCGGCATCGCCGCCCTGCTGTACCTGTGGCTGGATCTGACGGGAGGCTGGCAGCCCGTCGACGCCCTCACCGTCACCCGGGGCTCGTTTGCCGAGCGGCTCCTGCTGGTCAACGTCTTCCTCGTGGTCTTCAACATGCTGCCGGCGTTTCCCATGGATGGCGGTCGCGTGTTGCGGGCCGCCCTGGCGATGCGGATGGAGTACACCCGAGCGACGCAAATCGCCGCCTCCCTCGGACAGGCCATGGCGCTGCTATTCGGATTTCTCGGCTTCTTCTACAACCCCTTCCTCTTGTTCATCGCCCTCTTTGTCTGGATGGGAGCGGCGCAAGAGGCGAGCATGGTCCAGATGAAGTGGGCTCTGGGCGGCATCCCGGTGCAGCGCGCCATGCAGACCGACTTCCGCACCCTCGCCGCCGGCGATCCGCTCGAGCGAGCCGTGGAAATGATCCTGGCGGGCTCGCAGCAGGATTTCCCCATCCTCGACGACGGGCGCCTGGTGGGCATTTTGACTCGCAACGATCTGCTCAAAGCGCTCGCCCAAGGCCGCACACACGCGACCATCCGCGAGGTGATGCAGCGGGACTTCCGGCCGGTGGAGGCCTCCGAGATGCTCGAGACCGCGTTCTTGAAGCTTCAGGATTGCCAGTGCCACACGTTGCCCGTGGTGCGCCGCGGCGAGCTGGTCGGACTGGTCACGGCGGAAAATCTGGGCGAGTTGCTCATGATCCAGGCCGCACTGCAAAAATCGGGCAGGAGCTGGCCGCTAGCGTGACTGGCTTAGCCGGTCGGGGAGGCCGCGTGTCGGCGCAAACGCAGTCCTGCGCTTACGCCTGGCGATCACTGAACGGGAGACTCCGTAACCGGATGCACCCGTGACGAAACACTACTACACACCCCGCTTCCAAGTCGCCCTCTAACACCGAGAGACTGTCCAAGATACGAGATGCATAGTCATGGGGGCGGATCAGGGCGGGCTCCCGGAAGAGAATAAATGAAGGCTTGGCTCTCCGCATCACTGCGAGAAGCGCTGCGAAGTCTGTGTCGGCCGAAACCAAGATGCGGTCTTCCACTTCCGCCCGCTCCAGGATCTCATGGTCTTCTGCTGCTTGGAGGCCATAGTCGCGCACGTGGACAGCATCGTGGCCCGCACTCCGTAATAACCGAGCCACCTCGGCGGGGAGAGCGTTGTCTATGAGAAATCTCACACCCGCCGGGGAAGTGCCAATTCGCGCTCCATCGCTGACACTGCCGCGAATCGGAGACACTCGCGGATATCTTCCGGTTCCAAGTCGGGATACTCAGCCAGGATCTCTTGCTCCCTCATGCCCCCGGCAAGCATCCGGAGAACCGTAGCCACGGGGATGCGCAGACCTCGAATGCATGGCACTCCCCCCATCTGGTTCGGGTTCACTGTGATGCGCTCGAAGCTGGTGACGTGCATGATCGCCCTTTTTTCATTATCGCAGCCGCCCCACTGATCCGACAGGATCGCCAGGAGCCTGAACCGTCATTCGAGGACTCACACCTGTCGCCATGCTCATCTCCCCGCCAAGTACCCTTGGTCGCCACGATGCGCGGCCGACGGGCACCGCGCTGACTGATATCGTCGGCGCTCAAGACATCGTGCCCAGAGCCGCGTCCACCGCCTCCACGGTGCCATGGACCTGCTCGGCGCCGTGTACGGCGGATACATAGAAGCGCCCGTCCGGCAGCATGTAGACGCCCCGTTCGAGCAGAGCGAGCGCGAAACGGCGCAACCGCTCGCGGTCGTCGGCCAGCGTGTCACGGTAGTGGTACAAGTCGGCCTTGTCGGTAAAGTGCACCGCGAAGGCCGCCCCAAAACCCGAGACGACTAACGGCACGCTCCGGCGACGGGCGGCTTCCCGAATGCCGTCCATCAACGCTTGCCCCATGCGATTGGCGTGTGCGAGCGCAGCCCCGTCGTTACGGGAGAGCTCCTCGAGCGTTGCCCGCGCCGCCGCCAGCACGATCGGATTCCCGTTGAAACTTCCCCCGAACGCCACCTCATGGCCGATGAGATCCATCACCGCGGAGCATCCGGCGACGGCGCTCACCGGCAGGCCGCCGCCCAACGCTTTGCCGAACGTGGCCAGATCGGGTGTGACGCCGTAGTATTGCTGCGCACCCCCCACCGCCATGCGGAACCCCGTAATGATCTCGTCGAAAATCAGCAGCGCTCCTTCGCGCCGGCAAATCTCGCGCACCGCCTCCAGATAACCCGGACGCGGCATCAGGCATCCGCTGTTGCACAACACCGGTTCCATGATGACGGCCGCGATTTCTCCTCGCGCGCGGGCAAAGGCCGCTTCCACCGCCTCCACCCGGTTCCACACCGCCACGAGGACGTTCTCGGCCGCATTGGGCGTCTGACCGCGAGATTCGAGAACGGCCACCGGCGCTTCTTCCGCCCCGACGGCTTCCGCCGGCGGATGGTGGCTGATGAGCACGGAGTCCATCCAACCGTGGTAGTGGCCCTCGAACTTGAGGACGCGATGGCGGCCGGTGAAGGCTCGCGCCAGACGGAGCGCCAGCTGCACCGCTTCGCTGCCGCTCGAGCTGAAGATGACCCGCTCGGCGCACGGCACCAGCTCGCGAATCTTCTCCGCGACCAGAAACTCCAGCTCGTGTTGGGCGCCGTACGTGTGCGGCCCGGCGGCCTGCCGTTGTAGCGCCTCGACCACGGCCGGATGCCCGTAGCCGAGGATGTTCGGCCCCCACCCCAGCGTGTAATCGATATAGCGGTTGCCGTCTACATCGGTGAGATAGGGGCCGCGTCCGCCAGCGAAGTAGAGCGGTACGGGAAACTTCGCCCGGAACGGGCTGCTGACGCCCAGCGGCAGTGAGCGGCGCGCCCGCTCGAGCCATTCCCGCGACTTGGCCCACTTGTCCGACATAGCTCACCAGTTCGTGATCGAGCCGTCCCGGCGGCGGTAGAGCGGAATGGGCCGGGACCGCTCCGTGACTTCGGCTATCAGGGGGAGGCGCTTGGCGTCGAACTCGACGCCGAGCCCCGGGCGCCGGTTCGGCCACAGCTTGCCGTTGCGGAAATCGAAGTGTTGCGGCAGGTGCGGAACCTCCCGCGGACCCGCCCCCAGCATCTCCATCAGCACGGGTCCCGAAAACGCCGCGCAGCAGTGCACCACCGCCGCGGTGGCCACGGGGCCGGTGAAATGCGGCACGAGGCCCACGTAATGGGTCTCGCAGAGTGCCGCGATCTTCATGAACTCGGTGACACCCCCGCAGTTGGGGATCGTGACGCGGGAGTAATCGATCAAGTGCTGTTCGACGAGCTCATTGATTTCCCAGCGGTCGCCGAACTGCTCGCCTACGGCGATCGGAACCTTCACCTGCGGACGCAAGGTGCGATACACGGCCGGATTTTCCGAGCGCACCAGATCCTCGACGAAGAAGGGATCCAGATCTTCGAGGAGCGTGCACAGCCGCACCGCATCCGCGAAATCCAAGCGGGTGTGAATGTCGATCGCCCAGTCGCCGTCCTTGCCGACCCCTTCGCGAATCTCCCGGCACTGCTCCACGGTCTTGCGCACCATCTCGCGGGCGTCGAAGGGGGCATCCCCCTGCGGGCCCGCCATGCTGGTGCGGAAGGCGCGGAAGCCCGCCTCGATACAGGCGCGCGCCGTCTCCCGCAGACTGCCCTTGCTCGGGAAGCCGGTGGAATAGCACTCGATGTGCTCTCGCGTTGCGCCGCCCAGCAGCTCGTAGACGGGAACGCCCAAGGCTTTGCCTTTGATGTCCCACAGCGCCAGATCCAGAGCGCCGAGGGCATGCAGTTTCTCGCGGCCTGGTGGGTAAAAGTAACCCCGGTACATCAACTGCCAGAGGTGCTCGATGCGAAACGGGTCTTCCCCGATGAGCATCGCCGCGCACTGCTCGATCGTGTCTTTGCTGCCCCCTTCCCCGATGCCCGTGATGCCTTGGTCGGTTTCCACCGTGACAATATGCGAACTCTGGTTGAAGATGGGCCGCGAATTGGGATCGCGGTAGAAACGAATCCGCGTAATCTTCATGGGGCCTGGCGCCGCAACCGCGGGCGCTGGCCTGGCCGTGGCGGCGGCGCCGGCCAGTCCCACCGAAAGAAACTCTCTGCGCCTCATACGGGGGTTCTCCGTCCCCTCAATCGTACAATGAAAGCGTGAGTTCGCTGCCGCTCGACGAGCAGATCACGTACCTCAAGAAAGGCTTGGAAGAACTCATCCGCGAAGACGAATTGCGCGAACGCCTGGCCGAGTCGGCGCGCACCGGAAAGCCGTTGCGCGTCAAGGCGGGCTTCGATCCGACCGCTCCCGATCTCCATCTCGGCCACGCCGTGCTGTTGCGCAAAATGAAACATTTTCAGGATCTCGGCCACACGGTGATTTTCTTGATCGGCGACGGCACGGCGCGCATCGGGGATCCCACGGGTCGCAACGTCACCCGCCCTCCCATGACGCGGGAAGAAATCGAGGCCAACGCGGAGACCTACAAAGCACAAGTCTTCAAGATTCTCGACCCGGACAAGACCGAGATCCGCTTCAACAGCGAGTGGCTGGACAAGCTGACCTTCGAAGACATGATTCGCCTGTGCGCGCGCTATACGGTGGCGCGCCTGCTCGAGCGGGACGATTTTGCCAAACGCTATCGCGAAGGCTCGCCCATTTCCATTCACGAGCTGCTGTACCCGCTGGCGCAGGCCTACGATTCGGTCATGCTCGCCTGCGACGTCGAGCTGGGCGGTACAGACCAGAAGTTCAACCTTCTGGTGGGCCGCGAGATCCAAAGAGACTACGGCCAGCGGCCGCAGATCGTGGCCACCACGCCGCTGCTCGAAGGCACCGACGGCATCAACAAGATGTCCAAGTCGCTCGGCAACTACATCGGCATCACGGAGGCGCCCGAAGTGATGTACGCCAAGGTCATGTCCGTCAGCGACGAGCTGATGTTCCGCTATTACGAGCTGCTCACGGATCGGAGCCTGGCGGAAATCGAAGCCATGCGCGCGCGGATCGCACAGGGCGAGTTGCATCCGATGGAGGCCAAGATGGCGCTGGCGCGCTCGATCGTCACCGATTTCCACGGCGCCGCCGCAGCCGCTCGGGCCGAAGAGGAATTCAACCAGGTCGTGCGCCGGGGGGAGGTTCCGACCGAGTTGCCGGAGGTCCGTCTCCCCCGCGCCGCCCAACCGGCGGGCGCGGAGGCTCCGACGATCCGGCGAATCGACAAAATCTTGGTCCAAGCCGGCCTGGCTGCTTCCGTGAGCGAGGCCGTCCGCAAGCTCAAAGAAGGAGCCGTTCAGGTGGACGGCCGGCGCTTGAACGGTCTGGAGTTCCTCGAACCGGGCACCTACGTCATCCGCTTGGGCAAGCAATGGCGGCGCGTCATCGTGTGAGCCGATGCTCGCTTGGCGCGACACGCTGAGCGAAACCGCCGCCGCCTTGAAAGCGTACCGGCTCCGGGCGCTCCTGGCCAGTCTGGGCATCACCCTCGGTGTTGCGACCGTCATCACGGTGATGACCCTGATCCAGGGCGCCAACCTCTACGTCGAAACCAAGATCGCCAACCTAGGCACGAACGTCTTTCAGATTTCCCGTCTGCCTTTCAACGTGGCCGATTATGACCTGTTGATCAAAGCCCTCCGTTTCAAGCGGCTCACCCTGGAGGACATGCAGGCGGTGGCGGCACGCTGCCGGCACTGCCTCCGCGTGGGCGCCGAGGTCCGCGCGAGCGTTCGCTCCCGCTATCGCGACCGCGAGCTGACCGATACCGCCCTCATCGGTCACACCGCCAACATGGCGGACATTGACACACGCACGGTCGCCCTCGGCCGCTATTTCACCGAAGCCGAGGAGCGCCGGTCCGCGCAGGTCTGCCTCATCGGTTCGCGCCTGGTGGAAGAGTTCTTCGCCGGAACGGATCCCGTCGGGCGCATGGTGCGCCTGGGCGAGCAGGAATTCCTGGTGATCGGCGCGTACGAAAAAATCGGCTCCGTGCTGGGGCAGGACCAGGACAATTTCGCGGTCATCCCCATGCACACGTTCCTGAAGCTGCGCGGCAGCCGGAGCAGCGTCACCCTCAGCGTGCAGGCCGCCGGAGCCGGCCCGGAGTTCGAGCAGGCACAGGACGAGGCGCGGCTGGCCCTGCGCGCCGCCCGCCGCGTGCCGCCCGACCGCGAAGACGACTTTTTCATCGGAACCAAGGAAAGCTACCTCGCGCTCTGGCGCCGCATCAGCGCCGCTTTCTTCGCCGTCTACGTCATGGTGAGCTCGATCGCCGCCCTGGTCGGCGGCATCGTGGTCATGAACGTGATGCTCGTCAGCGTCGCCGAGCGCACCAAAGAAATCGGCGTTCGTCGCGCCTCGGGCGCGACGCAGGGCGACATCGTGCGCCAGTTCCTCGCCGAGAGTCTGGCGCAGTGTTTGCTCGGTGGGATGGCGGGGGTGGCCGCCGGCTTCGCCGTGGCCCTGCTGCTCGACAACTACACCCCTTTCCCGGCCGCCGTGCGCGGCTGGGTGGTTGTGTTCGGGCTGGGCTTCAGTTGCCTCATCGGTCTGTTTTTCGGCATCTATCCGGCCACGCGCGCGGCGCGGCTGGATCCGGTGGCCGCCCTGCGGGCGGAATGAGATGAGCCGGGCCGAGCTGCGGGAAAACCTGCTGGTGGCCCTGGAAACCCTGCGCGCCCACAAGGTGCGTTCCGCTCTGACGCTGCTCGGCATCGTCATCGGCGTCACCAGCGTGATTTCGGTGGCGGCCATCATCGAGGGCCTCAACCGTTACATTCAGAATCAGGTGCAAGCTCTGGGCTCGCGGACGTTTTTCATCACGCGCTTCCCCGCCGGAACGAACCCGCAGGCCATGCCCGAAAAAATCCGCACCCGCAAATACCTCGACTACACCGACGCTGCGTTTCTGCGCGAAAGCTGCCCGTCCCTTGCCGTCATCACCACGTTCGGCACGCGGGCGGCGATGCTCGGCGAGACCAATGAGATCCGCTACGGAGGCCAGGTCGTCGAGCGGCTGATCCTCCGCGGCGTGGAACCGGAGTACGCGCAGGCGCTACCGATCTTCGCCATCGCCGAAGGCCGCTTTATCTCGCGCTACGACGAAAACCACGGGCGGGCTGTCGCGGTGCTGGGTCACAAAGTGGCGGAGGGTCTTTTCCCCCACTCCGACCCGCTTGGCAAGATCGTCCAACTCAACGGCAAGCCCTACGAAGTGATCGGCGTGCTGGAAGAATACCCCGGACTGTTCGGCGGCCCGGGCGTGGACGACTTCATCCTCATCCCTCTGAGCAACTTCCGCAAGAACTACCCCGACTCGCGCGAGCTGGTCATCGCCTTCACCGTGCCGCCCGAGGCCGGCCTCGAGCGCGCGCTCGATGAAGTGGTGGAGGCGATGCGCCGGCGGCGCAAGGTGCCGCATCACGCCGAAAACGATTTCGAAGTCATCTCGCCCGAATTCCTCGCCGATCTCTGGGAGCAGTTGACCGGTGCGCTGGTGATCCTCACCGGCGCCGTGAGCTCGATCGGCCTCATCGTGGGCGGCGTGGGCGTCATGAACATCATGCTGATTTCCGTCACCGAGCGCACGCGGGAGATCGGGGTGCGAAAGGCCGTCGGCGCGCGTCGCGCCGACATCCGCGCCCAGTTTCTCTTGGAGGCGGTAGCCGTCTCCCTGGCGGGCGGTCTACTGGGGATCGTCCTCGGCGCAGGCGTGGCGTTGGCGGTCCGGAGGCTGCTGCCCTCGGTGCCCGCTACGGTATCTTTGCTCTGGGTGTTGCTGGGAGTGGCCATGTCGGCAGGAACCGGGGTGTTTTTCGGGTATTATCCCGCCAACCGCGCCGCGAACCTCGACCCGGCGGTGTGCCTGCGCTATGAATGAGACGATTCTGCGCCTGGAGCCGGCGCACATCCCCGCCGCCATGCGGCTGAATCTGCTGGCCGGTTGGAACCAAACCCAGGCCGACTGGCAGCGGGTGCTCGAGCTCGAGCCGGAGGGTTGCTTCGGCCTCTTCCGGGACGGCCTGCTGGTCTCCACGACGACGGCTGTTTGTTACGGGCGGAAGCTGGCCTGGATCGGCATGGTGCTCACGGATCCCGAATACCGGAACCGCGGCTACGCCCGCCGCCTCATGGAACACGCCCTGGCGTTTCTGGAGGCGCGCGGCGTCGAGTGGATCAAGCTCGACGCCACCGCCATGGGCCGGCCGCTGTACCGGAAGCTCGGCTTCGAAGACGAAGCGCCGGTCGAACGGTGGGCCGCGGTGGCGCCCGCGATGTCGCCGGCGACAACGGGCGATTACGTCGCGGATGCGGAGCTGGACCTCCGCGCGTTCGGCGCCGACCGCTCAGCGCTGCTCGCCCGTCTGGCGCGCGGAGAGGCGGCGGCCATTCCGGGCCAGGGGTTCGCCTTCGCCCGGCCTGGGTCACTGGCGGCTTACTTCGGTCCTTGCGTGGCGCGTTCGGCCGAGGCGGCGCGGAATCTGCTTCAATGGTGCTTGGGCCGCCACGCCGGCCAGCCGGTCTTCTGGGACCTGCTGCCCGCCAACGAAGCGGCCCTGGCGCTGGCGCGGGAATTCGGATTCGAGCGCCGGCGCGAGCTGGTCCGCATGGTTCGCCGCGGGGCTGCGGCGCGCGGTTCGTTCGATCACGACGATTCGCTCATCTACGCCATCGCCGGCTTCGAGTACGGCTGAACACGACCCCCATGACGCGCAAGCGGTACGAGTGGAAGCTCAGCAAGCGCACCCTCCAGCTCGGCGACCGCACCCTCATAATGGGCGTGCTGAACGTGACGCCGGATTCCTTCTCTGACGGCGGCAAGTACTTGGATCCGGACCGGGCCTTCGCCCGTGCCGTGGAGCTCGAAGAACAAGGCGCCGACATCGTGGACATCGGCGCCGAATCCACGCGGCCCGGCTCGGCGCGCATCTCTCAAGCCGAAGAACTGCGCCGCCTCGTTCCGGTGCTCAAGCGGCTCCGCGACAAGCTAGCCGTGCCGATTTCGGTGGATACGTACAAGGCGGCCGTGGCCGAGCGCGCCCTGGAGCTCGGCGCGGAGATCATCAACGACCCGAGCGGTCTGACCTTCGACCCCCAACTGGCGAAGGTCGTGGCCCGCTACAACGCAGGCCTGGTTCTCAACCACATGCGCGGCACGCCGGAGACCTGGGCCAAGCTCCCGCCGCTACCGGACGTCATGGGCACGATCCTCCACGATTTGGATGCGGCCGTGCACCGTGCCCGGCGGGCGGGCATCGAGCGGGCGCAAATCGTCGTGGACCCGGGCATCGGCTTCGGCAAACGCAAGGAGCAGAACTCCGAGATTCTGGCGCGGCTGCACGAGCTGGCCCGGCTTGACTTGCCCATCCTGGTGGGGCCTTCGCGCAAGTCGTTTCTAGCGCAGCGCACCGAACGGGAAACCGTCTTTGCGACCGCCTCGGCCGTCGCGGCAGCCATACTGGGCGGAGCGCATCTGGTGCGCGTGCATGACGTGGTCGAGATGCGGGCAGCCGCCGCCGTGGCGGACGCCATCGTCGAAGCCCGCAATCAGAGGAGCTGACAGCGCGGGCAGTAGTAGGTTCCGCGCTGCGCCACCACGATGCGACGGATCGGCGTGCCGCACGCGAGGCACGGCTGACCGGCGCGGCCGTAGACGCGGTGGTCGAACTGGAACAACCCCTCGGCGCCCTCGGGCGTGATGTAGTCGGAGACCGAGGACCCGCCCGCAGCGATCGCCTCCGAGAGGACGTCGCGAATCGCTCGGTATAACGCGCGGGCGCGCTCCCGACTCAGGCGGCCCACAGGGGCGCGCGGGTGGATGCGAGCGCGGAACAGACTCTCGTCGGTGTAGATATTGCCCAGCCCGCGCAGGAACCGCTGATTGAGCAGCAGCGCTTTGATGCGCCCCTTGCGGCCGAGCAAGCGGTCGAGGAATTCGCTTTCGGAAATTTCCAGAGCGTCCGGACCGAGCCCGGCGGGCGGCGCAAAGCCGTAGCGAATGCCACCGAACTGCCGCGGATCGTCGAACAGAACCGCGTCTTGACCCGTTAGGCGCAACACGGCGCGGGTGTAGGGACCGGGACGGCCGTTCCACAGCAAGCGCCCGGTCATGCCCAGATGCACCGCCAGCATTCCGCGGTCGAGGTCGATGAGGATGTACTTGCCGTAGCGGCGCACGGCGCGGATTTGGCGGCCGCGCAGCTCCGGCACACGGCCCCGCCGGGCGCGCCGCGCCAGGAAGCGCAGGCCTGCGATCCGCTGCCCCGTCAACCGGGGCGCCAACGCCCGCACGATGGTCTCCACTTCCGGCAGCTCGGGCACCTCACCACGATAGCCCGTGGCGGGTCGTCGCCGCCTCCCCCCAACTTGGCCTGCTGGGCAGTCGCGCCCGGTGCCACACTGTGCAGCGGGACGTAGACGGTTCCGTCTCCTCGCTCCGCTTCGAACTGCTGCGCGAGGGGATCGAGGATTACGAGTACCTGTGGCTCTTGCGTACCCTGGGCGACGCGCATTTTGCGGATCGGGTTGTGAGCGACCTCGTGGTGGACGTCAGTGCCTTCTCTCGCAATTCGGCGGCGCTGTTCGCGGCGCGGGAGAGGATGGCCCGCCGCATCGAGAAACTTGCGGCGAACCCGGACCCGGCCGGGCTGTTTGCCGACAACGAATCGAGTTCCGTGGGTGCCGTCCAGGCGCTGAAGTCCCGTGGCGCCCGCCATGTCAAGCTGGTGGCCTTCGACGCCTCCGAGCAGCTCGTCGCCGATCTCGCGGCGGGCTGGATCGATTCCCTCGTTGTGCAGAATCCGTTCCAGATGGGCTAGGAGGCGACGCGGGCCGTGGCCGTTTATCTGGCCGGAACGACGCCACCGGCGTACGTTGATTCCGGCGTGGCGATCGTCACCGCCGCCGACCTGAAACGCCCGGAGATCCACCCGCTGCTGTTTGCCGACATCGAGCGCTACCTTAAGGGTGCGGTAAAATGAGCGGTAGCGAGCCACCCTAGCTCAGCTGGCAGAGCGGCTGATTCGTAATCAGCAGGTCGTGGGTTCGATCCCCACGGGTGGCTCCAGCGCCTCGCCACCCAGGCTTCGTTTCTAGTATTCCGCGAGCTCATTTAGAAGCCTGCCGCCAAGCGGCATACATCCCTTCGAACACCGCCTCCCAACTCGGCGCCTGCCAGGCGCGCGCTCCTGCCTTCAGCCGCTCGAGCAACCTGCGGTCGCCGGCTGCGCGGAGCACGCACTCGATGAACTCGCCGTCGGTCCGAGCCACGAGCGCATTCACGCCCTCCGTCACGATGAACTTTGGCCCGCCGCCGTCGGTGACGATGACCGGCGTGCCCGAGGCCAGGGCTTCCTGAACCACGTTGCCGTAGGTGTCGGTGCGCGACGGAAACAAAAAGAGATCCAGGTCCGCATACAGCCTCGCCAGGCGTTCCGGCGAGAGAATGCCGTAGAACTCCGCCCGGGGCAGGCGCGATTGGAGCCACCGGCGCTCGCGGCCGAGTCCAGCGATCAGGAGGCGGTAATCGGCCACACGGGCGCGCGCCAAGGCCTCATCGACCCGCGCCAGCAGCCGGACATTCTTCTCCGGCATCAGACGCCCCACATAGCCCAGCCACAACACGTCATCCGAGCGGCGCCGACGCCCCGGATGGAACAGCGACGTGTCGACCCCGCGAATCATGCGGTGGACCTTCCGCCCGGTTGCCCGCTCGAGGAAGGTCACCAGCTCCGGATTCGGCGCAAAGAGCACCTTTGCACGGCGGTAGAACGCGAGGGCGGCCCGCTCGAGCCAACGTTGCAGCCAGCCCGGCGACGGGCGGACCCGACTCGGCAGCCCACTCAGCATGCGCGACAATCGCCATGCGCCGAACTCGTGCAGATTCGTGTGCCAAGCCGCCGACAGGGGAATGCCCAAGCGGTGAGAACAGAGCGCTCCCAGAAGTCCCACATCGCCCGGACTGGTGACGTGAATGAAATCCGGCGCGAACTCGCCCACGGCTCGCTCGACCCGGCGGAGGTGCCGCAGAAAAAGCAGGTCGAAGTCCAGGTCCGGATCTACAGTCACGGCCAGCCGGCTGCGTCGCAGCAAAAGGCAACCGCCGGCCGGCTCAGCAGGGCGGCTTGCGGCCCGAACCAGCAACAGCGGCAACTGGCGGCGACGGGCGTAACCGGTGAACTGACGGGTCGTCAGCGCTACGCCGTTGACTTCATCGAAACAATCCGCAAAGTACGCAATGCGCGGGGTCTCGCCTGGCATCGACGGGCTGGTTCAGTCGGCCGGGCGGCGCGAGGCCGCGGGAACAAACCCATTGACGCAGGCCAGCCGCCGGGGCCCCACCTTGAGTTCCTCATAAACCGCATACATTCGTTCGAAGACGTCGTCCCAGTTTTGGATCGCCCCGTGGTTGCGGACACGTTCCCGCATGGCGTGCAACCGCGCCGGGTCGGCGGCGAGCTCGATCACCGCTTGACAAAACTCTTCGTCGCTGCGAGCGACGCGGCCGGTCTCACCGTTGCGAACCAAGAATTTCGGACCGCCACCATCGGTGACAACGGCTGGCACCCCGCTGGCCAGCGCCTCCTGCACCACGTTACCGAACGTGTCGGTGCGAGACGGGAACACGAACAGATCCATGTCGGCATATGCCTGGGCCAGCGCTTCGCCGTGCAGCCGCCCGGTGAATTGGGCCCGCTGAAGCTCGCGCTCGAGCCAGGGTCGCTCCCAACCCTCCCCCACCACCACGAATCGGTACCGCTCGATGCCGGCACGGATCAAAGCGCGCTCGACGGAGGCCAGCAAACGGACATTTTTCTCCGGCACCAGCCGGCCCACATAGCCGAGGACAAGCGTTCCGTCGTCGCCATTGCGGGACCGGCGCGAAGGATGGAACAATCGGGTGTCGATCCCGCGCCCCATCCGATAAACAGGCCGTCCGGTGGCGTTCCGCAACAGATCTACGAGCTCCGCCGTCGGCGCAAACACAGCGCGCGGGATGCGGTAGAAGCGCAGCACCGCGGCCAGCACGGCGCGCGCTGCGATCGCCGACAGCCGGCCCGCCAAGCCGAGCGGGAGCCAGCCGAGCCACCCGAGCAGGCGGCGCTCGGCGAACTCGTGCAAGTTGGTGTGCCAAGTGGCGCACAACGGCACACCGAGCTCGGCCGCAAGGATCGCGCCGAGCAAACCCACATCGCCCGGGCCCGTGATGTGGATCACGTCCGGACCGAAGGCGCGCACCTCGGGGCGAAGCCGCGGGAGGCGGCGGAAAAACAACGGGTCGAACCACAGATCCACATCGACGGCGAACGCCAGCCGGCTGCGCCGAAACTCGACGGCGCGCTGAGCCCCATGGCAAACCACCGCATCGCTGGGCCCATTGCGCACAATCAACAACGGCAGGTTCCGCTCACGGGCGTACCGCTCGAACTCCCGGTAGGTGCGGGCTACGCCGTTTGTTTCGTAGTAGCAGTCGGTGAACACCGCCACGCGCGGTGACCCGCCGGGGCTCATGAGAACGCTTCCTCTCCCACCGGATCGCCGAGCAGGGGGCGGCGCAACCGCTCCGCTTTTGGATTGGCCAGGAGCAGACGTTCCACAACCCGCATCGTGCCCAAAAACCACCGCACCAGGGCCGGCGGGCGGTCGTCTGGGAAATAGGCCGACACGGGGACCACGCCCCACTGGTCGCTGTCAAAAAACACCCGATCGCTCCAGCGGGTCCAGCCAAGGACATGGTCGGGCGCCTCCTCCAGAATCTCCACCATCGAGCGCAGAATGCGGACCCGTCGCGGCTCGCGGTGTGGGGGCAGCGCGAGGATCGTGCTCCGGCGACGCACGCGGACTTCCTCGATGAATTCCGCCAAGGTCGCGCATGCGGTTAGGTTCAGCAGCATGGCCGGCGATCGGCCGTGGCGATCTCCCCCAGCTACGACCGGCAGATCGTACTGCCGAGATAACTCGAAGCCGCCTCGAATCTCATGGTCGGGCCGAAAGGCGTTCATTTCGAGGGCGTGGATCCAGCGGCCAAAGTCTCGGAGGAAGGCATGCACGCTGCGGCGATGTTCAGATTGTCCGATGCGGGCTTCATCCCACAGCGGGTGGTTGAAGACGGTCAGCACGCCCGGTTCGCGGTCCAAGGCGGCCAGGATCTCGCGCGCGCGGCGGATGTTTCGTTCGCGAGTGGCTTCGGCCATCTCGGCAAACCAGGCCGCGGCGCGCCGCCGTGGAAGGTTGTGGATGCCCAGGTGGAAGAACGTCGGCCCGTAGTGCACCGTCCATTCGAAGGAGATGGGCGCGTCTTCCCGCACCAGCGACAGCGCCAACGGCGCTTCGATGCTGTCATGGTCGGTGAGCGAAACCAACGCTTTCAACCCGAGCCCGTTTTCGATCTGGTCGGCTTCGACTTGCCAAGCTTGTCGTGGGCACAACGGCGGCGTCCACCACAAGCGGGCGAAATCCACCGGGGGGTCCCCCGGGGCGCGGCAGCGAGCCTCCTCCAGCGAGATCGCCCAACCGAGGATCGGGTGTTGGGCGCACAGTCGGGTCAGGAACGACAAGGGTTCCCGTGAGTGCAGGGTGTGGCCGTGAAGGCACACGGCCGTGCGGAAGCCCGAGCCGGACGGGTGGAAATCCTCGAAGACGAGCAATTCTGTGTGCTGCATGGCCCTAGTCTCGGCGCTGTGCATCGCAAGGAGTTGACGATTCGGCGAAGGTAGAATGAAACATTTCGTTCTCGAGCTGTTTTTCTTCGGGATGTCATCCGTCCGTCATCGGCCTTCAACGCGTGCCCGCTAGACTCAGCGGTGACCGCGCCAATGAAGACCTTGCACCTCACCAACGCCTGGCATCGTTGCTCCGGAGGGGTGGCGACCTTCTACCGGGCCTTGCTCGAAGCGGCCAATGCCCGCGGCCACCAGCTGCGGCTGGTCGTCCCCGCCTCGGAGGACCGCATCGAGGCGGTGGGACGCTTCGGGCGCATTTACCACGTCCAAGCGCCACCTTCGCCCTATGACTCCGACTATCGCGTGCTCTGGCCCGGCACGTATCTCCGGCGGCGGGGCACGGTGGCGGAAATTCTGAGGCAGGAGCGGCCGGACCTGGTCGAAGTCTGCGACAAGTACACGCTGCACTACCTGGGCGGCTTGTTACGTCTGGGCGTCATTGGGGGTTTTCGCCCGGCCGTCATCGGGCTCAGTTGCGAGCGCTTCGACGACACCATCCGCGCTTATCTACGCCCCGCCGCCCACCGCCTGCTGCGGCCGCTGTGCCGACCCTATATGAAGTGGCTCTACTTCCCGCTGTTCGACCATCACATCACGGTGAGCGAGTACACGGCGGAGGAGCTGCGGGCCGCCGGGCGTGGCCACCGCATCCTGCGCGGCGTCTGGATCCGGCCCATGGGCGTGGATCTGGAGCGCTTCTCGCCCCAGCGCCGCACTCCAGAACGGCGCCGCCAGCTACTCGATCGGCTGGGCTGTCCCGAAGATGCCACCGTCGTGCTCTACGTGGGCCGCTTGGCGCCCGAGAAAAACCTCGATCTTCTGGCGGAGACCATGGCCCGCCTGCCGGGTCGCTTTCACCTAGCGCTCGCCGGTTCCGGAATCTTGGCGGATTCCTTGGCCCGCAATTTCCGGGCCCGCGGCGTCGCCGCCAGCTTTCTCGGCCACGTGGCCGACCGCGACGAGCTCGCCGATCTGTATGCCAACGCCGACGTCTTCGTGCACCCCAATCCGCGCGAGCCCTTCGGCATCGCTCCCCTAGAGGCCATGGCGTCGGGCCTCCCGCTGGTTGCCCCAGACCGTGGCGGTGTCCGTGCTTACGCCAATCCGGGCAACGCTTGGCTGGTCCCACCCGATCCGGAGTGCTTCGCCGCCGCAGTGCGGGCAGCGGCTGATGATGCCGAGGTGCGCGCGGCGCGCGTGCGGGCCGCCCGAGCCACTGCCGAGCGATTGCCCTGGCCAGTCGTCGCCGACGACTTCCTCCGTCTCTACGAGGAGCTATACCAGCTCGTTAAGGAAGGGCGGAACGCGAGCGCGCCCCAGCCGTCCCCGGACGAAGACCCCGACACGGCCGCCCAACTGCTCACGAAGGGCTTGCTCGGAACTCGTGACCGCCTCCTCCGCTTGCGCTGCCGGATCGTGAACCTGCGAGCCCGCAAAACTGACGCAGTTCGTGGTCTGAGCAGGGCGTCCGGGGACTGCCATCCCGGTGGACTACGAGCTGAGCCCGGGCGCCTTCCTCTGCATCGTCTCTAAGGCCAACCAGCCCGCGCGGTGACGGATCTTCGCCGATTACCGCTTGCCCGAGCTTGACGGAGGATCCCGGCCATCGATTTTGCGTGCGACGAGCAGCCCTGGGAAAACTCGCCCACACCGGGCCAAATCACGCAGCTCCCGAGTGCTCAGGATCTGAGAACCCACGCGTGTGGCTCGGTAAGGCCTCAAAATACGGAGCGAATCCGGGAGGGGTAACTTGGCACTCTACGTGCAGCTAGGTTTGGCAAATAAGTCGTCATCGACTTACGCATCCCCAGCGACGAGGCCCAGCTCGTCGCAAAGCCCCTCTGAGTGGAGACCCCGGGCCCCCAACCCGGGGCTCCACTTCGCAATTGGCCCCTTAAAAACAGAAACCGGCTTCCGTCGAAGGAAGCCGGTTTCTCGAACAGCGACCCAAAAGGGGGTCGTCCTAGGGGATCGGCGAACCGTTACTAAAAGCCCCGGCGCAGGCGCATCATGCGCCCCATACCCGCTGCGGGGCCCGGATCCGTGCCGGGTCCGAAGCCGAGCGGTCCGAGGCCCAACCCGCGCCCGAGTCCGCGCAGTCCGAAGCCCGGCCCGAATGGAGCGCCGCCGCTCGAATCCAGCAGGTTCAAGGCGGTCGCTTGGCGAATGGCCGGAGCCAATTTGGCCGCCGCTTCGAGCTGCGCCAACTTGGTCTTCTGATCCGCAGTCAACAAGGCTACCGCCTGAGCGCGGTAGGTCTGGTTCGTCGCCTCGATCTGTTTGCGCAGATTCTGAATGTCGACCAGCAATTGTCCTAACCGGAGCGCATCGGTGCTGCCAGCCTCCAAGGCCTGCCGAAGCGCTCCCTGTTTCTCAGCGATCTGGTCGGCAACCGAGCGCAGCGCTTGCCGCTCTTGCGTCCTCAAGTCCCGCAACTGCGTCAGCTGTGCGTCCGTCAAGCCCAAGAACGTCTTCAGCTCGCTGAAATCCGGGCCGGACGACTGACCCAGCAGGATTGCCGGCATGAGCGCCATCAAGAATCGGTGGATCGTCATCTCTCGTAACTCCTTTCACCTGTGGATGACGGCTGACCCGAAACCGGGATTACACTCCCCGACCCGGAGTCCGGGTTGTAGTACTTGCCAAGGAAAAATGGACCGATCCGGCCATTGGTTTCGGGGACGCCCTCGGTCACGATAGGGGCAGGCAGGAGGCACGGTCAGTCGGCCTTAAGAGATTGCGACCCCGATGGACGGAACCATTATGCGACAACAAAACACAGACAGACCTGACATCCGTGCAAGGCTGGAGTCTGGATTTCGGATCCTCGAGCTGATTCGCCGCCAGCGAGTCTTGAGGAACTCACCCGGATTGGGCTGGGCAGTGGAACAAGCCATCCTCCGGCGCGAGCTGGAGGAACTGGAGCGCGAGTGGAGGTTCAATCCAGTTCCAGCCGGGACCATCGCCCGGCGCGGCCGCCAGCAGGAACTCAACGCGCGGCGGACCGCTTCAGCTGATCCGTGATCGTCCACAGGTACACGCGCCGCCCGTTGACTTCGATCTCTCTGTCGGGCTTCCAGTCTCCCATATCGAAGGTGTTGGAAACCACGCGCGCTCCGGGCCGCAGCTCTTTGATCAGCTTGGGCCGCAACTTGAGGTTGACGCTCGACAACAGGTACAGCGTCACGACGGTTGCCTCTTGAATGTCCGCATCGAACAAGTTGCCCTGGATGAATCGCACGCGCCCTGTCACGCCGGCCTTCCGGGCGTTTTCCTCCGCTTCGCGGATGCGCTCGGGGTTGATGTCGATGCCGACTCCCCGGGCGCCGAACTTCTCGGCGGCCATGATGACGATGCGCCCATCGCCGCAACCCAAGTCGTAGACCACGTCGCTGCTCTTGACGCCGGCCAGCTTGAGCATCCCCTCCACCACTTCCGGAGGCGTGGGAACGTATGGTACGTCCCCGGACTCCTCGTACTGAGCAGCTACCGGCAGGGCCAGTAGTGCAGCCAACAAGACAACTGCCCAACGTCTCTCCAAAAACATGTCGCTCCACTCCCTCAGCATCTCGCCGGCGGCCGAGAGTGCCGCAGGCGCTCACAACTCGCTTAGCATACTACAAAATCGCGGCGGCCCCAGTGCGCACCCTCAGCCCGGCAGCGGCAGCCCCGACGCGCGCGGATCGAACGGCAACCGAGCGAATCTCTCGATCTCCAGCAGCCGGTTATACTTCGCCAAGCGCTCGGAACCGGCCAGAGACCCGATCTTGATCTGTCCCGCCCCGGAGGCCACCGCCAAGTCCGCCAGGAAATCATCCTCGGTCTCGCCCGAGCGCGCCGAGACGACCGCACGCCAGCCCGCCTGGCGCGCCCGCTCCACGACGGCGAACGTTTCCGTCAGCGTCCCGATTTGATTCATCTTGACCAGCACGGCATTCGCCAGTCCCTCCTCGATGCCGCGCGCCACGCGCTCGAGGTTCGTGGCGAAAAGATCATCGCCCACAATCTGCGTGTCCTGGCCCAGCCGCGCGGTCAGTTGGCGCCAGTCGCGCCACTCGTCTTCGGCCAGTGGGTCCTCGATCGAAACGAGGGGGTATCGCCGGCACCACTGCTCCATCCGTTCGATCATCGCTTCGCCGGAAAGCCTGAGGTTTTCCGAGATCAATTGATAACGGCCGTCCCGGAAGAAGTGGGTCGCTGCGACGTCCACGGCAAGCGCAATCTGCTCGCCGGGCCGGAAACCGGCGCGCGCGATGGCATCCGCCAAGATTTCGATTGCGGCTTCGTTTCGCTCCAAGCGGGGCCCCCAGCCTCCTTCATCCGCGATGCCGGTGAGGCGGTAGCCCAACGCCTCCAGCCGTTGCCGCACCAGGCGGCGGATGCGTCCGGCCGCCTCCAATGCCTCCGCCAGGGAGGAGAAACCGTGCGGGATCACCATGAAATCCTGGAACTCGATAGCGCGTCCGGCGTGCAGCCCCCCGGAGATCACGTTGATCATCGGAACCGGAAGCCGCGGCGAGCGGCCGCCGGCCAGGTAGCGCCACAGCTCGAGGCGGTTGGCTTGCGCCGCCGCGCGCGCCACGGCGCAAGAGATGCCCAAAATGGCGTTGGCG
This sequence comes from Bryobacteraceae bacterium, assembly GCA_025055455.1. Taxonomy (GTDB): domain Bacteria; phylum Acidobacteriota; class Terriglobia; order Bryobacterales; family Bryobacteraceae; genus JANWXD01. The sequence continues at coordinate 63,849 of JANWXD010000019.1, forward strand.
CCGAAGAAGGACTTGTCCGCTGTTTTGTCCAGCTCGACCAGCCGCCGGTCCACGGTCGCTTGCTCCTCGGCCGGCAGGCCTTCCACCGCCGGACCCAGGGCCTGCTCCACGCTCGCCACAGCGCGGCGCACCCCTTGGCCCTCGTGCCAGCCGGGGTCGCCGTCCCGCAACTCGACAGCTTCGTGTCGTCCTGTGGAGGCCCCAGAAGGAACTTTGGCCGTCGCCCGCGTCCCGTCGGAGAGCTCGACCGTCACCGCCAGCGTGGGACGGCCGCGCGAGTCCAGAATTTCCAGCGCCTGCACCCGGCGGATCGTGAGCGTCATGCTGCCCGCCGCTCGAAGACTTCCATGACGTGCGCCGGCGGTGCCGCGATGAGCCCCCGGGCGAACGTCCGCACCGCTTGCTTGACCGATTCGTCCCGAATGTACTCGACCGGCGACTTGCCATCAATCCGGGCCAGCAGCAGTCCTCCCCAATGCCGCACCACACGCGCCTCGAAGTCCCCGAGCTCCTCAGGAAGCTCCGCACTCAGCGTCATCCAAAAGGCCTGGGCCAGCTCCGCGTAGCGGGCCTGCCATACCGGCCGGTGGAACGATTTCAGCAGCAGGTGATTCAGCAGAAACGCGGCGTCGAACGCCGGATCGCCGAAATGAGCGACCTCGAAATCGATCGCCATGACGCCGTGGTCCCAGACCAGGAAGTTTTTCGGACTCCAGTCGCCGTGGACCAAGCAATACCGCTGCTCCGGGTAAGCGCGGATCAGCACGTCAAAGAACGGCGCCAGATCCGGATGCCGCGCCGCCGTGGCCCGGTAGTACGGATCCAGCCGCAATTGGTCGAATACCGTCTGGTCGCCGAACGCCGCCGCAACGGTCGCCTCCTGCCAGCTGGCTCGGATGATCGCCGCCAGCAGACGCCCCACCTGGACGGCGACGGCGCGGTCGGCGCAACCCTCCAGCAGAAGCGACTTCCACGTTCTGGCGCCGCTCGGGGCTGCGGTCATCGCGAACAGAAAATTGTCGCGATCTTCAAAAACGACGGCGGGAACGGAGCCGGCCGGCAGCCGCCCAGCTAGCCATCGGAGGGCTGCCGCTTCGCGGTACACGCGGCTCCGGTCGGAGAACCAGTCCTGCTCCACGCGCAGTTTCGCCAGCGACTGCTTCAGCACTAGGCGCTGCCGCGCGCCCTCGACAAGAAGCACCGTGTTGGAGACGCCGCCTCCAAGCGGCGTGATGCGGATGTCGCCCCCCTCCCAGCCCTCTTGGCCGTCGAGAACCGCAGCCACGTTGGAGGCGTCCAGCTCCAGCAAACCGCCAGGATAGCAAGTGCGTCAGCCGGCGCTGCGGCGCCCGAACCAAGCCCGCCAGGCGGACACTTTGCCGGCGCGCGGGGCGTTGCGGCCCATCAACCGCACGGCCAGTTCCGTGAGGCTTCGAGCCAAGGCAGTGTCGGATGAGACCGGCCGCCCATTCATTTGCGCCTTCGCCAGAGCCGGCGCGTCCTCGGGAATCACGTGGTAGACGGGAACTCCCACCGCGCGTGCTACTTCTTCCGGCTCCAACCCTGCGGTGCGCTTCTGTCGGTTCAGGATCAAGCGCACCTGGGCCGCAGACACGCCCGCTTGCTGTAAGGAAGTCACGACCCGCCGCGCCCCGAACAAGGCTGCCGGCTCCCCAGCCGCGACCAATAGCAACTCATCCGCCCGGCTCGCCAGACCCAGACTCCACTTGCCGAAGGCCGTCCCCGCGTCGGCCACCACCACGTCATAGCGCGCCCGCGCGTGTTCCAGTATGGCGCCGGCGTCGTGCGATTCGGTGGCTGTTTCCGGCGGATCTTCCGGCGCCAGGAGCACGTCCACACCCTGACACGGCACGACCAGCGCCCTCCACAGGTCGTCGTCCAGTTGAGCCAGCTTGGTCAAAGCGTCCAGGAAGCTATACCGGTTCTTGATCTTCAGCAGGAAGGAAACCGGGCTGGCGAGCGGATCCAGGTCCGCCAGCAGCACTTTCTCGGCTCCGTTGCGGGCCGCCTGATACGCCAGGTTGATGGCAACGGTCGTCGCGCCGCTGGCTCCCTTGGCCGGCAACACGCACCAGACGCGTCCCGTCCGCCGCGGAGCGGGCTGCCGTCCCGCCAGCAACTGCCGGACCCGTTCCAGCGCTTCGTGCAACTGCTCGTCGGTGAATGGTCGCACAAGGAAGCCCGCCGCGCCCATGCGCATCGAGCGCAGGATCAAAGTGGGATCGTTCCGTCCGAGTAGTGCGATGACCGACACCCGTTCGGAGAGCGTCGCGTTTTCCTTCAACAAAGCCAGCGCCCGCTCCGGCTCGGTCTCGATATCGAGGAAGCACAGCTCCGGCGGCTTGGCCAAGAGGCGGGCCAGCTCTTCCGGCCCCGGATACCCCTCCCGTTCGACCACCCGCAACTGCGGGGCCTGGCGGGACAATAAGGCCCGCACCTCGAACCTCATGCGAGAGTTCGGACACAGCACCAAGACCTGCCAGTCCTCCGACAGCGCCGGCATAAAAGGTCACGCCTGACCGGCCTGGCCCACAGCCTCCCACGGCTCTGATCGGACAACCGGCAGAAAGTTTGAGAGTCCTCGTCCGCCGCCGCAACTAAAGTTTTGGACTCCCAGGCCGATGAGAAACACCTGCCTCCACAGCTGGAGTACACCATATGGATCGTTCGCCTGCCATTCACACAGTCGGCTGCTGTGAAGCGCAGCCGTTGACGGCGGAGGGACTCAAAGCGGTCCTCGCCCAAACCGAGGATTTCCAGTGGGCGTGGGCCGCCCATTCCCTCGACACTGGCCGCCAACTGGCGGACTTGCGCCCCCCTTCGTTGCTTGTGGTTGACAAGAGCTTCGGCATGCAAGGCGTGCTGGAATGGGTGTTAGAACTGCGCAGCCGCCCGGCACCCGCCGTCGTCGTCTGGGGATTGTCCATCAGCGAGGCCGAAGCCCTGCGCTTTTTGCAGGCCGGCGCCAAGGGGGTCATCCGCAAGTCCGCGGAAGTCGTCACGATCTTGATGTGTCTTCGAACCGTCGCCACGGGCTCGACCTGGATCGAAGATCTGCTGTTCCGCGGCGCGGCCCGCCGGGAGCGGACACATCGGTCCGAGCTCACGCCGCGGGAGCAGCAGGTGCTGGAACTGGTCGAGCAGGGACTCAAGAACAGCGAGATCGCTCGCGAGCTCGGCATCCGCCCGGGAACGGTGAAGATTCACCTCAAGCACATCTTCGAGAAAACCGGGGTCCGCGGTCGCTACGGTCTGGCCCTGTCTAACTTGCGCGATGGGCGCCTGACGGCGTGGCGCCAGATGTAAGCCCTGCCGCGCGCCGCCGTAAGATGGGGAGGTATCCCCCGGCCAAGGCGGCTCATGCCCCGGACGCATTTTCTCCGCAATCTGGAAGCTTGGGCGTACGTGGAAATCTTCCTAGTGGCTGCCGTGACCACCGTCCTCGGGGTGCGTCTTTTTGGATCTCACCGGCTATCCCCAACTAGGCGGCCGCAGCCTGCACATCGCGCATATGCTTTGGGGCGGCCTGCTCATGCTGGCCGCGCTCATCATCTTGCTGGCCTTCTTAACCAAGGCCGCCCAACGCACGGCGGCCCTGGTGGGCGGTGCCGGTTTCGGGCTGTTCATTGACGAGATCGGCAAATTCGTCACTCGCGACCACAATTACTTCTTTCCGCCGGCGCCCGCCTTGATTTACGCCGCCTTTATTCTGACTCTGCTGGCGGTGCACGCCATCCGCGCCGCCCGAGGCTACTCCCAGCAGGAGTACTTGTTGAACGCTTTGCGGCAGATGGAAGAGGTGGTGCTCCACGACCTCACCGAAGAGGAGCGCGACCGTGCCCTGTGGTACCTCGAAAGGAGCGACCCCTCGCATCCCCTCGTGCCGGCGCTGCGGCAGCTCGTCGAGCAGGCGGCGCTGGCTGCGCCGCGGCGCCCCTCTTGGTTTGCCCGCACCAAACGGACCTTGGCCGCCGCCTACCGGCGCCTGTCTCGTTTGCCCGGCTTTCCGGCGGGCGTGGTCGCGTTCTTTCTGGTCCAACTCGGCGCCAGTATGTTCTGGGAGCGGCTTCAGGGCACGCGGGTGCCCGGGCCAGGTGCCGTGCGCTTGGCGCATCCCCACATTCACCGATGTCGCCCAACTGGCTTCCTCCACCGCTGCCGCGGTGTTCACCCTGTTGAGGATTGTGCGCATGCGCCGATCCCGGCTAGGGGCGTTTGAAATGTTCGAGCGCTCGGCGCTGATTTCCATCTTCCTGACGCAGTTCTTCAGCTTCTACAAGGAGCAGTTCTCCCCCTTGGCGGGTCTGCTGCTGCACCTCTTGATTCTGGTCGCCGTGCGGTTCGTCATGGAGCAAGAACGCGTGGCGGCCCGTCAGGCGACCCCTCAGCGGCCCTCCACCAGCGTCACCAGCCGATGGGCCGCCCCGGCGGCAAACAGCTGAGGGCAGAGCAATCTCTCATCCGATCGAAGAGGATTCGCACCAACCAGACAATCAGGCAGGCGCGCCTCTGAACAAGCCCGCGAGGCGCCGGGCGAAGTCGCCGCTCGTTCGCCCCGCGCGCCCTCCCTGGTTCCCGCCTCGGCCGGCAACCGCTCCGCTCCTCAGCGCAACCGTACCCTCGGGCTGTCGCCGTATTCGATGACCGCTTCCCGGCCGCCGTTGAGGAGGGAAAGGCGCCCCGCTTCGATCACCAGCTCGTTGTAGTAGCTGTTGGCCGGCGTCGCCATGATCCCAGCGTGGTCGTACTCCTTGAGCAGCGCCTGCCGCCGTTCCAGCGCGCGGTCCTCCGGCAACCCCGCTGACTCATCCTCCAGTCGAATCGCCGCTTTCACGATGTATTCCACCGACCTGTATCCGTATCCTACGGGAACCAGGCCCGGACCGCCCATGTCGACATACTGGAAATAGTCCGTGCTCGGCTCTGCGTAGTAAGTCGCGCCCGGAGAATTATCTTTTTCGACATAACAGTACTTGATCCCACGGTACTGGTCCGAGTGAGCGATCAGGCCGCCCCTGTCATTGGCGGCGCAATACAAGGTGAGACCTTGCGTGTTGGTACCGGGCCCCTCGTCGGGGAAACCGAGCGCGTTCTGCACATTCAAGCACGCCCCGTTGCTCCAAATGACGCGGGCGTCGGTCCACAAGAACCCTTCGTTGCCGTTGGGATACCGGTCCCGGATGCCGTACACGCTCACCGCCACGGGTAGCAAGCCGGTGATGAAGTGCACCAGGTCCACGTAGTGGCAGCCGATGTAGGTGAAGGCATCCGAGTTTTCCACCGTGCACCAGTTCTGAAAATTCGAATGGCGGTAGTACCATTTCTCCAACAGGCAGGCTGTGCCCAGGCGGAATTCGCCGAACTTGCCCTCCCGATAGCGCCGCCGCGCCAGCAGCGAGCGGTCGTCGAAACGCTTGTGATACTCGATGCCGACCAGGAGCCCGCGGCTGTAGGCTTCCTGCTCGATCTCCAGCGCCTGAGCCGCTTTCAGCACTAGGGGCTTCACGGCGCACACATGCTGCTCGTGCCGGAGCGCCGTCAGGATCACCTCGTAGTGCAAGGGATCCGGCACCGCCACCACCACCAGATTCCGCGGCGGCATACTCGCGATGACTTCCCGGTACAGTTCCGGATGGGAGGCATCCGGGTCGACATCCAAGCTGGGCCGGGCGCGAAACGACTGGCCCGGAAACGCCCGCTGCAGCGTGGGAGAGGCCGCCAGTTGCCGCAGCGTCCGCGATCGGGAGGCGCACACGGTAATTTCGCCCACCAACCCTTGCCGCTGCATGTGGTACAGCGACGGTAACAGTTGATCGTGCGTGATCATGCCGCCGCCGACGATGGTTATTTCGGGCTTCATCGTGCCATCGCCTCCTGCGCCACTGCCGCTTCCGCGAACGCCTCCTCCAAAACCCCCACGCTTTCCCGCACCGCCTCTTCGGTGATCACCAGGGGCGGAGCGATCTTGACGGTTGCCCCGCCGTAGCCCACCGGCGAGAACATCAGCAGCCCTTTCTCGAAGCAGCGCCGAACCACGTCCCAGGCGAAATCGCCGTCGGGCTCTTTCTGGCCCGGGCGCACGCAGGTCACCCCCGCCACCAGTCCTCGACCCGCCACCCAGCCCGCCTGCGGGAACCGAGAGGCCAGACGCTCGAGTTCCTGATGCAGGAGGGCGCCAACGCACCGGGCGTTGCCGGCCAGATCCTCCTCCACGACGCGCTCGATCGAGGCCAGCGCCGCGGCGCAGCAAATCGGATTGCCGGTGTGGGTCGAAGTCATGCTCCCCGGAGGGTGCAAGTCCATCACGTCGGGCCGTCCCGCCACCGCTGCCAGCGGCAGCGAGCTAGTGATCCCCTTGCCGAAGCAGGCCAGGTCCGGCACGATGCCGTAATGTTGGAAGCCCCACAGCGTGCCCGTGCGCCCGAAACCGGACTGCACCTCGTCGCACACCAGCAGTGCCCGATGCCGGTCGCACCACTGCCGCAGCGCTTGCATGTATTCGACGGGCGCAAAGGCGGCGCTTCCCCCTTGGTACGTTTCCAGGATCACGCCCGCCACATTGCGCGGCTCGACCCCCAGTTCCGCCAAAGCTCGCTCGAAACTCTCGAAGGACGTATCCTCGGTCCAGAATCCGTCGGGAAACGGAACCTGAACGAAACCCGGGTCCAGATTGACGATCCACTCCTTCAGCGCCGGAATGCCACCCGCCTGCTGCGCCCCGAGCGTCCGGCCGTGAAAGGCTTTGTCGTAGGAGACGATCACGTGTTTGGCCCGTCCGCCGACCCGGAGGCCGTGCGTGCGGCACAACTTGATGGCGCACTCCACCGTCTCCGAACCCGTCGTCAGCAGAAAGATTTTTTTCAATGGCTCCGGCAGCAAGCTCGCCAGCCGCTCTACCAGCCGCGCCCGAATCTCGCTGGGGAAGCAGTAATTCGTCAGCAATCGCCTGGCCGCCTGTGCGGCGATGGCCTCGACAATCTCCCTCCGGCCGTGTCCGGCGTTGGCGATCAGCACGCCGCTCGACCAATCAATCCAGCAATTGCCCCAGGCATCGAAGACCTGAAAGCCTTCGGCGCGATCCCAGACCACCGGCGGCTGGCCCCGCATGGCCACCGGTTCGTAGCGATACAGCCGTTCGAGAATGGGGAGCGATGCCGGCACCGGCAACTCTGTCACGATGCGGCGGAGCCGCGTCTCGACGCGCGGCACGCGGCGCGGCTTCAACTCGTACTCTCGCGCCATAGCCCCTCATTCTATCGGAGGCTCGGTTCGCGCCACGGGCGCCGAGGGCGCACAACGCAGCCCGAGCTCACATGTCGGCGTGTTGGAGCGACGCGATCGCCTGCCGGATCGCCTCGGCCACGCGCGCCGCTGCCTCCGAGCTTTCATATTTCTGCCGGGGCCAGAAGAAACCCCGCAAACCGTCCTTGTGGCGGCGCGGCACGAGGTGCACGTGCAAGTGCGGCACGCTCTGGCTGACGCGGTTGTTGATCGCCACAAAGCTGCCGTCGGCGCTCATCGCCTTCTCCACGGCCCGCGCGAGCAGGCGCACGTTGGCGAACAGGGGTGCGACCATTTCCGCCGCAAGCTCGCTCAACGTCTCGCAGTGCCGTCGCGGAACCAGCAGCGTGTGACCGGGGAACAGGGGCCGGTGATCCAGGAACGCAAGCGAAACCTCGTCTTCGAACACGATCTGCGCCGCGAGCGTCCGTTCGACGATCTGGCAGAACTTGCACGCCGCGCTCATCCGCCCTCACAGCGGTGGCTCACATGTCTACGAGGAGCCGCTCTGACGAAACGATCCACGGCCCTCGAGACCAGGCGTTGGGAGCCTGCCCGTTCGGTTATCGTGCCGCTCCCACCTCCACGCCCACTCAATAGTTCGCCTCGCTCGCGAGAGGATTCAAAATTGTGACTCCCCGGAAGCGAAGAAAATCGCGGTCGGTGGTGCGGAGCACCGCTCCCCGCTCGAGAGCGAGCGGCGCGAGATGAGCGTCGCTGACCAGGGCGCCCCGGGCTTGTCCGGTCGAGAGTAGCTCCTGAAGAATCGTCCAGTGCCGCTCTCCCGGAGAGACCGGGACCGCGGTCGGCCAGGCGAGCCAGTCGGAGACCGGACTCGCCGCCTCGCGAACCGAGCAAGGATTCGGAAACGCCCGCGCGTCGGTGCTGATGCGCCGAAACGCCACGATGGTCACCCAAGGCAGGCCGACCGGCTCGCGAGGCCGCGGGCCCGAACTCGAAACGCACGGGGTGCCTTCAATCTTCTGGGCGCCTCGAGCCCCAATCGCAACGTCTCGTTCACGACCCGAATCATCACTGCGCCGGCTCGTCCCTTCCCCGCCATTCCAGCCCCGGCCGCGAGGCCGCCGCCCACCCCGCCCCGCCGCTACCTCGGCCCCGCGGCGCGCACCGCTTCGCGCGCCTCTTTCATGAGCGGTCCGTAGACCTCTTTGTCGAAGGGCACGCAGCCGGTCGGGAACTGGCCCAGCGGGTGCTCCCGGCGGCGCATCAGATATGTGCAGAACGTCACGGTCTTGCACACCCGCAGCTCGTCCAGCTCGCCCTTCTCCAGAGCATCGCGCGCGAAATCCGGGTACGCCAGCGCATTGCGCCCCATCCCTAGGAACCGGATGTTGCCCGCCAGGATGTTGTACGCCCCTGCATGAATCGCGTACTTCTGGAGCCAGCTGTAACCGGTGCCCACCATCGGCAGGTCCGGGAACGCGCGCTGCAATTCCCCGGCCACGCGAAAATGCCGGTCCACGCCCAGCAGCGGGTGCTCCGGTTGCTCGTAGTTGCCCTCGTCGGGCTTTTCGAACGGCCGCCCGATGTGGGGATTCAAATAGGGCGAGCCCATCGAGACGTTCAACAGTTCGATGCCCCACTCTTTGAACCACGCCACAGCTTGCTTCACTTCGGTCAAATCTTCCCGTAGCGGGTTTTGCGGGTCCAGGCCGAAGCCGTGCGGATAGGGCACCGCCACCTCGAAGGGCACCCCCACACCCGTCTTCGGATCCCGGGCGTACGGGATGCCGTCGTAGCAGCCCAAGCGCATCGCCAGCAGCAGCTGCTTGCCCAGCGCCGCCCGGATCTTGCCGATGACGTTCCGCACGAAACGGCACCGGTTCTCGAGCGATCCGCCATAACGGCCCTCACGCACACGGGCACCCATCAACTCGCACAAAAGATAGCCGTGCGTAACCTTGATCTCCACCGCCCGGAAACCGGCCTGCAAAGCCAGCCGCGCCGCCGTGACGTAGTCGTCCTCGAGCCGCTCGAGTTCGTCGTCGGAGACGACGGGATAATCCGGCGGGATGCGGGTCTTTTGGTCCACCCACGGGTTGTGGTAGGCGATCGTCGGGCGCGGCACGCTGTGTCGGCCGGAGTGGGTCAGCTGCAGCGGCTCCAGCAGGTCGTCCGCCGTGCCGTAGGTTTCCCGGTGCACGCGCCGCATCATCTCCAGCAGCCGTGCAAAGTCCGACACGTTGCGCTCGTGCAGCCAGAGCTGCCGCGAATTGGCGCGGCCGTCGGCGCGAACGGCCGTGGCCTCGAACCAGATCAACTTGGCGCCACCCCGGCCGAAGCGTTCGTAACGCCGCCAAGTTAGCTCGCTGGGGCGCCCGTCCAGCGTGCCGTCGCAGCCCTCCATCGGGTGGATGGCGATCGAATTCCCGACGACCACATCGCCGACCCGCACCTTGCGGGCCAAGGCCGCGCGCACGCGCTCTCGATCGGGTTCGAACCGGACGTGGTGCGCGCCTTCAGCTTCGGCTGCTCGCGCGAGTTCGGGCAAGCTCTTGTAAACGAAGTGCCTCATCTTTGGGATGACGCGGCAACAGCCCGATGGCCACCGCGCCCAGGAACGCCGTCCCGAACACCGCCATCATGGCCAAATAATAGTTGCCACCCCAAAAGTCGCGCAGCCGCGCGACGAAATTCGGAAACCAGAATTGGGCGATCGTGTCAGTGGGCAAAATCGCCGACATGGCCCGCGCCAGGGTCGACAGGCCGAACTGATCCGCTGCCATGAGCGGGATCAGCATGTAATCGGCGCCCATGGCGAACCCGAAAATCAGGGCGAACAGGTAGACGAACGCCTCCTGCTCCGGCGTCACTAAGAACAGGGTCGGGATGGCGAAGGCGACGATCAAGTACGTCGCCAGCATCACGTATTTCCGCGGCAGCTTGTCGGCCAGATAGCCGGCCAGTAAGCGGCCCGCGATGCTCGACCACAGCACCCAAAACGACGCCGTGCCCCAGATCCGGTCGCGCGCCGCCTGATCCACGAAGCCCTGCGCTTCGAAAACGAACTTCATGTGGAAGTTGACGGAAGCGATGGAGCCGATCGAGGCGGCACTGCCGAGCAGCAGCAGCCAAAACGGCGCTCGTCGCAACAGGTAGCCGAACGTCTTGGGGGGCTCCAGCACCGCCGGGGCGGCAATCTCCGCCGGGTCGTGCTTGCCATCAGGCAGCTGGCCGATGTCCTGCGGTTTGGTCCGGATCACGAAGATGGCAAGCGGCCAGGCCGCCAACAGGATCAGGCTCATGTATTTCAGCGCCTCGGTGTAGTGCATCTGCGAGGCCAGATACGGCGCGAGCTTGTTGCCGATCGAGCCGATCACGGCCACGCCCACGTAGGTGATGCCCATGGCGCGGCCGCGCTTTTCTTTGAACCAGTTGGAAATGATCACCTGGTGCGGGATGGGCCCGGAGAGGAAATAGCCGACCATGTACAGGCACCAGACCGCGTAGTATTCCCACCGTGCGCCGCTCAGTCGGGCGAAGAGCTGAAACGCCAGAAAGGTCAGGCCCGTTCCCACTACGATCAACACCCGCGGACTCACCCGCGGCACGATGATGGGACCCGACCAGATCGTCAGCAGCACCGCCACGGGCGCCCCCAGCGTGATGAAGCTGATGGGCCAACCGTGGTCGTCGCGGAAGTAGTCGAAAAAGAAGGCGATGTTGTAGTACGGGAAGCCAGTGGAGATGCCGAAGGTGATGAAGCAGGCCGCCACCACCCACCAGCCGTAGAAGGGCCGTTTCATGCCTGAGACTCTCCTTCGCCGGAATCGGAATCCTCTACCGTATCACAGGGTCTCGGCGGTCTTCACGAACTCGGCGGGCACCGATGACAGCACGCGCAGGAATAGCTGCGCTCCTCGCCTGTTCAATCGGCGCCGGAAGTTTCAGGGATCGCGGAGACGCAGGTAACGCAACCGGC
>JANWXD010000001.1 GCA_025055455.1 Bryobacteraceae bacterium
ATCGTCGCCAACCAGCTCCGGCAAATCCTCCAGCTCGATCCTAAGGTGCTTGTGCTCGGCGACATTCTCGGCCAGTGGATTGACCGCGACGAAGCCATCCCGGCGGCCGCCAAGGCCCTGGGGGCGCGTTATCCGTTCAAGACGCCGGGCACTTGGATGCCCGTGCAGCAGACGCTCCAGCCATTCCCGCAGGTGCCGTATTGGAGCACCATTCTTTCCTGGGGTTCCCCGCTCGGTTTCTCCACTTATAACTCGCTTCAAGTCTCCTTGAACAAGCGGTACTCGCACGGTTTGAACTGGATCGCGAATTACACCTTTTCCAAGAGCTTGGACAACCTCGAGTCCGCCTTTAACAGTTGGTCGAACTACGGTCGCCCAATGGATTACTACAACCTGAAGCTGGAGAAGACGGTTTCGCCGTACGACCGCGCCCACATCGTCAAAGCGGGCCTGAGCTGGGAGCTGCCGTTCGGCAAGGGCAAGCGGTTCGGCTCGGCCTGGCATCCGGCGCTGGAGACGCTGCTCGGCGGATGGACGCTCCACTTCATCGGCAACTGGTCGAGCGGCGAACCGTTGGGCTTCAGCGGGACGGCAACGCCGAACGCCAACTTCGCCACCAATCGGGCGTTGATCGTGAATCCGAACAACGAGCCGCTGGGCGTTGCCTTCGATCCGAAGCGCTTCGATATGTCGCGGATTTCTACGCCCGGAACCACAGCTCACAAGAAGGTCAACACCGCGATCATCAAAGATCCGCCGCGCTACGTGCGGGGCAACGCCAGCTACCGCTTCTCGCAGATCCGAGGCTTCGCCTTTTACAGCGAAGACTTCGGCCTGCGGAAGAATTTCACCGTCAGGGAGCGCTTCAAAGTCCAGATCCGGGGTGAGTGGCTGAATGCCTTCAATCGCCAACGCTTCACCGACATTGACACGAACCCGGCCAGCCCGCTGTTCGGCCAAGTGGTGGGCGTGGGCGGCTTGCCGCGGCAAACCCAGGTCGGGCTCCGGCTGGACTTCTGAGATGCGTACTGCCGGGACGGGCGCCCGGCGGCCCCGTCCCGGCCCCCAAAGATTGTGTGCCGGCTGCGACTGAGTTTCCTTGCGGCGGCTTTACTGGCCTCCGGCGCGACTTACTATGTGGATTGCGAATCCGGATCCGACGCAGCCGCAGGAACATCGCCGCAGGCCGCGTGGCGTACGCTCCAGAAAGTTGCCGTCACGACCTTCGTCCCCGGGGATAGCATCCTTCTGCGGCGCGGAACGCGCTGCCAGGGGATCTTGTGGCCCAAGGGTTCCGGGGCCGAGGGGCGCCCGATCCGCATCAGCGCCTACGGATCTGGGGCGCTCCCTTTGATCGAAGCCGGAGGCCAGGAAGCCGCCATCAAACTGTACGACCAGCAATACTGGCATGTCGAGAACCTCCATACGCGAGGAGGAAATCCTTACGGCGTGGTGGTCAGCGGCACGGCAGGCGTCCTTCGCCATTTCCGCTTACGGAATCTGCTGGTGGAAGACGTAGGCGGCCAGGTCAAGACCAAGGCCTCCGGACTTGTGGCGGTTCTGGCTCCGGAAAGCCTCCGCATGGAGGACGTGGTGATCGATGGGGTCACGGCGCGCAACACCACCCAGTGGGCGGGGATCATCGTGCAGGGCGGCTCCCGAGAAAATCCGATCCGCGGCGTGGTGGTCCGCAACGCGATCGTGCATCAGGTCTACGGCGATGGCATCGTGCTGTTTCAGGTCGCCGACGGGCTGATCGAGCACAGCGCCGCCTGGCTGACGGGGTTGAACCCGTCGGCGGAAACCGGCACGCCGAACGGCATCTGGACCTGGCGCTGCCGCAACTGCACCGTGCGTCGGACGGAAGGCTTCTTCACGGATTCGCCGGGGGTCGACGGCGGCGTCTACGACATTGACTGGGGCAACGACGACAACGTCGTCGAGCACAATTACGCCCATGACGCCCAGGGCTACTGCGCTTCCGTATTCGGCGCGCACGGAGAGGTGACGACGAACAGCACGGTGCGCTACAACGTGTGCGTGAATAACGGGCGCAGTCCGAAGCTGGCGCGCCGGCAAGGCGATCTCTACATCACCACGTGGGAAGGCGGCGCCTTGGATGGCATCCTCGTGCACAACAACACGTTCTACTGGACGCCGCCGATTGATGCACCGGCTGTGCAGATGGATCACGCCGACTTTCGCGGGGACCGCCCGAACGTGTTCCGCAACAACGTGATCTTTTCCGCCGTGCCGAGCATGATCCGGAGCAACCGTAGCTTGCGATTCGAAGCGAACGTGTACTGGTATCCCGGCGGCGGCGAGCCGGTCTGGCGGTATGGCGACAACGAGTACCGGGGCATCGAGGCGTGGCGACTCGCCGCGGGATCGGAGGAGGTTTGGGCCGATCCTCGCTGGGACGCGATGCTGCGCCCGCAGCCGGGGTCTCCCTTGCTCGATCCGGCGGCGCGGCTGCGGGCCGGCGCGATCGAGCCGGGCGGACGCGCGCTGCCGGCTGCGCCCCCGCGGCTGGCGGTGCCGGGGCGAAGCCGGGACCGCTGGCTGTTGCTCCTTCTCTCGGGGAGCGATCCGGAGGTCTGCCGCAGCCAGCTCGTGTTCGTTCAGGCGGCTCTGGCGCAGTACGGAGACTCGGTCCTGGAAAGCTTGCTCGAGTGGGAAGGTCCGGCCGAGGGCATCGACAACCTGGCGTATGACTGGCGGCTAGGAGCCGTACGGTTCGCGCGCGGCCTTTCGCTGCGACGATTCTTCCGTGGCGCCAGCGCCCAAGGGATGATGATGGCACTGGTGGATCCCATCGGGCGTGTGCGAGCGCGATGGGATGGTTCGGTGCGTCCGGCGGAGCTTGGTCTGACGCTGCGATATCATCTTGGACCGCCGCCCGGCGCTGGAGCGCGTCACCCGCTCTGGCCCGTGCGGTAAATCGGTTTGAGGGTAACAGGGGCTTGTCATGAGGCTGAGAGGTCTGTGTTTTTGTGTTTGTCTGCCGCTTGCGGCGCAGACGGCGAAGATGGAGACCCTGCTGTACGGCGTCTCGTATTACCACGAATACATGCCGTACGAGCGGTTGGAAGAAGACGTGCGACTGATGGAGAAAGCGGGCATCACTGTCGTGCGCTTGGGCGAGTCCACCTGGAGCAGTTGGGAACCTCGGGACGGCGAATTCGAGTTTGCTTGGATGGAACGCATAATCGACCGGCTGCACAAAGCCGGAATCAAAGTGATTCTCGGCACTCCGACGTATTCGATCCCCCCGTGGCTGTACCGCAAGCACCCGGAGATTCTGGTCAGCCATCTGACGGAGGCGCCGCCGCTTGCCGTGCGAACGCAGCCCACTTATCCGAGCTTTGCGCCAGGGGGCGCCTACGGGCCACGGCAGAACATGGATCTGACGCATCCGGTTTACCGCTACTACGCCGAGCGCATCATCCGGCACGTGGTTGCCCGTTTTAGGAATCACCCCGCGGTCATCGGCTATCAAATTGACAATGAAACCCACCCGAACCCTTCCAACGCGCCGCACATGCATGCGGAATTCGTCTGGTATCTGAAGCGCAAATTCCAGACGCCGCAGACGCTCAACCGCCTCTGGGGCCTCGCTTACTGGGGCCAACTGGTCCAGGACTGGGACGAGTTCCCGCCACGCCAAGGTATCCTCAACCCCGGCTACAAGCTGGAATGGGAACGATTCCAACGGCAGACGGTCACGGACTTCCTGGCATGGCAGGCGGCGATCGTGCGGCAGTACAAACGGCCGGATCAGTTCATTACGCACAACTTTGTGGGCGGCGTGCGGACCAACGTGGACCAACCCGTCATCGCCCGGCACCTGGACCTTGCGGCCGTCAACCCGTATCACGCCGTGCAGGACGAGCTCGACGGGATGGCGATCAGCCTGTCCGGCGATCTCTGCCGGTCGCTCAAAGGACAGAATTACCTTGTCACAGAGACGAATGCGCAGACGATCGGATGGGACTCCCGCACGCAGTTTCCTCCCTACGACGGTCAGCTCCGGCTGAGTGCATACAGCCACTTCGCCTCCGGCGCCAACATGGTGGCGTACTGGCACTGGCATTCGCTCCACTACGGGCAGGAAACGTACTGGAAAGGGGTGCTGTCGCATGATCTGGAGCCCAACCGCATCTATGCCGAAGTGACGCGCATTGCCGGCGAACTCCAGCGTGTCGGTCCCCGACTCGTCAACCTGAGGAAAAACAACGCCGTCGCGATGCTGTTGAGCGTGGACTCCTATCACGGGCTTCGGTTCATGCCCTTCGACGATCGCGTGAACTATCTGACGGTGCTCCACCAAATGTACGGGGCGCTCTACCGGCTGAACATCGAAGTAGACTTCGTGTTCCCGGAGACGGAGGACTTCAGCCAGTACAAGGTCCTCGTCGTCCCGCCGCTATACATCGCCTCGGACGAGCTGCTCAGCAGGCTGGCGCGCTACGTCCAGGGCGGGGGCCATCTGGTGCTCTCGTTCAAGAGTGGGTTCGCCAATGAGCACTCCACCGTGCGCTGGACGCGCGCGCCCGGGCCGTTGCGGGAGGCGGCCGGCTTTTCCTATCAAGAATTCTCGAGCCTGGCCCGCCCGCTCGCGTTGAAAGGCGACCCTTACGGGGCCGGTGAAAACAACCGCGTCTCCGTGTGGGCCGAGATGATACAGCTCGAGGGCGCCACGCCGCTGGCTTGGTACGATCATCCCTTTTTCGGCAAGTATCCGGCGCTGACGCGCCACCATTACGGCAAAGGCACGCTGACGTACCAGGGAACGTTCCTCTCCGACGAGCTTCAGGAGAAAGTGCTGGCCGAAACACTGCGGCTTGCCGGATTGTCGGGCCCGGACCAACAGCTTCCAGCACCGGTGCGCGTCAAGCGGGGCGTGAACGCGGCGGGCAGGACCGTGCGTTTCTATCTCAACTACTCCGGACAGTCCCAGAGCTTTCGGTATCCTTATGGCTCCGGGTGCGACCTCCTGACCGGGCGCGAGATCCAATCCGGCGCTCTTGTGGCGCTCGGGCCGTGGGACTTGGCCATAATCGAAGAGCACTAAGCTGGGGGCTGACAAACAGCCTGAAAGGGCTTACAATCGAACCTTATGCCAAAACACATGACCTTCGGCCTGATCGTCGGCAATCGGGGCTTCTTTCCGGACCATCTGGCCAAGTCCGGTCGCGAGGAAATGATCCGGGTGCTGGAGGCGGCCGGCATGGGCGTGGTCTGCCCCGGTCCGGAAGACACCAAGTTTGGCGCGGTGGAAACACGCGCAGAAGCCAAGAAGTGCGCGGAGCTGTTTCGCAAGCACCGGGATGCCATCGACGGCATCATCGTCTCGTTGCCGAACTTTGGCGACGAGCGCGCCGTGGCGGAGACGCTGCGGCTGGCGGACCTCAAGGTGCCGGTGCTGATTCAGGCGACCCCGGACACCCCGGGGCGGATGACGATCCGCGACCGCCGCGACAGTTTCTGCGGCAAGATGTCGGTGTGCAACAACCTGACGCAGTACGGCATTCCCTATTCGCTCACCAGGCTGCACACCGTCGCGCCGGACTCGGAAGCGTTTCGCAAAGACCTGGAGTGGTTCGCCGGAGTGTGCCGGGTGGTGAACGGGTTGCGTAAAGCCCGCATCGGCGCCATCGGGGCCCGTCCAGCGGCGTTCAACACCGTTCGTTACAGCGAGAAGATCCTGGAAGCCTACGGCATCGACGTCGAGACCGTGGATCTTTCCGAGATCCTGGGCCGTATCCAGCGTATGAAGGATACCGACGAGGCGGCCCAGCAGAAGCTCGCCGCCATCCGCAGCTACGTCTCCACGCAGGGCATCCCGGAGGACTCGTTGCTGAAGATGGCCAAACTCGCGGCCGTGATCGAAGGCTGGATGAAGGAGACGGAGGTAACCATCAGCGCCGTGCAGTGCTGGACCGCTATCGAGGAATACTTCGGCGTGGTGCCCTGCACCGTGATGAGTATGATGAGCAACCAGCTCCTGCCCAGCGCGTGCGAGGTGGACGTCTGCGGCACGGTGGCGATGTACGCCCTCGCCCTGGCTTCCGAGACGCCCAGCGCGTTGCTCGATTGGAACAACAATTACGGCAACGACCCTGATAAGGCCGTGTGCTTCCACTGCAGCAACCTGCCGAAGCATTTCTTTCAGGATTTCCGCATGGATTTTCAGGAGATCATCGCGGGAACGGTCGGCAAGGAACGGACCTTCGGAACGGTGGTGGGCCGCGTCAAGCCCGGCCCCATGACCTACCTGCGCGTGTCCACCAACGACCGCAGAGGGGTTCTGGCCGCCTATGTCGGCGAGGGCCGGTTCACGGAAGACCCGCTCGATACCTTCGGCGGCGCCGGCGTCGTAGAGATCCCTCGCATGCAAGACTTGCTGCGCTACATTTGCGAGAACGGCTTCGAGCACCACGTCGCGGCGAATCTGTCGCATGTAGCTTCCATCGTTTACGAAGCTGGCAAGCGCTATCTGGGCTGGGAGATTTACTGGCACAAGTAGCCGCGGGACTCGCGCTCTGCGGCGTTTGCTGGAACCCGAGAAGATCGAGGTGCAACGATGGCCATTGTCGCGGGTGTTGATTTCGGCACGCTGAGCGTGCGGGTTTCGATCGTGGACAGCCGGCGGGGGAGGCTGGGCTCGGCCACCGCCGAGTATCCACTGTTTCGCAAGAAGGAGGACCCGGATCACGCCACGCAGCGCCACGAGGATCACATGCGCGCCTTCGCCGAGGCCATGCGCCAGGCGCTGGAGGTGGCGGGCGTGGACGGGCGTGCGCTCGAGGCCATCGCCCTGGACACCACCGGCTCGAGCGTGGTTCCAGTCGGCGAAGGGCTCGAACCGCTGGACGAGTACTACCTCTGGTGCGACCACCGGGCTAAGAAGGAAGCGGCGCTGATTACCGAAGTGGCGCATCGCGAGAAGCTCCCGCATATCGAGTGGTGCGGCGGCGTCTATTCCTCCGAGTGGGGATTTTCCAAGCTGCTGCACTGGCTGCGAAACAACCCGGACAAACGCGACCGCATGGTGACGGCCCTGGAGCACTGCGACATGGTGGCGGCGGTACTTTGCGGGATCCGCGATCTCGCCCAATTGCCGCGCAGCGTCTGCGCTGCGGGCCACAAGTGGATGTGGAACGAGAGCCTCGGCGGCCTGCCTCCGGAGGAGTTTCTCGTGAAGGTGGACCCGCTGCTGGCCGGAGTCCGGGCCAAGCTGATCGGCCGCTACGGAACCTCGGACCAGATCGCCGGGCGCCTATGCGAGGCCTGGGCGGAACGGCTGGGGCTCCGGCCCGGCATCCCGGTTCCGATCGGGGCCTTCGACGCGCACTGGGATGCCATCGGGGCCGGCATCCGCGAGGGCGACGTGGTCAACGTGGTCGGCACCTCCACCTGCATCATGGCCATCGCGCACGAGGTGGGCCTGATCCCGGGTGTGTGCGGCATCGTGAAAGGCTCGATTCACCCGCACTACTACGGCATCGAAGCCGGGCTTTCGGCCACGGGCGACATTTTCGACGCGGTAGCGCGCCGGGCCGGAACGACCGTAGCGAATTTATCGCAGGGGCTGGAGCGCTACCGCGCCGGACAGACCGGCCTGCTGCGCCTGACCTGGGACAACGGCGACCGCACCGTGCTCGTCAACGCCGAGCTTGGCGGCGTGACGCTCGGTTGGAACCTGACGCACAGTGCTCAGGACGAACTGTTCGCGGCGATCGAAGGCACGGCGTTCCACACCCGGGTGATCCTCGAGCGCATGGCCGAGCACGGCGTGCCGATCCGGCGCGTGATCAACGGCGGCGGCATCCCGCCCAAGAACGAGACGCTGAACCGCGTTTACGCCAACGTCTTCAACAAGCCGGTGCTGGTGCCGGAAAGCGAGGTAACCAGCCTGGGCTCGGCTATCTTTGCGTTCCTGGCGGCCGGAACCTTCAAAACCATCGAGGAGGCGCAGGACGCGCTGTGCCCGAAGTACCGCACCGTGGCGCCGGATCCGGCGGAAAACGCCGTCTACGAGCGCCTGTATCCGCTCTACCGCAAGCTGTACTTCGGGCTGGGCCGCCCGAGCGCCGAGCCGGTCCCAGCTGGAGACGTGTTGCCCGTCCTGCGGGAGGTGGCCGAACGGGTGCGGCAGGGTGCGGGCCTCTGAGGCGCAGGCGGGGAACTCACCCGCGAGGCGTCAGGCGTTTCGAAGGTTGCGCGTGGGGCGCAGCCGCGACAGCAGCACGCCCGTGAGAATCACCACGAGGCAGCCGATGACGTTGTACCAGAGGAAGGAGACCCCCGTGAGCCGCCAAGTCAGGAAGATGGCCGCCTCGCCGGCGAGGACGGCGGCGAAGGCCGCGTTGGCCGTGACGCGCGGAAAGTAGAACGCTAGGATGAACACCCCGAGCATCCCGCCGTAAAAAAACGACCCCACCATATTCACGGCTTCGATGAGCGCGCCGAGGCTGCTGCCGAACTCGGCGGTCAGCACGGCGTACGCGCCCCAGAACACCGTAGCCGCTTTCGCCGCCCGAAGATAGTGCCGGTCGTCGGCCTCGGGACGGAAATGCCGGCGGTAAATGTCCACGACCGTGACCGTGGCCAGGGAGTTGATCTCAGCCGAGATCGAAGACATGGCCGCGGCGAAGATGGCGGCCATGATCAAACCCACCACGCCGGCCGGCATGTAGCGCGTGACGAACGTCAGGAAGATGTAATTGGTGTCGTTGGCGCCGGAGACGCCGCGGCTTTCGGCGAACTCGGCGGTCTGGCGCCGCACGGCTTCGAAGGCCTGTTCCGCCTGGCGATATTCGCGCACGCGCTCCGCCTGAAGCGCACCGTCCCCGTTCGCGCGCGCCTCGAGCAGCCGTTCGGCCGCCTCCCGGCGAGCGGCAAACGCGGATTCATAGCGCGCCTGGAGCGCACCGAAGCCTTCCTGCCGTTGGAGCTTTTCGAGCGTCACCGGCTGAAACAGCAGGGGTGGCCGTTCGAAGATGTAAAACACAAACACGATGGCGCCGGTGAACAGGATGAAGAACTGCATGGGCACTTTGGCCACGGCGTTGAACAACAGGCTCAGGCGGCTCTGGGCGATGGACTTTCCGGTGAGATACCGCTGGACTTGCGACTGGTCGCAGCCGAAGTAGGACAGCGCCAGGAACATGCCGCCGATCAGGCCGCTCCAGAGGTTGTAGCGATCGTTCCAGTCGAAGTTCGTGGTCACCGCGTTGAGGCGGCCGGCCGCGCCGGCCAACGTCAGGGCCTCGAGAAAAGAAACGTGGTCGGGCAGCAGCGCGATGGCCGTGACGAGCGCGGCCACGATGCCCGCGAACATGATGAGCATCTGCTGGAAGTCAGTCCAAGTGACGGCTTTGATGCCGCCGAGCGTCGTATACAGCACGACCAGCGACCCCATCACCAACGTGGTGATCCGGTCCGGCCAGCCTAGGATCACGGTGAGCACCACCGCGGGGGCGTAGAGCGCCACACCCACGGCAAGGCCGCGCTGGATGAGAAAAATGAGGCTCACTAGAAACCGAGTCTTGGCGTCGAACCGATGCTCCAGATATTCATATGCCGTATAGACTCCGGCGCGGTGAAAGATGGGAACCGCCGTCACCGATAGCAGGATCATGGCCAGGGGCAGTCCGAAGTAGAACTGCACGAAGCGCATTCCGTCCACGTACGCCTGGCCCGTGGTGGAAATGAACGTGATGGCGCTGGCTTGGGTCGCCATGATGGAGAGCGCCATGGCGTACCACGGCATGGTCTTGCCAGCAAGCAGGTATTTGCCGACGGTGTCGGTTCCGCGGCCGCGCCGCAGGCCATACCACACCACGGCAACCAGCGATCCGGCCAGCACGGCCCAGTCGAGCGGCCTCACGGCGTGAACGTCCTGGCGAAAAGGTAGAAGACCACGATTTGAAAGGCCAGCCAGCCCGCCACGGCTAAGTACAACCGGGGCCACGTGCCGAGTACGGGCGGTGGCTCGTCAATGGAAACCTCCGGGCGGACGAGATCCGGCGGGCTCATGGCAGCACCTTGGCGGCGCTCAGCAGATTGGCAAAGATGCGGTAGGCGCCGGGAACGCCGGCCGGCAACTGGCGGAACCAGGATAAGGCAGTGAAGACGTACGCTCCCTTGCCGTGGCGCGCCACCAGCGTGCCGCCCAGCAGGGGCTTCTCGCCCGGATCGTGGGTGGCCCACAGCGGCTGGTAGCGCGGATCCCACTCCACGGCGAAGTACAAGCCGCGCTCCTGCACCCAGCCATCGAAGTCGGCGGCGGTGATATGGTTCGGAGCCTTCAGCAGTGGGTGGTCCGGATCCGGGAAACTGACCGGCGCGTCCTCGACCGACACACGCGCGCGCCCGACCCGGAGCGGGTACGGCCCGAGCTTGTCGAGCCCCGCGGACTCTCCTCCGAACCCGAGTACGTTGTACTGCACGACCAGCGTCCCGCCGCGTTCCACGTAGTCGAGCAGGCGGTGGACATTGGCGCGCAAGTCGGCGCGGACGTTGAAGGCGCGAACTCCGGTGACGATCGCGTCGAAATGGCCGAGCTCACCGCGGGCCAGGTCCGCGCTTTCGAGCAACGTTACTTCACAGCCCAGCTGCCGCAGTGCGGCGGGCACCTCGTCGCCTGCTCCCATGATGTAGCCCACGGACCGCGCCAGCGTCCGGACGTCGGTGCGCACCAGCCGAGCTTGCGCCCGCGGAAACACGGTGCGCGGCTCGATGTGGGGGTAGCGAACCGTGACCATGCCCCTGTCCACCTCGCGCGTGCCCAGGGTCGCCACCGCGCGCGCCACTCCGTTGGAGGGCTCCGCCGGGGGCGTGAGCAGGAATCGCACCGCAGTGTGTTCTCCCGCGTGGGCGATGCGAAACGGCGCCGAGACCGGCTCGACGCGCCAACCCGCGGGCAGCTCCAGCCGCAGCGTCCCCTCTACGTCGGCGGCGTTGCTCAGCAGGAGTACTTCGATCGGTTTGGGACCGGGATGGGGGAAGAGGAGAGATTGGGCCGCCGCCCGCACGGCCACCGGCGGGACGATCTCGAAGGGTCGCGTCAGTTCGCCGACCGCCCGGTCCACATAGCGGTGAATCACAGGGCGCTCGAGCTCGACTTCGTGTTCGTCGAAACGCAAGCGGAACCGTGCGCGCAGCACCGGCTCCGGGTCGGCCCGATTGACGAGCTCGGGTTCGTCGATCGAATACCGGGCGCCGGCGGGCGGATGGCGCAGCCAGAACGGCTGCGAGTACGCCTGAGTGTCCGGGATGCGCACACTGAGGGCGTGCCGCAGCGGCTGGTTGTACGCGAGCGGCTTCGCCAGCTCCGCCGCCGGCGCTTGCGGGACGCCTTCCAGCCGCACCCCGGCGAGGGTCACAGCGAATGGCGACCGGTTCACGGCGGTGATCTCGACCTTGACGGTGGAACCTGGGACGGCGTGCGGCCGGTCGGTCGAGGCGTCCAGCCACAGGCCGGCGGCCAAGGCCAGCGCCTCGTCCAATTCGGCCAGCTTGCGCGCGCCCCAGGGATCCCGGATCTGCCGGATGAGAGGCCGGGCGTCGAGCAGCAGGGGAATCACCGCCGCCGGGTTGCGAGGGTCGAAGCGGCGAAGGGCTTCTGCCAAAACCGGAGCCACAGCCGCACCGCCCGGCACACGGTTCCAGGTGGTGTCGACGCCGTCGAACAGATCCTCGTTGGCAGGTTCTCCCGCCACGTGGACGAGATAATTCTTGACCGAGCCCCTTCGCTCGGCGGAGCCGAATCCCTGGCTGCGGTGCATGCTGCGGCTCATGCCCGCAATCTCGGCGTAGGAATAGCCGAGCCGCGGGTCGTATTCCCCGGTGTCCACGACCACGAAGCCTCCGGACTCCCGGGCTAGCCGCTGCTGCTCTTCGCTCCAGAAAAAGACGTTCCAAACGACCCGCTTGGCTTGCCAGGGCTGGACCCATCGAAGCTGCTCGGGGAAGCGCGCGGGGTCTGCGGCGGCGAAAAAGGCCTCTTTGCCGAGCAGGGCGGAGGCCTGATGATGGCCGTGCCCATCGCGCGGGGTGCCGCTGAAAACCAGCACGATGACATCCGGACGGAACCGCCGGATGGCCAGCACGATGTCGCCGAGCACTGCATCTCGCCCCCACTTGGCCACGGTCTCCTCGGCGGATTTCGAAAAGCCGAAGTCGATGGCGCGGGTGAAGAACTGCTCCGCTCCATCAATGCGCCGGGCGGCCAGCAGTTCCTGGGTACGGATCACGCCCAGCAGGTCTCCCTGCTCCGGACCGATGAGATTCTGGCCGCCTTCGCCCCGAGTCAGCGACAGGTAGGCGGTGGTGACCTTCCGGCCGCGGGCCAGATAGGTGAGCAGAGCAGTATTTTCGTCGTCCGGGTGGGCGGCGATCATTAAAGCGCTTCCCAGCACATTGAGTTGCTCCAGCGCCAACCACAACCGAACGGCGCCGGCCAAGTCCCGTTGGGCGGCCGCCGGCACGGCGGCGAAGGTGCCGATGAGTACAACGGCCAGGAACTTGACCAACACGGCGGACATCCAAACAAGCGGGGGTCGGGTATGAAACTGGCGGAGTGGTGGGGTTGGGCGCGGCGGAGAATCCGCAGAGCCGAGCCGCGCGAGCCGGCCATCGGCCTGGCGTTGGGCGGCGGCTTTGCCCGTGGAATCGCTCATATTGGGGTGCTCCGGGTCTTCGAACAGCACCGGATTCCTATAAGGTACATCGCCGGCGTCAGCGCCGGCTCCATCGTGGCAGCCGCCTTCGCCAGCGGACGCTCGGCAGAGGAGATCGCTGGCGTGGCGGGCCACATGCGATTCCGCGACGTGGCGCGCTGGACGCTCAGCCGCATGGGGCTGATGGACAGCGACCGCATGGAAGGCTTCCTCAAGAAGTTGCTAAAGGCTTACACCTTCGAGCAGATGCGCATCCCCCTGGCCGTGGTGGCCACGGACCTGAACGCCGCCAAACCCGTCGTGTTTCGCGACCGGGGCGAGGTGTTCCTGCCCATCCGCGCCAGTTGCGCTTATCCAGGCCTGTTCCGTCCCATCCGCTACGACGGCCGCTACCTGGTCGACGGCGCCATCACCATGGAGATTCCCGCACTGCCGTTGCGGGAAATGGGGGCCACACACGTGGTGTCCGTGGTGCTTCCGATGCCGACCCCCTTGGTGGATCCGCAGAACTTGTTCCGCGTGGTCAACCAGTGCTTTCAGATCCTCCAGGCGCGCACGGACTGGGAGTGGCGCAAACATTCCGACGTGGTTGTAGCCCCGGAGGTGAGCGGTAGCGGTTGGGACTCCTTCGGGGATAGCGAGCGGCTCATCGCCGCCGGGGAGCAAGCCGCCCGGGCCGCGCTGCCCATGATCCTAGCCTGGATCGAGGGCCGTGTCACGCCCCGCGCCCGCCAACCGGGCCGCGCGCGGGCCTGAGCTATTCCTCCTCTTCCTCCAACTGCTGGGCCAGGTAGTTCTCGTAGCCGACCTCCTTGATCATGTGGAGCTGCGCTTCGAGCCAGTCCACGTGCCCCTCTTCGTCTTTCAGGAGCTTTTCCAGCAAGTCGGCGGAGGCATTGTCCCCCAGTTCGCGGGCTTTCTTGATTCCGTTGTTGTACATCGTCACGGCCCCCAGCTCGAGCTTGAGGTCGTTTTCCAGTTGGGCCTTGACGGTCTCACCGATGTTCAGCGGCAGGGTTTCTCCCATCCGGGGCATCCCATCCAGAAAAAGAATTCGTTCGATCAGAGCCTCGGCGTGCTTCATCTCCCCGATGGCGTTCTTCTTGATATGCTCGCCGAGCCTCTCGTAACCCCAGTTTTCGCACATCTCCGCGTGCACCATGTACTGGTTGACCGCGGTGAGCTCCTCTTTGAGCGCTTCGTTCAGGATCGCGATCACTTCCTTGTGTCCACGCACTGCTGTATCCCCCTGTGATTTCGATTACTGGTCCGTACCGTGACGTTCGCACGTCCAAGGTTCAATTCTAGCAGGCCCCACCATAGCGCGGCGACTAGCTCCTTCCCGCCGCCCACCGATGGCCCGACTCGCAAATTGAGTAGAACGAACCGGGGAAAAGTAGGCGTACCGGTATCGCTCAGCTTGCTCCGGACAGCGAACCGGCGTGTGGAAGCAGGATGAAAACGGCGGCGGAACAGTCCTGATCGAAGGGAGCCCAGCCCGGAACGAACCTTCCTCGATTCAAGCCCGCCACAGACAGCCGACAATGCCCGGCATTCCGTTGCGACCCCAAGCAGAGTACGAGAACCGCTATGTTACCTGCTACTTTTATCGATGACATAAGGAACCTCGTGGTGCAGCAACGAGCTGTCCTGTTCGTGCTCACCGCGGCTTGGCGAGATCCGGTTACGATCAATCCTGATTCGCAACCGTCGCTGATCGATTCTTGCCCCCACCAAGTACCCCATCACAGCCCCTACGGACCACGTAGCCAGGAGCGCCCCCCCTTCCCTCCCTCTCCAAGTCAACTCCCTGGGCCAAAACGTAGTAGCCTACTCCGATCGGAAAGACCGCGGCAAGCAAAAATCGCGCCGGCCCTTTCCTCCACCGCACCGTCGCCTCGGATAGTAACTCTCGCGAGACCGTGTCCGACCCTTCGGCACCACGTTGGGGTCCGAGGTGCGCTTCACTCGCAGCTCGAGGGCCTCCGGCAGCACCTTTTCGACGCGGCCGCGAATGTGCACGCCGTTCAGCAGCACCGTCTCGTGTCGCGCTTCTCGACCAGTGGGGCGAGCTCTCCCCAGGCGACGACAAGCTGTTTGGGAGCGCCGGCAGACAGAGCCGGCACCGAGCCCGGCGCTAGCACCAAAGCCCAGGACAGCGTGTAGTTACGGATTGGCTTGCGCATGGCGTAGTGCCTCCTCTCCATCTCCACCCATGCCGCGGTCGGAATCCTCGTGCCAGCTCCCTAGGGTCGACGGAGGGAGCCCGTCTTGCGCCGCTCGAGCGTCCGTCGTGCCAGTATCGGGAGCACTTCCGGAGCCCGTGGCTTGGGCGTTCGGCTTCCTCGAGGGAGGCTTTGGCTGGACGCGGACGAACAAATAGTCAGTATCAAGATCGCGCCGATCACGTAGCCAAGTATGGCTCCGACCGCGGCGATGCCGAAGTAACCGGCCGCTCCGATCATCTCGGGACCCAGGCCCGAAAACCCCAAAAGAACGGGCAAACCGAGAAACCCGGCCACACCTAAAGCGATTCGCGCCCCGCCTTGCCTCGACTCGACGGTGAACGCTGAGACAAGGCGCCGGGAGACTCGTGCCCGGCCCTTCGGCACTAAGTTTGGGTCTGAAGTGCGCTTCACCCACACCTCCAGCGCATCCGGCAGCACCTTTTCCACCCGTCCCCGGAGCTGCACGCCGTTCAGCAGCACCGTCTCGATGTCACGCTTCTCGACGAGCGAAGGGAGTCGCTCCCACGTGGCGAGGACCTCCGCGGGCGCGCCGGCCACCAGTAGCCCCGCCAACCAGCACCATCCAACGCCCAGCATCGCCAAGCGGCGAATCACGACACGATGAGAGTGCATTCCGAGCCCCTAGCTATGGGGCCTCGCCGGGCAGGCTTGAAGCCTCCACACGGCCCGGACCGGCGACGACTTCCACGTAAACAACCGGCGACCGACCCACCGGCAGTTGTACTGCGGGTCCATGAACCGATTTCAGCCTGCTACCGACAGCCGACAATACCCGGCCTTACGTTGCGATCCCGAGCAAAGTTACGAGAAGCGCTGTGTTACATGCTGCTCTTATCGACGACATAAGGAGTCTCGCGAGGCAGCAACGAGCTGTCCTGTTCGTTCTCACCGCGGCTTGGCGAGATCCGGTCAGGATCGATCCTGATTCGCAACCGTCGCTGATCGATTCTTGACCCCACCAAGTACCCGATCACGGCGCCTACGGACCATATAGCCAGGATCGCCCCACTTCCCTCCCTCTCCAAGTCGACTCCCTGGGCCAACACATAGTAGCCTATTCCGATCGGGAACACCGCAGGCAGCAAAAATCGCGCCGACCCCTGCCTCCACTGCACCGTCGCCTCGGATAGTAACTCTCGCGGCACTCGTGTTCGACCCTTCGGCACCACGTTCGGGTCCGAGGTGCGTTTCACTCGCACCTCCAGGGCCTCCGGCAGCACCTTCTCCACCCGGCCGCGAATATGCACGCCGTTCAACAGCACCGCCTCGATGTCGCGCTTCTCGACCAAGGGCGGGAGTTCCGCCCAGGTCGCGACGACTTCTTTCGGCCCTCCCGCTAACAACGCCGGGGCCAACACGACCGCCAGCAGCATGGCCAGAGCAGCTTTGTGTTCAGCGACTCGCTTGCCCATGACGGAAAGCCTCCTCGATGGCCGCTTCGAGCTGCGTGAAGTCGGACACCCGGCGGCCGTTGACGAAAAACGTCGGCGTGCCCGAAACGCCCGCCTTGCGCCCGAGCTTGATGTCGCGTCTGACCCGTTCGGCCGCGGCCGGGTCTTTCAAGCACGCCGCGAATTCGGCGCCGGAAAGACCTCGAGCCTCCGCTAGCGATAGCAACGCGGCATCACTCAGCGGTCCGTCGTATTCGAACAGCGCCTGGCGGTACTCCCAGAAACGTCCCTGGCGCTCGGCGCAAGCCGCCGCCACGGCGGCCGGAAACGCGTGAGGGTGATTGGGGAGGGGGAAGTGGCGGAACACGTGCCGGATCCGGCCTTCCCAGCGGGCGAGCGCCCGCCGCACCACAGCCTGGGCTTTGCGGCAAAAGGGACATTCGAAATCGGCGAACTCGACCACCTCGACTGCCGCCTCGGCGGGACCGAGGCGCGGCCCGGGATCTGCCGCTAGCTCCCCCGCCGCTTGGCGGTTCAAGTAATTGACGATCGTGGACTGGCGCCGCAAATCCTCGAGCAGACGCCGAAAGGCCTCTGCCCGCCGCTGGTCTTCCAGGTTCCGGCGAATCCGGTATTTCGCTTCCGCAGCGAGGGCGCCGGGGAAACGCTCGCGGCTGCGCAACCATGCCGCCTCGACCTCTTCGTCGGAAACCGCAGCGAACTGCAACCGCCGGGCCAGAAATTCCTCGACGGTCAGGTTCTCCCTCCGCGCCGCCTGTTCGAGCAAGAGGTTGTCAATCAGCCTGACGAGCATGCTCTCCCGCAGGCGGAGGATCTGCTGCTCCAGTTGAGCCAGTTGCGGACGGATCTCTTCGTTCAGCCGCTTCTGTGTGATTGGCTCGCCGTTGACGAGAGCCAGGATCTGATCGTGCGAGTCCTGAGACCGTGCGGGGAACAGCAGCAGAGCAGCGCCGCACAGGAGAGTGAGCGCTGGGTTGCTGGGGACCGAGGCGCGGCCCATGGCCGACCTCCGGGCCTAGCTTGACAAAAAAAATGAGGTTCAATAGTACGAAAGCACCAAGGCGCAGCCACGCCGCGGAGTCCCCGCACACCGGAAGGCCAATCGCTCGGGCCGCGGGGCCTCAAGGTTCCGGTCGCCAGTCGAAGTACCGCGGGCCGACCAGAAAATTCCGTGCCACCGCATCGGGGACCACCAGGTGTAGCAGGAATCCGATCACGCCGTGGAGTAGGCCGAGCAACGCCAGATTGCGCCAGCGCAGGTAGACGCGCGCGCTCAGCCAGCCGCCGGCCAAGGTCACCGCCATGAGAAACGGATTCGGCGCGTGGGCTGCGCAAAACAGCAGCGCGGCGGTCCAACTGGCATGTCCGTCAGCGAGCACGGCGCGAAGCCGGTTCAGAAAGTAACCGTTCAACAGATATTGCTGAACGAATCCCCACGCCAGATACAGGCTCAGATTGGAGAGCGACCGTTCCAGATGGAACCGCTCGAGGGTGCCCACTCCGTAGCCGACCAACAGCAGCCCGAACACGAGCACCGCCACCCACGGGGCGAGCTTCACCACCGGCTCGCGCCAGGGCCCGTTCAGCCCCAATTGCGCCGGCCCCTCTCGCCGCCGCCAGTGCGAAGCCAAAAGAAAGACCGCCGCGGGCAACCAGGCCAGCTTATGGATCCGGCGAAAGAACCAGATATAGAGGAACGCATAGGCCGCCACGGCGGCGGGCTCCGCCAGCCAGCGGTACGTCCTCAGTTGCACGCGAGGCTTTTCAAGTTCCACCCGCAAATGATGCTGGCTTGGAGCTTGTCGCCGCCCGGGCCGGGCCAGTGGGTTTCCAGGCTGATCGCACCGCGGTAGCCGTCAGCCAGAAGCGCCGCAATCTGCCCCTTCCAGTCGATGGCGCAGGTGCCGAGGGGGCCCCATTCGGGCGTGTGATCCTCGACGCGGCAGTCCTTGGCATGCACGTGGACGATCCGGTCCTTGGGCAGCAACGCATATCCTTCGGGAAATGGTTTTTCGCCGGCGACGAAGGCGTTGGCGGGATCCCAGACGAGCTTCAGGTTCGGGTGGCGGACCGCCGCCAGAGCCCGCGCCGACTCGGCGGCGGTGGCAATGTTACAGGCGTGTTCGTTTTCCAACCCGATGATCACGTCCTCACGGGCAGCTTGTTCGGCCAGACGCGCCAGGGCTTCGACGACGCGGTCGAAGACGCGCGGCGGATCCACAGTGCGCCAGTAGGAAAACACGCGAACGATCGGCGCGCCCATCCGGTGGGCGATCTGGAAGGCGCGCTCGGCCAGGCGCGGCTGGTCTTCGTAGGTGTGGCGCGAGGCGAAGACATCGTGCTGGAAGCGGCGGTCCACTTCAGGGGCGTCGGGGAGCACGCACTTGAAGATGGGCGAGGCGATGGAGATCACCTGCAAGCCGCGGGCAGCGAGAATCTGCCGGGCGCGCCCCAGCTCCTCGTCGGAGAGGTCCATGATGTTCTTGCCCCAGAGGACGCGAAGCTCCGCGCCGCTCATGCCGATGCGCGCCATAGCCTCCGCCGCCGTTTCCAGATCGGCGGAAAATTCGTCCGTAATGGCGGCGATGCGCAGCTTGGGTTCCATAGCTCAAATTATGGACGGCCCGGCGCCGGTGAATCAAAGGGAGGGCGTCTGCTCGGCGGCAGCGATGGGGCGTTCCAGGCCGGAGGGCCGTACCATGACGGTTTCGGTCTGCTCGACCAGGCGCGCGACGAGAGGCGCCATCTCGATTTCCTGCTCCCAGGCCTCGATCTCCTCCAGACGCCCGCGCGTTTCCGGATGGCGCGCCACGAAGGCCGAGCAGCAGTCCTCGTACGGCCGGATCGAGATGTCGTACGTTCCGAACCGGCGGGCCAGTCGCACGACTTCGTTCTTGTCGTATCCCATCAGCGGAGCGATCACCGGTCGCGGCGCGGCGGCGTAGATCACCCGGAGATTGTCCAGGGTTTGCGAGGCCACCTGCGCGAGGTTGTCGCCGGTGACGAAGGCTTTGGCGCCCTCCCGCTCCCGCAGCTTCTCGGCGATCTGGAACATGGCGCGGCGGTAGACAAGCATGCGCGCCTCGGCCGGTACTTTGTGAACGATGGCCTTCTGTAATTCCAGAAAGGGCACGATGAGGACTTTGGTGCGGCCGTTGAAGCGCGCCAGCACTGTCGCCAGGTCCAGAATTTTCTGGCGCACGGCCGCTTCATAGAACGAGTAGTTGTGGAAATGCAGCAGCAGGCATTTGCAACCGCGCTTCATGGCCAGCAACGCCGCCACGGGCGAGTCGATGCCGCCGGAGATCAAGGCGACGACGCGTCCGGAGACGCCCACGGGCAGGCCGCCGGGGCCCGCCAGCAGATCGGTGTACAGATAGGCGGCGTCGAAAGCCACTTCGACGTGAATGGTCAGATCCGGATCGACCAGGCGCACGGGACGCCCCAGGGCGGCCACCGCAGCGCCGATTTGTCGGTTGATCTGTTCCGAGGTGAGCGGGAAGCGCTTGTTGGCGCGGCGCGCAGAAATCTTGAACGAACCCGGAGGCGCGCCTTGGGCGATCTCGAGAGCTTTCTTTTCTATGGCCGCGAGATCGAGTGGCACGCGGGCGGCGAAGGCGAAATTGGCGATGCCGAAGGTTTCCTCAAGGGCGGTCCGGATTTGCTCCCGATCCGAATCCGCCCACAAGGCGAGCGTCAAGCGGCCCCCAACGCGCCGAACCAGCTCCCGGACCCGCCTGCGGATGTTCACCGCCAGGGCCGTTTCGAAGCGCGGGCGATTGCCGGCCTTCAGCCCCGTCTCGCCATAGTGGATGACCACGTGGGTTGCCCACGAGTACAAGCTCACACCCCCAATTGTATCGGGCCGTTTCTAAGTTCGGTCTAGGAGTGCCTCCGCCCGCGCAAGTGATTCCTAGGGTTGCATCGGCTAAGGCCGAAGTTAGCGCAGGCCGTGGCCTTCCACCGCCGTCAGAAACTGGTTCGGCTTGATGTTGGTGAAGCGCTCCTTCAGGCCCGAGGGCCACTCGATCTCGAGCACCTTCACGAGAGGATCCTGCCCCAAGCCGAACACCAGCACGACGTCGCTTTGCGAGCAGTAACTGGAGCCGCTGTGCACCATGCGCCACTGTTTGCCGGAGGCGCTCTCGATGCGGATGACGGCGCCGATGCCGTCCCGGTTGGACTTCGTCCCCACCGTCCGGATCGAGATCCAGCGGTTGCGGTTGCCCCCGTCGTTGCGAAACAGGTACGCCGGGCCGTGGTTGGTGGTGACGAGCAGGTCCAGGTCGCCGTCGCGATCGTAATCGCCATAGGCGGCGCCGCGCGCCACGATCGGCCGGGCGAAAGCCGCCCCTAAGGCCCGCGTCACCTCTTCGAAGCGCCCCTTGCCTAAGTTGCGGAACAGATGCGGCGGTTGCCGGTAAGTGACCTTGGGCTGCACGCGGTTGATCTCCTCTTCGATATGCCCGTTGGCCACGAACAGATCGAGCCGGCCGTCGAGGTCGTAATCGAAAAAGAACACGGCGAAGGCGAGCGTCAGCAAGCTGTGTTTGCCGACGGCGGATCGGGGCGCCTCGTCGACGAAGAGGCCGTTGCCCTCGTTGTGGTAGAGCGCCACCATTTCGTTGGAGAAATTCCCAACCGCCAGGTGGGGCCGTCCGCAGCCATCGTAGTCGGCCGCATCCGTGCCCATGGCGCCGCGCGCCACTCCGTCTTCGCCGAAGGCCACTCCGGCGGAGACGCCTTCTTCGGTGAACGTGCCGTTGCGATTGTTGCGATAGAGTTTGTTCGGCTGCGTGTCGTTGGCGACGAAAATGTCTGTCCAGCCGTCCCCGTTGTAGTCCAGAATCGCCACGCCCAGCGACTTGCTCGTGGGGTCGTAGAGGCCGGTCCGCCGCGTGACGTCTTCGAACTTACCCCCTCCCAGGTTGCGGAACAGCCGGGAGCTCGTGCCCTTGTACGATTCCGGCGTGCAGTAGGACTTCGTGACGCCGTCGAGCGAACACCACAAATCGCCCTTCGGACTCCACTGCACGTAATTGGCCACGAACAAGTCGAGCTTGCCGTCGCGGTCGTAGTCGAGCCAAGCCGCGCTCGTGCCAAAATCGGCGTTTCGGATGCCCGACTCCCGCGTGACGTCGCGAAAGCGGAACTTGCCGAGATTGCGGAACAGCCGGTCGCCTTCGAGCGCCGTCAGATATAGGTCGGGGCGGCCGTCGTTGTCGTAGTCGCCGATCGTGACGCCCATGCCGTAAAGCTCCACGGCGAGACCCGAGCCGGCAGTGACGTCCGTGAAGGTTCCATCCCGGTTGTTGCGGTACAGGGCGGGAAGCGACCGACGGCCGCGGGGCGTCCAGTCCCGCGAATTGACCAAAAAAATATCCAGCCAGCCGTCGCCGTCGGCGTCGAAGAAGGCGCAGCCGGGGCCCAAGGTCTCCGGCAACCATTTTTTTCCGGCCCGGCCGCTGTTGTGGGTGAACCGAATGCCGGCAGCAGCGGTCACGTCGGTGAAGGTGATGGTGGCCGCGGGCGCCGCCACGGCGAGCACCGTGGCGAGAGCGACCAACTCAATCGGAGATGCGAGCCGCGATCCGCTCAAGAGGCACACTCTCATGGAAATGAATCCGTTGCCGCTCGTTGTTGTCCTCCGGACTGAGCAAGCGCGGCTTCTGAGTGATGCTTTGGGCAGACTCGTCCGCTTTGAAGCGTAGGAATAACTTTTCTGCCCGTTTCGCTTTTTCCCACTCGCCCAAGCCGCGGTAACACAGCATCAGGTTGTAGTGCGCCTGCACGTCTTCCGGATCGACGGCGAGGACTCGTTGGAACGCCTCCACCGCGGCTTTATAATCCCGTTTGAGGAACAACACCCGGCCCATTTGATTGAGAACCACGCGATCGCGGGGATACAGGGCCGCCACCGTGCGCAGGGACGCCAGCGCGCCGTCGTAGTCGCCCTCGGCCTTCTGGATCATCGCCTTGAAGAAGTGGATCCGCCCCAGCTTGGGATTGATCCGCAGGGCGCGCTCGATGAAGGGCTTGGCGGCCTCGGTCTGCCCCTCCTGAATCAGCGCTCGCGCCACGTTCAACCAGCCGTCGGCGTAGTTTGGATCGGCTTCCGTGACGCGCAGGAAGGCGTATTCGGCGCCTTTCAGATCGCCTTGCAGGAGCAGGCCGATGCCCCAGTCGTTCCACCGTTCCCAATCTTGCTTGTGCACCACGGGTCGCCAGACGGTGGCTTCTCCGGGCCCCGCCAATTCCAGTTTGGCCGTCGCCTGGGCAATGGTCGTGATGGGCAGGTCCGGAATGTGATCCTTGATCAGACCCGAAACGTTCTTCGGGATGTTGGTGGGGGAGAACGTGAAGATCCGGCTGTCGTGATTGGCGCTTACCAGAGTGGCTGGCTGGCCCGGTGCCGGCTCGCCGGCATAAGAGAACTGTGTGTAATAATGCGAGAACTTGCGGTGGTTCAGTTTCGCGGTGACGGTGATGGGCCCTTTGGCGTCGCGCGGGATGCGCAAGATATAGTGCGCGACGTCGGCCGCACCGGGCGGGATCAACCGCACGTACAGGACGCTACGGGCCTGCCAGGCATTGCGCTTGTTGATGGGATTGCCCGCGGCATCCAGCATGTAGGAGCGATAGAAGTGGGCGCCCTTCTCCACGGGTCCTTTGCCGCCATCTTCGACCATGCCGCTCCAAAAGATGATCCGGCCCGTGGCGTCGCGCGCTTGCACCTCGAGCCAGACGTCGAAGGCGTCCACGGTTCCGCCCGGGAAGAAGTGGCCGATGCCGCGCGTGCGGACCACGACGTCCAAGCCGATGGCCGAGCCGGGTTGAAACTTGGCCCCGGCCTTGTCGATCGGCGCAGCTAGCCGTCCCACTTCGCGAATGTAAAGTTCCCCGCTCTGCTCGGCCTCTTCACCCACGGCGAAGCTGGACATCAGGCGGGGCCCTTCCTCGGCGCGCCGCAGCATCCGGACCGCACCGGGAATCTCCTCGTAGGGCCAGGCGGCGAAGATGTCCATCGTGATGAAGCCCGACTGCAGAAACTCCTGCGTGACCTGCATTTGTTTGTGGTCTTTGTTCACGTAGGCGAGCGCGGTGTTGGCCGCCGGGAAGCGGTGGGAGTGCACGAACCCGTTGATGTTCCCTGGATCGCGCGAGGGAACCAGAGGCATGTGGCAATCCGAGCAGGTTTTCGCTTGCGGGGGATAATAGAAGGACCGGGCGCCTTGGCCCGACACGCCGCTCGCTTGCCAGCTGTCGTAGTCGTTGAAGCCGCGGAACCAGCGGTAGTTGTTCACCGGAACGTCCAAGTGCACCTTGTGGCAGGCCGAGCAAAACTCGGCCGAACTGCGCATGAACGGTTTCATGAAGGTGCGGCGGTGCGGTTCCGGATCCACGTTGGTCAGAAACCGGTCGAGCCAGCGGATGACACGATTCTCGCTCACCGCCAAATGGTGTAACGGCGGATACATCAGGGTGAATCCGCCGTTACCCATCGTGCCCTCGACGTGCACGATCGAATGACACGATACGCAAGCCAAGCCGGCATGCGCCTCCGGCGTGTCCAGCTGTTTGACGGCCGGGATGTCGAAGCGGCCGTTGAAGAACATGGCGTGATCGTGGCAGCCGGCGCACCAACGGCTCGGCTTGGTGCCCACGATGCTTTGCATGTACTCGATGGACTTGCGGTAGAACTGGTTGTTGAACGAAGAGAACCGGTGGGCGGAGCTGAGCCACTGCTCGTAGATGTCCTTGTGGCACTCGCCGCAAACGTGGGAATCGAGGAAAAAGTCTGAGGGGATCAACTCGCCGGTGGTGGTCTTCGCCGAGGAAGGCCACAGCGGAGACTTCGGACCCAGGCCCTCCTCTTCCATCGACGTGGGCACCACAAGCGGGTTCCGAATCTCGCGAGGATACGCGGGCCAGAATCGTTCTTTCGTATAGGTGCCAGCGCGGAGCGCGACCAACAGGACCAGAGAAAATTGCAATCCGCGGGCGAACCACCGCCAGCCCCGACCGCCTCCCAAAGCCTTGCTCAGCGCATAGCGGAGCAGCGCTACCAGCCCGGCGATGGCCAACCCAATATGCGCCCACAGGATCCAGCGGTTGGGCCGTAGTGCTCCAGCCCACGTCAAGTAGAAGCCTAAGGCAGCCGAGACCCCTAAAAGCACCGTGGCCAAGCGGGCCTCGCGCCGCCACTCGGGCCGTCGAATCAGCAACCATGCCACTGCCGCGGTGAGAGCCGCCCCCAGCACGATGTGGGCCAGCACGTTGGCCATGTAGAAGACGCTGGGCGTTGCAAAACCCCACAGATAAGCGGAGTTCAAAAGTAGAACGATCAGCCCCGCCCCAACGAATGAAACCCCCCGTGCGCTGCGCATAACCTTTCCGGCTTCCTCTGAGTGGTTACGGTCGGATCACACCGATGTTAGTCTGGAAACCGAAAGTTGACAATAATGAAAAAATATTAGCGGAACCGTGGCCGTGCGAAGCGCACTTGCCCCCGCTCTTGCCGGTAGGCGCAATTCGGGGGCGTCCCGAACGCCACCGCGATACAGCGCCGTCAGGCGACCCGCCCGTAACGGATCCCGCCGCGCGTTCAGCCGCCTTACCGAGCAGAGTTGATGGTTGCCGTTGAGGGAGATTGCAGGAACGCGAGAAACTCCTCGGTGTCGCGCGTCAGGCCGGCGAACGTGGCCCGCACGCGTTCGTCCGGATCCAGGATGGCGTAGTAGGGGATAGCCGTGGTCCCGAAGCGGGACTCGAGCAGACGCTGGTTTTCCTCGGAGGCGGCGTCCGTGCCGTCCGTGTACAGCTCCACCAGCACGAAATCCTTCAGCCGGGCGGCGATTTCCGGTCGCGGAAACATGTTCGCCTTCATCCAGTGACAATTCGTGCAGGCGTAGCCGGTGAAGCTGACCAGTACGAGCTTGCCTTCGGCCCGGGCCTGCTCGAGCGCCTGGCGGTACTGGTTCTTGAGCCACACCGGGCCGGCGGAAGCCGCACCGCCGACGCCGGAAGCCGACGGAGGAGGCACGTACGCGTCCAGTTCCCCGAGCCGTGCGCCGAACATGCCGGGGATCAAACTGAACGAGAACACCAGGAACGCGACCCCGACCATCAAACGCCCGACTCCGAGAGGCTCGTCGCCGCGAACCCCCTCCATGCGGAGAAAGCCGAGCAGATACAGACCCGGCAGGGCGAACAAGACCACCCAGGCCGCCAAGAAGCGCTCGCGGGTCAGCACGTTCCACTGCATCACGGCGTCAACATTGCTCCAGTATTTGAGCATCACCGCCAGCACCACGAATCCCAGCACGATCTTGACGCGCGCCATCCAGCCGCCGCTTTTGGGAAGCCGCTTCAAGTAAGAAGGAAACAAGGCCAGCAAGAAAAACGGCAGCGCCAGGCCGGCGGCGAACGAGACCATGCCCGCCAAGGGACGGAGGCCGCCCGCCGTGAGCGAGCCCGCCAGCAACGTGCCGACAAACGGCCCCACGCAAGCGAACGCCGTGAGGGAAAATGTCAAGCCCATCAGCAGGGTGCCGAGGGAGCCTCCGCGCTGGGAGGCCCGATCCAGCCGCGTGAGGATGCCCGAGGGAATGGTCAGCTCGAAGGCGCCGAGGAGGCTGAGGCCAAACACAAAGAAGACCAGGGCGATGAAGCCGTTCACCCACGGGCTGGAAGCTAGCTGCTGGGCACCGAACGGTCCTAAGGCCGCAGTGGTCGCCAGGCCGAGTGCGGAAAACAGAACGATGATCCCCAGGCAGAACAGCACCGCCTGGCCGAGGCTCCCGGTGCGCGAACCGGCTTGCTGATGAACGAAGAACGAAACCGTGATGGGGATCATGGGAAAGACGCACGGGGTGAACACGGCCGCCAGCCCGAATCCGAAAGCGACGGCGAGGAAGAGGGCGAGCCCCCCTGCCTGCGGTGGCGCAGACGGGGCGGGCGGCGGCGCGGCAGCGGCACGCGAAGGCTCGAACAACAGGTATCCGGGCGGCAGCGTGACGTTGGGTGCCGCGGCAAGAGCGTCGATGCGGAGCGTCGCCGTGGCGGTGCGGCGCACCGGCAGCAAACATTGCTTGGCGTCACAGGCTTGATAGCGCGCCTGCGCTGCGAGCTCCAGCGGTCCTGCCGGGGCTTCCGAACTCAGTTCCACTTCGAGCAGGAACTCGACCTTGTTCTCATACGCTTCGACGTCGAGATTGAAATTGGGATCGAACTTGCGCTTGGGCGGAGGCTGGTAGACGCGGTAGCGCGCGATGGCGGGGTGGTCGGCCAGCTTCAACGTAGTGGGAATCGGCCCTCCCGCAGGAGTGGACAGCGAATAGAGGTACCAGCCGGGCTCGATGGTGGCCACCAGCCGCGCCAGAACCTTTGCGCCGGGCGGTACGACGGGCGGCTCGAGCGATAAAGACCACTTGACGGGATCCAGCCGCTGGGCTCCCAGGGGTGCGACCACGCCGCAGAAGAGCGTCAGGGCCGCCAGACGGAAGGTCCGGCGTCTAGGACGGGTTCTGGGCCAATACATGCGCCGACCAATTCTGTAGCTCGCTCTCGATGCGCTGGTTGACCTGGCCCGCGGAGAACTCCGCCGCCACCCGGATCGCATTCTTGATGGCATTGGCGTTGGAGCGGCCATGACAAATAATGCAGACGCCGCGGACCCCGAGCAAGGGAGCGCCGCCGTACTCGGAATAATCCACCCGCCGCTTGAAGTTCGTGTACGCGGCCCGAGAAAGGACGTAGCCGATCTGCCGCGTAATGGTGGCCTTGAGGGATTCTTCCAGCAGATGCTTGACGACCTCCACCATACCCTCACTGACTTTCAGCGCCACGTTGCCCGTAAAGCCGTCGCAGACAATGACGTCGGCGGCGCCGGTGTAGAGGTCCCGGCCTTCGACATTGCCAATGAAGTTCAGCGGCAGCGACTTGATCAGGCGCGCGGCGCTGCGCGTCAGTTCGTTGCCCTTGTGCTCTTCTTCGCCGATGGACAGCAGGCCGACGCGGGGATTGGCGGTGTGGAAGATGACGCGGGAGTAGATATTGCCCATAACGGCGAACTGGGCGAGCATGCGCGGGGTGCAGTCCACGTTGGCGCCGACGTCCACCATCACGGCGGGTTTGCCTTTCAGGGTGGGGAAGGCCGACGCGAGCGCCGGGCGCTCGACGCCCGGCACCGTGCCCTGCACCATTTTGGCGGTGATCATCACGGCGCCAGTGTTGCCGGCCGAGACCCAGCCTTGAGCCACCCCGTCGCGGACCAAGCGAGCGGCCACGCGGATGGAGCTATCGCGCTTGGCGCGGACCGCTTTGGTGGCGCTGTCCTCCATCAGCACGCGCTCGCTGGCGTGGACGATCTCGATCGGTAGTTTTCGTACCCCATCGTGCCGCGCGCATTCCTCCCGCAGGATGTCCTCGCGGCCGACTAAGATCACGCGCACGCCGAGCGTTTTGGCCGCGCGGACGGCTCCCTCGACTTCCGGTTTGGGGGCGTGGTCGCCGCCCATGGCATCCACTGCGATCGTGACCATAACCGGCTCGGGAACAGCTGCTTCGCCCTACTCTTCTTCGACCTCGATGACTTCGCGTCCCTTGTACGTGCCGCAGTGAGGACAAACGCGGTGCGGCAGCTTCGGTTCGTGGCAATTCGGGCACTCGGTCAGCCCCGCCGCTCGGAGCGCGTCGTGGGCGCGGCGGTTATTAGTGCGCCGTTGGGAATGTCTGCGTTTTGGATTCGCCATGAGTCACAAAACCTTGCTCTTCCATCTTACTGAAGCGTGCGAAGATTCTAGCGCGGGACTACAGGTCCCGAAGCGCCGCCCAGCGGTCGTCCACCGCCTGGGGACGGCAGGCGCAGGGGGCCAAGTTGCGATTTTGGCCGCACTGCGGACAGATGCCCTTGCAGTCCTCGCGGCAGATGCGCCGCATCGGAAGCGCCAGCAGGATCTGTTCCCGCAGAACGTCCTCCAGTTCGAGACCCTCGCCCTGATAGAAAGCCACCTCGCAGTCGCTTTCGCTGAGCTCGACCTCCTCGACGCGCGGCGATGAGGTGAGCGGTTCGTAAAACAGGTCAAACGCCAAGTCCAGCGGGAAGCTGGCCGGTTCCAGGCAGCGGTCGCACTCGGCCTGCATGCACACGGTGAGCCGACCGCGGACGCGAATCTCGCCGCCGGAGTTAGGGATCAGCTCCGCTGAGCCGCTGGCTTCGAGCAGCGAGGCTTGCCACAGCTTCGCATCGAAGAACTCGATCTGGCCCGGCGGAAACGTCTCGTGAAAGCGGACCTTCCGCAGCTCCATCTCGCGGACGCTGAGGAACATTGAGACCTCCCCTGCCGGCTCGGACGTTGATTTCCTTTTTATTATAGCGGGCTTGGGCCGGACCCTTGTCGTCGCAAGCGGGGGATCTTAGTCCCGCAGACGCCAGCGGTCGGTGTGAAATTCGGCCCGGTCTTCATTCCAGGTGCCGAACTTGGCCGCCATCTGCCCGCCGTCTACGAAGAGCGCTGCGCCAGTGATGTACGAAGCCAGGTCGGAGGCAAGGAACGCAATGGCCGCGCCCACCTCTTCGGGTTCGCCGCCGCGACCCAAGGGAATATCGCGGAAGTAGTCTTTCAGAACCTGGGGCGAAGCGAAGTACTGCGTCGTCAGCCGGGTGCGGATCAGCCCCGGGCAGACGGCGTTGACGCGAATCTGGTACGGGCCCAGTTCGTTAGCGGCGGTGTGGAGGATGCCGAGGAGGCCGGCTTTGCTGGCGTTATAAGCGATCAAATCGGCTTCCCCGTCGAAGGAGTTCGTCGAGGCCGTCAGGACGATGGCGCCCCGGCGGCGCGGCTTCATGCGGGCGGCGGCCGCCTGCACCGTCTCGAACACGCCGGTCAGGTTGACGGCGATGGTGCGGTCCCATTGTTCCCGCGTGGTGGCGTTGAGTTCGGCCGGGGCGCCGATGCCGGCGTTGGCGACCACCACGTCGGGTGCGCCGGCGGCGTCGAAGGCCGCTTCCAGCGAGGCGCGGTCGGTGACATCGGCGACGTAGCCGCGGGCTCCGAACGTCGCCGCCACTTCCGCGGGCCGCTCCGAGGCGAGATCGAGGATCCAGACGGCAGCCCCCGCCGAAGCCAGGATTCGGGCGGCCGCCAGCCCAATGCCGTTGGCGCCCCCGGTGACGATCGCCGTCTTGCCGTGAAAGTCCAGCTGCATAGCAGTCCGTTTTAACACGCCACCGTTTCCGGGGGGACAGGCGACGCAACCCCGATATTCGGCTCCCCTTGGCCGCGGCGAGTTTGGGGTTGCGTAGCCTGTCCCCGAAACTCATACTGGGTGGGGTGGGGCGGTTGACCCGGCGCGAGCTGCTGGCTTTGTTGGCGACGGCGCCGATCCCGCTCCAGGGCCAAGGTGTGGCCACGCGCGGCGTCAAGCCGCTGCCGCGCGGCAAGCCCTCGGGCCTTCCGTTTCACGCCCGCTTCACCGACGTGGCGCCGCAGGCGGGCCTGACCGCACCGGTCATTTACGGCGGCGTGGACCGAAAGGACTACATTCTCGAAACCATCGGCTGCGGCGCGGCCTTCTTCGACTACGACAACGACGGCTGGCTCGACATTTTTCTGCTCGGCGGCACGCGCCTCGAAGGAAATCCCGAAGGCGCCACCAACCGGCTCTATAAGAACAACCGCGACGGCACCTTTACCGACGTCACGGAGAAAGCCGGACTTGCCCGTACCGGCTGGGCATCTTCGGTCGCTGTGGGCGACTACAATAACGACGGCTTCGAAGATCTCTTTGTCACTTACTGGGGCCAGAACGTCCTATACCGTAACAACGGCGACGGAACCTTTACCGATGTGACCAAGGAAGCGGGGCTTCTCGAGTCGCGGCGGCGCTGGGGCGCCGGCTGCACCTTTGTGGATTACAACCGGGACGGTTATCTTGATCTTTTCGTGTCCAATTACCTCGAGTTCGATTTCGCCAAAGTCCCGAAACCGGGCGGAAACATCAATTGCACCTGGAAAGGCATTCCCGTCAACTGCGGGCCGCGCGGCCTTCCCCCGGGCGTCCACAGCCTCTACCGCAACAACGGCGATGGAACGTTCACCGACGTCAGCGTCGCTTCCGGCGTGGCCAACGCCACCGGCACCTACGGCATGACCGTCGTCGCCGCCGACTTCGACAACGACGGCTGGCCCGACATCTACGTGGCGTGCGATTCGACTCCCAGCCTTTACTTCCGCAACAACCGCGACGGCACCTTCACCGAAGAAGGTCTCGAACGGGGCGTGGCGCTCAACGAAGATGGCATGGAGCAAGCCGGCATGGGGCTCGGCATCGGCGACTACGACCTGGACGGCAACTTGGACATTTTCAAGACGCATTTCTCCGACGACACCAACATCCTCTACCGCAACAACGGCAAGGGCGTCTTCGAGGACATGACCATCCGCGCCGGCCTGGCCGTCGAAACCCGCTTTGTCGGCTGGGGCGCCGGGATCGTGGACCTGGACAACGACGGCTGGCCAGACATCTTTTTTGTCACCGGCAGCGTGTATCCAGAAGTGGAAAAGCATCTGCCCGCCTACCCTTACCGGACGCCCCGCGTTATCTTCCGCAACCTCGGCAACGGCAAGTTCGAAGAGCTGATCGAGGAGGGCGGGCCCGGCGTGGCCGCGGCCCATTCCAGCCGGGGTTGCGCCTTCGGCGACTTCGACAACGACGGCGACCTGGACATCCTGATCGTGAACATGAACGAGCCCCCTTCGCTGTTGCGCAACGACTTGAGCGGCCGCAACCAGTGGCTGAAAGTCAAGCTCATCGGCACCAAGTCCAACCGCAGCGCCATCGGCGCTCGCGTGGTGTGTCGTTATGGGAAATTCCGTCAGGTGCAAGAAGTGCTGAGCCAATCGAGCTTTTATTCCGTCAACGATTCGCGCCTGCACTTCGGTCTGGGCGCCGCTGAGACCGCGGATCTGGAGGTGCGCTGGCCGACCGGTGCCGTCGAGAGGTTTCTGAAAGTTCCCGCAAACCAGTTGGTTGTCGTGAAAGAGGGAGAAGGAATTCTCCGTTAGCGAAACCCCGGCCCGGAGAACGCCCCAAGTTAAACCTCGAAATCACCTTGGCCGCAGGAGCCGTTCATTCGTAGCTCGTTCGGCCCCAATTTCGCAGGTGTGGCATTACACTGAAGCTGAGATGCATCGCGAGAAGCAGATTTACCTCGCCAAGATCGCAGCCGTCTTGTCCGTCCTTCCAGTTCTGATCTATGCCTACAGTTTCGGCGCCCCCCGTCGCAGCACTGGGGCCCCGGGCGACGACACCTGCTTCACGGCCGGGTGCCACCAAGCCCCGGGCAGCACGTTGATCCGAGACTCGAGCGCCATCCAGCTCGACCCCGGCCGGCCGGACATGACCTATGTGCCAGGCGGCGGCAAGGTCCGCTGGACGGTGACGATCAGCGACCCCCAAGCGGTTGTCTTCGGCTTCCAGCTCACGGCGCGGCTGGAAAGCGACACGCGGAACGGGCAAGCCGGGGACTTCGAGCCGGCGGACTCCTCCACCCAAGTCCTCTGTGACGATGGCTCCCTCAAGACCGCGACCCAGCCCTGCCGGCCCGGCGTGACGGTGCAATTTGTGGGACACAGCGTGCGGCGGACTTCGGGCACGTTCAGTTTCGATTGGACGCCGCCCGCCACCAACGTGGGCAACGTTCTGGTATGGATCGCCGCCAACGCCGCGAATGGCAATGGCATGACCTCCGGAGACCGCATTCACCTAGCGGGACCGTTCGTGCTCCGACCCGCCGCCATTGGCCCGCGACCCACGATCGCGCAGGGCGGCGCCGTGAACGCCTGGAGCTCGAGGCCGACAATCTCCTCCGGCGCTTGGATGTCCATCTACGGCCAGAACCTGGCGCCCACGACCCGCACTTGGCGGGCAAGCGAAATCGTCAGCGGAGTGCTGCCAACCCAGTTGGATGGTGTGAGCGTAAAGATCAACAACCGGGACGCGTTCGTTTACTACATCAGCCCAACCCAGATCAATGTGCAGGCTCCCGACGACGATACCACGGGCATGGTGCCAGTGGTCGTCGCCACCCCGAACGGGACCAGTGACCCGGTCATGGTGGAAAAGCGGCGGATCGCTCCGGCGTTGTTCACGTGGGCGGGTTTCGTCCCTGACGGGCAGCGGTATGTCGGCGCGCTGTTCCCTGACAGC
This sequence comes from Bryobacteraceae bacterium, assembly GCA_025055455.1. Lineage (GTDB taxonomy): Bacteria > Acidobacteriota > Terriglobia > Bryobacterales > Bryobacteraceae > JANWXD01. The sequence continues at coordinate 32,563 of JANWXD010000001.1, forward strand.
GATTTTTCCGGCAGACCTTGGGTCGGACGGCCCGGCCTGCTGGCACCGCTGAACATTCCGACCCGGCCGGCGCGACCGGGTGAATTCGTTCTGCTCTTTGCCACCGGATGTGGCGACACCAACCCGGCACAGCCAGCGGGCCGGGTGGTGAGCGGAGCGCCGCGCTTGACCAATCCAGTGGCCGTCCGCATCGGCGGCGTGCCAGCGGAGGTGTTCGAGAACACCGGCTTTCTGATCTTCGCCGGCGAGTGCCAGTTCAACGTGCGGATTCCAGACGTCCCGGACGGAGACCAGCGGGTGGAGTTGCAAATCGGCGGCGTGGAGACGCAGCAGGAAGTTTACATCACTGTCCAGCGGTGAGAATTTCTCCATGCCCTGCCCACTACTGGCATGAGGCTTCTCATGCGAGCGGTGGTCTGGCTGGCCGCGGGGCTGGGCGGGCTCTGCTGGGCCCAAAGCGAAGCACATTGCACGTCAACCGGCCCCTGCTATTCCGAGGGGGGCCTGGTCAACGGGGCCAGCTTCGTGGCAGGCGCTCTGGCGCCGAACACCTTGGCCACGCTGTTCGGTTCGCGCCTGGCGTGGGGAACCCGCGCGATCACTTGGGAGGATGTGGAGGCAGGTGCTTTGCCGACGGTCTTGCCGGGGACGGGAGTGCGCGTGCTGGTCAGTGACCGCCCCGCCCAGATCTACTTCGTCTCACCGACCCAGGTGAACTTCCTCATCCCGACGAACCTCACTGCCGGCGAGGTGACGATCCAACTGGTGCGAGACGCCACGGCGGGGCCTCCGCTGCGGGTGCGGCTGCGGGAGACCGCTCCGGCGCTCTTCTTGCTTGACCCGGAAACAGTGATCGCCACCCGCAAAGATTTCTCGCTGATCCGCCGCGAACAGCCTGCACGGCCTGGAGAAGAGATCATCCTTTGGGCGACCGGGCTGGGCCCCACGGTTCCCCCCCAGGTCTACGGCCGGATCCCCACCGCGGCGAGCCGGATCGAACGCGCGCGCAGCTTCGCGGTCTTGCTCGACGGCGCCGCGGTAGCGCCGGAGCGGATCTCTTATGTCGGCGTGGCCCCGGGGTTCGCCGGTTTGTATCAAATCAATTTGACGCTGCCGGAAGAACTGAACGAGAACCCAGAAGTCCGCATCGCGGTGGGGGCCGACATAAGCCCGCCCGGGTTGCGGCTTGCGGCGCGGCGGTCCGACTAGATCCGGGAAACGCACAAAAGATGCGGCACGTTTAACGAGGTGTGGGCTAGAATGAGCCAAGGGAGGCCGGAATGTACCGCGGTGTTGCGGCGTTGGTTGGATGTGCTTGCGCCCTGTTGGCCCAGACCACTTCCGAGGGCGCGCAGCAGACGGGCTGGCGGGAGGTCAGCCCCGCCGGATCGGGACAATATGTCGTCGAGCCGGGCACGCGCATTCCCCTGAGCCTGCTGAACAGCGTCAGCACGAAGCACTCGGCCGAAGGCGACCGGGTCTATTTGGAGACGATTTTCCCGATTCTGGCCAACGGCCGTGTGGTCATCCCTCCGGGGAGTTACGTGGCGGGGACGATTACGGAAGTCAAGCGGCCGGGGCGCGTCAAGGGCCGCGGCGAGTTGTATCTCCGTTTCGATTCGTTGACTCTGCCGAACGGCGTGACGCGAGACTTCCGCGCCCGCGTAGGCGCCCTGGACGGCAGTGCAACGCAGGAGCTGGACCGGGAAGAAGGCAAGATCAAGAGCGAGGGCAACAAAGGGGGAGATGCCCGCACGGTGGGGGAAGCGACGGCCGCGGGCGCTTCCATCGGCGTGATCTCGGGCAGCGCTGCGGGACGGCCGGGTCTGGGCACCGCGATTGGCGCGGCCGCGGGCGCGACGGCGGGCATGCTCGGCGTGCTGCTTTCCCGGGGACCCGACGTCGTGCTCACGCGAGGCACGACGCTCGAAATGGTCCTCGATCGCCCTCTGAGCTTCACGGCCGAAGAAATTGACTTCAGTGCAGCGTCGCTGCCCCGAACCAGCGTCGGCGCCAGCGCGCCGCCCGCACGCCAAGACAAGGAACGTCGCGGCTTGCCCCTTCCCGGGCGCGTCGGACGCTGGCCGTACTGAACCGAATGCCACCTTCCGAGGCCGCCCCGGCCCTGCCAGAGGCAACGCTCGCTTCGCTCCTCGAGGCGCGAGCCGCCCGCTTTTCGCACCGTGCCGCAATTCTGGCTCCCGGCCGTTGGGAGTTGTCCTACGGCGCCCTCTGGGAGCAGATTGCAGCCGCTACCCAGCAACTGCGGCGATTGGGATTGGGGCGCCGAGACCGGGTCGCGATCGTATTGCCCAACGGCCCCGAGGCCGCGACTGCGTTCTTGGCTGTCGCCTGCTCTGCCATCGCCGCGCCGTTGAATCCGGCCTACACGCGGGAGGAGTTCGAGTTTTATCTGGCCGATCTGCACGCGAGCGCGCTCTTGGTCGGCCAGGATCCCAACCGGAACGCTCTCGAAGCGGCGCGCAGACTCGGTGTCCCACTGCTCCGGCTGGTCGGGGCGCCGGGCGCGCCGGCGGGGAGCTTTCGCCTCGAGGGGACGCCGGGAAAGCCTTCCGAAGACGACTCGGGCGCGCCCGAGGACACCGCCTTGCTTCTGCACACTTCAGGAACGACGTCCAAGCCGAAGCTGGTCCCGCTCACGCACCGCAACCTCTGCGTGTCGGCCCGCAATATCGCGCTGAGTCTGCAATTGGATGGGCGGGATCGGTGCCTGAATGTCATGCCGCTGTTCCATATGCACGGCCTGGCCGCCGCCTTGCTGGCTTCGCTTTACGCCGGCGCCAGCGTGGTCTGCTCGTCAGGATTCCGTGCGGGTGAGTTTTTCGAGTGGTTGAGCCAGTTCCGTCCCAGTTGGTACACATCGGTGCCCACGATCCACCAGGCGGTTCTTGCGGCGAGACGGCGCATGCCACACCGGGTCGGAGACACGTCACTTCGCTTGATCCGTTCCTGCTCCTCGGCGCTGGCGCCGCAGCTCATGGCGGAGCTCGAAGACACGTTCGAGGTGCCCGTCATCGAGGCCCACGGGATGACGGAAGCGGCGCATCAGGTGGCGAGCAATCCGCTGCCGCCGGGGCAACGCAAGCCGGCTCGGTGGGACGGCCTACAGGAGTGGAAATCGTTCTCCTGGACGAGAAGGGAGAGCCGACGGGTCGCGGGGGCCGCGGCGAAGTCGCGGTGCGGGGAGAAACGATCACTTCCGGCTATCTGGACAACGCCCGAGCCAACGAAGCCGCCTTTGTAAACGGTTGGTTCCGGACCGGGGACCAGGGCTACCTGGATGCGGACGGCTATTTGTTTCTCACCGGGCGCCTGAAGGAGATGATCAACCGCGGCGGCGAGAAGATCTCCCCCCGCGAAATCGAGGAAGCTTTGTTGGCGCATCCCGAGGTGGCCGAGGCGGTCGCCTTTGCGATGCCGCACCCACGGTTGGGAGAGGATGTCGGCGCGGCGGTGGTGCTCCGAGGTGGGCGTCAGACAAGCCCGCAGGCGCTGCAACGGTTCGCCGCCCAGCGTCTGGCCGACTTCAAAGTGCCTCGAGTGATCCGCATCGTGCCGGAGATCCCCAAAGGCCCCACCGGCAAGCCTCTGCGCGTCGGCTTGGCCGCAGCCCTCGGCGTCGAAGCGGTCCCAGGCGCCCGCGAGAGGAGACACATTTCTTCGTTCGAGACCGAATGGGAACGGCGGCTGGCCGCGCTGTGGCGCGACGTCCTCGGAGTGGAGACCGTGGCAAGGGACGATGACTTCTTCGAACTGGGGGGAGATTCCGCGCTAGCGACGCTGGTCACGGCGCGGCTCGGCGAGCAATTCGGGGTGACCCTTCCGCTGGCGGAGTTCTTCGAGAGGCCCGTGCTTGCCGAAGTCGCCCGCCGGTTGGAGTCAGAACAGGCCCGGCCGCTGCCAGACGGGGTCGTTGCCCTCCGAACGGCAGGGGACAGACCCGCCTTGTTTTGTCACCCCGGCCTTACCGGAAGCCTGCGGCTATTCGTCGACCTCACGCAACACTTGGCCCCGGAGCAGCCCGTGTATGGATTCACGCTCCCGCGCTGGAGCCGGGAGCTGGCCGACGGCGGCATCGGCGGGCTCGCCGAAGCCCGCATCGGTCAGATTCAGGCCGTCCAACCGCGAGGGCCCTACTTTCTGGTTGGGGCGTGTCTGGGCGGAGTGGTGGCGCTGGAGATCGCACAACGACTGGCTGCGCGAGGCGAAGCGGTCGGCCTCCTCGCGATGGTAGACACGTTCAATCCGGCTTGGAACGCCGGCAGCGGCGGTTTGGCTCTCCGGCTGCGCCATGGCGCCGGTCGGGTCGCATTCCACCTGAAGGCGCTTGCCTTCGGCGGGCCGATCGGACGAAAAGAGCACCTCCGCATTCGGGCCCAAACTTTCTTGCGTGCGCGCCGGGAGGAGGTGGGGTTGCTGCTTTACCGCGCCTTCGCTCGGCCCGACAGCGAGCCGCCGCGGTGGCTGAGGAGGACCGAATACGCGCTTCGCCTGGCTGAGCGCCGCTACCAGCCTTCGCGGTACGCGGGCAGGGTGCTGCTTTTCGCGAGCTCCGATCCGAGGGCCGCGGTGTACCCGGTTCCACTGATGGGCTGGCAGGACGTGTTGTGCGGGGAGGCGGTGGAGTTTCGGTTTCCCGGCAGCCACGAAGGATTGCTTGCCGGAGCCCACGCGTCGCAAATCGCCAGGCTGATCTCGGCCTGTCTCGACGAGGCGCGCTGTCGCCTGTAAACATCGCTGCCCGAGCGTGTGGGCCCCGCACGCCGTATGGCTTCGAGGTCAGCGGCCGGAGACTCCCACGAGCCGGAGGAAGCCCACGCTCGGGACCACGACAACGAGGGCCTGAACGATCGGACTCCAGACCGGGAGATGGTGGGCGCGCTGGGAGGCGGACTGCGGCTTGAAGGTTCTCGTGACCGGGCGGGCAGCGCGTCCGAGGACGCCGGCGGCCGGACTGGACGCGAATCCGGACTTACCGCCCGCTGACGTCTCCGGGCGGTCGTCGAGGCGCGGCGACGACGCGGGTCCATAGTGTTACTGTGATCTCCATGAACCGACTGGAAGAACTGCGCAGAAGGCACGCGGCCGCGGAAGCCGGCGGTGGCGCGGAGCGCCGCGAACGCCAGCACCAAGCCGGCAAGCTGTCGGCCCGGGAGCGCATCGAGCTGCTGCTGGACGAAGGCACCTTCGAGGAGCTGGACAAACTGGTGCGCCACCGCTGCCGCGACTTCGGCATGGACGAGCAGCTCATCGACGGCGATGGTTTCGTCACCGGCTACGGGGAAATTCACGGTCGCCTGGTGTACGTCTTTGCCCAGGACTTCACGGTCTTTGGCGGCTCCCTTTCGGAGGCGAACGCCCAAAAAATCTGCAAGATCATGGATCTGGCGCTCAAGAACGGAGCGCCGGTGATCGGCCTCAACGACTCCGGCGGGGCGCGCATTCAAGAAGGCGTCCTGTCGCTGGCCGGCTACGCGGAGATTTTCCTTCGAAATACGCTGGCAAGCGGCGTGATCCCGCAGATTTCAGCCATCATGGGGCCGTGCGCCGGAGGCGCCGTCTACTCGCCCGCCATCACCGATTTCGTGTTCATGGTGGACGGCACCAGCTACATGTTCGTCACCGGTCCGGACGTCATCAAGACCGTGACGCACGAGGACGTGACCAAAGAAAAGCTGGGCGGGCCAGTGACCCACAACACCGTGAGCGGCGTGGGGCATTTCATCGCCCCCGACGATGCCGAGTGCTTGCGCATGATTCGCCAGCTGCTCGAATACTTGCCGCAGAACAACCGGGAGGATCCTCCCCGCAAGCCGTGCACGGATCCCGCGGACCGTCAGGAGCCGCGCCTGGACACGATCGTGCCCGAGGATCCCACGTTGCCCTACGACATGAAAGAAGTCATCCGGCTGGTGGTGGATGACGGCGAATTCTTCGAAGTGCACGAGCATTTCGCGCGGAACCTGGTGGTGGGCTTTGCGCGGTTGGACGGCCGGCCGGTGGGCGTCGTGGCCAATCAACCCGCCCACCTGGCCGGTTGCTTGGACATCAACTCCTCCGTCAAAGGCGCGCGCTTCGTGCGCTTCTGCGATGCCTTCAACATTCCGATTCTGACCTTCGAGGACGTTCCGGGCTTCTTACCCGGAACGGATCAGGAATATGGCGGCATCATCCGGCACGGCGCCAAGCTGCTCTACGCCTACGCGGAAGCGACGGTGCCCAAGATCACCGTCATCACCCGGAAAGCGTACGGCGGCGCCTACTGCGTCATGGGATCGAAGCACTTGCGCACGGACGTCAACTACGCTTGGCCGACGGCCGAGATCGCGGTGATGGGCCCGGAGGCGGCCGTGGAGATCGTTTACCGGCGGGAGCTGGCGGCGGCCAGCGACCGGGAGGCGGTGCGCCGGCAAAAAATCGCGGAATTTCGGGACCGATTCGCCAACCCCTTCGTCGCCGCCGAGCGCGGGTTCGTCGACGATGTCATCGAGCCGCGCCAAACGCGCCCCAGGGTGATCCGGGCGCTGCGCATGCTGGAGAACAAAGTGGATACGATGCCACGAAAGAAGCACGGAAATATTCCGCTTTGATTCGTTCTGCGCGCCAAGGGCGATGTGCTACAACGGAACTTCGGGAGGCGCCGATCGTCAGGCTCTGCGTTCTCGCTAGTGGCAGTTCCGGCAATTGCATTTTCCTGGCGACGGAGAGCACGCGCGTTTTGGTGGACGCCGGGCTGAGCCGCCGCGAAATCATCGCGCGCTTGCGCCGAATCGGGGAGAGCCCGGAGCGGCTCGACGCGATCCTGATCAGTCACGAACACACCGACCACGTCTCGGGCTTGCCGGCGCTCGTGCGGGGACTCCAGACGCCGGTCTATCTTTCCCGGCTAACGGCACCGGCCATCGACTGGGGCGAAGCGGAGCCGACAGTCATCCCCTTCCAGGCCGGGAGCCGGTTCGCCGTGGGCGATATCGAGGTGACCAGCTTTACCTTGCCGCACGATGCGGCCGATCCGGTAGGCTTCACGTTTTCGGCTTGCGGCGTCAAAGTCGGCCTGGTCACGGATCTGGGCTACATACCGGAGTCCGTGAAGTATCACCTCCGAGGCACCGACCTGCTCGTGCTCGAATCGAATCACGATCTGGAAATGCTCAAAGTAGGGCCCTACCCTTGGTCGGTCAAACAGCGCGTCATGGGCCGCAAAGGGCACCTTTCGAACGACCTGGTTTGCGAGTTCCTTCGCCAGGATCTAGACCGGACGGTGTCCCTGCTGGTGCTCGCGCACCTGAGCGAGAACAACAACCACCCAGAGCTCGTGCGGATCGGGGCGCTCCAAGCCTTGCAACACCGGGGACTCAACCCCAAGCTCGTGATCGCCGAGCCGCGATGCCAAACCGAAGTTTTCACGTTCTAGACCGAGGTCTCGAGCAATGATCGCACGTTACACCCGGCCCGAGATGGGCCGCATCTGGAGCGAGGAGAACAAGTTCCGCACGTGGCTGGAAGTGGAGCTGGCCGCGGCGGAAGTGCTGGCCGACTTGGGCCAGGTGCCCCGCGAGGCGGCTCGGCTGCTGCGCCAGCATGCCCGCTTCGATATCCAGCGCATTCACGAAATCGAGCGAGAGGTGAAACACGATGTCGTCGCGTTCACGACATCTGTAGCGGAAAGTATGGCCGCAGCCGGACATGCCGAAGCGTCCCGCTGGTTACACTACGGGCTAACCTCGTACGACGTAGTCGACACGGCTCAGGCCCTCCAGATCAAACAGGCCGCGGCGCTGTTGCTCGAGGGTTTGGACGGGCTCGGCCAGGTGTTGCGCCGCCGGGCGATGGAGTTCCGCCACACGGTGCAAGTAGGCCGGACCCACGGGGTGCACGCCGAGCCGATCACCTTCGGCCTCAAGCTGGCCCTCTGGTATGACGAAGTGGCGCGGCAGCGGAACCGCCTACAAGCCGCCGCCGAGGAAATGGCCGTCGGAAAGCTGTCCGGGGCCGTCGGTACCCTGGCCCATTTGAGTCCGGAAGCCGAGCAAGCCATCTGCGAGCGGCTGGGACTGCGGGTTGCCCCGGTCTCCTCCCAAGTGATTTCCCGGGACCGGCACGCCTTTTTCCTGTCGGTGCTGGCCTTGATCGCCGCCACCAGCGAGAAGATCGCCCTCGAGGTGCGCCATCTGCAGCGCACCGAGGTCCGGGAGGCCGAGGAGCCGTTTACGGAGGGTCAGAAGGGCAGTTCGGCCATGCCCCACAAGCGCAACCCGGTGACCAGCGAGCAGATCTGCGGCTTGGCGCGAGTGGTTCGCTCCAATGTGCAAGCGGCGTTCGAAAATATCGCGCTGTGGCACGAACGCGACATCTCGCATTCCTCCGTCGAGCGGGTCATCCTCGCCGATTCGTGCATCCTCACCGACTACCTGCTGGCCAAGACCACCTGGCTGGTCGAGGGAATGCGCGTCTACCCCGAGCGGATGCGGCGCAATGTGGAGCTCACCCGCGGGCTGATTTTTTCCGGGCAGCTGCTGCTGGATCTAGCGGCAGCCGGCATGCTGCGGGAAAAAGCCTACCGCATCGTGCAAGCCCATGCGATGAAGGCGTGGGAGGAGGAGGGAGATTTCCGCGCCGCAATCGAGAGCGACCCAGAGATCCGCGCCGTCCTGTCGGCCGAGCAAATCGCCGAGGCCTTTTCACTCGAGCGGCAACTCCGCCACGTGGATCGCATCTTCGAGCGCGTCTTTGGCGCTGTCGCAGAGCCGACCGCGGAGCTCCAGGTGGAATCTACGGCATCTTCTTGATTCCGAACGGCCAACCTCGCGCCACGACAAGTCCGCCCAGCGAAAGCTTTCTCCTACGGATGTCGTTTCAATCAGCTTCAAAAATCAGGGGTTGGAAAAAGGCCGTTTCGGGTTATATTGGGGATGTCGAGAAAGGACACAGCCGTTCATGGAAAAATCGCCCCAAACTGGCAGGCGGGGCACCCTCGAGTTGGCCCGGGTATTGCTAGTAGATGACGATCCGACTTCGCGGCTCACGCTTCAGACGGTGTTGGAGGCGGGCGGCTATCATGTAGATGCCGCAGCCTCGGCCGCAGAGGCGATTCGGCTGATGGAATCCGGCGAGTACGAGCTGGTTCTTACCGACTTGCGGATGGAATCCCCCAAGGCTGGGCTCAAGGTGCTCGCCCACGCCCGCATGATGGATTACAAACCCGCTACGGCGCTGATCACGACCTACCGGAGAACGCGGACTCCGGCCAAGCGCCGGGCCAAAGCCAATCAAGCGGTGCTGATCCAGTCCGAAGATCTGCCGGAGCTGCTGGGCAAGGTGGCCGAGCTCATCAGTGAGCGCGCCACGCGGCGGGTGGAACGCGAGCTGCGCCACACGCGAAACTGAGGCAATCGGCCTGTCGTTTCCGCCATCGAGGCGCCCCACTCGCGCCCGAAACGCCGCCGCAGCTTGGAGGATTGGACGCCGCCCAGCAGGCGGGACGAAGCTTGAGGGCGTTGCTGGATTCGTTGCAGAAAGGCGACGGGCGGCGGTAGGACAGAGCCAGCCGGAGCCGTTTACCGCCACGTGACGTGGAGTCGCGCTGATCAAAGGCGAAGATGTGCCGGAGCTGCAGGGCGGCTGGCCGAGTCGAGCCGTGAGTCGGGCGGCTTGTGCCCCGTGCCACGCGGAACCGAGGCAACCCCCGAAGTAACGAAAACGCAGTCTGAAGCTGGGCGACCACGTCAGCGGAACGTTATGACCTCGGGGTAGATTTGCGGCTTTCCGGGCCGTGGCTGACACGGACCCGAGGATTGGCTGTATCCCGGCCAGAGTGTGCGAACGATTTGTGGGATGCGAACCGGATCCGACGGAAGGTTCTCGGTAGCGATCGAGAGTTTCGGGCGAAACCGCGCGATTGTGGTGGCGCCTCCGAGCAGCGCTTTTTCTTCCGCTCCTTCCACGTCCATCTAAATGAAGTCGACTCGCGAAAGCTGCAGTTCGGATACCAAGCGGTCGATGGTCGTGACGGGCAGTTCAATGGCCCCCGTCGTTGGACTTTCGACGCGCTCTCGCATAACGAAGCTGTCGAGGACCGAGTTATCATGCAGGTACATCCTCAAGACGCCCACATGGTTCCAGAGCCCCTTGGGATAAACGATGACCCGGCTGGCCGCGATCTCGCTGGCAAAATTGCGCTTTAGGCACTCCACATTGGCGGGAGATGGTTCAATCGCCACGACAAGCTTGGCGCCACGGTCGAGTGTGGTCCGAGTGAACACGCCGAAAGCCGCGCCACAATCCAGCACGACGTCTCCCGCCTCCACGCAGTGTCCGGGCTGCTGGTAAATATCTCGGGCCTGTTCCGCTAGCGTAAATATCAGGCCTTCCGACGATCCTGCGGGAACCCAGAACTCACCGTACGGTGTGGCCCACAGCTCGAAGCCTGAGCTTTGTTCGACCCTGCGAGACGACGATTGTATCTTCGCGAAAAGTGCCCGCTGGGCGTCGCGGGTGTCCAAGCTCGTGAGGGCCCCGCGCAGTGAGCATCCCGGGGACCGTCCTGCCGCCCAAAGTGCCAGGAGGGTAACCTTGCGAGGCAGGACACGGTGAACCCGTCGAGCGTTCTCCTCCCCGACGGCGGAGATGATCTCGGGGAGGAATTTCAGAGCCACCAGGCCAATCCCGAACAGGACAACACCAATGACGAGAAAAACCCTCCACCTCATTCTTGAGCGGATTGTATCCAAAGAGTCCGCATGTGTGAAGCCCGAGTGGCGCCCTTTTGTAGGGGCGGGATGAGTTTGACCGGTACCTCGAGAGAGGATTAGATCACTTGTGCGATCTCACAGTGGCCCCAGGAATGCCAGCAGCGCTCTTGGCTTGCCCTGCGCCAGACCCAGGAATACTTGCCGCACGCGGGCAGCTTCGTCTTCGCGGCAAAGGATGGCCTCCTCCGGCATGGCGGCGCTGCCGTCGTGAAGCAGAGGACGGCGAAAGCGGAATCCGCGTCAGGCGGGCGTGGAGATTTCTCGGGGGCGGGCGCCGGCCTGCGCGATGCCATCGCCCAGACCGGTGTGGTGTGACAGTTTCCGCGGTATTCTGGTGGGGCTGCATGAACATCGAGCGGACGATCGAGTTCATCTTGCAATGCCAGGCGCGTGCGGAAGTTCGGATGGACCGATTCGAGGCGCGCATGGCCAAGATGGAAGCGCGGTTCGACAAAGAGATCGCGGCCATCAACAGGTTGTCACGCCAAGGCGGCCGCATCCTCGCCCAGACGCAACGACAGCTCAAGGAGCTGGCCGCTGCCCACCAGGCCACGGAACGGACCTTGCGGGCGTTGCTGGACTCGATGCGGAAAAGCAACGGCCGGCGCTCGGTCAGACGAACGCCACGGCGCCTACAGCCCCAGGATGTGAAACCCGGCGTCGGCGAAGACTACGTTGCCGGTGACGCCCCGGCTCAGCTCGCTCGCCAGGAACACGGCCACGTCGGCGACCTCAGCCGGATCCACGTTGCGGCGCAGGGGCGCGCGCTGGGGCATGACCTCTAACATCGTCGAGAAACCCGGCACCGCCCGAGCCGATGCCGTCTTGATCGGGCCGGCGGAAATCGCATTGACGCGGATACCCCGGGGCCCGAGGTCAGCCGCGAGATACCGCACCGCAGCCTCGAGCGAAGCTTTGGCCACCCCCATGACGTTGTAATTGCTGACCACGCGGATGGAGCCAAGGTAAGTCAGCGTTGTGATGGAGCCGCCGGAACGCATCAGCGGCGCGGCCATGCGCGCCAGGGCCACGAGCGAATACGCGCTGACGTCGTGCGCCAGTAGGAAGCCGGCGCGCGACGTTTCGACAAACGGCCGGGCCAGATCTTCCCGGTTGGCGAAGGCAATGCTGTGCACGACGGCGTCGAGGCAGCCCGCCGCAGCGTTGAGCTCCGCGCCCAACCGGGCGATGTCCTCGTCGCTGGTCACGTCGCAGCCGAAAATTCGGGCCTGAAGGGCCGCGGCGAGCTCTTCGACGGTGGCTTTCTGCCGCTCCCCCTGGTAGGTCAGAAATAGGCGCGCGCCCTCTCGGTGAAACGCCTCGGCGATCGCATAGGCAAGACTCCACTTGTTGGCCACTCCCAGAACGAGCGCGTTCTTCCCTTCCAGCAATCGGGACATGACCGCCTATTGTAGTCCAGCCGGCCGCGGCGGCTAGCGCAGCCGCACGGGCACACCGCCCCGCTCCTTGCTTTTCTGCGCCGCATCGAGGAACGCAAACAGCTCGAGCGTCTCCTCGTTGGGCACTGGTGGCTGGCGCGTCTGGAAAAATCGCACGATCTCGCGCACCAGGGGCGCGTAGCTCCACTTGGCGTTCGGATCGCTCGGTATGGCTTTGGTGCCTCGGAACACTACAGCCCCGAAACTGGTCGAGGGCCGAACCACGCGCAAGCTGCCCAACCGGCCGTCCTTCCAGCGGCAAACCACCTCGTCGGCGTTCTCCGTAGCCACGCGGGTGACCTCCTCGCAGCCCGGACCCATCAAGGCAAATAACATCTCCGCGGCGTGGATCCCGTACCAGGACAGATCCAGATAATGATGCGGCTCGAACGGCCCTGGTCCCCACACGATGGCGCCGGTGATGTCCGGGGTTTTCAGGGACGCCACGATTTCGCTGTAGCGCAGGCTCGAGGTGCTGAACCACGGGACACCCGCCTCGCGCGCCAGACGGGCGATTTCGCGGGCATCCTCGAGTGTGGCCGCCAAGGGTTTGTCGATGAACATGGGCTTGCCAGCAGCGATGATCTGGCGGGCCTGCTCGAGATGCACGCGCCCGTCCACGCTCTCGAGCAGCACCCCATCCACTTTGGTGCACAACGCGGGAATAGTCGGGACGATCTCCACACCCCAGCGGGACGCCAGTTCTTCGGCGAACTTGTCCACGCGCGTGCGGCTGGCTTCCACGTCCGGGCTGCCGCCCTTGTAAGCCGCCACGACGCGCGCGCCGGGAACATGATCGGGGGCCGAGGGGTCATTCAACAGGCGGGTGAACGCGATCACGTGCGAGGTGTCCGTGCCGACAATGCCGAGACGAAGTTGCGCCGCGAGCGGGAGGAGTGCGACGAAGAGCAGCAGAGCCGGTCGCATCATGCCGGCATTGTACACTAGTGGGCGCCGTGGATCTGTCGACTCCGGTCAAGTACGTCAAGGGCGTGGGACCGGCGCGGGCGCAAACGCTGGAAAGCAAAGGCATCCTCACGGTGGAAGACCTACTCACCTATGCGCCCTTCCGCTACGAGGACCGCAGTAACACTAAGGCGATTCGCGAACTGGCCCCCGGCGAGATGGCCACGGTGGTCGCCACGGTGCGCACGGCGCGCTTGTCAGGGTTCCGCCGGCGCGACCTCGGCCTGTTCGAGGCCACCTTCAGCGACGCATCGGGCGCGGTGCTTCTGGCCAAGTGGTTTCATGCGAGCTACCTTGCGGACGTCTTGGCTCCGGGGCGAAGGGTGGCGCTGTACGGGAAGGTGGACTTCGACAGCTTCACCGGCGAGCTCGGCATGCTCCACCCGGAGTTCGAGATCCTCCCCGAGGACGAGGACGATCCGGAGGCGTCGCTCCACGTGGGCCGCATCGTGCCGGTCTATGAAGCCGCTGGCAAGATCACCACGCGCATATTTCGGCGGATCGTGCACCAGGCGCTGCAAGCGCTCGCCCCGCTGCCGGATCCCTTGCCCGAAACCTTGCGCGCGCGGCTGAACTTGCCCGACCGCTGGCAAGCCACGCGCGAGCTGCATTTCCCGCCGGCGGAGGCCGACCTACGGCTGCTGAACGGATTCCGTTGGCCTGCACAGGTTCGCCTGATCTTCGAGGAGTTCTTCTGGCTCGAGCTCGGTTTGGCGCTGAAGCGACGCAGCGCGCGGCTTCGCCCAGGCATCGCCTTCGAGCTTTCCGACCGGGCCCGCGAACAGATCAAGCGCATGCTGCCTTTCAAGCCCACGGCGGCGCAGAAGCGCGTATTGGCCGAAATCGCCCGCGACATGGCCGCTCCCCACCCCATGAACCGGCTCCTGCAAGGCGATGTGGGAAGCGGCAAGACGTTGGTGGCCGCCGAAGCCGCCATCATTGCCATCGAAAGCGGCTACCAGGTGGCGGTGCTGGCACCCACCGAGATTCTGGCGGCGCAGCATTACTTCTACTTCAAGGGTCTCTTCCGGGATCTGGGCTACACGGTGGTGCTCCTGACAGGCTCCTTGTCGGCGCGCGAGAAGGCGCAGCTGAAAAAATTGGTGGCCGAGGGGCTGGCGCAGCTGGTGATCGGCACGCACGCCTTGCTCGAAGAGGACGTCGCCTTTGCGCGGCTCGGCCTGGCGATCGTCGACGAGCAACACCGCTTCGGCGTCATCCAGCGCTTGAAGCTGATGCGCAAGGGGGTCGCACCCGACGTGCTGGTCATGACCGCGACCCCGATTCCCCGGACGCTGGCGCTGACGCTGTACGGAGATCTGGACGTGTCCGTGCTCGACGAGCTACCGCCGGGGCGCAAGCCGGTGGTGACGCGCCACGTGAGCGAAGACCGTATCGAAGAGGTATGGAGTTTTCTCAAGCGCCAGATCGAAGCCGGCCGGCAAGCCTACATCGTCTATCCGGTCATCGAGGAGTCGGACGTCAAATCCATCAAGGCCGCTGAGAAAATGTACCGCCACTTGCGGGAGGCGGTGTTTCCCGGCTTCCGCGTGGGACTCCTTCACGGGCGGCTGCCGGCCTCGGAAAAAGAAACCGTCATGGAGGCGTTCCAGCGAGGTGCAATCCAAATCCTGGTGGCCACGACGGTGATCGAAGTCGGAGTGGACGTGGCCAACGCCACGGTGATGGTGATCGAACAAGCCGAACGGTTCGGTTTGGCGCAGCTGCATCAGTTGCGCGGCCGCGTGGGGCGGGGCGCGGAGCAAAGCTACTGCCTTCTGGTCACCGGTAAGCTCAACGAGGCGGCGCAGGAGCGGATTCGAACGATGGTCGAGTCCACGGACGGGTTTCACATCGCCGAGGTAGACCTCAAGCTGCGGGGCCCGGGAGAGTTTTTCGGGACGCGACAGTCGGGCCTGCCGGCGCTGCGCATCGCCAACCTGCTGCGCGACGGGGAGATCCTGGAGCAGGCGCGGGCGGAAGCACAGCGTTTCGTCGAGGAACCTCCGTCCGAAGAAGAGATGCGACGGGCGGTGAGCTATCTGCGGGACCACTGGCAGCGCCGCTATGCCTTGGTGCAGGTGGCGTAATGCCCCCTCGGGCACGCGCGGTGCGCTCGGCCCGAGCGCCGACGGTGACACCGCCAACCCGGCTCCGGGCACCCAGACCCTTCAGTCCCGCACCAGCTCCAGAAAAGCCCGGGCGGCGTGGCTGAGGGCGCGACGAGCCGGATACACCAAGCGGATTTTGCGCTCGACGTGCAGCTCCTCGACGCGCACCTCCTTGAGAGTGCCCTGCTCGAGCTCCTGCTCGACGCACATCCGCGGCAGAAAGGCCACGCCCTCGTTGCGCTGCACGAGCTTGCGGATCGTTTCCACGGTGGGCATCTCCACGTCCATGTTCAGCGGGACTTTGTGCCGCTGGAACTCCCGCAGCACCACTTCCCGGTACGGCGAGACCACGTTGTGGGCGATGAAGGTTTCCATGCCGAGCTCCGTAATCGACACCGACTCCCGGCCGGCGAAACGATGCTGGGGCGAGACGACGAAGGCCAGATGATCGGTGTAGATCACCTGGCACACCAGCCGATCATCCATCGGATCGTAGCTGATGACGCCGAGCTCCAGATCGCCGTCCACCAGCTGCGATGGGATCTTGCTCGACAGACTGCGCCGCACCTGCACGCGCACTTTGGGATACAGCCGCCGGTAGCGTTGGATGTGCTTGAGCAAATACAGCGTGGTCGACTCGTTGGCCCCGATGATCAATCGTCCCGCCGCATTGTCGCGCAACTCGGCCAGGGCATTCTCCATCTCCCTCTGTAAGTTAGCGAACCGCCGCGCATACTCGAAGACAACCTGGCCAGCGTCGGTGAGCATCAGTTCCTTGCCGGAGCGGTCGATCAGCTTCTCGCCCAACTCGTTTTCTAGTTTCTGGATCGCCAGCGACACCGCAGGTTGGGTCCGCAGCAACCGCTCGGCAGCCCGAGAAAAGCTTTTCTCCGTCGCCACGGTGTGGAAGACTCTCAGGGCGTAGAGCTCCATGGGCTCACCTCATGAATGCGCATTTGCCGCCCTTATAGCATTTTCTTCCGTTATTGTACTCTCCGTGAATATAAATTTGACAAATTCCGGGGAGTCGTGGCAGCATGAGAGTCTGCGCCTCGGGCGGAGCAACAGGCCGCCGCGAGGCGTACGCCAAGCGCGGACGGCCCATGACCAACCATCGCGTCTACATTTTCGACACCACGCTGCGGGATGGGGAACAATCGCCCGGTTGCAGCATGACGGTGGAAGAGAAGCTTCGGATGGCGCGGAAGCTCGTCGAGCTGGGAGTGGACATCCTCGAGGCGGGTTTCCCGATTGCTTCCGACGGGGACTTCGAGGCGGTCGCGGCCATCAGCCGCGAAGTGTCATCCGTCACGGTGGCGGCGCTGGCGCGCGCCTGCGCGCTGGACATCGAACGGGCCGTCCGCGCCTTGGACAAAGCGCGGAAGCCGCGGCTCCACACCTTTATCGCGACAAGCGACATCCATTTGAAATTCAAGCTCAAAAAAACACGCGAGCAGGTGCTCGAGGAGGCGGTGAAAGCCGTAGAACTAGCCCGACGCTACGTGGACGACGTCGAGTTCTCGGCCGAGGATGCCACGCGCACCGACCCGGATTACCTCGAAGTGGTGTCGCGCGCCGTGGTCGCTGCCGGCGCTCGCACCGTCAACCTGCCGGACACGGTCGGCTACTCCACGCCGGATGAGTACGGCGCGCTGATCGGGCGCATGGTGAAGGCGTTAGGGCCCGAGGTGGTGGTCAGCGTGCACTGTCATAACGACCTTGGGCTGGCGACGGCGAATTCCCTGGCGGCCGTCCAAGCCGGGGCGCGGCAGATCGAGTGCACGGTCAACGGCATCGGAGAGCGTGCCGGCAACTGCGCCCTGGAAGAGGTCGTCATGGCGATGAAGGTACGGCGGGACCGCCTTCCCTACGAGACCGGCATCGTCACCGAGCAGCTCTATCCCGCCAGCCAGTTGCTCAGCGAGCTGATCACGTTCGGTCCGCAGCCCAACAAGGCGATCGTGGGCCGCAACGCTTTCGCTCACGAGGCGGGCATCCACCAGGACGGTGTGCTGAAGGAGCGCACCACGTATGAAATCATGGATCCCCGCTCGGTCGGGGTGCCGGAGAGCCGGCTGGTGCTGGGCAAACACAGCGGCCGGCACGCCTTGCGCGACCGCTGCGAACATCTGGGCTATTCGCTGACGCGCGAGGAACTGGACGAGGTGTACCGACGCTTCACAGCGCTTGCGGACCGGCGCAAGAAGGGCGTGAGCGACGAAGAAATCCTGCAGCTGCTCCAAGAGGTGGTGCCCCGGCGGGCCATCGCCGCCGACGACTGAGTCCGACCCCAACTCAAATGGACTTAAACGTACTAGTGTTGCCGGGCGACGGCATCGGGGAAGAAGTGATCGGCGAAGCGGTCCGGGTGCTCGAGCGCGTGGCGCAGAAGTTCGGCCATTCCTTGCACCTTCGGGCGGGCTTGGTCGGAGGCGCAGCCATCCACCGCACGGGCACGCCCCTGCCAGGGGAGACGGTAGAGCTGGCGCTGCGCGCGGATGCGACTCTGATGGGCGCCGTGGGGCTGCCGGAGTTCGACCACGCTCCCCCGTCGCAGCGGCCCGAGGCCGGCCTGCTGGGCATCCGAAAGGCCCTCGGCGTGTTCGCCAATCTGCGACCTGTCCGAGCCTGGCCCTGGTTGCTCGATTCCTCGCCGCTCAAGAATCACGTCGTGGACGGCACGGACCTGGTGATCGTGCGCGAGCTGACCGGCGGGATCTACTACGGCACGCCACGGGGCATTTCGGGCCAGGGCGCTGAGACGCGCGCCGTCAACACGATGGTGTACACGCGTGGTGAGGTCGAGCGCGTGACCCGGGTGGCTTTCGAGCTGGCGCGAGGGCGGCGCAAGAAAGTGACCAGCGTGGACAAATCGAACGTGCTCGAGAATTCGCAGCTTTGGCGTCAGGTCGTCACGGAGGTGGCGGCCGAATATCCCGACGTCGAGCTGGAACACTTGCTGGTGGATAACTGCGCCATGCAGCTGATCCTCAACCCGCGGCGGTTCGACGTGCTGCTCACCGAAAACATGTTTGGCGATATCCTGAGTGACGAGGGGGCGGTGCTGGCCGGCTCGATCGGGATGCTACCGTCGGCTTCGATCGGGGAGCGGCGCCCCTCCGGCGCCTGGACTGGGTTGTACGAGCCGGTGCATGGCTCGGCGCCGGATCTTGCCGGGCAGGACCGGGCCAATCCGCTCGGAGCGATCCTTTCGGTGGCCGCCATGCTGGAGTACAGCTTTGGCTTGAAAGAAGAAGCCGCCGCGGTCAACCGGGCCGTCGAGG
This sequence comes from Bryobacteraceae bacterium, assembly GCA_025055455.1. Classification (GTDB taxonomy): domain Bacteria; phylum Acidobacteriota; class Terriglobia; order Bryobacterales; family Bryobacteraceae; genus JANWXD01. The sequence goes on from JANWXD010000001.1 coordinate 51,135, forward strand.
CGGTGCTCGCTTCCGGCCGGGTCACAGCGGACCTCAAGCCGCCCGCACCGCCCGCGACCACGAGCCAAGTCGGCCAAGCCGTCTGCGAGGCGATCTAAGATGACCCAACCACGCACGATCATCGAAAAGATCTGGGACGCTCACGTCGTCGCCGAGGAGCCGGGAGCGCCGGCGCTGCTGTACATTGACCTCCACTTGGTCCACGAAGTCACTTCGCCGCAAGCCTTCGACGGCCTGCGCCGCCGGGGCCTGAAAGTGCGGCGTCCGGACAAGACGCTCGCCACGGCGGATCACAACGTTCCGACCACGGATCGTTCCCTCCCGATTGCGGATGCAATCTCGGCCCGGCAAGTCGCGCAGCTGGAACGCAACTGCGCCGAGTTCGGCATTCCCTGCTACAGTCTGGGCAGCGAACGGCAGGGCATCGTGCACGTCATCGGCCCGGAGCTCGGGCTGACTCAGCCGGGCATGACGATCGTGTGCGGCGACAGCCACACCGCCACCCACGGCGCCCTCGGGGCGCTGGCGTTCGGCATCGGAACGAGCGAGGTCGAGCACGTGCTCGCCACGCAGTGTCTCTTGCAACGGAAACCCAAAACGTTTCAAGTGTGGGTGGATGGCAGGTTGCGCCCCGGCGTCACGGCCAAGGACATCATCCTCGCCCTGATTGCCAAGATCGGCGTGGGGGGCGGCACCGGGTGCGTCTTCGAGTACTGCGGCCCGGCCATTCGGGCACTCACGATGGAGGAGCGCATGACGATTTGCAACATGTCCATCGAAGGGGGCGCCCGGGCGGGACTGGTAGCGCCGGACGAGACGACCTATCAATACCTCTGCGGCCGACCGTTCGCGCCGCGGGGCGCGGCTTGGGAGGAGGCGCTGGCGCGCTGGCGGCAGCTGCCCACCGACGAGGGCGCCCACTACGACAAGCGCGTGACACTGGATGCCAGCGAGCTCCAGCCGATGATCACTTTCGGAACGAACCCCGGCATGGGCATCCCGATCACGGCGCCCGTGCCCGATCCGGCATCTGCCGCGGATCCTTTGGAACGCGAGTCGCTCGTCAAGGCTTTGCGGTACATGGACCTGGAGCCGGGCAAACCGCTGCTCGGCCATCCCGTCAACGTCGTCTTCATCGGGAGCTGCACGAACTCGCGCATGACGGATTTGCGGGCGGCGGCTTCGATCCTGAAAGGGCGCAAGGTGCATCCGAACGTGCGGGTTCTCGTGGTGCCGGGCTCGCAACAGGTCAAGCGGCAAGCCGAGGCCGAGGGTTTGCACGAAATCTTCAAGGCGGCCGGCGCCGAGTGGCGCGAGTCCGGCTGCTCGATGTGCATTGCGATGAACGGCGACCAGTTGCGGCCCGGCGAATACTGCGTCTCGACCAGCAACCGAAACTTCGAAGGGCGCCAAGGCAAGGGCGGGCGAACGTTCCTGGCCAGCCCCCTCACGGCGGCCGCGTGCGCGGTAACAGGCGTCGTCACCGACGTGCGGACTCTGTTATGAGCAAATTCACTCGCCTCGTAAGCCGCCTGGTCCCGCTTCCAGTGGACAACATCGACACGGACCAGATCATCCCGGCGCGGTTTTTGAAGACCATCTCCAAGGAGGGGCTGGGCGAGCAGTTATTCTATGACTGGCGCTACGACGCCGACGGTCGTCCGAAGCCGGACTTCGTTCTGAATCAGCCCCGCGCACAAGGCGCGGCCATCCTGCTGGCGGGCGACAATTTCGGCTGCGGCAGCTCGCGGGAACACGCCGCCTGGGCTCTGCTGCAGTTCGGCTTCCGGGCCGTGATCAGCACATCGTTTGCCGACATCTTCCGGCAAAACGCCCTCAAGAACGCGCTGTTGCCGGTGGTGGTGCCGCACGATGTGCACGCCGAGCTGTTCGCCCTCTCGGAACGGGATCCGGACACGCAGGTGGCGATTGACCTGGCCCGGCAAACCCTGACGCTTCCGGATGGTCGCTCGGTGGAATTTCCGATCGACGCGTTCTCGAAACAATGCCTGCTCGAAGGCCTCGACGAACTGGGTTACATCCGCAAGCACGAAGCCGCCATTGCGGCGTATGAACGGTCCCACCCTGCGCCGGTCAATACCTTGGGCGGATGAGCCTGACGGACGGCGTACCGCCTGGCTCGCAGGATCCGGAATGGGTACCTTGGTGCGCGTCGGGCGTCCCACCGGCAGTGAGGTGAGGCCGTCATGAGCCGTGTTTCTGCGGCGCTGATTACCGCCGTTGTCACGGCCGCCGCTCGAGAGAGCCCCGTGGGACGAGACATAGAGCCCCACGACGGGGCACGGGAAGCGGCGCTCGGGGCCAAGTCGCCGACGATGTCCGGAAACATCACCGGCTTCGCGACAGCGCTGTCGCACACCGTACTTTGAAAAGACTGCGGCCACCCTTACGGCCCCACTCCCGGAGGACTTACCGGACTGCAAGCTTAGAAGTCTGGGCGGAGCCGGGCAGCGGACTCCGAAAGCTCCCAGCTTCTCCGCGAGGTTACATCTGTGTGCCGGCCGGTTTGTTCCTGGCGGCGGGAAAGTGAGGCCGAGTTCGCGGCGGTGCCGGCACACTCCGCTGCAGGCCACAGGGGACGCCTCGGAAGAGCACCCCGGCAACCGGGCCGAGTTTTCGCTGCAATCCTTCTTAGGGAGGGCGCTCCCCCGATTGCGAGGACACTGCGGCTTCGGGAGCTCGCGCTCGACGCCGACCGCCAGGTCGTGGCGTTCGGCCTGCGCTCTTTGCTTGCGGCGGCAAGCCGCCTCGACACGGCTGCGCCCGATTCCGTAACCCACGGCGGAACATTTATACTCGGGAAAAAGTCCGACACGGGCGAATGGTTATGCGGACGATCTGGCTCACAGGCCTGCTAGCGGTCCATTTGAACGCGCAAGTGATGTCTATCGAGGAGTACGAGCCGCGCTCTACGCTGGTGGTCCCGGAAAATCCCCGTACGCGCGCCAAGTATCCCTTCATTGATGTGCACAGCCACCAGAACCCTCTGATGCCCCCGGAGCGTTTGGACCAGCTCGTCCGGGACATGGACTCGATCAACCTGCGTGTCATGGTCAATCTGAGCGGCGGTTCCGGCGAGCGGCTCCGCAACGGTATTCAAAACATGAAGGGACGCTACCCGGAGCGTTTCGTTCTGTTTGCCAACCTGGACTTTCGCGGTTTCGGCGAGCCGCACTGGGGGCAGCGTGCCGCAGCGCAGCTCGAGCAGGACGTGCGCAACGGGGCCCAGGGGCTGAAGATTTTCAAGAATCTCGGGCTGTCGGTACGTGACACCTCGGGGCAACGCGTGCCGGTGGACGACCCGCGGCTCGACCCGGTGTGGGAGACCTGCGCCCGCCTTGGGATCCCGGTGCTTATTCATACCGGAGACCCCTGGCCGTTCTTCCAGCCCATGGACCGCTTCAACGAGCGCTGGCTCGAGCTGAAGCTGCACCCCGGACGCGCCCATCCGCCCGACCGGGCGCCCACCTGGGAGGCCCTGATGGCCGAGCAGCACCGGTTGTTTGCCAAACATCCGAAGACGGTCTTCATTAACGCGCATCTCGGCTGGCTGGGAGGCAATCTGGCCGAGCTGGGACGCCTCATGGACAAGCTCCCCAACATGTACACGGAAATCGGGGCAGTACTCGCGGAGCTGGGCCGTCAGCCCCGGTTCGCGCGCCAGTGGTTCATCCGCTATCAAGACCGCGTGCTCTTCGGTAAGGATGCCTGGAACCCGGTCGAATATCACACTTACTTCCGCGTGCTGGAGACCGCGGATGAGTATTTCGACTACTACCGCAAGTACCACGCCTTCTGGAAACTTTATGGCCTGGACTTACCCGACGATGTCCTGAAGAAGCTGTACTACAAGAATGCGCTCCGCATCATTCCCGGCATTTCGTCGAAGGGATTTCCGGAATGAAGCGGCGTGGCCGGCAGCATCCAATGCGCGTGAATTTTCATGTCGGTCCGATCTGCCTGGAGTCGGAGTGGCGCGACACCGAGACGAGCCGGCGACTCTACGCCGCCCTGCCGATCGAGTCATCCGGGAGCTACTGGGGCGGCGAGTTTTACTTCCCCGTTCCCATCGAAGCGCCACAGGAAGCCGACGCCCGAGAAGTGGTCGAGCCTGGAACGGTGGCGTACTGGCCGGCCGGACGGTGTCTATGCCTGTTCTGGGGTCCAACGCCGGCCAGCGAAGGCGAAGAATGCCGCGCCGCGAGTGCGGTGAATGTCGTGGGCCGGATTCTGAACCCGGAACAGCTCGCCCAGCTGAAAGGCCGAAAGGTGCGCGTCGAAAAGGCGGGCTGAGGGACTTCAGGTCCGGGCCAAGGCTTCCTCGGCCGCCCTGGCCATGACGCTTCGAGGCGCCGTTTCCCCGGTCCAGATCTCGAACTGGCGGGCCGCCTGCTCGAGGAACATCTCCAGCCCGCAGATCACCTCCTTGCCCTGCTCGCGAGCCCTGCGGATGAGCAGGGTTTCCGCCGGGTTGTATACCATGTCGAAGACCAGAGCCGCCGGAATGCGGTCCGGGAAAAAGCACTGGTCGGTGTGCGGAAACATTCCGAGCGGCGTGGCGTGGATCAAGACGTCGAATTCCCGCTCGCGGACGGTCTCCGGAGTCAGGGCTTCACCGCCGCAGGCGCGCGCCAAGGCCTGGACTCGGGCCGGAGTCCGCCCGGTGATGCTCACACGGGCGCCCGCGTCGGCCAAGGCGAAGGCCGCGCTGCGCGCCGCGCCACCGCTGCCCGCCACAAGGACGCTGGCGCCGCTCAAACGCATGCGCCGCTTCAGGGGCGCCAGCACCCCGTCCACGTCCGCATTGGCGCCGCGCCAGCGCCCGCTTTTGCGCCATACCGTATTGACGGCGCCGATGCGCCGTGCCAGGGGATCCACGGCGTCGAGATAGCGCAGGATCCGCTGCTTGTGGGGGATCGTCACGCTGAAGCCTGCGATGGGCAGCTTCGTCGCGACGGTCATGAAGTCGCGCAAGTGAGGCGGTTGGACGCGAAACGGTAAATAGACGGCGTCGAAACGCCGGACCTCGAAGGCGCGGTTGTGGACGACCGGCGACAGCGAATGAGACACCGGATCGGCGATGACGCCATAGATCCTGGAAGTTCGTGAAAGCTTTCCGAGGCGGTAGAGTTTGCGCAGCTCGACGGCGTTGAGCTGCCCGGGGGCCGTGCCGTCGCCGGAGCGAGGCGCGGCATAAGTGAACAGCGCGCCGAAGGTCGGTCCCAGCACGCGGCTCGGCGCGCCGGTGTCCCCCATGGCCAGCGCAATGAGCCCCACGTCACGGTGATTCCGCAGCAGCGACAGGACGCGAAACCAGTCCGAGGGCTTGCGAGCCGTCGTCGCGATTTTGTACGCCGCCGCCGGAATCTTGCGCAGCCGCCGCAGCACTGTCTCGAGAGCCGGAGTTGCGGAGAAATTGTGATACGAAACCACAAGCCGGGCACCCAACGACGGGAGCCGGTCGCCGACGTGCGCAGCGCTTTCGATTTCGAGATCGACAAAGCGTGCTCCGGCCTCCACCGCCGCCTCGAGAATCTCCAGCTGTTGGGCGACGCCTCCGTCGAACTGCCCGCCCGCCTCCCGGCGCCGGCAGGTCGCCATCAGGGTGCACTCGGGGTGTCGGGCGAGAAACTCCCGGATGACGCGCGGGCCGTGCTGCGGCTCGTCGAGCAGGTCCAGACGGAACTCGAAGAAATCCTCGCCCAGCTCCGCTTCACGGCACGCTTGGTCGAGCAGACGCTGCGGGGTGGGGCATCCGAGCGAGACGCAGATGGAGCTGGCACGCGCGAGTTGGCGCAACATGGAGGGAACGACCGCTAGGATACCACGCCGATGCGCTTCACTCCCAGCTCAAGATGACTTTGGCCGCGCAGCCGGAGCGCACGGCCTCGAATGCCTTCTCGTACTCCGTGTAGTGGAAGTGGTGCGTGATCACCGGCCGCAAGTCCAAGCCGCATTGCAGCATCATCGTCATCTTGTACCAGGTTTCGTACATTTCGCGCCCGTAGATGCCCTTGATGGTGAGGCCGTTGAAAATCACCGTGTTCCAGTCAATGGCGATCTCCCCGTTGGGGATGCCGAGCAGCGCGATTTTGCCGCCGTGGCACATGTTGGCCAGCATGTCGCGCAGCGCCTGCGGATGCCCCGACATCTCGAAGCCCACATCGAAGCCCTCGAGCATGCCGAGCCGTTTCTGCGCCTCCGGAAGCGAGTCGGTGCGGGCGTCCAGAGCCAACGTCACACCCACCTTGCGCGCCAGCTCCAGCCGCCAGGGGTTGACGTCCGTGATCACGATAAAGCGCGCTCCCGCATATCGGGCCACGGCCGCGCTCATAATGCCGATGGGTCCGGCGCCCGTGATCAGCACGTCTTCCCCGAGCACGGGGAAGGAAAGCGCCGTGTGCACGGCGTTGCCAAACGGGTCAAAGATCGCCGCGATGTCCAGGTCGATGCCCTCGCGGTGGTGCCAAACGTTGGTCATGGGCAGCGAAATGTACTCGGCGAACGCGCCGGGGCGGTTGACGCCCACGCCCTGCGTGTGGGCGCAGAGATGACGGCGGCCGGCCAGGCAGTTGCGGCACCGGCCGCAGACCACGTGCCCTTCGCCACCGACGATCATGCCCGGCACGAAGTCGGTCACGTTCGAACCCACGGCCTCGATCCGCCCGACAAACTCATGGCCGATGACCATCGGAACGGGGATGGTCTTGCGCGCCCACTCATCCCAGTTGTAGATGTGGAGGTCGGTTCCGCAGATGGAGGTGCGCAGCACGCGGATCAACACGTCGTTGATGCCGATCTCGGGCACGGGCACCTCTTCGAGCCACAAGCCGGGTTCCGGGCGGCTCTTGACGAGCGCTTTCATCCCTGTGGGGCGCATGTGCGCTTCCTATTCCACGTCTTCGGGCTTCACCGTGCCCGTGTACTTGTAGACAGCGTATTTGATGTACGCGATCAGGTCGGCCAACTCCTGTGAAGTCAGGTCGGCAGAGGCCGGCGGGTGCTTCCAGTTCTCGTTGTCCCGCACCGATTCGATGTCGCTGCGAGCGAGCTTCCGCAGCTCCGGAGGCGTCCGGGCTAGGTCGTAATACTCCGCCGTCTGATCGTCTTGCTTCACCGGCATCGCGGGGAAGCTCTGACCGGACTTCAATTTCACCTCCTGGACATACTGCGTGCGCGTCGAAAGGATCGCCGTCGCCAGCCCTCGCGGCGGGACCCGAGCGATCACCTTGAGATCCGGGCCTGCCGGCGTGCCGCGGCCGCTGAGTGCGTGGCAGCTCCCACAAGCCGCTTTAGGCGAGTCGAAGAACAGAGCGTAACCCCGCCGGGCTTGCTCCGGTCCGCTGAACTCCTGCTGGGAGGCGAGGCTACAAAGTGAGAGCACCGCCGCGGTGATGGCGAAAGATACGCGAAGCATCGGCACCTCCTGGCAAGCAACTCGGCCCTCCTGGGCCCCCTTCATTATCGGACGAATCGGGCGCCTGGCGTGTGACCTTGTACAATGACATTACTCGATGCGCACGGGACTGATTTCCATCCTGGTGCCGCTCTACAACGAAGAGGAGTATATCGCTGCCCTGCTCGAGCGGGTGTTGCGCGCGCCACTGCCGGCGGGTTTCGGGCGCGAGGTCATCGTGGTGGACGACGGATCCACCGACGGCTCGAGCGAAGCCGCCGAGTGCTTTGCGCGCCGCTTTCCCGGCGTGGTGCGAGTCATTCGGCACGAGCGCAACCGCGGCAAAGGGGCTGCCGTGCGCACCGCGCTCGAACACGCCCGAGGCGAATTCAGCCTCATCCAAGACGCCGATCTCGAATACGACCCGAACGAATATCCCAAGCTGCTGGCCCCGTTAGTCGAGGGCCGGGCCGACGCGGTCTACGGCTCGCGTTTCCTCGTGGCCGGCGAACGCCGGGTGCTGTACTTCTGGCACGCGCTGGCCAACCGGATTCTGACCACCTTCTGCAACATGGCCGCGGACCTGAACCTGACCGACGTCGAGACGTGCTACAAAGCCGTCCGCACCTCGCTGCTGCGGAGCATCCCCCTGCGAAGCAACCGCTTCGGCATCGAGCCGGAGTTGACCATCAAACTGGCGCAGCGCGACGCCCGGATTTACGAGACGCCGATCAGCTACCACGGGCGGACCTATGAAGAAGGCAAGAAGATCGGTTTCCGTGACGCCGTGGCGGCTTTCCTGGTGATCCTGCGCTACTGGCTGGTGTCGGACATTTACAAGGAGCCCGGCCCAGAAATTCTGGAAGCGCTGTCCGGAGCGCCGCGCTTCAACCGCTGGATGGCGGAGACGGTCGCGCCGTTTGTCGGGCAGCGCGTGCTGGAGATCGGCGCAGGGATCGGCAACTTGACGCGGCACCTGTCGCGGCGGCGCGAACGCTACATCGCGACCGACATCGACGAGGAGCACCTTGCCCGCCTCCGCGCGCGGTTCCAGCACCGGTCTAATCTCCAGATTCGCCGCCTGGATTTGACCAACCCGGCGGATTTTCAGGATCTTGCGGACTCGGTGGATACGGTAGTGTGCCTGAACGTTCTCGAGCACGTCGAAGATGACCGGACCGCCTTAAAGAATCTCTATCGAGCACTGGTCCCCGGCGGACGGGCGATCGTACTGGTGCCGCACGGCCCTGAGATCTACGGCACGCTGGACGCCAGCCTCGGCCACTGCCGACGATATGGTCACGACGAGTTGCGGGCGCGCATGAAAGAGGCCGGTTTTCACCTGGAGCGTCTGATCGAATTCAACCGCGCGGGCCGTCCGGGTTGGTATCTCAATGGTCGGTTGCTTCGGCGCAGCGTAATCAGCCCCTTGCAGCTCAGAGTTTTCGATCGGCTGGTCTGGCTTTGGAAGCGGATCGACGGTTACTTGCCTTGGCCACCCACGTCGCTGGTCGCAGTGGGTGTGAAGCCCGCAACGTCTGATCCGGGGCTGTCGAGCTAATTTTTCTTGCTGTGGCCCAGGGCCCGACCCGGGTTATCGCGGTTGACCTGACCGCGAATCTCGCCCCCAGGGTACAAAGTGGAGTGGACGTTGACATAGTTGCGGGCGTCTCCTCGTACCCGCTCAGGCGAGCCTTTAAAGTGCGCGTGTGGGATTCGTCGTGCGCGGCTCCGGTGCCTGCAATCGCCAAACCAGCAAGCGCGGCTAAGATCCACGCTCGGTTCGAGAATCGAGTTTTCATGCGATCCTACGAGATGTGCAGTATTGATTCTCGTCCTGATGGTAAACCGAACTCCCTTCCCGTGGACGTAAAAACCCCGCGTGCACTCCGCCCAGGAGGCTGTGAGGTACGGTTGTGTATACCGCTTCGAGAAGGAGTAGGCTCTCACCGGCGTCCCTGAGCTTCGCGCAAGACTCGCTGAGGTCCGCCGAGTTCGAGGAATTCGAGGTAACGCCCGAACGCGATCCGCCCGCTGCTCGACGGGAAGCGACGCGCGAGCTCTTGCATCTGGCGGCGTAACGCCCCCGAATCCTGCTCGGCCTGTGCCAAAGTCTGAACCGCGGAACTGCCTTGTCGCTGGACTTCGCGCTCAGCGCGGAACAGTTCGCCAAATCGCTCGACGTGGTACCCGAAGGACCGCCCCGTCTTTGTTTCGGCGTAATCCACAACGATCACCACACGCTCCAGCATCCGGTTTTCCGCCGGGCTTCCTGGCGGCGGTCGCGTAATAGCGAGTGCTCTCGCCGGGCGGCAGCCCACCCTGGTCGAACCAGCCGTCAGCGGCATGCGAAAAGCGCGTCGGCTCAGAAATACCCCTCCAGTAAAGTTCGAGAATCATCCCGTGGGCAACTATCGTCTCGACGCCCCGGTTCCCCAATGTGAATTCGACGCCGACAATCTTCTTGCGTTCGTCGAAAAGCAGGGCCGGATCCGAAAGCTGGAGTGGATCGGCACTCTCCACGGACTCGATGTCGAGGCCGTTCGATGTGAAAGTCTCCTTCCGACCGAACACGGGCATCCAGCTGCAACCCCCGCAGCGGTTCTGGCGGCGTGGCGAGGGAATTCACTCGAACTGTTCGATAACAGCACGCCGCAACCAGACTGGCACCACACATTCCGGCTGCACGTAGCCCTGTTGCAACCAATTTGCCCCGTCACCCGGTTCTTGGAACAGCAGCTCAAACATTCACCAGCGCACGGGTTGTTGGTGTTGCAAAGGATGCACTCAACCCGATTGTCGACATCCCTGCACACGCAGCGGATACTGCCATAAGCGCCATGGTGGCCCCCGCAGTCGTAGCTGGCTTCGCAATCCCCGGCACGCAAGAGGAATGCTAACAAGTTTACTCCGGCCGCGAGGAACACTGCGCGGAACACGGCGTACCTCCTGGTTCGCATTGTAGCCGCTCAAGAAAAACGTCAACGCGCAGATCTCCCCGGAGTTCCGGGCAAGGAGCAAACGAGGGCACTGCGCACGGCAGCCCGCGCATCCGCGCACCGCGTGCCGGCCCGGAGCCACGGCAGATTGTCCCAGTGTCCTGACTGTGGTACCGTGTAGGATCGATCTGATCTCACGCTGCGAGGAGGACGGATGGAAGCCCTGGGCATGGTGGAAACCAAAGGCCTGGTCGGGGCCATCGAGGCCGCCGACGCCATGGTGAAAACGGCCAATGTGGTGTTGACCGGCAAAGAATACGTGGGCGCCGGCTACGTCATGGTGAGCGTGCGCGGCGACGTCGGCGCGGTGAAGGCCGCCACCGACGCGGGGGCGGCGGCGGCGCGGCGCGTCGGAGAGCTCATCGCCGTCCATGTGATCCCCAACCCGGACGGGGAAGTGGAGAAAATCCTGCCGAAGGCGCAGCGAGAGGGCGAAAAGGGCAAGAAGTCGGCCAAAGACTGAGCGGAGCTGAGGCAGGCGGCTCCCGGAGGCGCTGTTCTCCCCGATGCCTCACGAACACGATCCCAAGGCGCTCGAGGAGGTCCATACCAAGGTCGAGAAGGCCTACGCGGCCTGGAAACAGTATGCCTCCTGGCCCCAGGAGCGCATGGACGCTGTCGTGGAGAAGGCGGCCGAGGCCGGACGGCTCCACGCCCGCCGTCTGGCGGAAATGGCCGTCGAAGAGACGGGTTACGGCAACGTCGAAGACAAGGTCGCCAAGAACCTGCTGTGCGCTGATTTCCTCCCCCGCGCCATGCGGGGCATGAAGCTGGTCGGCTTATTGCGCGAACTGCCGGACCAGAAGATTGTCGAATACGGGGTGCCGGTGGGAGTAATCGCGGCGATCATCCCCACGACCAACCCCACCTCCACCGCCATCTACAAGATCCTGATTTCCCTCAAGTCCGGTAACGCGGTTGTGATCAGTCCCCATCCGCGGGCCCGGCGCTGCACGTGCGAGACGGCGGAGCTGCTGTACCGCGCCGCCCTGGAGGCGGGGGCGCCCGAAGGCATCATCCAGTGCTTGACCAACCCCACGCGGGAAGCCACCCAAGCCTTGATGCGGCATGAACGGACCGCGGTGATTCTGGCCACGGGAGGCCACGGCATCGTGCGCGCTGCGTACTCGAGCGGCAAGCCCGCCTTCGGCGTCGGTCCGGGCAACGTGGCCGTGCTCGTGGATCGGACGGCCAACATTCCCGACGCCGTCGCGAAAATCGTCCAAGGAAAGTCCTTCGATTACGGGACCGTCTGCTCGAGCGAGCAAGCGCTAGTCGCCGAACAGGCCCTGCGCGCGACGATTCTCAACGAACTCAAGCTGCGCAAGGCGCATCTGTGCACGCCGGAGCAAAAGGAAGCGCTCGGCAAGCTGCTCGTGACGCCCCAGTGGACCATCGATCCCAAATGCGTCGGCCAGTCGCCGGTAAAGCTGGCCGAGATGGCCGGATTTTCCGTTCCGCCCGATACCTCCATCCTCGTCGCAGAATTGGAGGGCGTCGGCAAGCAGCACCCGCTCTCGATGGAAAAGCTCTCTCCCGTTCTGGCGCTCTATTTTGTGAAGGACTGGCCGGCAGCCCTGGAGACGTGCGAAGCAGTGACGCGGTTCGGCGGTCTCGGCCACACGGCGGTGATTTTCTCCAAGGACGATTCGCGGATTCGGGAATTTGCGGAGCGAATTCCGGCGATGCGCATCCTCGTGAACACTCCGGCGCCGCACGGCTCGGTGGGGCTCACCACCAACGTGTTCCCCTCGATGACGTTAGGCTGCGGCGCGGCGGCCGGCAACAGCACGAGCGACAACGTGGGGCCGCAACACTTGATCAACATCAAGCGCCTGGCTTACGCCGTCCGCCAGCCGGAGGAGGCCCTGACCATTCCCAAGCCCGCGTATGCAGTGCCGACGCCGAGCCCGGGCGAGGTGGCCGTGCCGGTCGGCACCGCCCCGGCTGCGAAGTGGGATCGCCAGACCGTGATGGCCGCCGTGGAGCAATATTTGGCCCAGCGCGGCATCCGCCTGGACGGCGCGCCGGCTCCCCCGTCGTCTCCCCCGACGGGCTCTTCCACCGCCCCGGTTGCGGCCGAGGCGCTAGTGGATCGCTTTCTCGCCGCACGGCGGGCGGCCAAGACCGCCGCGTCGCAGGCGGCGCAGACGGCACCCGTGTGCGGTTGCCCCCACACGCCCGAGGGGACGGCAGTCTCGCCGGCCATCCAGGTGGTCGACTTCGTCTGCGAGAACGACGTGCGGGAGGCGATTCGCGCCTCGCGAAAAATCCATATTGGGCCGAAGACGATTGTGACGCCGGCCGCAAGGGAGCTGGCGGATCGGCATGACGTGCTCGTCTTCACCCAGCCAACATGAAACACAATCTGGACACACTCAGGACCGAAATCGCCGAATACCTAGCCAGCCGAGGCTTCGCGGTCTTCCACGGCCAGTCCCGGAGAGACGAGTCCGGAGGGCTGTATTGGGATGTCGCGCAGTATCCCGATTTCCACTCGTTCCTGGCAGTGGCGGAAGCCCTCGGCGTCAAGCTGATCATCTTCCACCACCGCGTGTTCACGTCCGCCGCTCTCGATAGCGCCTTCGAGGAACTCGAGGAAGCGGACGTGCCGCCTGAGGAGCGCCTGCCGCTCGAGCGGAGGCTGCGGGAGCTGCGGGTCTACCAGGGATTGACGGCCGTCATCGAGCTCTCGTTCGATCACGACGGTCGCACATATTTCTACGAACTGGAAAGCGACTGGCACCGACAGTTCGTGGAGACGCTGGACGAGATCGAGAGCTACCTCCCGGAAGAAGGCGAGGGAGACGAGCGGGATTCTTTCGGAGGATATTTTTCCCGAAATTGACGCGGAGCATGCGCCCTCCGGCGCTCTGGCGGCTGCCCCGGATTGACGACCAACGTGCGGTCGACCTCGCAGCCGCACTCGGCATCGGCAGGCTCGCCGCTAAGGTGCTGGTCCGCAGGGGCTACGGGGAACCGGAGGCGGCGAGCCGCTTCCTCAGGCCTTCGCTGGCTGACTTGCACGATCCCCTCCTCCTGGCCGGCATGCGACAGGCGATCAGCCGGCTCCGGCGGGCGATCGAGAACGGTGAGCCAATCCTGCTCTACGGCGACTACGACGCCGACGGGACCACCGCCCTCGTTTTGCTCAAGGCGGCCTTGGAGCGGGCCGGCGCGCAAGTGCGATTTTACGTGCCTCACCGGCTGCGGGAGGGTTACGGCATGCGGCCCGAGGTCATCGAAGAGGCCGCAACCGCCGGCGTCAAGCTCGTCATCAGCGTGGACACCGGAATCCGGGCTCACGAGGCCGTACGACGCGCCCGCGACTTGGGCCTGGACGTGATCGTGACCGACCACCATTTGCCCGAGGCACAGCTGCCCCCGGCCACAGTGATCCTCAATCCCAACCAGCCCGGCTGTTCGTATCCCGACAAGAACCTGTGCGGGGTCGGGGTCGCCTTCAAAGTTGCGCAAGCGTTGTTTGCGTCGCTGGGCTGGCCGGAGGAAAGACGGCGGCGGCTGGAGGAGTCCTTTCTGAAATTGGCGGCGATCGGCACGGTGGCCGACGTGGCGCCGCTGACAGGCGAAAATCGGATCCTGGTCAAACTGGGGCTGGAAGGGCTGCGCAAAGTGCGCAATCCGGGCCTGCGGGCGCTGCTGGATACGGCGGGTTTTGCGGAAGGCGACCGGCCCTCCGCCGGTCAAGTCGCATTCCGCATTGCTCCCCGCATCAACGCCGCCGGGCGGATGGCGGACGCCGCCGATGCCATCCGGTTGTTTCTCACCGACGATCCCGAGACTGCGCGGGAACTGGCGGCGCGCCTTCACGGCTGGAACCAGGAACGACAGCAGGCGGAGTCGGAAATCCTCCATCAGATCCTGGAGGCGTGCGCCCGCACGCCCGTGACGCCTCGGCAGAAAGCTCTGGTATTTTGCGGTGAGGGCTGGCACCGCGGCGTGGTCGGCATCGTGGCGGCACGGCTCGTCGAGGAGTACTACCGTCCCTCATTCGTGCTGAGCGTGGATTCCGAGAGCGGGCTCGCGGAGGGATCGGGTCGCAGCATTCCTCGGTTCCATCTTCTGGAGGCTTTGGAGACGATGCCGGACCTGTTTGTCCGCTTTGGCGGGCATCGTCAGGCGGCGGGAGTGACCCTCAAGGCGGAACGGGTGGAAGAATTCCGAAGCCGCCTCGACCATTACGCTGCGGCCCGTTTGACGGACGAGGATCTGGTCCCGGAGCTCGAGATTGACGCGATGCTGGACTTCCGGGAAATCGATGAACGCAACGTGACCGACGTGCTCGCCCTCGCTCCCTTTGGCTGCGGCAACCCCCGCCCGCTGTTTGCCGCTCTCGGAGCCGAAGTGGCCGCCGAGCCGTCGGTGTGGAACGACAAGCACCTCCGCGTGCACTTGCGACAAAACGGCCGCACGCTCACCGTTACAGGCTGGCGGATGGCGGACCGGGCCGCCGAATTCGGGCGGGGCGCGCGCCTGGACGTCGTCGTCTCCTTTGACGAGGATCCTCACGGCCTCGCGCGCGGCTGGGAGGGGTGGTGCGCCACGCTGGAGGCCGTACGGCCAGGATAAGGCGAGGACGCTTGCCGCATCAGAGCCCGAGGATCGGGCGTCCGTCCAGGAAACAAGCCACACTCCGCTTGGCGGCCTGTTCGGCCGCCAGAGCGTCCACCTGACGTCCGGCAACTGCTGGAATCACCGGCCTGCCGGTGACTTTCTGCAACAAGGCCGCCCGGGAGGCGGCGCGCTCGACGTCACCGGCGTCCACTGTGACGGAGACTTCGACGGCCAAATAAGCCTCCTCGCCGTCACGACGGCCCTGCGCCACGACATCCACCAAAAGGATCTGCTCCTTCTCCTCCGGAGTGATGACGCCTGCGTCTAACGCTTCGTCCAGCAGCAGTCCTAAGGTCTGATGGTCCAGAACCTTGATTCGGCGCAGAAACTTTTGGAAGTACGCAGCCGCGCGCTCGCGGTAGCGCCGTTCCAAATCGATCCCCAGGAGGCCGTCCAAGTCCTGGCGAATCTTAGAAACTGCAACGCCCAACTGTTCGAGCCGCTGTTCCGTTGCGCGCTGCGCCTCCGCGAGCTGCCGTAACGCCGTGGCGAGCTCTTCAAAGCGGTCCTCCAGTGTCTGCAGCCGCTCCTCGGTACGCTGCTGCGCCTCGGCCAACTGGTTAACGCGCTCCTCGGTGCGGCGCTGCGCCTCCGCGAGTTGATTGAGATGCTCCTCGGTGCGCCGCTGCGCCTCCGCGAGTTCGTTGAGACGCTCTTCGGTGCGGCGTTGGAGTTCGGCGATATGCCGGACCAGCTCGGGCAGGGACAGCAGTTCCTGGCTCAATACGAGCCGGCGCAGCTCGGCGCTCCACTCGGGGTGCTGTTCGAGAAGGCGCACCAAGTCGTGGAATTCTTGAATTGTGAACGCCACCCTGCGCTTATTCTATCAAGCTGCACGTGAGTAGCCCGGTGAGGCCTGTGGCGCTGCGGAAGGACAGTCCTAAGCCTTGCCATTTCGGCCCGAGCGGAGACATACTCAAGCGGTCGCACTGCGCTTCCCGCAACGGCCCCGTAACATCCTTGACGCAAGGATTCTGTGTCGGGGTTGGGGGTAAAGCACGGGCGCAGCGGGACAAGGTCTCTCAAGGGGCCGAACCACAGTCGCGCTGTTTGGGAAGGCCAAGCTCAGTGGCGCGCGAGCCTTCGCTCTGCGGCTCATCCGAGCCCGCCAGCGCCGTGTGATTCTCACCTCGCGTGAACTCCCCGGTCCCCAGAGGACGCCGAGGAGAAGGGGCAGCACGGCCTGGGCCAGGGCGCCGACCTTGGGCCCGCGGCTTGATCGCAAGGGGCACCTTGACCTCGAGTCCGACGCCGAGCGAGATGGGCCGGCTGTCGGCTCACCGGGAAAAAGCGGCCAGATCGCCCGTTTACAAAAAAGACCCGCAAGCCCCGGCGGCGCCGCCACCCGCTTGCGGAAACTCCCGACCGCAAAAAGCACGCGAAGCCGATGAATTCGTGTGCCTGATTTCTTATTTCTTGGTTGCGGGAGTGGCGGGTTTCGGCGGGGGCGGCGTCGCAGGGGTTGAAGTCGCCGCGGTATCCGAGGGCGTGTTCTTGTCGTAGAGCGCTACGATGTCGGAGGTGATGTCGATGCCATTGGCTGCATACAGCACGGGCGTCTGCGGCGAGCTGACATCGAGGATCAGCGCGTAGCCGTTATCGCGGGCGTACTTGCCGATCACCACCATCATGCGCTGCCCCAGCTCCTGGAGAATCCGGTTCTGATCCTGCTCGAAGTCCGCCTGTGCATCTTCCGTGTCGCGGTTTAGCGCCCGGGTCTTCTGGTCGATCTGCCGCATCAGCGCCTGGCGGGCCTCTTCGCTCATCGTGTTGCTGCCGCGGTTGAGCTGCTCCCGCAGTGCGTTAATCTCGTTCTGTTTTTGCTCGAGTTCCTTCCGCTTTGGTTCGTAGCGCTGTTGCAGGTCGTTGGCCGCCTTTTGGCCGTCCCGCGTGCTGAGAATGGCCTGCTGGATGTTGATGATACCCACCTTGGTCGGCACCGTCTGTGAGCCAGGACCCTGGGCGCCCATGGCCACGGTGGCGACGACAAGCGACATGCCCAAGCAAATTGGTAGGTTGCCCACGGGAAACACTCCTGAAGATTCGTTGACCCTATATGTGTATCATAACCGAGCCGCCCGCGCCTCAGAACGTCCGGCCGATCGTGAAGCGGAAGGTGCGGCGCTGCTCAAAAAACGGAAGCGGCGTTCCGTAATCCGCCACCGCGCTCAAGAAGGTCGCTTGATTGGGGAACGCGGAACGGTCCAGCACGATCGGGGGTTGCAACCACGTCCGCACGATCGTCGGATTGTAGGCCCAGTAGAGGCGGAACGGAGCGTTGACCACGGGCATCAAAACCTGCAGCTCCAGTCCGGTGGAGGTGCGGATCCGCTGCGTCGCCTTCACCACGACCGCCCGCCCGTCAAAGCCGGCTTGGGGGAACCGGTAGTTCAGCTCGCTCAGGCGTCCGTCGTTCAGACGTAACTGACCCGGAAGGCTGATGCGGTTCACGCCCGCATCGAAGAACGCTGCGAGGGTGACGGGACCCGCGATCGGGATGCGGTATTCGAGGTTGCCCACGGCCTGGGTGTCGCCCCCGACAAAGACCGGGGTGTAGACGGGAATCCTCTGCGTGACCGGCTCGAAGGTTTCGACGCCGTCGCGAATGACCTTTTGGGTGCGTGCCGAGCCGTCGTCGTTGCGCACCACCACCGCCCTCTCGTCCGGAACGAAAGCCCACGGGGAAATGCCCCAAATTTCGAAGCCGCGCACGTCCTGTTCGCCGCCCATATAAAAGCGGCTGAAGGGCGGCGCCAGCTTGCCGCCGTAGCCCGTGATGAAGCTCCCCATCAGACGCATCCCGATGACGTGGCCCCGCTTGAAGCCGCCGCGGAAGTACGTCGTCGAAATCGTCGGCCGGATCATGTTGACGTTGCCGCCGAGGAAGCTCCCCGCAAACTCGGTGGCGATAAAGAGGCTCTTGCCCGCTGTGGGCGTCAGGGGATGGTTGACCGTGTTATAGGAGTACGAGGGAATGATCTTGCTAGTGCGAATTCCGGTGAGCGAGTTGGGACCTCCCAAGCCCTGGAAGTTCAAATACTGAAAATAGGTTTGCGAAGCGGAAGTCAGTGTAGTGATATTGGAGACGTCGTAGCCGTAGGTGATGCCCACGCGCGCAAAAGTGCGCCGCAACGGGTAGCTTGTGAAGATGGTAAAGCCGTGGCCGTTCGAAACGTAGTTGAGCAGATTGTCCTTGCCCAGGGCTTCGAAGAACGGGATCAGGTTCCGTCCCGATAACAGCGACACTTCGCGGCCCTGGTCGAAGTTGAAGCGCTGTGTGTAAATCGTGAAGCCGAGCTGGATCGGCCGGTCCAGAAAATACGGCTCCGTGAACCCGAACGAAACGCTGCGCAGCCGGTCTCCAAACTGCGAGTCGATGCTGAGCGTCTCCCCTAAGCCGAGAAAGTTGTTGGTCGCATAATTGAATCCGATGAAGCTTCCCGCAATGCCGGAAACGCCGCCTTGCAACCCGACCGAGTTCTTGCCCCGCTCCTTGACCTTGAGCGTGATATCCACAGTGTTAGTGCGCGTGTCGCGTTTGATATCGGCCGCTTCTTCCTGCTTGAGCATCTCGAAGTAGCCGAGCTGGTTGAGCCGGAGGATGCTGAGTTCCCACAGCCGCGTATTGAACATGTCGCCTTCGTCGAGCAGCAGCTCGCGCCGGATGACTTTGTCGCGCGTGGTCGTGTTGCCCTGGAAGTCGATCCGCCGCACGAAAAACTGCTTGCCTTCATCGATGTTGAGCACCAGGTTGAGCTTGTCGGAATTCGGCAGGAGGTCGAAGTCGGGCTCCGGCACCATGTCAATGTAGCCGAACTGTCCGTAGAGTTTCCGCAGCTCCTCCAGCCCCTTGCGCAGCTTGGCCGTCGAGAAGACGTCGCCCGGACGCATCTGGAACACGTCTTGCGCGATCAACTCCGGCGTGCGGAACAATTTCATGCCGACGAAGTTGATCTTATTCAAGTGGTAGCGCCGTCCTTCTTCCACCTGCACGCTCAAGTCGGCGCGCTTGCCCGGGCGGTTCGGATAGAACAATGGCACGCGGAACCAGCCGCCGCCCACGTCCCGAATGTTGACCTTATGCTCCAGAGCCCGGGCCGTAAAGTAGCCGCGCTCTTGGTAAAAGTTCCGCACGCGGTCCTTGTCTTCTTCGAGCTTGCTCAGGTCGTAGGCCTTGGAGAACAGGTTCTCGAAGAGGATGGAACGGGGAATGCCGATGGGCCGCAGGTTTCTCATGGCGCGGATCACGGCCCGGTCGGAAAAGGCCTTGTTTCCCTCGATCTCGATCTTGCCCACCTTGACCTTCGGGCCTTCCTTCACCCGGAACGTGACTTCCAGGGAGGCCGGCGGGATGCGGCGCAATTCCGGTTCGACTTCGGCAAACTGACGGCCGCGCTCGCTCAGAAACTCTTGCAGCACGACTTTGGCGCGCTGCACTTTGTTCGGCTCGTAGAGGGACTCCACGCTCAGACCGACGCGGCGCTCCTTGAAGCGATCCAGAATCTCGGAAACGGTGACCGACTTGATCCCCTCGTACTTGATGGAACGGATCATCTGGCGCTCCTGGAGCACGAAGCGCACGATCTGGCCGGTCTTGCCCGGCTCGACCTCCAGGCGGATGTCATCGAAGCGCCCGGTGTTCCACAAGTGCATAAAGTCGCGCCGCAAGACGTCTTCATCGAGCTTGTCGCCCCGCCGGGAAAAGATCATGGCGCGCAGGGTGTCGGCCGGGACGCGGCGCGCGCCGCGGAACTCGATCGCCTCGATGACGTTTTGGACCATCGCGGGGGGCGGCGCTTCGGCGGTCGGCTTGGGCGCTTCAAACGGCGAGGGTTGCTGGCCGGGCTGGGGCCGTGGCGGCTCCGGCTTCACCTCTTCAGCCGGCCGCACCGGCTCGAAGGGGCTGGGAGGCTTCGGCGGCGGAGTTTGCTGCGCGTTGGCGAGACCCAGACACAAGCAGCCGCACAATAGGACCGCGCCGCGGAGCCTGTGGCGTCTCATCGGGTGCTACCTGGTCCCTTTCCGACTCTTGGCCTACAAGGAGACGTGCGTGCAGCCGCTCACGTTTCCCAGGACCCACGCCCGTCCACGAGCGCAGGCTGCCCGCGAAGTTTTATTGTAGCCGACGGATCGGAGGACGACAACGCGCCCGAAAACGCGGTGGGAGTCCGCCGCCGAAAGCCGCGTGGCGCCTTCCGCCGGGACCCGGAGACCTGGCCGGGTCGAAGATCGCTGACCGGTCTGCTATAGTGGGCGGTTACGCGTATGTCGCAGGGAGCTCACCCAAATTCTGGACCTTTGGTTGCGATCATGATGGGCAGCAAGTCGGATTGGGAAACGATGCGGCATGCTGCCGAGACTTTGGAGCGCTTCGGCGTCCCGCACGAATCGCGCGTGCTGTCCGCCCACCGCACGCCAGCCGAGACGGCGGACTACGCCAGTCAGGCCGAACGGCGCGGCATCGAGGTGATTATTGCGGCCGCCGGCGGCGCGGCGCACCTGGCCGGCGTGGTGGCGGCCCATACCCTGGTTCCGGTGCTCGGCGTACCGATTGAGAGCCCGTCGCTCAAGGGACTGGACTCGCTCCTTTCGATGGTGCAGATGCCGGGGGGCATCCCCGTCGGAACCCTGGCGATCGGGAAGGCCGGGGCGATCAACGCAGCCTTGCTCGCTGTAGCCATTCTCGCCAACCGGCGCCCGGAGCTTCGCGAAAAGTTGCGTGCCTTCCGTCAGGAGCAAGCCCGCAAAATCTTGGAAGAAAAGCTCTCCTGAGCCCGCCGGAGAAATCCCGCCGCGCACGGTCCACTTACTAGACGAGGGCTGTGCGCGAACCGCTGTTGGCGCCCGCGGTCGCTCTGGCCGCCGGAATCGCCATCTCCCGGCTGATTCCCTTCAGCTCCGCCGAGCTGCTGCCGCGCATTGGCGCCTTGGCGCTGCTCGGTTGGGTCGCGGCGCGGCGCGGATCGCGCCCGCTAGCGACGGTGGCCGTCTGCCTCGCCGTATTTTTCGCCGGGATTTGGCTGGAGCGGGCGCGGCGCCCCGGGCCCCCGCCCGTGCTCGATGCAGCCCCACGTGAGGTGGTCCTGCTGGAAGGTTGCGTGGTCGAGCCGCCCTTGTTTTTCGCCGACCGCCAACGCTTCGTTTTGGAGCTGGCGCCGGGAGCCCGCGCCCAAGTCACGCTGTACCGGCGAGAGGGAGAGGCGCCGCCCCGGCTTGTTTACGGCCAGCGGATCGAACTCGAGGCCAAAGTACGCTCCCCGCGCAACTACGGCAATCCCGGAGCGTTCGACTACGAAAGCTACTTAGCTCGCCGACACATTTACTGGCTGGCCTCGGCGCGCGCCTCCACGGTGCGCACGCTTCCCGGCACCTGTGGAAGCCCCTTTTGGAGCGCGGTCTACAAAGCGCGGGAGAAGGCGATCGAACGCCTCGACCGGCTCTACCAAGGCAACGCGTACGCCACCGGGATGATGCGCGCCATCTTGATTGGCGACGAGGGCAAACTCGAGCGGGTTTGGACCGAGACCTTTCGCCTCACCGGGACCTATCATGCCATTGTCATCTCCGGCTTGCACCTGGCCGCCTTCGCTGCTGTCTTTCTGTTCCTGGTTCGTGTGGTGAGCCTGCCGCATGGGCCCGCCTTTGTCGCCACCGCGGCGGTGGCTTGGTTTTACGCGCTGATCACGGGGGCGGAAACTCCGGTGGTGCGCGCCGCCTGGGGACTCTCGTTGTACTTGATCGCGCGCTACTGCTACCGCCGACCGCGCCTGCTCAACCTGCTGGCGACCGTGGCGATTCTCTTCCTGGTTTGGGATCCCCACCAGCTCTTCGAAGCGAGCTTTCAACTGTCTTTTCTGTGCATCCTCACAATTGGCGCGCTGGCGCTCCCGGTGCTCGAACGGACTTCGGCGCCGCTGGCGCGCGGCCTGTCCGATTTGTCCAACCCGGATCGGGACGTGCACTTGGCGCCGCGCATCGCACAGTTCCGCGTCGAGCTACGCTTGATCGCCGAAACCGTGACGCTGCTCGTCCGGATTCCTCCGCGGTACACGCTGGCCGGCCTCGCGTTGTTGCTGCGCCTCGCCTTCTACGCCTACGAGCTGCTCGTGGTATCGGCAGCGACCCAAGCGGGCCTGGCGCTGCCTATGGTCGTCTACTTTCACCGGCTGTCATGGTCGGGCTTGTCGGCCAACCTGCTGGTGGTGCCGCTGATGTCGCTGGTGGTGCCGCTCGGGCTGCTGGCCGTCGCCACCGGATCGGATCTGGCCGGCAGGGCCGCAGCCGTGTTTCTGGAAGCCTCGCGGCGCGTCGTGGAATGGCACGCTGCGTGGGAGCCAGCCTGGCGCGTGCCGCCGCCGCCCCTGTGGCTGGCCGTGGCCTTGGTGGCTTCCCTCGTTGCACTCGCCTTGAGTCTGCGACAGGGCCGTCGCTGGCGCGTTGCCGTCGTTGCCTTCGTAGCCTTGCTAGGCGTCGTCGCCTGGCATCCGTTCCGGCCCAAGGTGCGCGGCGGAACCCTGGAGCTGACAGTGATGGACGTCGGCCAAGGCGACGGCCTGCTGGTGGCGTTCCCGGATGGGAAGCTCATGGTCGTGGATGCCGGTGGCGTGCCGCAGTTCCTCCGCCAGTCCCGGTTTGACACCGGCGAGCAGATCGTGGGGCCGTATCTCTGGAGCCGTTCCATCCGCCGCCTGGACGCGATCGTGATGTCGCACGCTCACGAGGACCATATGGGCGGCCTGGCGAGCTTGATCCGCAATTTCCAACCTGGCGAGCTGTGGCACGGCGCCGTCCCCGAAACCCCGTCCTGGAGGGAATTGCGGACGGCGGCCCTTGGCGCCGGGGTTCGCCTGCGCCGGCTGGATGCGGGGCACAAGTTCCGCTTCGGCGGCGCGGAGATCGAAGTGCTGGCGCCGCCAGAGAACTACGAGCCCGGAGAGCGGGCGCGCAACGACGACTCTCTGGTGCTGCGAATCCGCTACGGGACGCGGTCAGTGCTGCTGACCGGCGATGCCGAGAAGCGCACGGAACGATTTCTCGTGGAGCGAGGCGTCCTGTCAGCCAGCGACGTCCTCAAAGTGGCGCACCACGGCAGCCGCAGCTCGACCACGGAGCCGTTTCTGGAGCGCGTCTCGCCCGTCTTCGCCATCATTTCCGCAGGGAAGGACAACCTGTACGGGTACCCTCACCCGGAAGTGATCGAGCGTCTGCGGGCCAAGCGGGTCACCGTACTCGGCACCAGCGAGTGGGGCGCGATCACGCTGCGCACCGACGGCGTCCGGTGGGAGTTGGGGACTCATCGCTGGTCGCGGGCCTTGTGGCATCCCTGGCCCGTACTCGCCGCCTTTGTCGACGGGGCGGCTCCGTGACTGCCGGGGCAGAGCCTAACTCTTGCTAGCCGATCGTAGAGGCAGCCTTGAGAATCTGATAGACGTTCCAGACGACGATCGCAGCGAAGACATAGTTTACCCAGTGGATCACGTTTAACCGGCGGCTCCAGACACAGTAGCCGCCCAGCACAACCCCGATCAGTTTGACCAGGGTAAGGCCGCCGACCGTGTCGATCTCAATCAGCCACCGGGCAAAGGGACTCATTTCCACTCCGCCCATCCGCAACCCGGCAAGGGTGGTCATGAAGTCCAACACCTGCAGCAGGAAAAACAGCTCGATGGCATTCATGGTCACATCCTTCGGCGCAAGAGGCCCAGCCCTGCACCTCCTCGGTACTATAGTCCCGACAGCGCTCGTTCCCTCTCACGTACAAGCGCGCGGTTCGTCGGAGTCATCGGCAGTCAACCGCGTCAACTGTAGTGTTCGCCCCGCTTGGCCCAAGCGATTATCGCACAACGCCAATCGACGCAGCGCGGAGCGAACCGCTATAATGGGGTCAGTCCCGCGAACGATCTCGAAGGCTGTTTCTCCAAGGCGCCGCGATTGTTTCGATGCAGATAGACGGCTGGCTCGGTCCGCTTGCCATCCTTGTTCCCGCCGCAGTAATCTTGGTGGTCATCTTGGTGGAGTCGCGGCGGTGGGTGCAGTCCCGACGGCGTGAGCGAGAGATGGCCCGCGCGCTGCGTCGCTATTTGGCACAAACCACGCTGGCACAGGGCGGCACGGATCGCCGCAATTCTGACGGAGAGGAACTTTCGGGCAGCAACACGGTCGGGGAAGAGTTCCGATAGCCGGCTCACGACGCGAGACGGATTCCGCGTTGGGCCGGTATGAAATCCAAAAGCTGGAAATGCTGCCGTAGGCGGCGCCAGTTCTCGCCTCGCTGAGCAATGTGGCTTTCACGGATCGGGCCGAGCCATCCGCTTGCAGCGCGGAGGTGAGGGATCTTCCGCGGATCCACTCCCATGAGGCGAGCACAAGTGGCGTCCACCGCGGGCAAGTTGGCCCCGAGGACCAGTACTCCCGCCTGTCGGGGTGTGCCCATAATGGGGCCATCACCTTCCATCCCCACAATTCCGTCGACGATGGCGAGCCCCGGCGCCACCGTGGCGCAGATGTCCACGATGGACTCGTGGATCCCCTCTTGATGAAACACGTTCTTGGGCCAACCGTACACGTTGCCCGGCATCAAGCCGAACAGGTTTTTCATCGAAAGCGTGACGCCCGTCCAATGGTGCGTCTTGAGTTTGGGCATGGACACGATGAGGTCGGCCTCACGCAAGGCCGCCGGCAGCGCCAGCCACTTCAGTCTGGTCAGTCGGCCACGATTCGGGACACGGAAAAAAGCATCCGTATTCAGATCCACGAACGGGAGGCGATCTTCCAGCAGGACCTCGCTGAGCCCGGATTCTTCGAGGACCCACAGGGAGTCACGCACATGTCCGGCCCCTTCGCCCACAGTGACCCGTGCCGCACCCAGTCGGAGAAAGGTCTCGGCCACGGCACGTACGAGTAACGGATGGGTATTGACGTGTCCACGGGAACGATCCGGCTCGACGAGGTTGGGCTTGAGAAGCACCTTCTTGCCGCGGAGTTGCGCAGACCCCCAGCCCAGCTCGGCGAGTCCCCGGCGCAACACGTCCTCCAGAGGGCCGTCGTACCGCTCCGCTTTGGCGATGAACACACTCGCCCTCAGCCCGGACTCGTATGGGCCCTTGTACCATGAGGCAGCGCCCAAGCCGACGGCAGCTCCGGCGCCGGCGAGCTGCACAAACCGGCGTCGCGACAGGCTCTGCTTATCCCGCTTTTCCGGCATCTAAACTCCTTTTCGGCTCGTCAGCCCATTCGGCGAGCAGCTGGCCAGCAATAAGACCGCGACAGAAGAAGTTTCATAGGGTCCGAAATGCGTCTCCCGGTCGAGCGCCTCCTCGATCCAGGCGCTCGCAGATTGGGGCCGGGCACCCCAGCTCGCTAGGCCGAGAAGGCCCCACCCCAGACTCAAGGGGGTGCGAATCCGCCCGAGGATTCGTTCGAGGTAGCCGATCGACAGCAGGACCGAGCTGCGCCCCGTAAGACCGGCCAAAGCACACAGAGCTACACCTGTCGTGTCGGGAAGAGGACGCAACGGTTGACCAAACACGGTTGTGTTGCCGTAGTTCCAGCCGCCGCCGGGCAGTTGCCGGTTCAGCAACATTCGGGCTGCCTCCGTGACCCGGCCATGGCGGCAATAACCGGTCCGACACAACGCCAACACAGATAACGAGGTCGGCACGACCCAGGAATGCGTACCCAAGACCCAGGGCCATCCCCGGAGGCTTGTGTCATGTCCCACCGGACTGTCCGCCTCCCGGACCGTGTGGCGGCCCGTGTGAGCGAGCAAGAACTGAGCCGCCCTTTGCACTCGGTCCCGGTGGGAGCCAGCCGCGGCCCAAGCGAGCATGGCCACTGGCGTGGGCCAGATCACGTCCGGTTGATCGGCGGCGACCGGAACGCGCCCATCGGGCAGCTGACGGGCAGCCAACCATGCCAGCGACGGCTGTAAGTCGCTCGCAGGCGCCTCTGCCGTCGCCATCGCCAGCGCCGCCCACGCGGTCGCCCCCGGTTCGGCGGGCAGTGAAGGTCTGGTGGGGAACCCGCCGTCAGGCAATCGGCGGCGGAGCAAGGTCTGGAAGGCGCGGGCCGCCCCCATAAAATACAACGCCCAGTTTAGCGTAGGGCGGAAACAGGCTGCGTGCGACCTGTCTCAGCGGGGAGAGGTGACGGCTCCACTCAGCACCGCGCCAATCAGGGCAGCCATTCCCAGAGTTAGGTACCGTCCGGCATGCTCCTGAATCAGCCTCGGAAGTTGCTCCACGTCCAAACCGTGCTGCGGCGTAACCGGCTGAAGCCTCCACAGCCACTCCGAGACCGGGACAAGTAGCATCGCCGCGACAGCCCAGCGCCACGGTCGGCTCGGCGCGAGCACGCCCAGCACACAGCCGAGACTGAAAAACGCGCCACATTGCACCAAGAGACGGACCCATGCCGACCCAAGCGGCACGACAAAATCCGGAGTGTGGACGGCCACGGCTCCCGCAAGGGCGCCGATCAACCAGAGAACTGCGTCTCCGGCAGGCAGCCAGTCGTGCCTCCTCCGGACCGGCATCGTCGGCACCGCAGCTTTCCCCAGAATAACGCGCAGTGCTCGGAGGATCCGAGTTCCCGGAGCGGCCGCCATCGGCGACAATGGTTGCCGCATGGCTACGAGCTACGACGTCATCGTGATCGGCGGCGGCCACAACGGCCTAGTTGCCGCGGCGTATCTGGCCCGGGCTGGGCGCAAAGTGCTGGTGCTCGAGCGGCGCGAACTCGTCGGCGGCTGCTCGGTCACCGAGCCGCTCTGGCCGGGCTTTCGCGTTTCCACCGCCGCTTACCTGACGAGTCTCCTCCACGAACGCGTCATTGCCGACCTGGAACTGGAACGGTTCGGCTACCGGGTGGATCCCAAGGATCCGGCCTTCTTTTCGCCGCTGCCCGACGGCCGGCATCTGTTCATGTGGCAGGATGGGCGCCGCACCGTGGAAGAGATCGCCCGGTTTTCGCGCCGCGATGCCGAACGCTATCCCGCTTACGAGGCCCACCTCGAACGGCTGGCGCGAATCGTCGAGTGGTTGCTCACGAGGACCCCGCCCCGCTTTCCGCCGCAGGGCGCCGGAGACGTCCTGGACTGGGTGAAATTCGCGGCCCGGCTTCAGGGGCTGGCACGCCGCGAGCTCGCCGCCCTCGTGAAGATCTTCACCCAGAGCGCTGCCGACTTCTTGGACGAATGGTTCGAGTCCGACGAGCTGAAGGTGACGCTGGCCACGGACGGTGTGATCGGCGCCAACGGCGGACCGCGTTCGCCGGGGACGGCTTACATCCTGCTGCACCACTGCATGGGCGGCGTGGGAGGCAAGCGCGGACTTTGGGGCTTCGTGCGGGGCGGCATGGGCGCCGTCGCCGAAGCCATGGCGGCTTCGGCCCGCCGCTGGGGCGCGGAGATTCGCACCGGCTCGAGCGTGGAGCGGATCCTGGTGCGGGACGGGCGCGCCCGCGGTGTAGTGCTGGACACCGGGGACACGGTCGAATCCTCCATCGTCGTCTCCAATCTCGACCCGAAGCGCACGTTCCTGAAGCTGGTCGAAGCGCGCGAACTGCCCGAGGATTTCCTCGCAGCGATCCGTCGGTATCGATCCGAGGGGACCTCGCTGAAGATCAACCTGGCCCTGGGCGGGTTGCCGGAGTTCCGCGCCTTGCCGGGCGCGCCTGGGCCTCAGCATCGGGCCACGATTCACATCTGCCCCTCGATCGACTATGTCGAACGCGCCTGGGACGACGCCAAGTACGGCCGTCCTTCGGCGTACCCGATGCTCGAGTTGACCATCCCCACAATGTACGATCCGTCGCTAGCGCCCCCGGGCAAGCATATTATGGGCGTGTTCCTTCAGTACGCGCCCTACTGGCTGCGCGAGGGCACTTGGGACGAGTTGCGGGAGCCTTACGCCGAGCGGGTGTTGAACCTGATCGCCGAGTACGCTCCGAACATTCGTGCGATTGTCGAAGCCTGCCACGTGCTGACGCCGCTCGATCTGGAGCGCACCTTCGGTCTGACCGGCGGCAACATCTTCCACGGCGAGATGAGCCTCGATCAGATGTTCGCTATGCGGCCGGTTGCCGGTTGGGGGCAGTACCGCACACCGATCCGCGGTCTGTATCTGTGCGGCTCCGGCACGCATCCCGGCGGCGGCGTCACCGGCGTTCCCGGACACAACGCCGCCCGGGAAATCTTGCGGGACGGGATCCGGTGAGCACCTTGTAGCTAAATCCACCGCGCGCCACGCCAGACGGCCCGGCCGAAACTTTTGTGCCGCCGGGCTAGACTGCTTTGCCCCGCGGGGGTTGATTCCCCCCGCGGGGCCTACGAAGGTGCGTCCGCTGCTCCGGAGCGGACCCGTGCTTCAGAAGCGGATCCGCGCGCCGAACTGCAGGGTGCGCGGCCCGCCAACGGTGTTGGTGATGGTGTTGAACTCCGAGTCGGACAGGTCGCCCGAGGGCAGCGCGAAGTTCACATGGTTGAAGATGTTGAAGGCCTCCCAGCGGAACTCGAAGCTTGCGCGCTCGCTCAGCCGCGTCTCTTTGGACAGGGCCAAATCGAACCGGACTTGGCGCGGTCCCCGAAGGACGTTGCGCCCGAGGTTGCCGAAGCCTCCGCGAGGCGAAGCCAAGGCGGCCACGTTGAAGTATTGCAGCGTCGGATCCGGCCCGCTGCGGCGCAAGTCCGCCAAGGTTGCGCCCGGCGCAAGACTGGGCCGACCGAAGCCCAGCCGGAACAGGCCCCCAGATCCCGTACCGAGCGCAGCCAGAGCGGCCGGTGTGTTGGCCTCAGGCTCCGGATAGAAGATCGAGAACGGTGCGCCGCTTTGCGCCTGCACAAAGCCCGCCACCTGCCAGCCCTGAACCCACCGGGAGCGCGCGGCGAAGCCTGGCAATTGCCAGGTATAACTCAACGAGAAACGGTGGGTGCGGTCCAGATCGGACAAGGCTCGGTTGGCGCGCAAGTTCCGCTGGTCGCCCTGCACGACAAAGCCGCTGTTCGGAACGTCCGGGCGCCCGCTGCCGGCGGTGGAACCCGGATCCGTCGAGGACGTGTCAATGGCCTTCGCGAAGGTATAGGCGCCCCGAAGCTGCAAGCCGCGCGAGAATCTCCGGTTCAGACCTAGTTGCAGGCCGTGGTAGATCGAATTGCCATTGGACTGCAAGAGCAAGGCTTCGGGGATGTTGAAGCCGAGAATCGGAGCGCGCGCCTCGAAAGGAATCACCACGCTCGTCGTCGCGTTGGGTACCGGCCGGCCGTAGTTCAGATTGATTTGACCAGTGAGGGGATCCTGGAAGCCGAAGGCCCTTCCTACGCCGCGCTCCCGCGCCGTGGCCCCAGGGTTCAGCGGCCCCCGCGGCGCGCCGGAAGCCACGTAGACGCGATTGAACCGCTCGTAGACATAATCCGGCGTTGCGGGATCGTTGAGGTCAAAGCCTTGATTGAAAGCGATCGCTTGAAGGAGTTTGGTTCCCTTGGTGCCTGCGTAGCGCACCTCGAGCATCGTCTCCGGCGCGAATTGGTACTGGATGCCGAAGTTCCATTGCTGGATGTAGGGTGTCCGGAGGCCCCGATCCACGGCGCGAAATTCGAACGTTTCGGCGACATTGCCGAGCGCGGGCTGCCCGGTGATGGGATCCACCGGGTTGAGTGTGCCGTCGGCTCCCCGCGTCACCCCGGTCCCGTCCCGTAGCACATAATTGCCATTCGGCCCACCGCTAAAGGTAATGCGCATGGGCAGGTAGCGGTTGAAGGGCAAGTTGGGGTCTTGTTGAGAGAAGGCCGTGCGCATCGGCACGCGGCCCGAGGGGTAGGTCACCTCGATTTCCCGCAAGAACGGATAATTGCTGAACACGGTGTTCATGAAGGCAGCCGAGGGACGGTCGAAGAAGATGCCGTAGCCGCCGCGGACCACCAACTTGCCGCTGGCGAGCGGCGAGTAAGCCAAGCCGAACCGGGGCTGGAAGTTGTTCAGATCCTGGCCCCTCAGGGTGTGCTTGGTGGCAGCTCGACGCGAGGCTTCGATCGCCCCATCCACCGCCCGGATGCCGGTGAGCCGCACGTTGCTCGGCACGATGAACGCATTGACCGGATTGTCGAGATCGTTCAAGAGAGCGAAATCCACGTTGCCGATCCGCCCGTCGCGCTCCACCGGCCAGCCGAACCAGTCCCAGCGCAGGCCCAGATTCAACGTGAGCCGGCGCGTGAGCTTCCAGTCGTCGGCCACGAACCAGCTGAAGTCGTTCATGCGGAAATGCTTCTGGGTGATACCGAATTGCGTGTCTCCTTCCTGAGCCCAGCCGCGCAGCAGCTGGTCGAAGCTGACGAACTTTTCGAATTCCAGACCCTGTTCTTCCGGCAGGTTGGTGTTGTAATAGTGGCGCTTGAACTCGGCGCCGAATCGGAGGCTGTGCGAGCCGCGGAACCACGAAACCGTATGCGCTGCGCTGTAGCTGCGCTGATCGCGCTGATTGAAAGCGTCGTTGGGGCCCCCGAAGGAGAAGCGCGGCCCGCGGAAGACGAAGTGGCCCAGCCGCTCCGTGGCGGGCCGGCGGTCGAACAACAGCGCTGGGTTGCTGAGGCCCACCGACTCGTTAGTGAGCGGCAGGAAGGGATCGTCCAGGCGCCGGCTGTTGTCGAGCAGGAACACGCCGAAGCGCGTCTCGCTGGTCAGGCTCGGTCCGAAGGTGTGGATATCGGTCAGCGCCAACGCCCGCGCCCGGTCGTCGCGCCGCAGGGTGAACGGCGACGCCAAACTGCTCGGATCCGGGAACGGATCCAGGCCCGGAAAATTGCTGAAGAAGAAAGTCCCGCTGAGGCGGTTGGCGGCCGTCAGCTGGGCGTCAAGCTTGGTGGTGAACTGGTGCTGCCAGAAATCCGCCGGAACAACGTTGCGCACCAGCGTGAGCGGGTTTCCAGCGCCATCCGTGGTCCGGCCCAGGGCGGGCTTGCCCGCCGGAGAGGGAATCACGTAGTCGCCGGTGACGGGATTGCGCAACTGGAACAGCTTGAGCGCGACCGGGTCGATCTGCGAGGGATCCGACAAGGAGAAGTTCGGGTTGGCCTGCCGGAAGGCTTGAAAGAGACTCTCGGCGGTGCGTTGCCCGGTGACCAACCGGAGTGCGTCGGGCAGATGCGACAGGCTTTGCGCCGTGGGCACGAAAGCGGTCTGCGCTTTGGTGCGTTGATAGCCGCCGAAAAAGAAGACCTTGTCTTTCTTGATCGGCCCCCCCGCCGTGAAGCCCGTCTCCCAGCGGCGGGCTCGCGGCCGCTCGATTCCCTCGCGGTTGTAGAAGAAGTCGTTGGCGTTGAAGGCCTCGTTCTGGGCGTAGCCATAGACCGAGCCATGCCATTCGTTGCCGCCGCTGCGGGTGATGAGCTGGAAATTCCCACCGCCCGAGCGTCCGACGGAGGCGTCATACAGGCTGGTTTGGAGCTTGACCTCCTCGAGCGTTTCCGGCGCCGGAGCGATGTTGTCGGCCAGCGATCCTTCGTTGCTCGACAAATTGGTGGCGTCCACGCCGTTGAACTGCACGCTGTTGGCGGTGGTCCGCAGACCATTTACTGACGGCGAGATGTTGCCGGTTCCGTTGACGAGCACCGGCGGCAGATCCGCGCTGACGCCCGGCTCGGCCGACAACAAGTGGGTAAAGCTTCGCGTCGAGGTCGGCACCTCCAACAACTCCCGTGCGTCGATCTGCCGGACCGTGGTCGCCGAGTTGGGGCTCACCAGGGGAATTTCGCTGACCACCGTGATCGAGGTCTCGAGCGCCGCCACGGCCAGCTTCGCCGGCAACGCCAGCACGACGGAGGCCTCCACCGGCACGTTTTCTTGCACGAGCTTCTGGAAGCCGTCGGCGGTGATTTCCACGCGGTAACGTCCCACGGGGAGAAAGCGCACCTCCCACTGCCCCGTATCGTTGGACGCCGTGTCCCGCGTCAAACCATTCTCCAGACCGATGACGCGCACGCGAGCGCCTTTGATGGCCAGCCCCGTGGCGTCGACGACCGTTCCCGACAGCCCGCCGGAAGGGCCTGTTTGCGCAGCCGTAGTCGCTGCCAGAGCGATCCCAAGCAGAATCCGGAAGCCTGTTCGTTTGCTCATAGCTGATCCAGAGCTACAAGCTAACAGGCACCGGTTACGGAACTGTGACAGGGTAATGAAATAACGGATGCGGAGGAGCGGTCAGACCTCTGCGGGTGCCGCGGTCTGCTCGGCGAAACTGTACCCGAACCCGCGGACGGAGCGCAGAAACGACGGGTTCGCCGGGTCGTCTTCGAGCTTCTGGCGCAAGCGCAAAATGTAGACGTCCACCGTGCGATCGGTCACGGCACGGTCGTGTCCCCAAACCGCATCCAGCAACTGATCGCGCGTGAAGACCACCCCTGGCCGGCTCATCAAATACTCCAGCAGCCGGAACTCGGTCGCCGTCAGCGCCACGGGGCGTCCCCGCAGCCGGACTTGGCGCCGCGGCCGGTCGAGCTCCAGATCCCCGACTTTCAGCACGCTGGCTCCGTTGGCCGGCTCCCGGAAGTGCACCCGCACACGCGCGATGAGCTCCCGGACAAAAAACGGCTTGACGATATAGTCGTTGCCGCCGAGCTCCAGACCCAGGATCCGATCCGTTTCCGAGGCCCGCGCCGTCAGAAAAAGGATGGGAATATGCGCCAAGTCCGGGTGGGCGCGCACGCGCTTGCAAATTTCCAAGCCGTCCGAGTCCGGCAGCATAATATCCAGGATGATCAGGTCCGGCCGCTCCCGACGAAACAGCTCCACCGCCCCCTTGCCCGTCTGTGCTCCCACTACCGTGTAGCCTTCTTTTTGCAAGTTGTATTCGAGCAGCGAATAAAGATCCGCGTCGTCCTCGATCAGGGCGATCTTTTTCATGATTGCCTTCCCTTGCCTCGATGCTAGAGATCCCGTAGTTACAACTCCGTTACGATCTCATAAAATCTCCGTGAAACACCTCGCGCAGTGTGCCGGCGGGGGCATCCATCGGCAGCGTGAAATAGAACGTCGAGCCTTTGCCCACTTCGCTTTCCACGCGCACGGTGCCACCGTGAGCCAGAACGAGGTGCTTGACGATGGCCAGCCCCAAGCCTGTGCCTCCCAGCTCCCGGGAGCGAGCTTTGTCCACGCGATAGAAGCGCTCGAAGATCCGCGGCAGATCCTCCTCCGGAATCCCGGGGCCCCGGTCTCGCACCCAGATCTCGACCACCGGCTCTTGCTGAAGCCGCCCGGCGCCCACCGTGACCACGGCTCCTGGGGGACTGTACTTGATGGCGTTATCCAACAGGTTGCCGAGAATCTGATGAAAGGCCTGAGCGTCACAAAAGACTTCCAAGTGAGTAGAGACCGGTTCGACTTCGACCTTCACGCCTTTCTTGTCTGCCATCGGGCGCATGGCGTCGGCAGCGTCTGCCAGCAGCGAGGCGAGCCGATACGTAGCGAATTGAAAATGGCGGCTCTTGAGCTCCAGGCGCGACAGCGTCAACAGGTCTTCGGTGAGCCGCCCCAGGCGCTCGGCGTTCTGCCGGATGATCTCCAGGAAGCGACGGTTGTGGCGCGCATCCTCGAGAGCTCCGTCCAGCAAGGTCTCGGCATAGCCCTGAATGGAAGCCACCGGGGTGCGCAATTCATGGGACACGTTGATGACGAAATCCTTGCGCACCCGCTCCAGCTTTTCTAGCTCGGCCCGGTCACGCTCCAGCTCCTCGGCCGCGGCTTGAAGTTTCCTCCCAGTTTCGTTGAGTTGGCGGATGAGCAGGCGAAACTCGGAGCTACCTTGCTCCTGGAGCTGCGCGTGGAAATTCCCGCGAGCCAGCTCCGAGCTGAATTCGATGACTCGCGCCATTTGCTTTGCCGTTCGGCGCGCGAGCACGGCGGCCACGGCGGCGAGCGGAAGGAAGGCCAGGGCAATTGCACCGATCAGGCGCAGGCGGATGGCTTGGATACGCCCCTCGATTTCGGCCAGCGGCGCCGCGACGCGCAACACGAAATCACCGGCGGGAATCGCCACGTACAAGAAGGGGTATCCCACGGTGGGACTTTGCCGGATGACCCGCCCCGTTCGTCCCGCCAGAGCCTGAGCCACCTCGGGCCGCCCGCGGTGGTTTTCCATCTTCTTCGGGTCCCCTTCGGAGTCGGCCAGGACGGTGCCGTCCCGGGCGATCGCGGTAAGACGAGCTCGGAGCGGTTCGGCGAGCCTGGCGATCTCGCGCTGGCTGAGCAACTGGGGATTCGAGTTGGCCGCTCGCGCCAACGTCCGCGCTTCCAGCTCCAGCCGCTCCGCTACCGTGTCCACGTAGCTGGACTCGGCGATGCGCGACACGGCCAGATCCACTCCAACCGCCGCCGCACCGACCAAACCGAGGAGCACCGCAGCTAACTTGAGAAACAGCCGGGCGGCCACGAAGTCGCCTCTCGATCCACCGTGGATGCTCCTTATTGTACGATTTTGCGGGAGGTGTTCATGAAGCTGCAGAAAAAGACCCGAAGGAATGTGTTGAAAACGGCGCTGGCGGCCGCCACGGCGACGAGTGTGGCGCGGGCGCAGGAGCGGCCTGTGAAGAAGGTGCATTATCGGGGAGAAAAACCCAAGACGACGCCCCTGTTTTCCAGCGCTGTCTCCTTCGGCAATCTGCTGTTTATCGCGGGCAAGGGGGCACACTTCGAGGGCGACATCAAGGCCCACACCAAGCACGTGCTGGACGAGATCGAGAAAGAACTGCTCAACGCGGGCTCGTCGATGGAAAAAGTGCTCAAGTGCAACGTGTACTTGAACGACCTAAAAGATTATCAGGCGATGAACGAAGTCTTCCGCGGCCGCTTCGGACCGGAACCGCCGGTCCGCACCACTATCGCCGCCGCGGGGGGCATCCCGGGCAACTCGCTGATTGAAATCGACGTCATCGCGTATATTTGACGGTAGCGGCGCGGGCGCGCCGCATCCCGGGAGGTGACATGCTAGCCGGTAAGACGGTGGCGATCGGCGTGGCGCTGATCGTGTTGGGCGTGGCGGGCTATGTCGCATCTTCGGCAGCGAGCCCGACGGCTCTCATTCCGGCGGCGTTCGGCGCGGCGTTGGCCGTACTGGGCTGGCTGGCCTACGACGAGCGCCGCCGCAAGACGGTCATGCACCTCGCGGTCGCCGTAGGTTTGGTCGGATTTCTCGGCTCCGTGCGAGGACTCCTGCGGCTCGCGGACTGGCTGTCGGGCTCTCCTGTGGAGCGGCCGCTGGCGGCCGTCTCGCAATCCCTGATGGCGGCACTGACGGGCGTGTTCGTGGGCCTGTGCGTGAAATCGTTCATCGACGCGCGGCGGCCGCGTCGGGAAGCGTGACACCTCAGGCCGCGCGGCGTGTGCCGTAGAGCCCGCGCTCGCGGATGTACGCCAGCACGGGAGCGGGCAGCCAGTCGGCGGGTTCCTCGCCGGAAGCCAGCTTAGCGCGGACTTCGGAGGAGGACACCGGAAGGGCGAGCGTCTCCAAGCGGTGCACCCGCGCGCCCGGCGGGACGTCGTAGCGGTGGCCGGGCCGGGACACGACGATGAACTCCACGGCTGCCACCACGTCCTGCCACCGGCGCCAGGTGCGGATCTCGGCGAAGGCGTCCGCGCCAATGAGGAAGTACAGCTCGTCCGCCGGCCCGAGCGCCGCTCGAGCTTTTTCGATGGTGCGGATCGAGTAGCTGGGCGCCTCGCCCTCGTCCAGCCGCGACGCAACGAATTCCGGCCGGCCCTGACAGGCCAGCTCCACCATGCGGTAGCGGTCTTCGTACGATGCGGCCGTCGCGCTGGTCTTGTGCGGGGGCTGCCAGGCGGGAATGAACCAGACGCGGTCCAGGGCGAATCCTCGCATCGCCTCGTCCGCCACCGTGAGGTGACCGTTGTGGATCGGGTCGAACGTCCCGCCGAACAGCGCGATTCTCATCGGACGGGGCGGCTGCCGAGCTCCTGCTGGAGGGCGGCGCGGCTGGCGAGCGCGTCGGCCCGGTTGTTGTCCTCGTCGAGGGCGTGGCCTTTGGTCCACACCCAGCGCGTCTTGTGTCGCTGCATCTGGGCATCCAACGCCTCCCACAGGTCTCGGTTCTTCACGGCCCCGCCGCCGCTCGTCTTCCAGCCGTTTCGCTTCCAGCGCGGGAGCCACTCCATCACGCCGCGTTTGAGATATTGCGAATCCGTGACGATTTCGACCTCGCAAGGCTCCCTGAGGGCCCTCAATCCTTCGACCGCCGCCGTCAGTTCCATGCGGTTGTTAGTGGTCATGGGCGCCGAACCGTGGAGCTCCCGCTTGTGGTGTTTATAGCGCAGGATGCAGGCCCAGCCGCCGGGTCCTGGATTGCCTTTGCAGGCGCCGTCGGTGATCAGGCGGACCTTTTTCATGCCGCCCTAGGCGGGACAAGCTTCCCGCCGGCGCTCGAAGAAGCGATCCACTAGCTCGAGGATTTCGACTGCCTCCCGCGCACGATGGATTTCCGCGCGCAACCGGCTGCCCTCCCGCACGCCGTGGGTGAAGTAGGAGGCGAATTGCTTCATGCGCGCCACCAAATCCGGTTCGGCGCGCTCGATCAGCACCGTAAAGTAGCGGCGCATCAGTTCGTACCGGTCCGCCTCGGAAGGAACTTCGTAACGTCCCGCGGTGACGTACTGGGCGATCTGGCGGAAGATCCACGGATTGGATGCCGCAGCCCGTCCGATCATCACCGCGTCACAGCCGGTTTGTTCGACCATGCGCACGGCATCCTCGGGCGTGAGGATGTCGCCGTTGCCGATCACCGGGATGCGCACGGCGGCCTTTACGTCGCCGATGAGGCGCCAGTTGGCCTTGCCGCTGTAGCCTTGCTCGCGCGTGCGCGGGTGCAGCGCCACCGCCGCCACGCCGCAGTCCTCAGCGAGACGCGCCACTTCGACGGCGACGATCTCCCGCGCGCTCCAGCCCGCCCGGAACTTGATCGTAAGCGGAATCCGAACGGCTTGCCGCACCGCGCGAAGGATCCGCTCCATCAGGCCCAAATCGCGCAACAGGCCCGAGCCGCCGTTGGCGCACACCACCTTCCGGGCGGGGCATCCGAAGTTGAGGTCCACAATATCGAAGCCCAGCTCCTCGCAGATGCGCGCCGCCTCGGCCATCACGGCGGGGTCCGAGCCAAAAAGCTGCGCGCTGATGGGATGCTCGTCGGCTTCAAACGCCAGGTATTCCCACGCCTGGGCCGGACCGCGCCCGTCGCGCGCGCGCACCACTCCGTGGGAGCTGGTGAATTCGGTCATCAGCAGTCCGCAGCCGCCCATGGCGCGGATGAAGCGCCGGAACACGGTATCGGTGATCCCGGCCATCGGCGCCAGCACGGTGGCGGGACGAATGTCGACGGTTCCGATCCGAAACCCGGCGGGAAACGGGATCATTCT
Source organism: Bryobacteraceae bacterium (assembly GCA_025055455.1). Taxonomy (GTDB): domain Bacteria; phylum Acidobacteriota; class Terriglobia; order Bryobacterales; family Bryobacteraceae; genus JANWXD01. The sequence goes on from JANWXD010000001.1 coordinate 88,592, forward strand.
CCCCTCATTCTAGCCGCCGGCCGCGTCCGAAACGAAATGGGAGGCGCACCCGTCCGATAATACACACAAGGAGGATTCTTGTTTGATGAAAGCCATCCAGATCGCGATCCTAGCCGCCCTGGTCGTAACGGGCACGCTCCTGTACAAAGTCTGGCGCGGGCAACAAATCCAGCAGGCGCAGGCGCCCGCTCCGGCGGCGGCGACGGAGCCGACCGCTTCACCGGCGGTGGAGCCACCGGCGGCGGCTCCGGTTGCGCCCTCCGCCGCGGCCGCTCCGGGCAAGCCTGCCCCGGCCTCGAAGCGCGCCCCGGCTGCGCCCAATGAGACCGCGCAGAGCGCAGCCCCGGCCGCGCCCGAACAGACCTCGCCTCAAGCGAGCCTGGCACCAGCGCCGCCACCCCGCAGCGACAGCCACGCCGTTTCGGCGCCCCCTGCGCCGGCGCCCGCTCCGCCGCGCACCGTGACGATTCCTGCCGGAACGCTGATCCCGGCCCGGCTTTCCGAAACGCTGGCGAGCGACAAGATGCAGGTCGGCGACAGCTTCTTCGCCGTCCTCGACAGTCCGTTAGTGATCAACGGGCTGGTCATTGCCGAAAAAGGAGCGCGTCTGGAGGGCCGTGTGGTGGAGATCGAACAGGCGGGGCGCGTCAAGGGCAGGGCTGCCCTGGGCATCCAACTTGTGCGGCTGCACACGAGCGACGGCCAGCGGGTTGCTATTGAAACGGAAACCTTCCGCAGGGAAGCGGAGGCCACCAAGGGCGACGACGCGGCCAAGGTAGGGCTCGGAGCAGGTCTGGGCGCCGCTATCGGCGCGATTGCCGGAGGGGGCAAGGGTGCGGCGATCGGCGCTGCCGCCGGAGGGGCCGCGGGCACGGGCGCCGTGCTGGCCACACGCGGCAAGCCCGCCGTGATCCCTGTCGAGACGCGGATCGAGTTCCGCCTCAACAGCCCCGTCACCCTCACGGAAAAGAGATAGCCCGGCGGGTTTCGGACACCCCGAGCGCAAGGCCCAGCTCTGCGGCCTTGCTAGACTTTCAAACGCGTCGCCATGGGAACAGAATCGCTCCTTGTGTTGTGCACGGTCGGCTTGGTGCTGATTCTGCTCGGGACCACTCGCGTGCCGGCCGATGCGCTTCTGCTCGGGGCCCTGGCCCTTCTTTTGGTGATTCCCGTCCCCACCGCCGCCGGCTGGAAGTTGGGCATTCTCGAGGTGACGGACGCGTTCGCGGGGTTCAGCAACCCCGGCGTGCTCACGGTCGCTGCGCTTTTTGCCGTCACCGCCGGTCTGCGGGAGACGGGCGCCATTGACTGGATCGCGCAGCGCGCCCTGGGACGCCCTCGCAGTCTCCGGAGCGCCGTTGCTCGCGTCGTCTTCCCCGCCCTGCCCATCAGCGCGTTCCTCAACAACACAGCGGTGGTGGCGATGCTGGTTCCGGCGATCGGTGAGTGGGCCAAGAAGCTGCGCTTGCCGGCCTCCAAGCTCATGCTTCCGTTCAACTACGCCACTATCCTGGGAGGCACCTGCACGCTGATTGGCACGAGCACCAATCTGATTGTTAGCGGCTTGGTCCTCAAGTCAGGCACACTGGCGCCTATTGGGCTGTTCGACATCACGTGGATCGGCTTACCGGTGGCCGTGATCGGGTGCCTCTTCATCTGGCTCGCAGGTCCCGCTCTGTTGCCGGATCGGGGATCGGCGTCCAGCCGGCTGCGCGAGGCGCGGGAGTACATGGCCGAGATGGTGGTCCCGCCGGGCAGCCCGCTGATTGGAAAGACGATCGAAGAGGCCGGCCTCCGTCATTTGCCGGGAGCCTTCGTGGCCGAAATCGAGCGGGACGGCGAAAGCTTGGTCGCCGTCGATCCGGACCAGCGACTGAAGGCCAACGACCGGCTCGTGTTGGTCGGCGTGGTCGAATCCATCCGCGATCTACAGAATTTGCGCGGCTTGGTTCCGGCCACGGACCAGGTGTTCAAGCTCGATTCGCCGCGCTACCGCCGGCGCCTTTTCGAAGCCGTCGTCTCCAATACGTGCCCTTTGGTGGGCAAGACAATCCGCGACGGCCGCTTTCGGAATCGCTACAACGCCGTGGTGCTGGCCGTGGCGCGCAACGGCGAACGTCTCCGAGGCAAGATCGGGGACATCGTGCTCCGACCCGGCGACACGTTGTTGATCGAGGCCAATCCGTCCTTTGCCCTCCAGCAGCGGGACTCCCGCGATTTCTTTCTGGTGAGCGGCGTGGAAAATTCCACGCCGCGGCGCCACGAACGCGCCGGCGTCGCGCTGGCGATCCTAGCCGCCATGGTGCTGGCGGCGGCCTTCGGGGGCCTGAACATGCTCGTGGCGGCGCTGCTGGCCGCGTTCCTGATGATCGCCACCGGCTGCTGCACGGTCAGCGATGCCCGAAATGCCCTGGATTGGCCGGTGCTGGTCGCCATCGGCGCCGCGCTCGGGCTCGGCCGGGCCATGGAGGTCTCCGGCGCCGCCAAGGTGGTGGCCGGGGCCATGCTTTCCCTCGGCGGCGACAACCCCTGGCTCACGCTGGCGGCATTTTACGCCGCCACATGTTTGCTCACCGAGATCTTGACCAACAATGCGGTGGCGGCGTTGATGTTCCCGGTGGCTCTGGCCACCGCCCAAGGGTTGCAGGTGAGCGCGTGGCCGTTCGTGATGACGCTCATGGTCGCCGCCTCGGCCGGCTTTGCCTGCCCGATCGGCTATCAGACCAACTTGATGGTTTATGGCCCGGGCGGCTATCGTTACGCCGACTACTTCCGGCTCGGCATCCCCCTGGACGTCGTGGTCGGCGTCGTCAGCGTGCTGCTGGCGCCTCTGATCTGGCCGTTCTGAGCTCTGCCTCGGGCGCCACGCCGCGGCGCGGTACAATCGGGCTCATGGCCGGCCTGTGGCTGGTTCTGGTGGAACGCCCGCGGTTGGAAAGCCTGCTGGCGCAATCCTCCGGACCCGGCGTTCTCGCGATCGCCCTCGTCGTCGCTTTCTTTCTCGGAGCCGCCCACGCGCTAACCCCCGGGCATGGCAAGGCGCTGGTGGCGGCCTATCTGGCCGGGAGCCGGGGGCGCGTGGCGGACGCGATCTATTTGGGCACGGTCGTCACCATCACGCACACGGCCAGCGTGTTCGTCCTCGGGCTGGTGACCTTGTACGCCACCACACAGGTGGCGGTGGACCGCATTTATCCGTGGTTGGCGTTTTCCAGCGGCGCTTTGGTGAGCCTGATCGGCGCTGGGCTGCTCTGGAAGCGCTGGAGCGCGTGGCGGCGCGGCGCGGCAGCCGGCCACCCTCATCCCCATCCCCATGCCCATACGCATGCTCACCCGCGACCGGGCAAACTCGGCCTGACCTCGCTCGGCGTTTCCGGAGGCTTGGTGCCGTGCCCGGAAGCCCTCGTGGTGCTGATGCTCTCCGTTTCCTTGCGGCGAGTGGCCTTGGGGCTGGCGATCCTGGCGGCGTTCAGCCTCGGCTTGGCCGCCGTGTTGATCGCCATCGGCGTGGCCATGGTGCAAGCAGTGCCCCTGATCGAGCGGTTTACCAGGGAAGGCCCGATGTTACGGGCGCTCCCCGTCGCCAGCGCGGCCTTGGTAACGGCGATCGGACTGGTGATGTTGTTCCAAGCCTCTCAGCGGCTCTAATGCGGGGCGAGGACGTCGGAATTGCCGGAACAGATCTACTTGTCACTCTGGCTAAGGGAGAATAGCCCGGAGAGGATTTTGGAGGGTTTCCGCAAGCTCCTCGAAATCTTCCCTTTCTCCCGACAAGCCCCCGTCGCGCCGACGCTCAAGGTCTATGCGGTCGAGTATGCCGAACCCCCTGCTTTGGAGCAGCGGCTCACGCCCGATGCCACGCCGGAGTCGGTCGTGGCGACCGTTCGGGATTTTTACCAAGAGGATTGCGCCTGCCTGATCGAGGGCCATTGGGATCTGTGGCACTACGAGGACACCTGGAAACTCAAGCCCACCTGCGTGCTGCTTTGGGCTCACGGGCCGCATTTTGACAGCGGCCTCGGCGACCACCTTCGGATCGAGGCGGGGCTGGATACCTATTTTCTGCCGCACCCGGACGTTCCCGGAAGTGCGCGCAGGGTGCAGTCCAATCTGCAGAGCTTGCTGCGGCTCGCTCGCGAATTAGCCGAACGGCTGCCGCTGGAGCGGCGCCAGTTGTGGACGGAGACGGGCGAGAGTTTTCTGGAGAAGCTCCAGGCGGCGCTGCCGGAAGTCTGACGCTGACGTACCGCGGCCTCAGGTGGACAGCTCCGAGACGAGCGCCGCTAACGCTTCTGGCAGGAATGGCTTTTGGAGGAAACGGACGCGCTCATGACACCGTGCCGGCAGGGAGGAAAGCTCGAACAGATAGCCGCTCAGTAAGATCGCCCGCAATTGAGCGTCCGCTTCGCACAGGCGGCTCAACAGCTCCTCACCGGCCATGTCCGGCAAACTCCGGTCGGCGACCACGAGCCGGTATTTCCCGTCGAGGGCCTGCTCGAGGGCTTCGGCCGCCGAAGAACACACGTCCACCTCGTAACCCAATCGGGCTAAGTAGCGCTTCAGCAAGCTCGCCAACGTCGGCTCGTCTTCGACCACCAGGATTCGCCCGGCTGTCCGGCCGCTTTCGCCCATCGCGCTCACCACAGCGAGAGCGGAACCTCGCCGGGGCTGAAAGCCAGACCGATGCTGACGTGATATGTCGTCCTCCGGAACGAGCTCCCATGGATTTCGAAGTTGCGCGCATCAGCCCGCGCGGTGAAATGCGTGTGGCGGAACATCTGGTAGCCGACGCCTCCGCCAGCGTGATAGCTGACGTAGCTCCCGAGCTGTTCGGACAGGCTCGCAAGTCGCGAATAACCCGCGGAGGCCCCGAGATTCCACTTACGAAACCCGGTGTAACTGAAATCCACTCCCGCCGATTCCGCCGCGGAGGTCAGAAAAATTCCGTTGCCGGGATGAATGCCGCGACTGTAGTAAAAGCCCAGCCGGGAGCGGCGGAACACGCGCGACAAACGAGCATCGCCGCGACCAAGATAGTTGAGACTGTGGAACGCCTCGATGCCGGTCGTTTGGCCCAAAATTGCGGCGACGACCGGGTCGAGCGTGACGCGGCGCAACCCTTTGATTTCCAGCCGCACGGCCCCGGCCCGTACGCCAAAGTCCCAACGCCGCCCGAGGCGCGCCGCCCAGTTGAAACCGACCCCGTGGCCGTCAGCCGTGCCGAACAACCGCGTGAAGCCGAAGTGCACATAGTCGTAGTCAAAGCCGATGGCATGGTTGCGACCCACGCGGCGCGCCACATCGCCCCGTGCGATCCAGCCCTGCACGCCGATCAACGACGCGTGCCGACGGCGGACGACGAAGCCACTGCCGCCGAGGTTGGAAGACCAATGTCGGCCCATTTGGAACGTGACGTCCCCTAGCGAGCTCAGGTAATAGACCTGGGCGTCGAACAGCTCGTTACGCGGGGTGGGAGAAAAATACGGATCGAGGAAACCCTGAGCGTCGGGAATGCCGAAGCTGCGCGAGAACACGCCCGCCTGTTGGCGCAGCGACATCACCACCCGGCGCGAGACTTGGTGAGCCACGCCCAAAGCCAAGTGATGATCCGTTCCGTTGAAGTAAGTCTGTGCCGGATAATGGCGGTAGTTGCCACGATAGTCGGCGCCCAACACGGTGCGCCGCCACTGCCGATAGCCTAGCACGCCGAACTCGACGGCGGCGCCGTAATGATTCACCTCCGGCACCTGGCCCTGGGGGTCGAGGGAAAAGGGCGTCAAGCCACTGTCGTAGAAGCCTGTGAGGCGCACGAACGGCCGCAACCGGATGGCTTCGCCGCCCCCGCGCATGAGCGTGCCCGCTCCGCGGCTCAATATGGTCGGGCCGCCGTATTCGACACGCTGCGCCGATAACGGGCCCGCCGCAACCAAAACCACTGCCGCGATTCGGGCGCGCCGCGCCCCGGTGAGCTTCTCGTTCACGCCGTTCTCCCACACGCCGTCGCCAACAGGCGCAATCTTCAGTCTCACTCCCTGCCATGCGCCTGTCAAGCCACGCCGCCGTAGCGGCCGGCCGCTGCGGCTTCATGACGACAATGCCGCTTGCAGCATAGCGCGCGCATAAGCGACGTTGTACACTTCGCCCACGTAGCCGCCGCCTCCCGGGTAAAACGGCGAGAACCCAGGCTGCTCCCGGTCGGCATCGAGCGCCCGCGGGTGTTCCGGATAAATCCAACGCGGGTATTTCAGACGGACCAGCTCCCGCATCACCTCGAACATGTTCACCTCGCCTTCGTCCGGAAACACCTCCGTGTACTGCTCGTACGGCTTCCGCACACGAACGTTGCGGAAATGCGCGTGATTGATCCGATCGCGCGAGCCGAAGTACCGGCAGACTTCGATCGGGTCCTCTCCCAGCTCCCGCGTCACGCCGCAGTCGTACGTGATGCCGTTGGCCGGGCTGGGGACAATCTCGATCAAGCGCTTCCACCCGGCCACCGTGGCCATGATCTGGCCCGAGCCGCGACTGATGGCCGGAGGCGGGTCATTGGGGTGCAGCGCCAAGCGCACGCCTGCCTCTTCGGCCACGGGCACTACCGCTTTGAGAAAGTAGGTCAGATTGGCCCACATCTCTTCCAAGGTGTAAGCTCGGTGACCGGGTAACGGCGGAAGATGCTTGACGCGCTCGTAGTCGAAGGCGGTCATGCCCGCTCCCGCACGCCCGAGCTCTTCGTAATACCCCTCCACCAGGCGATGAGCGTAGAAGTTGTACTCGATCACGGGCAGCCCCACCCGCCCGGCGGCCCGAATGGACTGCTGCACCTTTTCGATTTCCTCATCGCGGCCGGGACGCCCGTAGATCGTGTTCGGGAAACCGCTGATCATCATGTTACAGATCGTCAGCCCCGCCGCCTTGAAGCGCTCCATGCGCGCCCGCAGCTCCGCTTCTTGCCAGGGGATGGGAGGGCCGCTCATCAGCACGTAATCCACGCCGATCTGCTTGATGCGCCGCATCCCGGCCGCGTCCAGGTTCGGTGAAACCCCGAGACACAACTTCGGCGTCTCGGCCCCCTCCAAGACCGGCCACGGGCGGCCGGCCCCCGAAGCCACGGCCGGGGCGAGCGCGGCAGCGCACGCGGCCTGCATCAGTTTTCTCCGAGAGACTTGCGCACCCGAATGGTTCATGGCATCGCATCTTATCATGGGAGAGCGCCCCCGGAGATCTTGATCCGCCTGACCCCAGGACCCTGGCGCCGCAAGGTCACATGGCGACGCGGCGATCCTGCGGGTTGAAACCCCTCCGCGTTCGCGCCGCCTCAGCACGGTGCATGGGTTTTCGACCGTAGCTCCATCGCCGATTTGTTGCTCGCCTATACAGCGTGCAGTTTCCGCTCTATGAAATCCACAACCGGCTGCTCAACGGCTTCGACTTCCACTCGGTGCAACCGTTTAGCGACGCGGCTCTGGCTCGCTGGAGGGAGCTAGCGGCGGCGGATCCTACCTTTCCTAGACCTCCCCAAGCAATCCGCGGCGGCCCGCGCTACGCAGGCGTTGGCGGCAGCCCACGTCGCGTCTACGAATGGGATTGGACCAACGTCCAGCCGCGTTTCGGCGTCGCCTGGAACTTTATGTCCAAGAGCGTCATGCGCGGTGGCTTCGGTATCTTCCACCGCACGGCGACGCAAGGAAACTTGAGCACCGGATTCAACCTCCAAACGCCCTACATCCATTCGCTCGATGCCGGGCTCACCCCGAGCAGCGGCCTGACCGGGCCCTATTCGCTCGAGAATCCGTTTCCGCAAGGGGTCGTGCGCCCGTTGGGAAACAAGCTCGGGATTTCCACGAACGTCGGCAGCGGGATTGAATTCGACGCCCGGAAACGCCCCATCCCCCGCACGTTCCAGTGGTCCTACACGCTCGAGCGCGAGCTCCCCTGGAACATGGTTTTGGAGGTCTCCTACGTCGGCAGCCTGACCAATAAGGAGCCCCGCACCACGCAGCTGTCCGATATGAGTCGGGAACACTACGACCGTGCCCAGACGGATCCCGGCTTCTACCAGGCGCGCATTCCGAACCCGTGGTTCGGGATCCTCTCGCCGGCCACCCCGCTCGGGGCTTCTTCCACCATCGCCCGCCACGACTTGCTGCGCCGCATCCCGCAGTTCAACAGCGTCCGTAACTTCATCAACCCTTGGGGCCGCGTCTGGTACCACGGTCTTCAGACCCGCTTCGAGCGACGCATGCTGGGCGAGCGCTCCCGAGTGGGCGCTGTGACGTGGGTGCTCGCCTACACCTGGTCCAAGCAGATGGAGCGCGTCTGGCTCGACGAACACACCTTCGAATGGCGCGGTCCGATCTCGCAGCTGACCGACATTGACCGGCCCCACAACCTCGCCTTTGCGGGCGTCTGGGACTTGCCGTTCGGTCGCGGCCGGGCGTTCCTCCGCGACATGGGCAAGGCCGGCCAGTTGCTCCTCGGCGGCTGGACCACCAACGTCAACTTCATCTACCAGTCGGGCGTCCCCTTGGGCGCTTGGCGGGGGTGGGAGTTCCTCTGCGGAGACCCAACGGCCGTGGCGCGCACGGAAACCCAGTGGTTCTTCAATGACCGCTCGCGCTTCAGCCAGTGCTGGCGCCAGTTGCGCCCCTTCGAGTACGTGGTGCTGCCGAGCCGCTTCCACCAAATCCGCAGCCATGCCGCCCCGCAGATTGACCTGATGGTCTCCAAGAAATTCGACGTCAGCGAGCGCTACCAGATCGAGTTCCGGGGCGAGGCGTTCAACGCTTTCAACACGCCTCTGCGCGGCGACGCGCCTTCGACCAACCCGGCTGGGGCTGATTTCAGCATCTTGCCCGTGGCTCAGCTCAACTTCCCGCGCAACATCCAATTGGGCGTGCGCGTGCGGTTCTGAGCTCTACGGTGGGCGCCGACTGGCGCCCACCCTTTGCCGCTGGTGGAGTTTACACTGCCGGCGCGATCGTGGGAACCAGGGTCTGCCGTACCGGATCCCCGGTGACGGTGAGACTTTCTAAAGCGGTCAGGCCCAGCACGCTCGTGTCGCCGGGCTCGCCGAGCACCACGACGACGGGTCCGGTCCGCCCGTTCCAGGCGAGCAAAGCATAACCAAGCTGCCGTTCGATCACTGCCCCGGTGATCGTTGAAACTGCCGGGTTTCAGCCGGAGTAATGCCGATCTCTCGCAAGGTCGAGACCGGAATCCACGTGAACAGGGAGCCTGTGTCTACCAGCAATTCGAGCTCGCGGCGGGCGCCCCGGCTCCGCGATATTGCAGACCGTAACACGGACGCTGAACAGACCCACCGATCCCTATCGTAGCCCGGCGCCGGCAAGCAGAGTGGCCTCCCGTGGGCACGGAGGGCCCACGCCATCATGCTCGACACCCGGCCAATGGATGCGGCCACTTCGTCCCGGCGCCGGCAGTTGGTCTGCGATCCCTGTGCCCGGGCGAGAAGGGCGCAATCCTCTGCCTGCTCGCTTCGCGGACATCCGCTGGTCTCTTCGGCCTACTTCGGCGGCCGGACGATGTGATCGATCCCTTCGCGCACGCCGTAGGTCGGCCCCAACTGGCGGTAATCCGTCGCCGCCCGGCTGTTCCAATCCCAAACGACGCGCCCTTCCCGCAGCGTCATCTCGCAAAACAAGCGGTGCCGGCCGCTCAAGCGCCCGTCGTGCGCGTCGCGAAAGCCGAAATCGCCCTCCATCAAGCGCCAGACTGCAATATCCGCCACCGCGCCTTCGCTCAGGTGGCCCAGCTCCGGCCGCTGAATCATCTGCGCCGGGTTCCACGTCGTCCGCAGGATCACTTCCGCGAGCGGCATACCCATGGCCAGGAATTTGGACATCGTCGTCGGCAGATCCATCATGCCGGCGTTCATGCTGCCCGTGTGCAGGTCTGTCGAGATCGAGTCCGGATAAAACCCCTGCTCGATGGCGGGCACGGCGTTGCGAAAGGCAAAACTGCCGCCTCCGTGGCCGACGTCGAACTTCACCCCGCGCTGGCGCGCTCGGAACAAGTATTCGTACAGCCGTCCTTTCTCGTCCACCCAAGGGACCGGCGCCCGGAAGCAATGCGTGCTGATGTCGCCCGGACGCAGCCGCTCGGTCACCAGCCGCCAGTAGGGCCGCTCGGGCAAAAAGTAGCCGAAATCCACCATCACCGGAATGCCCGCCAGCTTGCCCGCCTCGACCGCCGCATCCACCGAGCGCCAGTCCGGCAGCCGGTAGTGCGCCGATTTGACCCCCACCACGACGTCTCTGTGTTTCTTTGCCAGGCGCGCCACCTCCTGCGGGTTGAAGCCGGACTGCTCCACCTCGTCGGTGATCATGCCGTACGGAGCGATGTTGATCATCGCCAGCACGCGCGTCCGCGTCCGGTCTGCCACCGTATAGCGCAAGGTCTCGAAGTTCTTCCAGCCGGCCGTCCCGGCGTCCACCATGGTGGTGGTTCCGGTGCGGAAGCTGAAATCGTCGGCGCGCACGCTCATGTCGCCGGCCCAGACGTCGGGAAGCCCATAGGTGGCAAACAGGTGGGTGTGAATGTCCACCAAGCCGGGCGTCACGTAGAGGCCACTCACGTCCACTGCCAGGCGTGCCTCCGAGGCGGCGATCCGTGGCCGCACCGCCGCAACTTTGCCGTCCCGAATGGCCACGTCGGCCACACGGTCCACTCCGTTGCGCGGATCGATCACGTGCCCGCCCCGGAGAACGAGATCGTAGGGTTGCGCCCAGATCCCGCAAGTAAGCGCTGCTAGCGTCAGGCAAGCTCGCTTCATGACAGCACAATCCGCTCCCGCCGCGCGTCCCACACCGCGTACCTCCTTGTACGCCAGGACCGGACCCCCATCTCGCAGGCCACCACGCCATAGTAGCCCAGCTGGCAGTCACACTTGAGCGGTTCATTCATTCGGATCGCGTTGAGCAGGTTGCGGTGGTGCCACTCGATATCCTCGCCGCCCGTTTTCTGGTGCACGATCTCCTTCGCCTCGCTGGCATACAGCCGCTGCGGCCGGATGACGAAGCCGGTCCGGGTGAACCACAGCGTCGCTTTATGTCCGCGCAGCACGTGGTCGACGGGCGTGTCGTTGGCCATAGAGGACACCAGCAACACGGTGGGGCCGCCCGGATAGTCCAGCATGAAGTTGAACGTGTCCGGCACCTCGGCCGGCGACTGCCGAAAGTGCCACTTCCCACCGGCGCCGACGCCGCGCTCTGGGAATGTGAGTCCGAGCGCCTTGATGATGCGTGTGACGCGGTGGATGAACAAATCGCTGGCGATGCCGCTCGAATAGTCCCAATACCGCCGCCAGTGAAAGAAGCGCTCCGGGTCCCAGGGTCGCTTCGGCGCGGGCCCTAGCCAGGCGTTCCAGTCCAGATTGATCCCCGGCCGGGCGTCGGCATCGAGCGGCCCGGTCCAGAAATCGTGCCGGTAGTTGCGCGAGTAATCGATCTGCGCCAGAACTACGCTGCCCAGCACCCCCTCTTTCACGTAGCGATAGGGCTGTCTCGTAAGAGTCGTCCGACATGCCCTGCACACCCACCTGCATCTTCACGCCGGTCGAGCGGATCTTCGCCACCACTTTCTTGGCCTCCTCGGCGGTGCGCGTCATGGGTTTTTCGCAGTAGATGTGCTTGCCCGCGTCGGCCGCGTCTACGGTCATGCGATAGTGCCAGTGCTCGGGTGTGGCAATGAGGACCAACTCTACGTCCGGGCGCGCCAGCAGGCGGCGGTAGTCCCGGAAGGCGGGCGCCCCGGTCAGCTGGGCGGCCGCCTCCGCCCGTTTGTCGAAGACGTCGCACACCGCGCCGATCTCGACATTGTCGGACTGGCGCATTTTCAAAAGGGTCCGGATGTGGGCCATGCCCATGCCGCCGCAGCCGATCACGCCGACGCGAATGCGCTCGTTCGCTCCGGAAATCTGGGCGTAGGCGCGCGCCGTCAAGGTTGCTGCTGCCGCGCGCGCAAAATCTCTGCGGCTCAGGTGCGCCATGCCGCCATTGTAGCGATTGGAAGAACGGAGCTCAGTTGGACGGCAGGCCGGAAGATATCGTCACGCGGTAGCGCAGCCGCAACGGCTTGGGCGGGACCAGCCGGTAGGTTTCCAGGCCCGGATAGTTCACCCCGAGAAAGCCATAGTGCCGCAGGCACCAGCCGTTGGGGAAGCCGGGATTCCCTGGGTCGATTTCGATGCGCAGGGTCGCAGGACGCCCCTCGTAGAACGCTTCCAGTTGGGCCCAGCGGTGGGCCACCATGTCCGTGTCCTGGGTCTGGACCCCCGCGTCGGTGACGATCCGCGTTTCGCTCCGCGGGGCGAAGCGAACCGCGAAGCCGCCATAACCCTTCCGATCCAGTTGCTCGCCGGCGATCTCCACCGGCGCTCCCAGCGCCTCGAAAGCCAGGTGGAACTCCAGCACCCGGGCGTTGCCGGCGGTGCGGTGAGCGACGATCTCCACTTCCTCACGCACCACCTGACGGTCCTCTACGAACCAGCCGTTCTCGACACCGAGCCGCGCCGTCTCCACCCCGGTCTCTCGCTGGGTCCAACGCAGGAATTTCTGCCGGAGGCCCCGGATGGTCCACAGGTCATAGGTCCGGCCCCCGACCCGGACTACGGGCCAGCTCCAAAAGATCCCCCGGTGATGATAGTGATCCTGCGGAAAGTCATCCGTGACAACGGTTCCGTCCGGCGCCCAAACAGGATGTAGGTAGCAGCAGCGGCGGCGGTTCTCCGGAACGCCTTCTTTGAGAATCATCCCGTGGTTGTAGGCGAAGACCGGCCGCCCATTCTCCAGGAGCTCGATCCGCTGTGGCGCCTCCCGAAACGAAAACGGGCTCGCCGCCGGCAAGGTGGCGGCTTGAAACAGCGCGGCACCGCCGCACACCAAGGGCACGACAACTTTCCATTTTCGAGGCCGTGTGCGACAACCGGAGGTCACAAATCAGAAATAGAACTTCGCTCCTAGCTGCACCTTCCGCGAAGCGCTCACCACGCTGTCCCGCACGCGTCCGAAGATCGACGAAGTCACCACGGCGGTCGGAAAGCCGAACGTGGGTGTGTTGGTCAGGTTGGTGAAGTCGCCGCGCAGCTCCAAATAGACATTCTCGCGCCCCAGTCCGATGCGCTTCAGGACCGCCAAGTCCACGTTGAACGAGCCCGGCCCTTCCAGGAAATTCCGCCCGGTATTGCCGAACTGTCCGGGCGCCGGGATGGAGAACTTAGCTCGCTCCGCCTCGTTCAGATACCACTTGAGACCGGAGCCCGGGTCATCGAAAAGCTGACCCAAGCTGCGCGTGCAACCGCTACAGTCGGCCGTGGACTGGTTGACGCTGCCGAAGGTGTTCGAGCCCGAATAGACCGTAAACGGCCGGCCGCTCATCAGCCGCAAAAATCCGGTGACCTGCCACCCTCCAAGGATCTTGTCGGCCGCCGCGGGCCAACCCGAGCCCCACCTGCGACCCCGTCCGAAGGGTAGCTCCCAGGACCAATTGGATTGCACCACGTGCGTGCGGTCGAAATCCGAACGGGCATAATTCAGCCTGCGGTTGAAAATGTCGAACGGGGTCGAAGAAGCGGCCTGAGCGCTGCCCGTAGCGATGACGGTGAAGGCGGGATCATACGAGCGCGTATCCAGCGACTTCGCCCACGTGTAACTGACCTGGTAACTCAGGCCGCCGCTGAACCGCCGCTCCACCTGGATTTCCAGCGCGTGGTAGGTCGAGAAATCATTCGAGTCGATCACTCGCATCCCGCCGCTGAACTGCGGGAACGGAATGAAGAAAAAGGGCCCCATGCCGGAAAGATCCGTCACCGAGCGCGGTGGGCTCCCTTGGAGACGCGTGGCGATGGCCGAGGCCAGGCCCGCCACGGAATTCAGTTGAAGCTGCGAGGCGAACAATCGCCGCACCATCCGCGAACCCGTCTCGCCGGGCTGGAGCCGCGAGTCGGCCGCCAGCAATCGGTTCATCAAGTCCGACTCGCCGCCCGCCTGGACCACTCGGAACGCTTCCAAGAAACCGTTGCGGAAAATCTCGGCCTGGTTAGCGTCGTAGGCTCCGAACAGATGATACGCCCTGCGGCCGATGTAGGCGATGTCCAGCACGGTGCGCGGCGCAATCTCGCGCTGAATGGAAAAACTCCACATGTGGGTGGTCGGCATCTTGAACTGCGGGTCCACCACCGTGATCAGATTGTTCGAAAAGGGAGCCGGCTGGGCCAGCTCCGAGGGCCGCACGGCCGGGGGCGTCAGACGCGGCAAGTTGGCCAGGCGCCCGCCCGCCTGTCCGAAACTGGTGTCGTTGATCCCCTGCGTCTGGCCCGGCAGCGTCTGAAACACAGCCGAGGACAGCACGAACGTGTTCAGCCGGTCATAGGCGATGCGGTAATTCGCCCGGATCGAGGTCTTCCCCGTGCCAAAGGGGTCCCAGGCCAGCCCCACCGTGGGACCCAAGTTGTCCCAAGCGTCCTCGAACAATTTGCCCCGGACCCATCGCAGCGTCGTGGTCGGCCGCGCGCCGGCCTGCACGAGTTGGTCCGGCCGCGTGATCCGTTCCTCGGGATTGCGCGGGGCCAGCTTCATCTCCCACCGCAGACCCAAATCCAGAGTCAGATTGCGACGCAGCTTCCAGGTGTCGTGAATGTAGAAGTCGTACTCCGGATAGCGCGCGTCGAAGAAATACAGGCCCTCGATGAACCGGTCCCCCCTGGAAGGGAAGCCGCGCGTGATGTTGCCCACGCGCCCCAGCAGGAAATTGATGTGGGACTGAAAGGCTGGCCGGTCGAACGCGACGTTGAGGTCCGGCGGCAAACCAAAGGTGGCCGGATCCACCGTGTTGACCGCCGTCGAAAAGTTCACCGCCTGCGTGGCGTTGGCCCCCGCAATCGAGCCGCGTACGTCCACGTGTTTCTGGAAGCGCAGGTTGGCGCCGAGCTTGAGGGCATGCGAGCCCCGGAACCAGGAGAAGTTCTCGACGAACTGCCAGGTGTGGAGCCGCCGCTTGTTGCCGAAGCTGTATTCGGCCACCACCGCCACGGGCGCCACCAGCGTCACCTTGCTCAAGTCCGCCGTCGGGATCTGGAAGTCGAACGTGAAGCGGTTGAAGCCGAACACCATCTCGTTGGTGATGTTCGGTTGCGGGTTCCACCGCCAGTTCACCGCCAGGTTGCGCGGCGACCGCCGCGTGTCCACCACACAAGGGGTACCGGGAAAGATGGCCAGCCCGCCGTTGACGCTGTCGCAGAGCGTATCCTGCTGGCCCCACGCCATCCGGGCGTAGAACATGTTGCGTTCGCTGAAGATGTGGTCGATCTTGAACACCGCATCGTACTGCTTCTCTTTCTCCGGCGCCGTGAAGGTGTACAGCGCGGTATTCAATCCGTCGCCGCCGGTGAAGTTGTTCGGCAGCGGCTGCTGATTCACCAGTTCTTGGATCGTGCGATCCAAGCCCAGCCGTTGCGGGTCGCTGGCCGCGACATTGTAAGTGCCGATCGAGAGACCCGGCAAAGGATTACCGGCAGCGTCCACCGAGGCACCCGGTACGCCGGCCGGCTGGTTCCGCCCGCCTCTCACGTAGCGCAGAATGCCGCGCCGCGCCTCGGCCGTGTACACGGTGCGGTTCACGATCTGCGTCTGGAGCGCCCGCAACAACTGGAGGTTCCCGAAGAAGAACGTCTTGTTGCGCACGACCGGGCCGCCCAGGCTGCCGCCCCAGATGTGCTGCACGAACTGCCGCTTGCCCACGCGGTTCAGATTGTTCTCCCACTCGTTGGCATTCAGTCGGGGCGTGCGGTAGAACCAGAAGCCGTCGCCGTGGAATTCGTTGGACCCCGAGCGCGTCACCATGCTCACCTGACCGCCGCTGTTGCGTCCGTAATCCGCCGTGAAGCTCGAGGTCAACACGCGAAACTCCGCCAGCGAGTCGGGATTCGTCCGCAGCGGAGAAAAGTTCGATCCGCCGGCGCTCGTCTCGTTAATGTCGATTCCATCGAGCGTGAAATTCCAGGCCCGGTCCCGCGCCCCGTGCACGTGCACGCCGCCGCCGGTGTTGGCCCCGGAGACGACGCCCGGCTGCAGCAGCACCAACGTCAGCGGATTCCGACCCCGAACGCCGACGATGGGCAAATTCCGGATCATCTCGCCGGTGAACAGGTTGCCGATGTTGCCCGAGGTCGAAGTTTGCACCAGCTCGAAGGCCCCGCTCACCTCGATCTGCTCGGTGACCGCCCCGACCTCCAGGGTGACGTTCACCGTCGCCGGCTGCCCGATGCTCACTTGAGTGCCGCGCCCGACGAACTTCTTGAAGCCCGGCGCTTCCACCGTCACCGTGTAGCGGCCGGGCTGGACCGCCTCGAACACGTAGGTCCCCGTTTCAGACGTTCGGGTCGTAAACGAGACCTGCGTCCGCTCGTTGAGCAACTGGACGGTCGCTCCCGGCACGGCCGCGCCGCTCGGATCCTGCACCACTCCGAGCACCCGCGACGTGGTCCCCTGTGCCAACGCGCCGGCCGTCGCCAGCAATAAGGCCATCAACAATCGCATGGACCCACCTCCCCGCCGCCACGGCGATCGGTTTCGCCGCAGCCTCCCTGCAATATACAGCCGGCGTCTTTTCGACGGCAACCCCGGACCGCGCTTTAGGTGAGCCCCCCGCGAACTTTGGCCTCGTCCACCTCCACGCCCAAGCCCGGACCCAGGGGCACCTCGATGGCGCCATCGCGCGCCACCAGCGGCGTTTTCAGACAGCTTCCCCGGAGAAACAGCGGCCCGGTGAGTGCCGCCGGGAATTTGAGCTGGTAGGCGGCGTAGAGCGGGAGCGAAGCCGCCAGCGACACGTCGGGGTCCGTCAAACCGCTGCCCAGAAACAGCAAGCCCGCATCCAGGACGATCTCGATCTGCCGCCGCGCATCCCATAGGCCCGCCGTCCGTGCCGGCTTCATCGCCACGCCGTCGAGGAGGCCCAGCTTGATGAACTCCACCAGCTCCGTGGACGAAACCACTCCTTCGTCCATCAAGATAGGCAGCGCACCCAGCTTCCTCAGCTCGCGATAACCCGTCAGCCGGTTGGCGGGAAGCGGCTGCTCCAATACATTGACCCCTACATCGGCCAATTTCGGGATCACCTCCAACGCCGTGGCCAGGTCGTAGCCGCCGTTGGCGTCGGCCCACAAAAACGCTTCCGGGGCCAGCTTGCGGACGCGGCGGCACAGTTCTAGGTCGTATTTCGGATCCGGCGCCACTTTCACGTTGAAGTGGCGGTAACCTCGCGCTCGCCCTTCTTCGACCAGCTGCTCGGTCTCCTCGAGCGAGGCCGGATTCACGGTCCAGCTCAGGGTGATGCGCTCGAGCGGCTTGCGCCCCCAGCGCCGGGGCAGGCTCTCGCCGTGGAGCCTTCCGGCCAGATCGTGCAGCGCCAAGTCGATGCCGGCTTTGGCAATCGGCATGCCCGTGGAAAACGACGGGGCAATCGCCCGGTTCATCCGCGCGTGCGCGCCGGCGATGTCCAGCGGGTCGTGCCCCAAGAGCGCCGGTCCCAAGTATCGCTCGATCGCCGACAGCACGGACTCCGGCGTCTCGTAGCTCCAGGTCGGAATCGGCACGCACTGGCCCCAGCCGACCGCCCCATCGTCGCACGTCACCTTGACAAACACGGTGGGTCGTTCCGGCTTCGTGAAAAACTTGAAATGGGCCGTGACCGGATAGCTGACGGGGAACGCTTCGATGCGGGCGATGCGGCGCGCGGCGCCGTAGGCGATCGCGGCAGCGCCTCCCAATTCCAGAAACCTGCGGCGCGTCATAAAATCTTCCCCATTTTACTGGAGCCGTTCCGCGGCGGCCCATGCGTTGGCCAGAACCGCCAGGGCCGCGATCGCCGCGGTTTCGGTGCGCATGATCAGCGGCCCGAGCGAGACCGCCACCCAGTCTGCTTTCCGGGCTGCCTCGCGCTCGGTCTCGGTCCACCCTCCCTCCGGCCCCACCAAGAGGGCGACCGAGTCCGCTGGAAGGCGCCGATTCGGCGGCGGCAGTGCGGCCAACAGCGGCGGCAGGTTTTTCGCCTCATCGAGCACGTAGCGGTACGGGCCAGACCAGGCCAGGGCCTCCCGCAGCGACTGGGGCCACTCTACTTCGGGCGGCCGCTGCCGCCGCGCCTGCTGGCTGCTTTCGAGCACGATCCGCCGCCAGCGCTCGAGCCGCTTCGGCGCGGCCAGCCGGAGGCCCTTCTGGCTCCGCACCGTCTCGATGGGAATCACAGATTCCACACCCAACTCCGTCGCCTTTTCGAGCATCCACTCGAACCGGTCGAACTTGATGAGGGCCACCAGCAGGTGGAGGCGCACCGGCAGCGGTTGGTCCTCGAGCCGCTCCAGCACCCGAAGCTCGACTCGGGCCGGGCCGAAGGCCACGATTTCCGCCAGGTAAACGGCTCGGTTGTCGGAGATCTCGTAGCGCTGGCCCCGCTCGGCGCGGAGCACGCGCCGCAGATGCTCGGCCGCCTCGCCCCGCAGCTCCGCCCGCCCCTGCCGGATCTCCTCCACAAAGAACCGCCGCCGCGCCATGTAGAATAGCTACGCTTCCCTCATGATCGCATCGCTGCGCGGCAGGCTGCTCGAGAAGCACCCCAACCAGGTCATCGTCGAAGCCGGCGGCGTGGGCTACGACGTTACCATCCCCATCTCGACTTACTCGGCCTTGCCTGCCCCCGGAGCCGAAGTCCAGCTCCGCATCCACACCCACGTGCGGGAAGACGCGATCGCGCTGTACGGCTTCCTTTCGCTCGAAGAAAAGGCGCTGTTCGAGCGGCTGATTGCCGTCAGCGGCATCGGGCCCCGGCTTGCCGTGACGGTCTTGTCGGGCTTGCCGACGGCGGAGCTCATCGCTGCCATTCGCGCCGGGCAGGTCGAGTCGCTCGTGCGGATTCCTGGCGTCGGCAAAAAGACGGCCGAGCGGATCGTTCTGGAGTTGCGGGACAAGCTCGACTGGCCGGGCGGGCCGACCTCGGCCCCGAAAGCCGCGCCCGCTCCGGCGCTCACCGCCCTCGATCAGGACGTGCTCTCCGCTTTGGTCAATCTCGGCTGTACGCGAGCCGCCGCCGAAGCTGCCGTGCGGCAGGCCAAAGCGGCCGGCGCTCCGGCCGAGTTCGAACCGCTCTTCCGGAAAGCCTTGGCCCTGGTGCGCTGAGAACCCTCGAGCCGGTGAGCCGGATGTCGCCGTTCGGTTCTAGCGAGGACAGATGGGGTCCGCGGTGAGGCCTCTCGGCCGCTCGCTACAATGGCGGAGTAGCCCTCGTGAATCGCTCTGCGGTCTCCTTCGGGCAACGCCTGCGCCTGACGCTCGAAATGATCAAGTTCGAGCACTCGATCTTCGCCCTGCCGTTCGCCCTCACGGGGGCGTTGCTTGCTCTGCGCGAGGACGCTTTCGCGACACCGCAGCTTGGCTGGAAGTTCTTCTGGATCGTCGTCGCCATGGTGGCCGCCCGGTCGGCCGCCATGACCTTCAACCGTATCCTGGACGCCGATCTGGACGCCCGCAACCCGCGCACGGCCTCCCGGCACCTTCCCGCGGGTCTGCTTTCGATGCGTTTCGCCTGGGCTTTTGCGGGCGCGACGTCCGGTCTGTTCCTGCTGGCCGCCGGAGCGCTCAACCCCCTCTGCTTCCGCCTGGCGCCCCTTGCTTTGGCGCTGCTGTTCTTCTACTCCTTCACCAAGCGCTTCACCTCGCTTTCCCATCTCGTTCTCGGCTTCTGTTTGGGGATCGCACCCGCGGCCGCGTGGATCGCCATCCGCGGATCCCTCGATCCTCGGATTTTGTGGCTGACAACCGCCGTTACGTTGTGGACCGCCGGCTTCGACATCATCTACGCTTGCCAAGACTACGATTTCGACCGCCGCGCCGGGTTGTACAGCCTTCCGCGCCGGCTCGGCATCGCCCGCGCGCTGTGGGTGTCGCGCGCGCTCCACGCGGGCATGCTGGCATGCCTGATGGCGCTGGTGGCCAGCTTCCGGCTGGGCGCAGCCAGCTTGGCGGGCGTCGCCGCGGTCGCCGCGCTGCTGGCATACGAGCAGAGCTTGGTGAAACCCCACGACCTGTCGCACGTCAACACTGCGTTCTTTACGGTCAATGGCTACGTGAGCGTGCTATTCTTTCTGTTTTGGGCCGCGGACATCCTCTGGTTCTGCGCCCGCGCCTGACGCATGCCGCCCGTAATCGAAGATTCTCGCTTGCTCCCCATTCTGGAAAAGGTGGAGGCGGGCGAGCGTTTGAGCTTCCAAGACGGGCTCACGCTGTATCGCACCAACGACCTGCTCGCCTTGGGCTACATGGCCAACTTGGTCCGGGAGCGACGGCACGGCAACGTGACGTACTTCAATGTGAACCGCCACATCAACCCTACCGACGTGTGCGTGGCCAGTTGCCGCCTGTGCGCCTTCGGCAAGCGGGCCAAGGATCCCCGGGCGTACACCATGTCGCTCGAGCAGGTCTGGGAGACGGCGGGCCGCGGGTGGACGGAAGCGGTGACGGAGTTCCACATCGTCGGGGGCTTGCACCCGGAGCTGACGCTCGACTGGTACTGCGAGATGCTGCGCGGGCTCAAGCAGCGCTTCCCGCAGGTCCATCTGAAGGCCTTCACCATGGTGGAGATCGCCTACCTGGCCCAGCGGGAACGGATCTCGGTTCGGGAGACGCTCGAGCGGTTGATGGAAGCGGGCGTGGATTCGCTGCCCGGCGGCGGCGCGGAGATTTTCTCCGAACGCGTGCGCCGCATCATCTGCGATCACAAGATCGATGGCCAGCAGTGGCTGGACGTCGCGCGCACTGCGCACCGACTCGGACTGCGGTCCAACTGCACGATGCTTTACGGACACATCGAGACCGACGAGGACCGTGTGGATCACCTGCTGAAGCTGCGCGCCCTGCAAGACGAAACCGGAGGCTTCGTGGCCTTCATCCCCTTGGCCTTCCATCCGGCTAACACCGCTCTCCGTCACCTGCCGACGACGACCGGCTTTCAGGACATCAAAAACATCGCCGTATCGCGGCTGCTGCTCGACAACATCGCCCACGTCAAGGCTTACTGGGTGATGATGACGCCACGGATCGCTCAGATCGCCCAGCGCTTCGGCGCCGACGATATCGACGGCACGGTCGTAGAAGAAAGGATTTACCACGATGCCGGCGCCACCACGGCCCAATCTTTGCGCCGGTCCGAGCTGCTGCGCCTGATCCGCGAGGCCGGCCGGGAACCGGTCGAGCGGGATACCCTGTACCGGCCGGTCGCCCGCACCGAAACCACCGTCACCGTGTTGGTTTGACGGCCGGCGGGCGTTGTGACTTTAGTCATCGCCGCCCCCCGAAGACCCCTGTTAAGTTCGGAATCGAGGAGCCCCCCGATGAGCGAACTCATTGACAACCGCGCGCACCGTGTCCGCACGCTGAAGGAAATCATCAAGAAACTTCACGCGGGCGCCCCTCCGGACGCGGTCAAGGCCGAGCTCCGCGAACTGGTGCGCCAGACCGATTACTCCGAAATCGTGGCCATGGAGCAGGAATTGATGGCCGAGGGGATGCCGGTCGAGGAGATCCAGCGCATGTGCGACCTGCACTCGCAGGTGACCCGTGAAGTCCTGGTGCCGCCTCCCCCGCGTCTCGTGCCCCCGGGTCATCCCGCCGACACGTTCCGGCGCGAGAACGAGGCCCTGCGCGGAGCCGTGTTGCGCATGCGCCTGGCCATGGCCGAGATCGACCGGCTGCCGGACGACGCGGATCCGGGCGACGCCTTGCTGCGTTGGCGCCAGACGTTCAACGAGCTGATGGACGTCGAGAAGCACTACCAGCGCAAAGAGCACGTCGTCTTCCCCCGCCTCGAGCGCTACGGCATCACCGGACCGTCCAAGGTCATGTGGGCCAAAGACGACGAAGTCCGCGCCTTGCTAAGAGACCTGGGCGCCGCGCTCGGCCAGCAGGGGGCAACCGCGGGGGAATGGAAGATCGTCGCCGCGACCGTCGCCGAAGCCGCCCTGCGCGCCGTCGAGGAGATGATCTACAAGGAGGAGCACATCCTCCTGCCGATGTGCGAGCAGACCTTCACCGAAGAGGACTGGGCCGAGATCTGGGCCGCTTCGCCCCGGTACGGATGGTGTCTGGTGGAGCCGCAGGAAGGCTACCGGCCGCCGGAGTCGGTTCTGCGCGAGGCCTTGCGGCTATCTTCGGCTGACGCGGTCCAGCTCCCCACCGGCAACCTCACCCTCGAGCAGCTCACCGCCATCTTCTCCACGCTGCCCGTGGACCTCACCTTCGTGGACGCCGATGACCGGGTTTGTTTCTACTCGGAAGGCCCGGACCGTATTTTCGCCCGCAGCCGCGCCATCCTGGGGCGCAAGGTGCAGCACTGCCATCCGCCCAAGAGCGTCGCGGTCGTGGATCGGATCCTCTCGGACTTCCGCTCCGGCCGCCACAGCGTAGCCGAATTCTGGATCCACTTCCACGGACGCTTCGTCCACATCCGCTACCTGGCAGTGCGGGACAAGGCGGGCCGCTACCTGGGCACGCTCGAAGTCACTCAGGATCTCACGCGCCTGCGGACGCTCGAAGGGGAGCGGCGCCTGCTTCAATACGACGAAGAACCCAAAGAGGCGCCCGTCTCATGAGAATCCCGATCCATCCCGAAACCAAGGTGGGAGCGCTGCTCGAGGCCTACCCGGAGCTCGAAGAGATCCTCATCGGCCTGGCCCCTGCGTTTGCGAAACTGCGTAACCCGGTGCTCCGGAAAACCGTGGCCAAAGTCGCCACGCTCGAGCAAGCGGCCCGTATCGGGGGCATCAGCGTGCGCGACCTGGTCCGGCGGCTGCGCGAGGCCGCAGGCCAGCAAGGGCCCGAAGTCCCAGAGCCGGAATCACCGCTGGCCGAGGGAACGCCGGCTTGGGTGGACGACGCTGTGGTGCGGCTCAGCCTGGATGCCGATGAGCTGTTGGCCCGCGGCGAGCATCCCCTGGGCCGCGTCCGGGAGGCCCTGGAGCACCTCCAGCCCGGCGAAGCGGTCGAGCTGCGCAGCTCCTTCCGGCCCGAGCCTCTGATAGAAGCGATGCGCCGCGGAGGCTTCGCGGTCTCGAGCCACGAGCTCGGCCCGGGCCGCCACGTCACTTACTTCGGCCGTCCGGCGCTAGGCTGACGCATCCCTCCATCTGGGCAATCGTGCACGCGAGCTCCGGAATTCTCGCGGCGAGCTCTGCGCTCAACCCTTCCCGAAATCCCTCGGGCGGCCCAATCTTTGCGCCGGTCTGAGCTGCTGCGCCTGATCCGCGAGGCCGGCCGGGAACCGGTCGAGCGGGATACCCTGTACCGGCCGGTCGCCCGCACCGAAACCACCGTCACCGTGCTGGTTTGACGGCCGGCGGGCGTTGTGACTTTAGTCATCGCCGCCCCCCGGAGACCCCTGTTAAGTTCGGAATCGAGGAGCCCCTCGATGAGCTGGTGACTCCTTCCGCGGCTCGCTTCCGCCTTACGCTGGCGCAATCAGCTCCCGTAACCGCCGCGCATTTTCGATGGCATAGCCATGGTAGTCGTTGTTGAAATAAGCGAAGACCGTGCGACCCTCCGCGCGCCACCTGCGGATGCGCTCGGCCCACTCTTGCAATTGTTCTTCGGGATACTTGGATGCAAACAGCGCCCCGGGGCCGTGAAAGCGCAGGTAAACGAAAGGGGCGGTCGGCGTAGCCGGCGCCTGGGGGTACCGTTCCGAGTGGGCGATGACCAGCGTTGCCCCGTAGCGCTGCAGCAGCTCGCAAATCTCCGGATCGAACCACGTGGCGTGGCGAAACTCGAACGCCAGCAGAACCTCCTGCTTCGCCGGGCTCGAGCACACATGTCGAAGAAAGGCCTCCAGGCGCGTTTTGTCGGCGCGCATCGAGGGCGGCAGTTGCAGAAGCACCGGTCCCAGCTTCGGACCGAGCCTCAGAGCGCTTTCCAAGAATTTTTGCCATGCCTCGGCGACCTCGGACAGCCGCTTGACGTGCGTAATCACCCGGCTGGCCTTGACCGCGAACAGGAAACCCTCCGGCGTTTGCGAGGCCCATTTCTCGTAGGTGGACGGTCGGGGCAGGTGGTAGAAGGTGTAGTTGATTTCTGTCGTATCGAAATGCCGAGCGTAGTGGGTTAAGTACTCCGCGCTTTTGAGGCTCTCCGGATAAAAAACTCCTTTCCAGTCGCCGTAGTTCCATCCGGAGGTCCCCACGCGCAGCGCGCCTTGCGCCATGGCCGCTCCTCACGATAACTCCCAACGGGCGCGGGAAGCAAACGAAACCTTTTGCCGGCCGGCTCAGGCCAGCTCGATGCGGGCGCGGTGTGCCTTCGACGATGCTCGGCGCCGGTCACGCGTCACCAGCGGCGCTTCCAAGGCTTCGGCCAGCGCCACGTAGGCCGCATCGTACGGGGTCAGCCAATGGCGCAGCTGCCAAATTCTCGGCAGGAGCAGATCGTGCGGGTAGCGCACGATCGGCAGGGCGACAAGATCTTCGAGCGCTTCGGCCGCTCGGCGAGCCTCCACCTGCCCGGCGAGCGTATAACGGCGCAAAACTTGCGCCACCTCCAGGTCAAGCAGATGAGGTGCGTGCAGGGTCTCCTGTGGGGCCAGCATACGTTCGGACAACCGGTCGGATGCGGTCCCCAAGAGCACCTCCAGGACCGCCGAGGCATCTACCACAATCACCGGCGGTCCCTTTCCTGGCGAAGAGCTACTGCGGGCGACGGGCTGACGCGCGCCGGCCGTCGGCTCGCCAGTCTTTGCTTGAGCTCCTCCAGGGTCGGCAGGCGGGCAATCCGTTCTACCTCCCTTTTCAAGTAGTCGGAAAGCGTCAGCCCCTCCAAGGCGGCTCGCGCCTTCAGCTTCCGGTGCAGCTCGTCGGGGACGTTGCGAATCTGGATCATTTTGCTCATGTCCCCGGTTTAATCACATGTGATGAACATGTACCGCCGTTCCGCCCGGACTTTCCACACAGGCTCCCAGCCGCGTCCGTCGTACAATAACGCCGGTGGAGGAGGCTGGCGCGGATGCCGGTCCGGGGTGCCAGGCGGGCCGCATGGCGCCGTTGGCTCGCCTACATCCTGGCCGCCGCCGGGGCGTTCTATCTTTTCTGCGCCGCCTCGCTCGTGCTGTTGCGTTGGGTCGACCCTCCCACCACGGCCGTCCACATCCAACGCCGCTTGGAGGCGGCGCTCAGCGCTAGACCCTACCGCAAGCAGTACCGCTTCGTGCCGTTATCGGGCATCTCGCCCCACCTGCGCCACGCCGTCGTGGCCGCCGAGGACGCCCGCTTCCTGCACCATCACGGCGTGGATTGGATCGAGCTGCGCAAGATCATCGAGGAAGAATGGGAGCGTGGGCGTTTTCGCGGCGGCTCCACGATCACCCAGCAGCTTATCAAGAATCTCTTCTTGACGACGCGGGGCTCCGTCGTACGCAAAGCCTACGAGTTTGCCTTGGCACCGGTGGCCGAACTGGCGCTGCCCAAGCGCCGGATCCTCGAACTTTACCTGAACGTCATCGAATGGGGACCCGGCGTTTACGGAGCCGAGGCCGCCGCGCGATACTACTATCGAGTGCCCGCGGCGCGCCTGAACCGGGAGCAGGCGGCGCGGCTGGCGGCCGTGCTGCCGGCTCCGCTGCGGCGCCGTCCCGGGCGCATGCACGAGCGGAGCGCCGAGATTCTCGAGCGCATGGCTCAGATGGGCTGGTGACGAAGCCATGGGGCCTGCGTTGCCCGTGCGCATTCGCCGAAAGCTCCGGGGCGCCGGCCGCCGGTGGCGCGAGGCGCGCATGTTCGCCCGCGCCATGGCGTCGCCGCGACATCCCATCGTGGTCCACCTCATCCCCATCCGGCGCTGCAACCTGGCCTGCGCTTACTGCAACGAATACGACGATTTCTCGCCGCCGGTCCCCTTGGAGACGCTCCAGCGGCGTGTGGATCTGCTGGCCTCCCTCGGCACAACCATCATCACGCTGAGCGGCGGCGAACCGCTGCTGCATCCGGAGCTCGATGCCCTCATCCGCCACATCCGCCGCCGCGGCATACTCGCCACGGTGATTACCAACGGCTACTTGCTGACCCCGGAACGGATCCGCAGGCTCAACCACGCCGGGCTGGACTACTTACAGATCAGCATTGACAACCTGCGCCCGGACAACATTTCGATGAAGAGCCTCAAAGTCCTCGACCAGAAGTTGCGCTGGCTGGCGGCGCATGCCGAGTTCGCCGTCACCATCAACTCGGTGCTCGGAGGGGGGATGCCGAACCCGGAGGACGCTCTCGCCATTGCGCGCCGGGCCCGCGAGCTCGGCTTTACCGCCACGGTGGGCCTGCTGCACGCTCCGGGGGGTCACGTGCAGCCTCTCACCGCGCGGGAGCGGGAGGTCTACGAGCAAATCCTCGAGCTCGGCAAGTCGCTCTATTCGTTCGCCCACTACGACCGCTTCCAGAAGAATCTCGTCCGGGGCTTGCCGAACGAGTGGCATTGCCGCGCCGGCAGCCGCTACCTGTACGTTTGCGAAGACGGGCTCGTGCATTGGTGCTCGCAGCAGCGCGGCTATCCCGGCATTCCCTTGGAAGAATACACGCGGGCGCACCTGGAGCGCGAGTACAGAACCGTCAAGCCCTGCGCGCCGTATTGCACTGTTTCCTGCGTCCACCAGACGGCCATGGTGGACTGGTTTCGCGAACATCCGCGCGAGGCGCTCACGCAACTGGTCCATTCGGTGGGCGCCCGTTCGCCGAGCTCGGCGCGGCTGCTGGCCTGGCTGCTGCTGGACACTCGCAACCGGCGGCTGTTTCAGAAACTCGCCTTGCGCGTGTTGGGCATCGAGCGTCGCGCGGCGTAACCTCCCCCCAATCCGGCTCGCCTTACGCCTGTTGGGGAGGCGTCCCGACATAGTGCACCGTGGCGCCGCCGTACAATGGAGGCAGCGTGCCCCAAATCCGCTCTCGACGTTGGATTTATCTGATCCCGGCCCTGGCGGCCTTGGCCCTGGCGGTCTGGCAATTCCGACCCGCCGCGCCTCCCAAGGCGGCCTCCCCGGCCAAGCCGCAGCGCGGCCCCTTGGTCCGACAGGTCACCGTAAGTTTGACTCGCTCGGTCACGGGACCGGTCCGCGAGAAGCTTCTGTTGACGGGGGCTCTCAAGCCCAAGGAAACCGTCGACGTCACGCCCAAGGCGACCGGACGCGTCGAACGCCTCCATGTCAACATCGGGGACCTCGTGCGCAGCGGGGCGCTGATTGCCGAGCTGGAGGACGACGAGCTCCAGCAGCAAGTGAACCGCGCCGAAGCGGCCCTGGCGGTGGCCCGCGCCTCCCGGGCGCAACGGGAAGCCGAGCTGGCCAACGCCAAAGCCGAGCTGGAACGGGCCGAACAGCTGCGTCGCGAAGGTTTGATTTCCGCGCAGGACCTCGAGGCGCGCCGCACCAGCTACCAGGTCTTCCAAGCTCAGGTGCGCCTGGCCCAGGCGCAAGGTGAGCAGGCAGAAGCCGAACTCCGTGAGCTTAAAATCCGGCTGAGCCAGACCCGGATCTATGCGCCCATCACTGGCCACGTGGCCCAGCGCTACGTGGATGTCGGCGCGCTGGTCAGTCCCACGACGCCCATCGTGCGCTTGGTCAATCTTTCTCCTCTCATCACCGCCGCCAGCGTGCCGGAGCGGGAGGTGGCCAAGCTCCGCGTCGGCAGTCAAGCGGTGGTGCGCGTGGACGCCTTCGGGGATCGGTCCTTCACCGGCCGTGTCGCGCGGATCGGCCCGGTGCTGGACGCGGCCACCCGAAGCGCCATCATCGAGATTGAGATCCCTAACCCGGACTACGTGCTGAAAGCCGAAATGTTCGCCCGCGTCGAGCTGGACTTGGGCTCGACCCGCCAGGCGGTCCTGATCCCCCGCGAAGCGCTCGTTTACCGCGGCCAGCAACCGGGCGTCTATCTGGTAGACGGCAACCGGCCTGTCTTCCGCGCCGTGGAAACGGGCCTGACCCAAGGCGACCACGTGGAGGTGCTGTCGAACCTGGCACCGGGCGTCGAGCTGGTGGGCCGCGGCGCCTCCATGCTGAGCGAGGGCGACCGGATCGTCGTTCCGGGCCGGGACCGGCCGCGCCGCCCGGGTAACTCTACTTAGGAGCCAGTGGCGTGAATCTTCCACAGTTTTCCATTCGCCGCCCCGTCACCACCCTGATGCTGTGCCTGATCGCTATCCTGCTCGGGGCGATCGCCTTTATCCGGATTCCCGTCGACCTCATGCCCGAGGTGATCTATCCCACGCTGAGCATCTCGGCCACCTATCCGGGCGTCGCGCCGGAGGAGATGGAAAATCTCGTCACGCGCCCGCTGGAAGAGGCCTTCGCCGCGGCCCCAGGCGTGGAGGAGATCACCTCCGTCTCCATGGAGGGGCAAAGCTTCATCCGTGTCAGCTTCAGTTTCGGCGCGAATCTCGACGAAGCGGCCAACGAACTCCGCTCCCGGCTCGACCGGCGCCGCGCCACGCTGCCGGAAGACATGGAGCCGCCAATCATCTTCAAGTTCGACGTGTCTCAGTTCCCGATCATGTTCCTGAGCGTCGCGGCCAGCGACATGGATCTCAAGCAACTTCGCCACTTCGTCGAA
The DNA here is from genome assembly GCA_025055455.1 of Bryobacteraceae bacterium. Lineage (GTDB taxonomy): Bacteria > Acidobacteriota > Terriglobia > Bryobacterales > Bryobacteraceae > JANWXD01. The sequence continues at coordinate 117,237 of JANWXD010000001.1, forward strand.
AAGCAAGTGCGTTACCGGCTGGAGCGCGTGCCCGGAGTGGCGCAATTCACGGTGCGCGGCGGATTGCGTCGCGAGATCCACGTCAAGCTGGACCTCAAGAAGCTTCGCGCCCTGGATCTCTCGGTGGCCCGCGTGGTCGACATCATCCGCCAGGAAAACCTCAACCGCCCGGTCGGGCCGGTGCGGGAAGGCCGCTTCGAACTCCTCTTGCGCACGCAGGGCGAATTCGACAACCTCGAGCAGATCCGCAACCTCGTGGTCACCACCCGCAACGGAATCCCCATTCATCTGCGTGACGTGGCCGCGGTGGAGGACGCCCACGAAGAGGAGCGCTACAAGGTCTCCGTCGACGGTCAGCCGGCCGTGCGCTTGTTCGTTTACAAACAGGTCGGCGCTAACACGGTGAAAGTTTCCGAAGGCGTTTGGAAGGAGATCGCCCAGATCCACCGCGATTACCCCAACGTGCGCATCACGGCCAATATGGACAGCGCCGAGTTCATCAAAGCCGCGGTGCGCAACGTGCAGAATGCGGCAGCGTTGGGGGCGTTGCTGGCCGTCGCCGTCCTGCTGTTTTTCCTGCGCAGCCTGGCGAGCACCATCATCATCGGCATCGCCATCCCCATTGCCGTCATCACCACGTTCGCCCTGATGTACTTCAACGGCTTCACGCTGAACGTCGTCTCCTTCGGCGCTCTCGCCCTCGGTGTGGGGATGCTCGTGGACAACTCGATCGTGGTGCTGGAGAACATCTTCCGGCACCGGCAAGGAGGCAAGAGCGCCCGGGAGGCGGCGGTGGAAGGCAGCCGGGAGGTGGCCACAGCGATCACCGCGTCCACCCTCACGACCGTCGCGGTCTTCGTCCCCGTTCTGTTTCTGAGTGGCGTGTCGGCTCAGACTTTCAAGCAGTTGGCCTGGGTGGTCTCTTTTGCCTTGCTGTGCTCGCTCCTGGTGGCGCTCACCGTAGTGCCGATGCTCTGCTCGCGCTTCCTGTCGCGGCTGCGGCCCGAAGCCAGGGGCGGCGTGATCGGCATGTTGGGCCGATTCTCCGGCGCCTTTGTCGAGGCCCTCACGCGGACCTATTCGCGCGCCCTGGGTTGGGCGGTCGCGCATCCCAAGAGCATCCTGGCCTTCGGCGGCGCCAGCATGCTGCTCACGCTGTATCTCTGGCCCAAGATCGGCGTCGAGCTCACTCCCGAGGTAGATGAGGGAGAAATACGCATCACCGCGGATCTGGAGCCCGGCACCCATGTGGACGTCACGCATCAGGTGATGGAACGTCTGGCGGCCATCGTGCGGGAGCGGGTTCCCGAAGCGCGCCACATCATGGTGGAAAGCGGCGCCACCAGCCCCTTCCGGGGCGGCGGTGGCCAGCACGTCGGCGAGATTCGCATCAGTCTGGTTCCGCGGTCGCAGCGCGAGCGCGGCGCGCAGGAAATCTTGGCCGCGCTGCGGCCGCATTTGCAGTTGGAGCCGGGAATGATCGTGCGGGCGCGGGCCGGCGGGGGCATGTTCAGCCGCATCACCCGTACCGGAGTGGCCGAAGGCGACCGGCTCAGCGTGGAGATCCGCGGCCACGAGCTGGAAGTCCTCGACCGGCTGGCCGCGCAGGTGCGCGAGGCCATGATCGCCGTGCCGGGCGTCGTCGACACACAGATCAGCCGTCAGCCGGGCCTGCCGGAAATGCTCGTCCTCGTGGATCGGCCGAAAGCCGCCAGCATGGGCCTCAATGTCTACGATGTGGCGGACACGCTCGAAACCGCCATCGGCGGCCGCCGGGCCTCCATGTTCCGCCAGGAGGGCGACGAGTACAACATCCTCGTCCGTCTTCAGGAACAGGACCGGTTCGATCTGGCCAAGGTCGGCCAGATCCCGATCGCCACGCCAGTGGGGCGCACCATTCCGGCCGAGAGCATCGTACAGCTGCGCCGACAGGAAGGGCCCGTGGCCATCACCCGCGCCGACCAGCAGCGCATCGTCACGGTGTCCGGCACCATCGCTGGGCGAGACTTGGGCAGCATCGTGCGCGACTTGGAGCCGGCCCTGCGTCAGATTCCCAAGCCGCTGGGCTACGAGATCACCTTCGGCGGCGAGTACGAGGAGCAGCAAAAGGCTTTCCGCGAGCTGACCTTCGCCGCGATTCTGGCCCTCATTCTCGTCTACATGGTCATGGCCTCGCAATTCGAGTCCTTGCGGGATCCTTTGATCATCCTGTTCTCGATCCCGTTGGCGGGCATCGGCGTGGCGGGATTGCTTCTCCTCACTGACACCACCTTCAACATTCAAGGCTTCCTCGGCCTCATCGTGCTGGTCGGCATCGTGGTGAACAACGCCATCGTGCTGATCGACTACACGAACCTGTTGCGGCGCGAGCACGGCATGGCCGTGAGGGATGCCGTGCTGACGGCGGGTCAGCGGCGGCTCCGCCCCATCCTGATGACCACGGCGACGACGGTGCTGGGTTTGGTGCCGATGGCGCTGGGAATCGGCGAGGGAGCGGAGCTCCAGGCCCCGCTGGCGCGGGTGGTGATCGGAGGGCTGCTGACTTCGACCTTCATCACGCTGGTGTTCATCCCGGTCGTGTACCATAAGCTGGAGGAGCGGACCGAGCGCGCCGCGGTGCGGGAAGCCGCGCGGCCGGCGCCGGCTCCTGTCCCCGCCCCCGGCGACTAGGCGATACGTCTGGGCACTCCGGAAAGGGTCAAGCGCGGGTGCGCCCGGAGTTAGGTGTGCCCTCGCGGCGACCGGAAACCGTGCCGCCGGTTCGGTGACCTCCCGTTTGTCAGGTTTTCCCGCCGTTTGGTTGTTTGCCCGGCAGCGCCACTGGGGTTTCGTGCACGCGCTCGCGAAAGCTCCCTCGCAAACCCGCGGCCAGCGATACGGCATCTTCGCCGAATCGGTCCCGCACCTGGTCAGCCGCCGATAGGGCCTGCCTCCACTTCCGGGCCCGCTCGGCGCCCAGCAGATCGAGCTGGCCGGGGTGCGGCGCAAGCGACGACGCTTGCAGGCCCAGCAGCCGCACCGGGGCACCGTCCCAGTTGCGGCGGAACAGATCCCGCCCGCAGGCGATCAGTTCCATGTCGATTTGCGTCGCGTGATCGAGCCTCCGGGTCCGGGTGATGGTGCGGAAGCAGTGGTCGCGAAGTTTGAGCTGGACGGTGCGGGCGTACAGCCCGTGCTCCCTCAGGCGGCGCCCCACCATCTCCGCCAGGCGCGCCAGCGTCGCTTCGAGTTTCTCCTGATCCGTGGTGTCTTCGTCAAACGTGTGCTCGTGACCGACGGACTTCGGCAGCTCGGCGACGCCGATCTCGCCGTCGAACCACGCTCCGGCATCCTCTCCCCGCGCCTTGCCGGCCAGCGCGAGCCCCCATTTGCCGAAATGAGCTTCCAAAAAGGCCTCGTCGAACCGCGCCAGATCGCCCACCTTGTGGATTCCCAAGGCGTGGAGCCGCTGCTCGGTCACCCGACCGACACCCGGGATCTTCCGTACTTCGAGCGGGCCCAGCCACCGTGCTTCGCAACCCGGCAGCACCCACAGAATGCCGTTGGGCTTGGCCTGATCGGAGGCGACTTTCGCCACCAGGCGCGAGGCGGCAATGCCGATCGAGCAGTTCAGTCCCGTGCGCTCGCGCACGGCCTCGTGGAGGAGGTGAGCGGCGCGCAGCGGCGGGCCATGGAGGCGCTCGGTCCCCGTCATGTCCAGATAGGCCTCGTCTACGCTCGCCATCTCCACGCGCGGCGAGAACGCGCACAAAACTTCGTAAACCTTCTGGGAGTAGCGGCGGTAAAGACGCGGGCGACCCTCGAGGAAGATCGCGTGGGGGCAGAGCCGGTAGGCCGTCCGCAACGGCATGGCCGAGTGCACGCCGAACTTTCGCGCTTCGTAGGAAGCCGCCGAGACCACGCCCCGCTGGTCCGGCCGGCCGCCCACGATCACGGCCTTGCCCTTGAGCGACGGATCTAGCAGCTCCTCGACGGAGACGAAAAACGCATCCATATCCACGTGAAAGACGACGCGCGCGTCGCTCATGGCTGGAGGCGGGCGGTGAGCACCCGCGGAAGGCCGGCCAGATCCGGGACCACGCTCACGTCGCGCCAGCGCGCATCGAGCAAGGCGCGCACCGGCTCGAGCGACCGGTAGCCGAGCTCGACGATCAACCAGCCGCCGGGCTTCAGCACGCGGGGCGCGTCCCCAATCAAGCGTTCGTACACTTCCAGACCGCTGTCACCGGCAACGAGAGCCACCTCGGGCTCGTAGGCGCGAACTTCCCGCTGGAGACCTTGCACCTCGCTGCGCGAAACGTACGGCGGGTTGGACACGATCAGCTCCATGCTCGCCGGGGCGATGGCCGCCATCAGGTCGCACAGCACGAAGTGGACTTGCGCTCCCAGGCGCCGCGCATTGGTAGCGGCCACCTCCAAGGCGGCGGCAGAGATGTCCGTGGCCCACACCTTCGCGCCGGTCTCGAGCTGCAACGTCACGGCGAGGGCTCCGGAGCCGCAGCCCACGTCCAGGATGGTCTTCACGCCGGCAGCGACGCGCAGCGCCGCTTCGACCACGTGTTCGGTCTCCGGCCGCGGGATCAGCACCGCCGGTGTGACGCGGAACGGCCGGCCGTAGAACTCCTGGCGCCCAATAATGTACTGCGTCGGCTTGCCTTCCATGCGCTCATGCAGGTAGCGCCCGTAGTGGATCCAAGCGACCTCGGTGAGCTCCTCCTCCGGGTGCGCATAGAGCCAGGAACGCTCGCAATGCAGGGCGTGGCACAGGAGGATTTCGGCGGTCAGCCGCGGCGAAGGAACGGCGGCTCGTTCAAGAAGTTTGGATCCCTGCCGGAGTGCGTTTTGAACCGTCATCGCCGGGCCCCCTCAAAGCGGCCTGCTCTTTGAGCTTTTCGGTTCGATAGTAAGTGGTCAAGGCGTCGACGATCGGCTCGAGGCGGCCGTCCAGGATCGCGTCGAGTTGGTAAAGGGTCAAACCGATCCGGTGGTCGGTGACGCGGTTCTGGGGGAAGTTATACGTGCGGATCTTCTCGCTGCGGTCGCCGGTGCCCACCATGCTGCGGCGCTCGGCGCCGATCTGGGCCCGCTGCTTCTCGAGCTCCCTCTCGTACAGCCGCGAGCGCAACACGCGGAGCGCTTTCGCTTTGTTTTTGATCTGGGATTTTTCGTCCTGGCACGACACCACGAGTCCCGTGGGCAGATGCGTGATGCGCACGGCCGAGTAGGTGGTGTTGACGGACTGGCCGCCCGGTCCGGAGGAACAAAACGTGTCGATGCGGAGGTCCTTGGGGTCGATCTCCACTTCCACTTCGTCCGGCTCGGGCAGCACCGCCACCGTCACCGCCGAAGTGTGCACGCGGCCCTGCTGCTCGGTGACCGGCACGCGCTGGACCCGGTGCACGCCGCTTTCGTACTTGAGCTTGCTGTAGACCCGGTCGCCGCTGATGAGGGCGATGATTTCCTTGTAGCCGCCGATTTCGGACTCGCTCACCGAGCTGATTTCCACCTTCCAGCCTTGCGATTCGGCATAGCGGGCGTACATGCGAAAGATCTCCGCCGCGAAGAGCGTGGCTTCGTCGCCGCCCGTGCCGGCGCGGATCTCGAGCAGCACGTTCTTTTCGTCGTTGGGATCCTTGGGCAGCAGGAGGATCTTGAGCTGCTCTTCGAGCTCCTTCTGGCGCGGCTCTAGGCGCGCGACTTCCTCTGCCGCCAGGCGTCGCAGCTCCGCATCGGAGTCCTCCAGCATGGCCCGCGCGCCCTCGAGCTCGGCCCGCACGCTCTTCCACTCCCGGTACTTGGCCACGATCTCCTCGAGCTCGCTGCGGGTCTTGGCGGTTTTGCGGTACCGCTCCGGGTCGCTGAGCACCTCCGGCGCCGCCATCTGCCGCGTCAGCTCGTCGAAGCGCGCCTCGATCTCATCCAATTTCTGGAGGTATTGCATACGGGCTTCTCCCGGATCCTCAGGCGATCACCAGCCGCCCGCCCTGAGCCTCTTCCAGAGCCATGGCCCGCTCCAGGGCGTGGATCGCCACTTCCACTTGATCGTCCGACGGGGGCCGCGTGGTGATGCGTTGTAGCCAGAGCCCAGGAGCCGTCAAGGCGGCCAGCAGCCCCGCCGGATGCCGGGCCGCCCAGCGGATCAGTTCGTAGCTGATTCCGGCAATCAGCGGCAGCAGGAGAAGGCGCCCCGCAAAGCGCATGAGGAAGCTGTCGAACGGCAGCAGGGCGTACACGCCGATCGCGATTACCATCACCGCCAGAAGAAAGCTCGTGCCGCAGCGCGGATGGAAGCGGCTGCACCTCTGGGCATTTTCCACGGTGACGGGTAGACCCGATTCGTAATTGGAAACTACTTTGTGTTCTGCCCCATGATACTCGAATACGCGGCGAATCTCCTTCCACTGCGAAATCAGAACGAGAAAGGCGAGAAACAGTCCGATGCGCACCAGGCCGTCGGTAAGATTGAAGGCGAGCCAAGTACGCAGAACCGGCATGTGCTCTCCGAGCGCCGTGGCGACATACAGAGGGACGAACTTATAGAGAAAGATAAAGAAACCGAGGGAAACTGCCAGGTTCAACCCCATCCAGGCGGGAGAAATTTCTTTGATTTTTTCCGATTTACCTTCGCCTTCGAGCTGCACGTTGGCCGAAAAGCGAAGGGCTTTGATGCCCAGGTACATGGCCTGGCCGAGCGTGCCCAGTCCGCGCAACAGGGGCCACCGGAAGGCTGGGTATTTTTCCGAGACGCGCGGGACCGGCATCTGTTCCACGGCGAGCTCACCCGAGGGACGCCGGACGGCCACGGCGTAACTATGCGGGGCACGCATCATCACGCCTTCGATCACCGCCTGGCCGCCGATGAGGGCCTCGCGTTCCTCGTCGGAGGCCGATAGCCACGGCGCTACGTGCGCCTGAAGCGCCAGGCGAACCCAGTAAGTCGACGACAAGGGTGGGCTCCTCGCTCTTCAGTATAGCGCGAAGGCCATAACACTTCATAAAAGTTATGGAATTGGGATTTCCAGCACCTGCCTTGTGGGGTCCCAGCCCGTCAACGTGCCGAACTTCGCGCACAGGGCGCGCATGCGGGAGGCGATGCGCGCCGCATCCGCCCCGGAGGCGCGGCGCGATTGTAAGTAGCGAATCAAGATCGGGTGAAGGCGCAGGCCGTGCACGCGCTCCGCGCCGGCCTCGACCACGAAAAGGAACGTTTCGTCGTTGCGCTGGACCTCGTCCACCATGTAGTCGTCCACGAAATCGCCGGCGCTATACAGAATGGGCCGGCCCCGGTAAATTTCGATGCCGCGGAAGACGTGGGCGGAGTGGCCGAAGACAATGTCCGCCCCGGCCTCCACCAGGGCCCGGCCGAAGGGCACGTGCTCGGGCGGCGGCTCGTAGCCCCAGTTGCCGCCCCAGTGGGCCGAGACGACGAGCACGTCGGTTTCCGCATCCGCTCGCCGGACGGCCTCGAGCAAGCGCCGGGCGCGCGCGTCTTTGAGGTCCACCGGGACGTAGCAGGTGCCGGGGCGGTCGCGCTGAGCCTCCCACACCGGCTCGTTATCGGTGAAAGCCAGCAGCCCGACGCGCAGTCCTTTGCTGCTCAGTACGACAGGGGCGCAGGCGGCCCGGTCGTCGCGGCCGGCTCCTGCATAGCGGACGCCGGCCTTCTCCAGCAGGCCGAACATGTCGAGCAGCGCCTCGTAGCCGTAGTCGAGCACGTGGTTGTTGGCGAGCGAGACGGCGTCCATGCCCGCCGCGCGGAGCACGGCCACGTTCTTAGCGTCGGAGCGGAAGTGAAACACTTTCGGCGTCGCCGTCCAGCGCCGGCCCCGGTCGGAAATGACGCATTCGAGATTGCAGATGCGCACGTCCGCCGCCTGAAACAGCGGCAGCGTGTCGCCCCAGGGGTGAGCCGGCGGGCGATACCGGAGCTGCTCGTTCACCAGGCGGCCGAGCATCACGTCGCCCGCCAGCGCGATCCGGATCGGTTCGGCGCGGAGGAACGCCGCCGAGACGGCGCAGAGCAGAAGCGTCCGCACGTCCATAGGATAACTGCCGGCGCTGGGCCCGCTACCAAGCAACCGACAGCCCCAGCCGCACGAAGCGGGGCGGCTGGAGCGCCACCGGCAGGCGGTCGTTGAAGCGCGGTCCGCTGAGGTCGTCCTCGCGGAGGCGGCTGGCGCGGTTGAGCACGTTGAAGACATCGGCGATCAACCGCACGCGCGTCCGGCCCCCCGACAGCACCCGACTTAGGCGCAGATCCCAATTCAGCAGGTACTGGGTGCGATGCCCGCCCTCGGGACTGCCGCGCGGCGTCGCCATCACGACCAGCGGGCCTTGAGCCAGATCGGCCACGAGCAGGCGCCGTCCGAACGCCAGCCCGTCGAGGTAGGTGACCATGCTCGCCAGCTCCAATTCGCCCGGCGCTTGCCACCGCACCATCAGGCGGCCACTATAGGCCCGGTCGAAGAAATTTCGTCCCGTGGCATGGAGCCACGTGTTCGGGTCGTGGAACAACGCGCCGATCACGCCCGAATCGTTTTCCCAGTAGTCGTTGCCCGGACCGGCCGGCCCGAACGTCTTGAGGGCCAGAAACGACGCCCGCCAGTCGAGGCGTGCGCTTCTTCCTTTCAGTTGTGCCATCAAACCCTTGTTCATCGTGCGAAGCCCCGGGTTCCGGAGCTCGAAGCGGTCCTGACCGAAGCTGGCGGGATCCTGGTCCCACAGGAGGAGCGCACCATCGTCGAAGGTACCCCTGATGAAGTCCGGTCCGGGGTCCATGACGAGGCGGGGGCGATAAGCGGCCAACGGCACGCCGACGTTGACGGCAGCCAGGCGATCTTTTTCATCGCGCCGGAACAGCTCGAGGCGCACCGAAACTCCGCCCGGAAGCGACGCTTCGGCCGCGACGGTGAATTCGTCCACGAACGGGCGCCGCACGCCGGGTACGATGATGGTAAAAGGCGCACCGAAACGCCGGAGCAAGTCGCCGCGCTCGTCCGGTTGAAAACGGCCGTCGCGATTGTGATCCCGCCAACGGTACTCGAGCCCGCCGAGCGCCACTGGGTTGGCAAGCTCCAGATGACGCCCCCCGAGAGTTTGGAAACGGCGCGCGTAGCCGCCACGGAGCGCGAGCCACGGTTGGCCCGGGGGTGTGAGGGCCACGCCGACGCGGCGAAACAGATTCGTCCAGGAGATGGCGCGGCGTCCGGCCGTGGCGCCGCGCGAGGCATCCAACGATAGGCCCGCCTCGAGGCTCCATCCGCGACCTGAGGCGACGCGGTCGTGAATTCCCGCGCCGAGCGAGCGAACGCGCGAGCGCGCCGGCGCCGAGGGGATCCACTCCACGACGAAAGCGGGCGCACCTTGCGCCGTCACCAGGTGAAACGGCGGACCGCCGGAACGGTTCTCGATTCCCGCCGTCTCCGCCGTCAATGCCGCACGAATGTGATGGATGCGCGCGCGTTCGGCCTCGTAGCGGGCCACGAAGCTATGCCGGCGCCGCGCGCCGCGCGTCTCGAGCGGCGGGGGCCCCTCCAGCGCACCGTTCGTGAGCTCCCAGCGCGGGATGGCGGCCACGTGTCCCGCCGCTACCGTTTCGATTCCCGCCCGCGAGAAGCCGTAGCGCAGGGTCAGGTTGCGGCTGCGCCAGCCTACCTGCATCAGATCGAGCCGGCGGTCTTCTTGGAGGTCCCGCCACGGGCGGACGGGAGGCGCGTGGCGGCGCGCCGCCAGGCTCTCGGCCGCGTCGGTCAAGGCCCAGCCGGACAGGTGCGGGCGCTCGAAGATCGCGAGGATGTCCGCCCGCTGGTCGCGGCCCGCGTGCAGAACCAGACGGCCGCATGCGCCGACGAAGCGCGCGGAGACTTCCTCGCCGGGACGGGCCTCGCCGACGGTTTGAGACGACCCGCGGCCCACAGCGGAGAGTGCCAGCGCTGCCCGTTTGCCGAGCGGCCCGGCGGCGTACAGCGCCGTCCAGTTGAACCACCGGAAGCGTTCCGCCTGTTGTACGCCGCCTCGATCGGCTCCGGGCGGCAGGTTGTTCCAGGCCAGCGCCCCCGCGGTGGCGCTCGTCGAAAGTTCGCCACGCCAGCCGCTCTGGGGCGATCGCGCCTTGGCCAGGATCGCCCATCCGTAGACGTCGAGCTCCGATTTGACCTGGGTCTCGTTCACGAAAAAGGTGTCGCCTGTTAGAAGAGAGAGCCCCGGCCGATGGGGATCCGAGACGTTGAGCTCCTCCAAACGGTGTACGACGCCGGTCCAGCTCATGCCATCCTTGGACAGCGCCGCGCGGCGGAGGCCCGCCAGCCCTCCGAAGTCCAGAGGCTCGGTCACGACGGCGGCGTCCTCGCGGAACAGACGTGCGGGCCCTGTATCCGGGCCCTGCTGTGCAAGCGTTTCGACAGCCGCCAAAGCGAGGGCCACGATGGTTCGCAGGCAGCGCACCCGCTTCTTACATGCCCTGCGCCCGGCCGCCGCGGCGGCCGTCGGACCAGCCCTGCCGCCAGCCGCTGTCTTCGACGAGGATCGCGTGTACATCGCCCTGCGCGCGGAACCGCGGGTTGATGGTGTGGCCCCAACTGCGAAGCTTCTCGGCGACTTCGAGCGGCAAGGCGCCGGGTTCGGCATCTACGCGGTCCGGAGTGAACTGGTGGTGGATGCGAGGAAATTCGATGGCGTCGCGCAGCGACATGCGGTAGTCCACGAGATTGACGATGACCTGAAGCAGGGTGTTCGCGATCGTCATTCCGCCGGGCGAGCCCAAAGCCACCCAGGGACGGCCGTCGGAGTGCAAGAGGATCACGGGCGCCATGGAGGAGGCCGGCCGTTTGCCCGGGGCGAGGGCGTTGGGCGAGCCGGGCTGCGTGCTGAAGGAGCTCATGATGTCGTTGAGCAGCACACCGGTGCCGCGCGCGATGACCTGCGAGCCGTAAAAGTCATTCAAGGTATAAGTGTTGGAGACGATGTTGCCCGCTTTGTCCACCACGCTGAAATGCGTAGTGCTTCCGGATTCCTCGGCCGATGCGGAGGGCGCTTCCCCGAGCTCGGCGAGCGGCGTGGCCCGATCCAGGCGAATGCCGGCGGCGAGTTCGGCGGCGTAGTCTTTGCTGGTGAGGCGTTCGACCGGAATCGTGACGAAGGCCGGATCACCAGCATAGCGCGCGCGGTCCCGATAAGCGCGTTTCATCGCCTCGATCATGAGGTGCCGCGATTCCGCCGAGCCTTCCATGCCGAGACGCATGGGGAAGCGCTCGAGGATGTTGAGCATTTCGAGCAACGCCATGCCGCCGGCGCTGGAGGGCGGCATGGTCAGCACCTGGTAGCCGCGGTAGGTGCCCCGCAGCGGAGCGAGCTCGACAGCGCGGTATTGCTTGAGATCCTCGAGCGTGATCGTGCCGCCGTTGGCCGCCATGTCCGCCGCGATGCGGCGCGCGGTCTCGCCTTCGTAGAATTCGCGCCAGCCGTTGCGCTGTAGCCGGCGGATGGTCGCAGCCAGCTCGGGCTGGCGGAGCATCTCGCCTTGCCGCAGGGGGCGGTCGGCGCCGTGCAAAAAGATCCGGGCGGTTTCGGGGAACCTCTTCATCACCGGAACCTGGAGCGGCAGAATCAACTCCATGCGGTAGGAGACCAGAAAGCCGTGCTCCGCTAGGCGGCGGGCGGGGTCCAGAACTTCCTGCCAGGAAAGCGATCCGAAGCGGGCGTGCGCCACCGCGAGGCCCGCGACGGTTCCCGGCACGGCCGAGGCCTTGTAGCCCACGCGGGCCTCCATGCGGTCCTTGAACATTTCCGGGTGCGCGGCCGGTGGCGCCGTTTCGCGGTAATCAATAGCGAGCGTGCGCCCGTCCGCCATGCGGATCAGCATGTAGCCGCCGCCACCGAGATTGCCGGCCTCCGGATGCACCACCGCGAGGGCGAACGCGATCGCCACGGCGGCGTCCACGGCGTTGCCGCCTTTGCCGAGAATCTCGATGCCCGCCCGGGTGGCCGGCTCGCTGACGGTGGCGACCATGGCCGTAGGCGCCCGCTCTGGCTGGCTCACCATCGGCCGCGGCGCTTCGATCTGCAGGCCGCTTTGCGAGACCTCTTGCGCGCGGCTCAGCGCGAACGCAAGGACGAAGACGACGATGACGAGCCGCCTCATAACGGCCAGTATAAGGGCGCTATAGTTGGAGACGGAGCGTGCAGTCATGGCGAATCCTCTTTCCTATTTGAGCGAGCAACTGGAGGCGTGGCGCCGGGAAGGCACCTACCAGACATTGAAGCAACTGGAGACGGCCTGCGCCCCGGTGGCGCGCTTCGACGGCCGCGAGGTGATCAATCTCGCTTCCAACAACTACCTGGGGCTGACCAACCATCCCAAGCTCGTCGAGGCGGCGCTCAAGGCCACCCGGGAACTCGGCGTGGGCTCCGGCGCCGTACGTACGATCGCCGGCACCATGGCCATTCACATGGAACTGGAGCGGCGCATCGCTCGCTTCAAGAAGACCGAAGCCGCGGTGGTGTTCCAGTCAGGATTCGCCGCCAACGCTGGCACCGTTGCGGCGGTCCTCACGCCGGAGGACCATATCATCTCCGACGAGCTCAATCACGCTAGCATCATTGACGGCTGCCGGCTTTCCAAGGCCAAGATCCACATCTTTCCGCACAGGAACGTCAAGGCGGCAGCGCAGATCCTGGAGGAACTGGACAGTGCGCCGGGGCGCAAGCTGCTGATCACGGACGGCGTCTTTTCCATGGACGGCGACATCGCGCCGTTGCCCGAGCTGGTCGAGCTGGCCGAACGACACGGAGCCATCATGATGGTGGACGACGCGCACGCCTCCGGCGTGTTGGGGGCGAACGGACGCGGCACGGTAGACCATTTCGGGATGCACGGCCGGGTCCACATCCAGGTGGGCACGCTTTCGAAGGCCATAGGCGTGCTAGGGGGCTACGTCTGCGGCAGCCGCGACCTGATCGAGTTTTTGTACCACCGGGCGCGGCCGTTTCTGTTTTCCACCTCGCATCCGCCGGCCGTCGCCGCCGCCTGCTTGGCCGCGTTCGACATCCTCGAGCAAGAGCCCGAGCGCATCGAGCAGCTTTGGGCGAATACTGCCTACTTCAAGAAGGCGCTCCAGGCGGCGGGTTTCGACACGGGAGCGAGCCAGACGCCGATTACGCCCATCATGGTGGGCGAGGCGAGCCGGGCGCACGAGTTTTCCCGGGCGCTGTTCGAGGAAGGCGTCTTCGCTGTCGGCATCGGTTACCCGACCGTTCCCAAGGGTAAGGCCCGGGTACGCACCATCGTCACCGCCACGCACACGCGAGAGCAGCTGGACCGAGCGGTCGAGGTCCTGGCGCGGGTGGCGCGCCGGATGGGCATCCTGGGAAAGGCGGCTTGAGCTGCGGTGGGAGGCGACTAGAAGACGCTTTCATCTGCCGAAGGTCCGTAGATGGCCGGCACCGGGATATCATTGAGGCGGAGATACACTCCGAGCTGTGCGCGGTGGTGAATCAAGTGGTTCAGAACGAAGTAGCGCAGCACCCTGTTCCGGGGCAGAGTAAATTGGACGCGGCCGCCGACCAGCAAGGACCACGGCCGCAACATCTGCTCATCGCTGGCTTCGGCGATTGCCTTTCGCGCGGAGGCGACGCCTTGGTCGAATGCCTCGAGCAGCTCCCGCACGGAGGTAGCCGGAGGAGGTTGGGGTATAGCTCTGGGCGGCGCCAGATCCAGCGAATCTTGATTGAGGGTCGGTTCCACCCAGCTGGGAATCTCGCTGAGGTGCTGGGCCAAGCGCCCCAGGGTCATGGATTTTTCGTGGGGCTTCCAGGCGAGTCTGTCGTCGGGCACGCGCTCCAGGGTGCGGCGGGTCGCTTGCATTTCGTGGTCGAACTCGGGCAATAAAGCTTCGCTGAGGGTCACGGACTCCTCCGATCCCGCCATTATAGTCACCCCGACCCGGAAAGCGTCCCGTTTGCTCGGCACCCGGCTCCCAGGCCTGCCGGAACCGCTCACCTGGCTAGGGAGGCGCTTTTGCGCAATTCCGCGAACAGGGCGCGGAAACAGGCGGCGGCCTGGTGGGCCTGAGCGCTCGCCTGGCCTTCGCCGGTATAAGCGCGGAGGAACTGGCCGAAGCCGACCCAGGAGGTTTGCAGCACGCCCAGCACGCGCTTTGCTACCGGCTCAGGAGCGTTGCGCCTGAGCCAGCGCGCCAACTGGAGCTGGGCCAACGCCACCTCGGCTTTGCGCCAGGGCGAGGAAACGACCTCGAAGCCCAGCGTGGCGAAGTAGGCCGCTGTCGGAGCTGCGGTGTCATAGTGCCAGTCGCAGATCACGACGTCCTTGGGGATCAGTTCCACGGCGCGGTGGGTGCCGTTCAGACTGGCCTCCCAGCGTCCCAGGCCCGTGGTTTGACCGTCCAGCAGCCGGTCGCCCCAGATCCACAGCCGACGGCCGCTCTTGGCCAGGTGATCCCGGATGCGGCGGACTTCGCCTGCGAACAGTTCCGCCTTGTCGCGGCCGCGGCAGCGCGGACAGTCGTCTTCGCCAATCAGGAACACTTCGTCCATCCCCGCATGGAACTCTGTCGCTTGACAGAGTTCGATCAGCTCGTCCACTAAGTCGAATACGACCTCATGGACTTTCGGATGGAGTGGACAGTAACTGCGGCAGTAAATTCCCTCGTTGTTCGGATACTTCCCGGGGGTTTCATCGAAGTCCGGATAGGCGCGCAGCAAGGCGAACGTCCTCTCGCGCCAGGACTGGTGGCCGAGGAGATTGATCTGAGGGACGAGGCGAATGTTCGCGGCGCGGCAGGCCGCTGCCAAGGCGCGCACTTGGTCGCGCGAAAGCGCCTCCGGCTCCCGAATCTCGGGCCGGCGCTCGAACTCGACGCGGTAGCCGAATTCGATAACCAGCGTGTTGACGCCCTCCTGGGGCAGCGCGTCGCGGATGAAACGGACTGCGGCTTCGACTTCGTCCGGCCGGGGCGCGCTCAGGTGCAGGCCCCGCACCGGCAATTCCTGAGCGAGCATGGAGACCCCGAGGGCCGCCGCGGCGAGCACCGTTCCAAGTGCCGTACGCCTCATAGCTTCAAGATGTCCTCCTGGTGGGGACGTTCCCAGACGCAGGCCGCGAATTCGCGGACGGTTTCAAAGCCGACGCGCTCATACAACGCCACAGCGGCTCGGTTGGCTGTGGTCACGCTGAGCGTGATCCGCTGGCAGCCGCGCGCCGCCAGAGCTCGGAGGGAACGGCGCAACAGCTCGTAGCCGACTCCGAGACCCTGAAATCGGGGGTCCACGCAGATCTGCGTAATGTGTCCGGCCTCGGCGGAGAGCCGGCTGGCCAGGCAAAGGCCCGCCAGCTGGCCGTTGGAGGCGACCGCCACGAAGGAGGCGCCGGGAAGGAACACGCCGCATCCCGGGTATTGAACGACGTTGAACAGGAAGCGCCGGGCGCCCGCGAGGGATCGATACTGGTCATTGACGCGGCTGTCAATATGGCCCTGGTAAGCGGCTGTAATCAGGCGCGCGGCGGCCTCTGTGTACTGTTCGTCCCAGGGCAGCAGGTCAAAGCCCCGGAGAATAGCGGGCGGCAGCCTCACGGCGCAAAGTGCGTCCAAAGCCAGGAACCGCCGTGGGTAACGCGTCACCCAATAGGGCAAAGGGAGAGGGCGATCCAACGGCCGACTCAGCAGCAGAAGCTGCGATTCGATGCGGCGCACGCACGGATTGGCAAAGAGGCTTTCCACCGCCGCCGTGAGCAGCAGGTTTTCGTTGTCCACGCTGCGGCGCTCCCGGAGCAGGTAGAGATCGCCGATCACGGCTTTGCGCGCTTCCGAGACCACGTAGGTATAGCCGGACACTGCGCCAGCGAGCCGGAGAGCGTAGCCGGCGAGCGCCTGAGAGGCGACGAAGCGCAACACCAAGTCGGCCGAGGGCCGAAAGTCCCAATTCAGGCTCTCGCGCCACTCGGCGACTTCTTGCTCCAGAACCGGCGCCAACTCCGCGGCAGCCACGGAGCGCAATTCCACCACTTCCCAGGCGGAGACGTTGGGCGCTGCCGCCATAGGGCAATTATACGGCCCGACGGCGCTCCAGCCTCACGGATTCGGCACACGGGAGGCGGCGCATCGCCAGTAGAGTGGGGGACCGTGGTGTGGAAAGGGGAAGAGTGGGGATTTGCGAGGTGTGTTTCCCTGCGGCGGGACCATGCGCCGTCTCCCTGCTTCGTGCCGAGACTTCCTTTAATGACACTGTGGCGAGAAACGTTTCACTGGGCGGGCGGACTGGGTGACGGCTTGCGCCGAATTTCTACGGCCGGCGGTCGTTGCGGTAGATCACGCCCTCCTTCATGACGAAGAAAACTTTTTCCGTCACGCGGATGTCCTGGGTGGGATCGCCGGGCACGGCCACGATGTCGGCAAGCTTGCCGGCCTCGAGGGTGCCCAGGCGGTCGGCCAGGCCGAAGAGCTCCGCGTTGACGCTCGTAGCCGCCCTGAGGGCGTCCAGCGGCGCCATGCCGCGAGCGACCAGCTGGGCGAATTCCTCGGCGTTGCGGCCGTGGGGATAGACGCTCGAGTCGGTCCCGAAAGCGATCCGAACGCCCATGCGGATCGCCTTGCGCACCGTGGCATCGATGGCGTCCAGGGCGCGCCGGGCCTTGCGCTCCTGGCGCGGATCGAGGCGCGCGCCGCGCTCGAGTCGCTCGCGCAGCCCCTGAGCCGCCATCAGCGTGGGCACGTAGAAGGTACCCCGTTGCCGCATGAGCCGCAGCGCCTCGTCATCCAAGAAGGAGCCGTGTTCGATGGAGTCGATCCCTGCGCGCACGGCGCGCTTGGCCCCTTCGGCGCCGTGGGCGTGGGCCGCTGCTTTCCGCCCCATGGCGTGGGCTTGATCCACCAGGGCGTCCAGTTCGGCTTGCGTGAGCTGGGGCGAATCGACATCGTCGTTCAAGGAGAGAACGCCGCCCGTGGCGCAGGTCTTGACGACGTCGGCGCCGTGCTTGACCACCCAGCGCACAGCGGCGCGTACCGCGTCCGGACCGTTGACGACGGTAAACTGTTCCGCGCCGGGCGCCAGCAGGCCGAAGCGCACCGCGTTGGTGGGGTCGCAATGGCCGCCCGTCGAGCCGATGCCGCGCACCGCAGCTAAGATCCGCGGTCCCGGAATCCAGCCCCGGCTGACGGCGTTGCGCAACGCGACGTCAATGAAGTCGGTCGAACCCAGATCCCGGACGGTGGTGAAGCCGGCCATCAGCGTCTTGCGCGCATACACGGAGGCGATCAGGGCTTGCTCGGCGGGCGCACGCTCCATACGCTCCAGGCGGTCGCGGAGCGCGTCATCGGATCCCTCCCCGCTCAAATGCGTGTGCGCGTCCATGAAACCCGGAAGCAACGTGGCGTCCCCCAGCTCGTGAACGGTCGCACCAGGCGGGATCGTGACCTTCGGTCCCACAGCTTCGATCCGTGACCCGGTCACGATCACGACACCGGGCTGCACCAAAGCGGCGGACTTGCCGTCGTAAAGGCGGGCGGCTTTCAACACCACGGTTTGGGACGCCAGCGGGGCGGCGGACAGTGCCGCCAGAAGGACCAGAGAACGCATCGGGTATCCAGATTAGCCCAGGACACGGACGAGGCGCATCAGTTCCTCGTCGGTCGTGTCGTTTGGCACGGAGCAACCCGGCGCCAGAATGAAGCGGGCGCCAGCGGCTTGTTGCGCGGCGCGCCACTGTCGGCGCAACTCCTCCTCACTCAGTTTGCGAAAGTTGGTTTCGTCCAGTCCGCCCATGATGACGCCCGCGTAGTGCCGCCGCACCTCGGCGATCGGGACGCCGGTGGCGTGGAGCGAATAATGAAGCACGGCCGCCGGCCAGCCCGAGTAGAACCGCTTCAAGAACACGCGGCTGCCGTGCAGGTGCAAGATGTTCAAGGGCGCATCTTTGACCGCTTCGAGGACCATCTTGTCGAAAGGTTCGCTGAAGCGCGCGTAGTCGGCTTCAGTGAGAACGGAGGCGTCGGCGTTGGCGATGGCCAGAAAGATGCCTGCGGCGCCGGCGCTCCGGGCGCGCTGGGCGTGTCGCGCCTCCGATCGCGCGATGGCTTCCAGGGCATCGAGCAGCGCCTGCGGCTTTTCGTCTTTCAGCCGGAGAACCTCTTCTTTGGAGGAAAGTTTCTCGGCCACGTTCCAGGGATTGAAGATGGTTTCCACGAAGTAGGCGGAGCCGGAAAGGCCGTCACGGATCAGCTCGAGCGCGCGGATCTGCTCCGGGAACGGGTTGTCCTCCGGGCGCAAGCGATACCAAGGCTGGGCGCGTTTGGGGAAGGGATAGTCCGACATGACCTTTACCAGGTCGGTGCCGAACTTGCGGTGGAAGTCCAGCGTGGCCCGCGCGTGGCGCTCGCCAGGAAATTTCTCCAGGCCGAAGTGATACCAGAAGCTGAATGGGGGCCGGTCCACGTCCTGGCCGTTCAGGGCGCGATCCACACGTTGTTTGTGGGTGAGCTTTGCACCAAAGGCCAGTGCAGGGACACCCAGCAGCAGTTGACGACGCGTCATGACGGTAGGATAGCGCGGCGCGGCGGCCGAGGATTGTTTCGGGCACATCGTTACGCCAAAGCTCGCGGTTGTGCGGAAATCTCACACCCATTTACAGGCAGTCGCGCCAACGTGTTGACCCAGCGAACCAGGCGGGTGGTCGGGCAGGTGCATGGAGCCAAGCGATGCACCTCGCCACGGCGACCGGGCTGGCTTGGCTGCTGCTGTCGAACGAGCGGATCGCGGCCGAGCAGGCGATTCAGGGCTGGGTCGAGGATGCTACCGGTGCGTCGGTGCCCGGCGCGATCGTGCGAGTAAGCTGCGAGGGCCGCACCGAGGCGCAAACCCGGACCGATAGCGAGGGCCGCTTTCAACTGCCGCACCCCGGCCGCCGCGGCTGCGAGCTCGAGATTACACACGAGCACTTCCGGCCCGTTTCGCTCGCCGTGTCACGGCCTTCGGCCGCGCTGCGGATCCGGCTTGAGATCGCCCCGGTGCGGCTGGAGATGACGGTGAGGGGCCAAGCGGCGGAGCTCGACACCGACCCGTCAGCCAATCAAAACCGGATCGCGCTCGACCGCGATCTGTTGGCGAGCCTGCCGGCGCTCGACCGGGACCCGGTGGCTGCGGCGGCACGCTACCTCGACCCCGCGCTGGCCGGCGGAGCCACGCTGGTCGTAGACGGGCTGGAGACGCGGCGACTGGGAGTGACGCCGTCCGCTATCCAGGAGGTCCGCATCAACCGCAATCCGTATTCGGCGGAGTTCGGCACCCCCGGTCCCGGACGGATCGAGGTGACGACCAACCAAGGCTCGTCCGACCTGCGCGGCTCGCTCACCTTCGTGTTTCGGGACCACCGGTTAAACGCCCGCAACGCCTTTGCGGCTGAGCGGCCGCCTGAGCAGCGGCGCATCGTGGAAGGCCATGTAACGGGTCCGCTGACCCGGGATGGAAAGACGGCATTCCTCGTGAGCGGGGAGCGCGCCGAGCAGGACGAGTGGTCCACGGTGTTCGCGCGCACCGCCGAAGGGCTGGTGAATCAACCGGCAGCCCATCCGGAGCGCGAAAGTGAATTCTCCTTCACGGTGCGCCGCGAGCTGGCGGGCGGCGGGGCCATGGGGATCCACTACGATGTGGATCGCGAAACGGCGGAGGGCGGCGTAGGCGGTTTCGCGCTCCCGGAGGCCGGCTATCGCGATACCGAGCGGGAGCAGGGTCTGCGCTTCGCGTGGCGGGCCGTGGCCGGCGCCAATGCGTTGCACGAATTCAACGCGCGCTGGGAGTCGGAGGAGAGGGCACGCCGCAGCCGGCTCGCGGGCGCGCCGAAGCGGGTGGTGCTGGACGCGTTCACGGCGGGCGGCGCCCAGGACGATTACTCCGAGGAACAGCAGCGGCTGGAATTGGGCTATGTGTTGTCGGCGCTCGGAGGCAGACATTCGATCCGCACCGGACTTCAGTTCCCGGACTTGGCGCGCTGGAAGGCAGAGGATCGGCGGCTGCGCGAGGGTGTGTTCGTGTTCTCCTCGCTCGAGGAGTTCCGCCGGGGCCGTGCTCTGTACTTCCAACGGCGCGAGGGAGACGGACGCGCTCGCTTTTGGACCGCGACCGTGGTGGGCTTCGTGCAGGACGACCTTCGAGTGGGGCGGGACGTCGCCGTGGCTGCGGGGTTGCGCTGGGAAGCTCACCATCAGCCGGGCCGTTATCTGAACCTAGGGCCGCGGCTGGCCGTCGCCTGGGCACCCCGCCGACGGCTGGTGCTGCGGGCCGGGTCGGGACTCTACTTTGCGCGCGTGCCCGCAGGCTTGGTGCGGGATTCACGGCTGCTCGACGCTTCGCGAATCCGAGAGATTCTGATGCTGGAGACCGCTTACCCGGAGCCGGCGGGCATTGCCGAGCGCTTGGCCGGCAATCGGCTGCGGCTCGAGCGAGGCCTCCGGCCGCCGCGATTGTTGCATTCCAGCGCGGGCCTGGAAGCGGAACTCAAGCCGAAGACGGCGCTGACGCTCCATTATTCGGGCGTTCGCGGTTGGGGCCTGTTGCGCTCACGCGACTTGAACGCGCCGCTTCCGCCATCCTGGGCACGTCCCGATCCCGAGACGGGCGTCTTGCAGCAGATCGAAGGGTCGGCCGCATTGCAGTCGCACACGCTGGAAGCCGGGCTGCGCGGGGAACCGGTACCGTGGTTCACAGGTGCGGTCACCTACCAGTGCGGCGGGGCGGAGGATGATACCGACGGTCCGGAATCGTTCCCAGCGGACAGTGGGGATCTGCGGGGCGAATGGGGTCCCGCGAGCTTTGATCGTAGGCACCGTTTCCGGGCCTATGGCCGCTTCCGCGCAGGGCGATGGTTTCAGCTCGGCCTGATCGCAGAGGCCGAATCCGGACGGCCTTACACGTTGACGACCGGCCGAGACGACAATCGTGACGGCAGGGCGCTGGATCGGCCCCCGGGCGCAAGACGGAACGGACTCCGCGGCCCGGGCAGAGTCACGCTGGACGTGCGGTGGTCGCGCGAGTTCTCGCTGCGGCGAACGAAAGGAGCAGAGGAACCGCCCTCCATCGAACTGGTCGTGGATGCCTTCAACGTGATGAACCAAGTGAACCCGACGCGTGTGGTAGGCAACCTGAGTTCACCGTTTTTCGGCCGGCCCGTGGCGGCCGAGGCGTCGAGGAGGCTTCAGCTTTCGCTCGAAATCAAATTCTGATATGCCATGAGAGGAGAGGGTGAAAAGGGCTTGGGTCGGCGGCGTTGCAGCCTGTCTGCTGGCGGTGAGCTGCGCCGGGGTGGCGGCGCAGCAGGAACGCAAACGCGAACGCAGGCAGGAGGAACGGCTGGAGGAGCTTGCACGGAAGCTGGCGCGGCGGCAGGCGCAGGCGGGCGCCACCCCGGAACATAGGTTTCTGCACGCGCGCGCCGCGGCCATTCTCGAGCGCGCGCGCCAGACCCGAGACGACGCTTACGTTTTCGACCGGCTCGTGCGGGCGGCGGACGATCTGCTCGAGGCGAGCGAGGAGCTTTTCGAGGCCCGCCAGCCGGAACCGCCGCCCACGGAGGCCGAGCAGCGCGAAACGGCGCTCGATTTGCAGCGCTGCTACTTCCGCGTGCGCCAGGCGGATTACTTTGCGGAGATGAGCCGGGAACCGGAGGCGGGACTGTACGTCCAGCACGCCCGCAGCCTTTACCAGCAAGCTCGGAGCGCCTACGACGGGCGGCAGTATCGGAGGGCGGGCAAGCTGGGGGAAGCGGCTGAAGAGATCGTGAGCGCGCTCGAGAAGCTGGCGCAGGCGGCCGTTCGGATCCCGGAGCCGCCGAAGCTGGAGTAATGGCTGTGCCGTGGCCGGTCCCGGCGAGTTTTCGTGCTCAGATTTCGATCATCACGGCGGCCTCGGGAGCGACGCTAGCTCTGGCGTTCCTGTTGGTGCAGGATGTGATCCGGGGCACGCAGGACACGCTCGTCGAGGAAGCGCGCCTACAGACCGGCGCGGCCTGTCGCGAGTTGAGCGAGCAGTTCCGCGACCGTCTCGCCTACGGCGGCGAGGCGCTGGCTGAACTGCCGTTCGAGGCGCAGGATCTGTCGCTGCGCGGCTTGGCGTCGGCGGTGCTTCGTTCCTACGAAGGGATGCAAGGCGGATTCCATGTACCGCCGGGAAAGATTGCGGGCTATGCCTTCCCCACGGCCGCGCGCCCTCGGCAACTGGCGGATCCGGAGAAGGCGCTGGTCGAGGCCGCCGTACGGCGCGCCCGGGACCGGAAGATTCCGGCGGCCGAGACGGCTTCCTGGAACGGAGACCTGGCCGTAGTCACCGCCGCACCGGTCGAAAACGGCCAGGCGGTAGCGTGGGCACTCAAACGGTTCTCCTGGGTGCGGGAAGCAACGCCCGGACGGCGCGCCTGGTGGATCGGAGCGCTGGCGCTGTCAGCGACCTTGGGAATCGCCGGCACGTTGTCGGTGTGGCTGTTTCTGCGCTCCGGAGTACAAACCATCCGCGCCGGTCTGCGGCGGCTCGAGCTGGACTTTGCACACCGGCTGCCGGCCATCCCCGGGGAGCTCGGTGAGATTGCGCAGGCGGTCAATCAAATGGCCGAGCGCCGTGCGGCGCTCGAAGCGGAAGTGCGGCGCCAGGACCGGCTGGCGGTTCTGGGTCGGCTGGTGGCTGCCGTGGCGCATGAGATTCGCAACCCTCTCAACTCCCTTCGGCTCACCCTGGAGCTGTTGCGGCGCCGCATGGACAAAGGCGCAGCCCGGCCCGAGGAGATGGACGCGGCCGTGGCTCAGGTGGACCGCCTGGACGCGATCCTGACGCGCTTGCTGACCTTCGGGCGGGCAGCACCCGCCGAGCGGCGCCGCCAACCTGTCAAGCCGGTGGTCGAGGAAGCGGTGCGTCTAGCGGCGGAGCCGGCGCGGACCAGAGGCGTGGAAGTCCGGCTGGAGACGGCGCCGGCGGATCTTACGGCGGAACTCGACGCGGCGCAGATCCAGCAGGTCCTGCTGAACCTGCTGTTGAACGCGGTGGAAGCGTCGCCGCCGGGGCAGACCGTAGAGGTGCGGTGCCAGGCGCATGACGGGGCGGTGGTGATCTTGGTGACCGATCATGGCCCCGGGATTCCGGAGTCGGCGCAGCCGTACGTCTTCGACGCTTTTTTCACGACCAAGCCGGACGGAACGGGGCTGGGCCTTGCGGTATCGCGGGAGATTGTGAGCCATCACGGAGGCTCGCTGGATTTCGTCACGGGCCCGGAGGGAACGACGTTCCGCCTGCGCCTTCCCCAACAGGAGCACGCCGCATGATACGGAAGGCACGCGTGCTGGTGGCCGAAGACGAGGTGCAGGCCCGGGAGTCGCTGCGCGCGCTGCTCGAGGAGGAAGGCTATGAAGTGGTCACCGCGGCGGATGGCGCCGAGGCGCTGCGGCTCACCGCGGAACAGGCCGTGGATGCGATTCTGCTGGACATCCGGCTGCCGGGAAAGGACGGCCTGGCGGTGTTGCGGGAGCTGCGCAACGAGTCGCTGCCGCCTGCGGTGCTGGTCATGACGGCCTATGGGAGCAGCGCCGTGGCCATCGAGGCCATGGCGCTGGGCGCCTTCGACTACCTCACCAAGCCGGTGCACTTCGACGAACTGCGGATCCAACTGGCGCGGGCGATCGAGAACCGCCGCCGCGTCGAAGAACTGGAAGCGTACCGAGGCCGTGAGGCGGCAGCCCATCCCGCGGAGATGGTGGGCCGGTCCCCGGCGATGCAGCGGCTGTACAAGCTCATCGGTCAAGTGGCGCCCACGGATTCGACCGTGCTGATTGTGGGGGAATCCGGGACGGGGAAGGAACTGGTGGCGGAGGCGATTCACCGGCACAGCGCTCGGGCAGGGCGCAGGCTGGTCAAGGTCAACTGTGCTGGAATTCCGGAGACGTTGCTGGAGGCGGAGCTGTTCGGTTACGAGCGAGGCGCCTTCACGGGAGCGATCCAGCGCCGCACGGGGAGGTTCGAGTTTGCTGACGGCGGAACCATCTTTCTGGACGAGATCGGCGAATTGAGCCCGGCGACGCAGGCCAAGTTGCTGCGGGTGCTGCAAGATCGGACCATTGAACGCCTAGGCTCCAACGTGCCGATTCCGCTGGACGTGCGCGTGCTGGCAGCGACGAATCAGAACCTGGAGCGGGCCGTCGAGCAGGGCCGCTTTCGCGAGGATCTGTATTACCGACTCAAAGTGATGGTGTTGCGGGTGCCGCCGCTGCGCGAGCGGATGGAGGACCTGCCCGAGCTGGCCGAGTTCCTGTTGCGACGCTGCGCCGCGCGGTCGAAATTGCCGGTTCCAACGCTCTCACCAGAAGCGCTGGCGGCGCTCCGCGCGCGCTCCTGGCCTGGCAACGTGCGGGAACTGGAGCATTGTCTGGAACGGGCGCTGGTGCTCAGCCGTGGCGGGATCATCCTCGCCGAGCATGTGGAAGAGAAAGTGGGGTTGCAGCCGGCGGATCCGTTTTCGGCGATCCCGCTCGAAGAAGGCATGCACGAGGCGGTGCGCAAGCTGGAACGGTCCATGATCGTGCGGGCGCTGGCGGCCAGCGGGGGCAACCGGACGCGGGCCGCGGAGCTGCTGAAGATCAACCGGCGGCTCCTGTACGACAAGCTGCGGGAGTTCGGGTTGGAGTAAAGGGGGCCGATTGGGGCTGGGGCGCGCTCGAGCTGCGCAAAACTAGAAAATCAGGTATGATTATCCCTGGAGTCGCCCCATGAAATGCGTGCTCTTAGCCTTGCTGCTGGCGGCCGCTCCGCCCTGGAGTGTGGCGCGGGCGCACTGCGCGCACCAACATCGGCACCACTGCCCCCATTGCGACCATCGCCCGCACTGCCGCTGCGAGGATTGCAAGCCGACCCGCACGGACAAACGAGAGAAGGGAGACCAAGCTCTCCGAGAGCCGGCGAGTAAAAACGCTCAAGGCGGCTCACAGAGCCAGAACCGTTAGCCGAACAAGGGAAAGCAAGATAAGCTGCTCGCCGCGCGGATGGAGCCCGACGTTCCTGCTAGGTCGGAGGGCGTCACTTTCGGGGTTGCGTAGCCTGTCCTCGAAATTGGTCAGCGGCGCGCCTTGGGGGCGGGCTTGAGAGCCCGCTCGATGGCTTCCAGAGCTATGGGGGCCATGACGCGATAGCCCTTGGCGTTGGGGTGCAAACCGTCGTCGGAGAGGCTGGCCTCGAGCATGCCCGCCGAGTCCACCATCTTGGAGTAATAATCCACATAAACGAAGTTACGTTGTTTGCAAAATCGTTCCAGCCACTGATTCAGGGCGCGAATCGTGGCGGGTGGGCGACGCCGCGTCTGCTCGTACTGCGGGTCGGCATCCTTGTGATAGTCGCTGACGGGCAACAGGGATGCGAATAACGGCCGGATACCATGAGCCACCGCTAAGTCAGCGATCATCGTGAGATTGTTCTGGATGACATTCACGGGCACGCCGCGCGCAATGTCGTTGGTCCCCGCCAGGATCAGTACGGCCGCAGGTTTGAGGTCCAGCACGTCCGCCTTCATGCGGCCCAGCATCTCCCCGGTGATTTGACCGCTGATGCCCCGGTTGACGAAATCGCGGTCCGGAAAGTACTCGTGAAGCCGCCAGCCGTCGGTGATGGAGTCGCCCAGGAAGACGACGCGCGGCTTGCCCGGCGCCGGCGGTCCGAGTTTGGCGTTGGCTTCGGCATAGCGGCGGAGATTGTCTCGATCGGGATTGCGGAGCTGGGCCTCTTTGCGTTCGAGCAAGGCCTGGAAGTGGGCCTCGAGGCGTTCGGCCGCTTCTCGCAGCTCGAGAAACTGCCGGCGGGCTTCTTCCGGAAGGGGGAACGGCTTGGGGGCGGCGTCGGCCACGGCGAGGTAGGCGCGGAGATTATGGAGAAAGCGGTAGGTCAGCGCGGCGTTCTGCGCCGCGCCTGGCGTATCGCGCATGGTGGCGAGCACTTGCCGGGCGTTTTCGGCCAGGGGCGCCCCGGCGCGCCCCAGCTCCGGCGCCGCCACGCGCGTGGAATCCATGCGCTGGACGGCGCGGTCGAGCAGCGCGAGAACGTCGCGGTTCGGGAGCCAGGCATTTTGCTGGGCGCGCGCGGCGGACCACGGCCGCACGGCCAGCAGAATGCCGAAAACCAGGCCGATGCGGAGCGCCATCCTCCCCAGTGTATCAGCGGGGCGCGGACCGTTCGGCCGGTTTCTGGCGCGGTCCGGGACGGTGACGGAACCGTTCGCTTGACGGCTACTGGAAATAAAAAGATCTTAAGTTATGATATTCCCGAAAAACGCGGCACGGCGGCGCCATGGCCATCCACCTCGGGCTGGACATCGGAGCGGTCAGTCTCAAGCTGGCTGCCTTGGGCCGCGCCGAGGACCGGGCCGTGCTGGCCGCGGCGGCACGAAAAGGTTCCACGTTCCGGCTGCTGGAATCGAACGGTCGGCCGCTCGTGGTTTCCGAATACCGGCGGATCGCCGGCAGTCCCATCCAGGCCACATTTGACCTGCTGCAAGAGTTTTACGAGTGCGTTCCGGAGCAGGAAATCGAAGGCATCCGGATCACGGGCTCGGGCAGCCGCACCATCGCCCGCATCCTGGGCCTCTGTATCGAGAACGAGTTCAAGGCCATCGCCCGCATGGTTTCGTCCTTCTATCCGCAGGTGCGGACGATCTTCGAGATCGGGGGCGAGAGTTCGAAGTACCTGCGTCTGGAGCCGCAGCCGGAAACAGGGGACTGCGGCATCGCGGACTACGACCGCAGCGGGGAGTGCGCGGCCGGCACCGGTTCGTTCCTCGACCAACAAGCGCTGCGCATGAACTATTCCGTCGAAGAGGTGGGGGCGGTGGCGGGCGCCGCCGGCTGCGCGGCGCGGATCGCGGGACGCTGCTCGGTGTTCGCCAAGTCCGACATGATCCACGCGCAACAAAAAGGCTATACGCCGGGGGAAATCCTGCGAGGCCTTTGCGACGCGGTGGCGCGGAACTACAAGGCCAGCGTCGTGAAAGGCCGGCCGGTCCTTCCTCCGGTCGCCTTCATCGGGGCCGTTTCGCAAAACAGCGGCGTGGTGCGGGCGTTGCGCGAAGCCTTCGGACTCCAAGAGCCGGAGTTGTTTGTTCCGGAACTGTACGCCTGGTGCGGCGCGATCGGCGCCGCCCTCCTCGAAGCGGGTGCACGGCGCAAGCGCTCCTTCGGCGACATCCACCGCCTCCACCAGCAGGAGGCCGAAAGCCGCCCGCGCGATGCCGTGCCGCTTTCGATGGCGAATGTGGTGCTGCTGCGGGACCGGATAGTGCCCTATGCGCCCCCGCCGGGAAACGGCCCCATACCCGCGTACCTGGGAATTGACATCGGCTCGGTCTCGACCAACCTGGCAGCGGTGGACGAGTTCGGCCAGGTAATCCATGACGTGTATTTGCGCACCGCCGGCCGGCCCATCGAGGCCGTGCAGCAGGGTCTGCGCGAAATCCGGGAGCGCTGGGGTCATCGGCTGGAAATCCGCGGCGTGGGAACCACCGGATCGGGGCGCGAACTGATCGCCGAATTGGTCGGTGCCGATGTGGTCAACGACGAGATCACCGCCCACAAGACCGGCGCCATGCACGTGAGCACGACCCTCGGCCGCGAGACGGTGGACACCATCTTCGAAATCGGCGGGCAGGACTCGAAATTCATCGCCATCGAAAACGGAGTCGTGGTGGACTTTGCCATGAACGAGGCGTGCGCGGCCGGCACCGGGTCCTTCCTAGAAGAGCAGGCGGAAAAGCTCGGCGTCAGCATCCAGGGCGAATTTGCCCGGCTGGCGCTGTCGGCGCCGGCCCCGACGCGGCTCGGCGAGCGCTGCACGGTGTTCATGGAGCGTGACCTAACAGCTTGGCTCCACAAAGGCGAGACCGTACCGAACCTGCTCGCCGGCCTGGCCTATTCCATCGCACTTAATTACCTCAACCGGGTGGTGCGGGGCCGGCGCATCGGTAACGTGATTTACTTCCAGGGAGGCACGGCCTACAACGATGCCGTGGCGGCGGCCTTCGCTGGGCTGCTCGGAAAGAAGATCACCGTGCCACCGTACAACGGCGTTATGGGGGCGATCGGCATGGCGCTCATCGCGCGCCAGTGGCATCTGGCCACCGGCGCCAGGACGAAGTTCCGCGGCTACGATTTGTCGCGGCTGGAAATGAAGACGCGGGACTTTGTATGCAAAGGCTGCTCGAACCACTGCGACATTAAAGAGTTCACGATCGAGGGGCAAAAAAGTTACTGGGGTGATAAGTGTTCGGATCGGTTTCGCAAGCCCTCGGCGACGGGAAGGAAGCCCGTGATCGAAGATCTGTTCGAGTTCCGCGAGAAACTGGTGGCGGAACTGACGGCGGACCGCGCGACGAGGGGGCCGCGCATCGGAATTCCCCGCGCCATGTCCACCTTCGAGCGGCAACCCTTTTGGCACCGCTATTTCACGGAACTGGGCTGGGAGGTGGTGCTTTCTCCTCCCACGGATCCGAAGATCGCCGCTCGGGGCGTCGAGCTGGCTCTGGCGCAGCCCTGTTATCCGGTGCAGGTGGCCCACGGCCATGTGGCGGCGCTGGCGGAGATGGACGTGGACTACATTCTGGCGCCGAACATGCTCGACGCCGAGTCCGAGGACGACCGGGTTGCCCACTTCTGCCCGTGGAATCAGACGCTGCCGTTCGTGCTCCGCACCGCGCCGGGTTTGGAGGAACACGCCCACAAATTTCTGATTCCGACGATGCACTTCCAGCTGGGGCGCGAGTACGTCAAGAAGGCCTTGGCCGAGGTCGTGCGGCGGCTGGGCGTTTCGCGGCGCGCCAGCGACCGGGCCGTGGACGCCGCCTACGCCGTCCAGCGGCAGTTTCAGGACCGCCTGCTGGAGGCCGGGCGGCAGGCCCTGGAAACGCTGGACCGCTGGGGCGAGCCGGGTCTGATCCTCGTAGGCCGGGGCTATAACATCTACGACCGCAACGTGAACTGCGACATCCCGCGCAAGTTGAGGCACCGCTACGGCGCTAATGTGATCCCGATCGATTTTCTCGTCACAGGACGGGAACCGGTCAACGACCTACATCCGAACATGTATTGGTCGTCCGGCCGCAAGATTCTGGCGGTCGCGCGCCTGGCCGCCTCGCGTCCCAACTTACACTTGATTTACATTTCGAACTTCAAATGCGGGCCGGATTCCTACATCAAGCATTTCGCCCGCGAGGCGGCGGGGGCACCTTATCTGGTGCTGCAGTTTGACGGGCACGGCAACGACGCCGGCTACATGACCCGCTGCGAAGCGTACCTGGACAGCAAAGGGATCCTGCGCTGTTATCGGAGTGTGGGCGCCGCGCACGCCGCCGGAGGGCCGCAATGAGCGCGGCAAGGCCAAGGCCGGTGACGCAGAGCGGGGCGGGACCGTACGGCGGCAAGAGGGTGTACATCCCTGCGATGGCTTACGGGAGCGCCCGGGCGTTTGCCGCGGCATTCCGGGCCATCGGCATTGACGCCGACATCCTGCCGCCGTCGGATGAGCGCACGCGAGAGCTGGGAGCTCGGCACACGTCCGGAGACGAGTGCTATCCGGCCAAAGTCACGGTGGGCGACTTCATGAAGTTGCTGGAATCGCCGGGCATTGATCCCGCGCGCATCGTGCTGTTCCTGCCCACCGCCGACGGGCCGTGCCGCTTCGGACAGTATGCGCCGTACCTCAAGCGGGTGCTGGCGCAGAACGGATACACCGCAACGGAGGTCATCTCTCCGTCGAGCGACAACGCCTATGAAGAACTGGGAGAGCTGGCGCGACCTTTCGTGCGCACCGGCTGGCGTGCGATCGTGGCGGCGGATATTCTCCAGAAACTCCTCCTCAAGTACCGGCCGCACGAACGGAACAAAGGGGAGACCGAGGCAGTCTACGAGGAGTGTCTGAACGATCTGTGCGCGACCATTGAGCGCGCGCCGGTGGACCCGCCGGTCCAGTTATGTGCGATCCGGGCCG
Source organism: Bryobacteraceae bacterium (assembly GCA_025055455.1). GTDB lineage: Bacteria > Acidobacteriota > Terriglobia > Bryobacterales > Bryobacteraceae > JANWXD01. The sequence goes on from JANWXD010000001.1 coordinate 147,240, forward strand.
CGTTGGTGCGCTGCCGGGACCGGTTTCGCGCCATCCCCGTGAGCCGCGATCCTGCCTCACCCCTCATCGGAGTCGTGGGCGAGATCTTCTGCCGGCTGCACACCTTTTCCAACGAGGATCTGGTCCGGCGGCTGGAGGGCTACGGGGCCGAGGCCTGGCTGTCGGACATCAGCGAATGGATTTGGTACACCAACGCCGAACGGGTTCGCAAACTGAAGCTCATGGGAAGGCGGTGGTCCCGAGCAGCGCTGGGTGCGTGGATTCGCTGGAAAGTCCAGCAACGCGACGAGCAAGCGCTGCTCGAGCCGTTTCGGCAGGATTTCGCGGGCTATGAGGAGCCGGACATACGCGAAGTTCTCACGAACGCGCGGCCGTATCTGCCGCCAGACGGGGCCATGGGCGAAATGGTCCTCAACGTAGGCAAGGTCGTCTACCTAGCGAAAAAAGGCGTGGATGGAATCATCGATATCAGTCCGTTCACGTGCATGAACGGAATCGTTTCGGAAGCAATCTATCCGCGCCTGAGCCGGGATCTGGGCGGAATCCCGATCCGCAATTTCTACTTCGATGGAACCCAGTCCGACCTGGACCGCGATCTGGGAGTCTATCTGGAGCTGGTGCGGACTTATCAAAAGCGCAAGCCGTATCTTCGCCGCCGATCGTAGAGGCGGACTGCGGCGTGACCCGCCGGTCCCTCGGGTGTCACAACGCCACCCGGACGGCGCCTCCTCGCAGGCACGACCTGACTCGGCCCACGTATTCGGAGCGCTGCAGGTTGTGGGCCGGTTCCGCCCTTTGCTAGTAACCGCCTGCCAAGGCGAGAACGTCAGCGTTGTAACTCTTTGAGGACAGCCTCGGTACCGCCCCGGCCAACAACATTTTGAGGTGGTCTCGTGCAATCCTTACACCGTCACGGTAGCCCTGAAAGTGCAGACTGAATTTTTATTCGTCCGGACCCCATTCGGTTTGGTCGGCGAAACGGACGTAGTCGATCCAGGCCCGCACCGGTCGAGCGTCTAGAGGCGCTGGCGCTGGGTTCACCTCCCACTGAGCGCGCGGTTCAGCCAACATATTGCTGTGCACCATGTCGGCGCCCTCGCTCATGGTAGCGATGCTCAAAGAGCCACCGCGGCCCTCGAAGTAGCCTTACGGCTACCGCTTCGAGCGCCTTGTCGGAGTGATTCTGAAACGTCATGGTGAAGTGGGGGGGTCCCGTTGAGTGAAACGATCTCAGCCTTCACTATGATCATCGGGCAGTGTCTGCCCGGTTAGCACCGAGACCCTCTAACGGAAGGAGACCCGCCAAGCCCAGCGCGAAGGGCACAGCACCTTTCCACATACAGTTGTTCCATTCTGGCAGAGTTGTAACAACGCCGACATCCGTCGATGGAGTTCCGGTATCTGCCTTGGCACGAACCCCAGCGGATGCAAAGCCAACTCCCGGAGCTACAGACGGCCGAGCACCAAATAAAGCAATCGCAAGTCGCAACAAGGGCACTGTCCGCCGCGCCCGTCGGCGCGGCAATACCGTGTGAGCACTTGGCCCCGGCTTCAGACGCCTCCGCCGCTCCCGCTCGGTCTCCGTCCCGCACCGAGCCCCCTACCGCCGCACATCTATACCCGCCCCTTGGAGCTCGCTCTGCGGGCGCCTCTTCCACCTGATCCGTATCGCCGTAGAATTTCAGACAGGCCCCCATGGAAAACCGCGAGATCGCCCGCCTGATCGCGGAAACCGCCGACCTAATGGAGATCGCCGGCGAGGATCCCTTCCGCGTGCGCAGCTACCGCAATGGCGCCTCGGCCATCGAAAATCTGGCCGAGCGAGTCGAGGATATCGCCAAAGATCCGAACCGGAAACTCACGGACATTCCGGGCATCGGCAAAGGTCTGGCCGCGGTCATCGAGGAGATTCTGGCGCGCGGTTCTTTCGAGCGGCGCGACAAACTGCTGGAGAAATATCCGCCCACGGCGCTGGAGCTGCTCAAAATTCAGGGCCTCGGTCCCAAGAGCATCGCCCTGATCTGGGAGCACTACCGCGTCAGCACGATCGACGGCCTCGAGCGCCTGTGCCAGGAGCAGAAACTGCGCGTGCTGCCCCGCATGGGGGCGAAGCTCGAAGAAAAGATCCTCCGCTCGATCGCCCAGTACCGTCAGCGCGCCGGTCGATTCCTGCTGAATTTTGCCGACGATGTGGCCGGAGAACTGATCGGGTATCTCCGCTCGGGCGTCTCCGGGCTGGACCGGATCACGCCTGCTGGAAGCTTGCGCCGGGGCAAAGAAACCGTTGGCGATCTCGACCTGCTCGTGACGGGGCCGGAGGCCGAGCAGGCGCTGGAGCGCTTCGTGGCGCACCCGAAAGTGAGCGAGGTGCTGGCCCGGGGACCGAACAAAGCCAGCGTGCGCTACGGGCCGGAGGGCCTCCAGGTGGATATGCGCGCGCTGGCGCCCGAAAGCTACGGCGCGGCCCTGCAGTATTTCACCGGCAGCAAGGAACACAACATCGCCCTCCGCACCCGCTGCGTCCGCATGGGTTACAAGTTGAGCGAATACGGTCTGTTTCGGGCCGAGGACGAACGCAAAGTCGCCGGCGAGACGGAGGAAGAGATTTACGAGAAGCTGGGCTTGGCGTGGATCCCGCCGGAACTCCGAGAAAACCAGGGCGAAATCGAGGCCGCCGAAGAGGGCCGCCTGCCGCAGCTCATCGACTTTGACGACATCCGCGGCGATTTACACATGCACACCGTCGAAAGCGACGGCCGCGTGACGCTGGAAGAGATGGCGCAGGCCGCCCGGGCGATGGGTTACGAGTATATCGCCATCACGGACCACTCCAAGGCGCTGGCTATGGCCAACGGTCTCGATGAAAAACGCGCGGTGGCCTTCGCCCGCCGCGTGCGGGAGCTCAACCGCGACGGCCTCGGCATCCGGATCTTTTCCGGCATCGAGTGCGATATCCGCCGGGACGGATCCATGGACCTGGCCGACGACGCCCTGGCGGAGCTGGATCTGGTGATCGGCAGCGTGCACAGTTACATGAACCTGGAAGCTGCCGAGATGACCGATCGCCTGCTGAAAGCGCTCGAGTGCCCGTACTTGCGCATCCTGGCGCATCCCACTGGCCGCGTGCTCCTGCACCGCGAGGCCTACCCCTTCGACTTCGAGCGAGTGGCCGAGGAGGCCGCCCGTCGCGGCGTCTGGTTGGAGATCAACGCCAGTCCCGAGCGCTTGGATTTGCATGCCACGCTGCTCCGCGTGGCGCGGGCGCGCGGCTGCCGTTTCACCATCTCCACCGACGCGCATCACCCCAAACACCTCGCCAACATGCGCTACGGCGTTCTCATGGCGCGGCGCGGCTGGCTCCGAGCCGAAGACGTGGTCAATACGCGGTCGCGCGTGGAGTTCGAATCCCTGCTGGCCCGACGGAAGTGAGGTTCCGCCCCTGGTCGGTGAGCGGGGCGCCGGCCCGAGCCGCCGGTCGCCTTCTCAACCTTCGACGAGCCGACGATAGGCTGAGATGGGCGAGGAGGAGTTTTCCATGGCGACCTACGGACTCGTGGAGTACGAACAAGCAGCGCCCGAAGTGCGCGCGGTCTATGAGGACATCATGGCCACGCGCCAGACCGACCGGGTGAACAATTTCTGGAAAGCCTTGGCACACGATCCGGCACTGCTGCGCCGCACCTGGGCGCTGGTCAAAGAAACGATGCAGCCCGGCGCGCTGGATGCATTGACAAAAGAGCTGATTTATCTGGCCGTCAGCATAACTAATCAATGCGCCTATTGCATCGCCTCGCATACGGCGGCGGCGCGCAAAGCCGGCATGAGCGACCAGATGTTCGCCGAGCTATCGGCCGTGGTGGCGCTAGCCAATTACACCAACCGTCTCGCCTCCGGCTACCAGGTGGAGATTGACGAGCCGTTCCGCAGCTAGCGCGCCTCGCCAGCAATCAACAAGACCTTCAGCACGCCGGGCGCCGCGGCCCGGGCAAAGGCCTGCCGGGCGCGGGTGAGCGGAAAGCGGTCGGCGATCATGCGGTCCACGCGGACCGCTCCGGAGCGCAACAGCTCGAGGGCGGGCTGGAAGCGGCCGCAGCGCGAGCCCACCAACGTCACTTCGTTGACCACCACCGGGGCGGTGTCCATTCTGACCGCACGGTGAGTGGTGGACTTGAGCACCACGGCGCCTCGGGGACGCACCATGGTCACCGCTTGTACGAGGCCTTCCGGCGCTCCGGTCGCCTCCACGACCCAGTCGTAAGCCGCACGCGGCCGCCGTTCCGTGCGGTGCGTCTCGATTCCCAGGCCTCGAGCGAGGGCAAGCTTCTGAGGGTGGCGGCCGTAAAGATGGACTTCAGCGCCATGCACCTGCAACACTTGAGCGGCGAGCAGACCCAGCTTGCCGTCGCCGAGCACCGCCACCCGCGCGCTCCGGGGGATCGCCACCTGCTCCAGGATTTCGCAAGCGGCCGCTAGAGGCTCGACGAATACCCCGTGCTCGGTGGGAATTTCCGGAGGGAGTATGTGCAGGTTGCGCTCGGGCAGCGTGAAGAATTCGCTGAAGGCTCCGGGGTGTCGCACGATGCCGAGCACCGTGCGGCTTGGGCAGTGACGGCCTAAATCTCGCCGACACCAATCGCAGCGTCCGCACGCCAGGTTGATCTCGCCGACCACGCGCTGGCCAATGAGCGCTCGGTTGTCCGCTTCGACGACCTCCGCGGTGAATTCATGTCCCGGCGTGCCACGAAAGCCATAATAACCCCGGAGCAGTTCCAGATCCGTATTACAGATGCCGCCGGCGAGCAATCGGAGCAGTGCGAAGCCCTCGCGCCGTCGCGGCCGCGGCTTGCGCTTCAGGGTCACCCTCCGGTTTTCCAAGTGCACCGCCAGCATGGCAGAGCCCATCTCGCGTCAGACGCCGGGATCCCTCCGTCGCGCCAGCACCGTGCCCGACACGGGCCCGCGGTAGAGGACCTCCAGGCCGCGTTCCACGATCAAATCCTGATCGTTGCGGATCAAGACGTAATACTCGAACTCCCCGCCGGGGCCGGAGCGGTCGAACTCCGGCAGCCAGCTCCGGCCGCCCCGCTCTCGATAGTAGTGATAAACCGGTTCCAGCTGCCAGGAGATACCCACCGACAAGCGCCGCCGGGTCCGTTTGTGAACCTCATCCAGTCGTTGCACGATTTGCTTGTCGTCAGCGTTGTAACGCCAGACGTGAAAGTGCGTCCAATTGAGCTGGAGCAGACTGTGAGCCACGAGGATGCCAGCGAGGAGGGAATAGGGCGCCGCAGCGCGCCGCCAGGCATCCGCCCGTTGGCGCAGGGCAGCGATTAGCGCAGCCAAGGTCAGGGCGAACAACACGATCAAGTACAAACCGGTCCGGTCTGCCGGATAGGGCCAGCCAAAACTGTGGTAGGTGATCCCATGCAACCCCAGGGATCCTCCGGTCGCACCCGCTCCCCAGAGCAGGGCGCGGCTCATCGGTTCCTGCGCGCGACTCCGTCCAGCAAGCCACAACGCCAGAGCTACAGTGAATGGGGCGACACCCCAAGCCAGCACGCGAGCCCATGAACGCAGCAGCTTCCCTTCCCCATTGATTCCCCCGATGCCTTCGTTGTGGGCTACGGAGATGCGCGCGAGATTCTCCAAGCTGCTGGCGAGGCTGGTTTCCACTCGGTACAGTCCCCGGGACGTGGTTTGCGCCACCGGCACAGCGAGCAGGTAGAGTAACCCCATCGCCGCCGCGGGCAAGACAAAATGGCGGAGCTCGAAGGACCGGCTGTCGCGCCAGGTGCGGAACCATGAGGCCGCAGGGGCCGAACGCTGCCGTTGCTTGCGCCTCTTGCGCGCTCTGTTCTGCGGCGCAGTCCATTGAGGGCACGCCGCCAGGAACAACACGGCGGTAAGAAAACAGGGGAACAGCAGCGTCAGGTTGGCCGCAACCGCCAGGGACAGTCCGACGGCGGCGCGATGCAGCAAAGAGGCTTCCGGGGTTGGCCCCTCAGCGTATTCGATCAGTTTCGCGAAGCCGTAGACGAAGCAGGCGACCGCCAGCCCGTAACCTCGCGCCGCCACCAAAAAGTCCAGCAACAGGGGATGGACCGAAAGTAAAAGGATGGCGAGCAGCGCCGAGGGCGTCGGTCCGTACCAGCGCAGGGCCAGCCGCCGTACCGTGACGAAGTACAAAACGGCCGCGCCCAGCGAAGGCAGCCGCATGGCCAATTCGGAGAACCCGAAGACGGCGGTCGACAGGCGCATGAGGAGCGTGGCGAGGAAGTGGTTGTTGGGAATGTAGTACTGGAAGATCGTCGACCACGGTGTGGTGAGGTAGACTTGCCAGGTCAGGGCTTCGTCGTGTGTCAGCGACTGCGTGGCCGCGCGCCACAGCAACAAGCACCACAGCAGCGAGAGCAGCGCTGCCGAGACCAGCGCGACGGCTCTAGGCAAGGTCGTTCCTTCCGCGACCTCGGGCGTGTCGCTCGCCCGCGGTTGTCCTCCGGGCCGCCTGCGCCGGGACCCGCAGCGCCGCCATGAAAAGCAAGACTGCGGCCGGCCAGACTTGGGCACACAACCGCGGCAGCGAGGTCCGGAGCTGCCAGCTCAAATCCATCGGGGTGAGCAGGTAGACCGCCGCGTAGGCCGCCAGAAGTAGAGCGAACGCCAAGGTCGCCGCCCGGAACTCTCGCTGGGCGAAGGCGGCGCGGTCCCAGCCGAAGCCGGCCGCCAAGATCACCGCCAGCAGGATGGGGTGCGCCCACCAGCTCCCCCAGTTCGCCAAATCTTGCAGCCAGGCGGTCGCGATGACGAGATAGCGGTCCCCATCGGTCAACCGAGCCGCAGCCTCCGTTACGGAACGGGGAGCCAGCGTCGTGACCACGGGGGCCAGCATCAGTTTGAAACCCAGCCAGGCAGCCAATCCCGGCGCAGCCCCGGTGCCGAACCACCGCCACCGCCCAGCAGCCTCCCGCCAGCCGGCTCGCCGCTCGGTGAGGGCCAAAGCCGTTACCAAACTGGCGAAAAACGCCACCCCCTCGTCCTTGGTCCAGCAGCCCAGGCCCGCAGGCAGTCCCGACGCCACGAGGAGAGCTCGAGACTCGGTCACGTGAGACCGCAGGAGCGCCGAGGCGAGCGCGCCCAGCACGAAAAGACTCAGCGGCACGTCCGCGTATTGCGCAGGTCCCTGGAGGAGATAGCTCTGGTTGGCGACCATCACGATTCCCGCCAGCAGGCCTGCTACCGTACCGCGCAGCAGGGCAACGGCTGAGACAACTAGACCGATAGCCGCAAGCTGGAACAGCAGCGCCGTCGCGATGGGCACGCTGGTGGTGGGAGCGGCCGCATACGTCCATCCCCGTGCGACAAACAGAGGCAACATCAGCGGATATTCGGGATGGGTGCGATGCAGCAGAGGGCTCCAGGCGTGCGCCCAGTACTCTCCGGAGGCGAGCAGCCGCGCGCGGAGGTTCCAAATCGCCCAAGCGTCCCAGTCGCCTTCCGGGTTGCGGCGGCTAATTTCGAAAAAACCGGCCACAGACAGCGCGACAGCCGCCGTCAAAGCCGCGGCGAGCAGCCAAGTCCCGTTCAGACCTCTGTCCCCGCGCTGTCGGGACCGCAGCCGCTGCCCCACATTCCAAGCCCCTAACACCGCCATCAGCGCGCCTTCCGCCGTGGCCAGCGCCGGGCGCGTGGCTTTCCCAGCAGCCAACAGCGCAAAGTAGAGCAGGCCGAGCAGCCCCGCAGCGATCCCCGCGCCGAGACACACTTGGAACCCCACCACCGCCCATCGGGGCCCATCCAGGGACGCCAGCCCGCGACGCGCCAGCAACCAACCCGCCACCCCCACCACGATGAAGGCCACTGCCGTCATCGTGATGACGTGCCCGCCCGACGAAAGATCATGACGCCCCGGCCAAAGTCCCGCACCAGCACCAAATGGTGCCGCCGGGAGACGTCGTCCAAATCTGTCGGACGGGAGAAGTTCCCCAGGACCCAGTCTACCGGGCGCTCGGCGGGAAACGGCACGAGAATTCGAGGTGCCAGGTGGTATTGTGCCGCGAAAAATGCCGCGCTGCCCCGTGCATCATCGGGCGACAGATCGGAGATGTATCCCACCACGGCCCCCGGCGGCAGCACAGATGCGACCGGGTGGAACCGCTGCTGTTGCGCTCCTATGCCGTAACGGTCTGGGACCGACTGCGATGCGATCTCGTAGTAGTTCAGCGCCGCGGCCACGGCGAGGAACGCTACGGATACAGCGGCGGCCACCATGCGGAAACGAGCCGCTTCACCCATGGCAGCGTTCTCGGTATACGAGTTTTCAGGATATCAGCAAGTCCGCACCGTATAATCGAGGTTCCATGCCGGCGGAACTGCTATGCTTCGAACACGAGTGCCGCGCCCGGCACTCCGTCACCGAACTGATTTACACCTGCCCGCGATGTGGCGGGCTATTGGAGTGTATCTACTCGGGACTTCCGACGGAGCCGGAGCGTCTCAAGCGACTCTGGCGCGAGCGTCGCCTCAGCAATCTCCCGCTGGACCGCAGCGGGGTCTGGCGCTACCGCGAGCTGATTCCGTTTCTGGACACGTTCGAGCATGCCATCTCGCTTCAGGAGGGCAACACACCGCTGCTCGATGCGCCCCAAGCGGCGCGCTACGCCGGCCTCCAGCGTCTGACGTTCAAGCATCAGGGGTTCAATCCGACCGGCTCTTTCAAAGACAACGGCATGACCTGCGGCGTGGCACAGGCGCTGCGCCTCGGCATGCGCCGCGTGGCTTGTGTTTCGACCGGAAATACGTCGGCCTCCATGGCGGCCTATGCCGCCGTAGCCGGACTCCAAGCGATCATTTTCGTCCCGCACGGCAACATCTCCTTCGGCAAGCTCGCCCAGGCTCTGGAATACGGCGCGCTGACGCTTCAGGTCGAAGCGAATTTCGATCGCATCCTGGCGCTGGTCCGGCAGCTCGCGGAGCGTCTGGGCATTTACCTGCTCAACTCGATCAATCCCTTTCGCATCGAGGGCCAGAAGACGATCGTGGTGGAGCTGATGGATCAGCGGGACTGGCAGCCCCCCGACTGGATCGTGGTTCCGGGAGGCAACTTGGGCAACACCGCGGCCTTTGGGAAGGCCCTGCGGGAAATGGTGGCCACGGGACTGATCCGCCAGAGCCCGCGTCTCGCGGTGATCCAAGCCGAGGGCGCGGCGCCCTTCTACCAGCTATGGCGAAGTGCCGACCGGGACCGGCTCCCGCGCGTCGAAGAGCCGGAGACGCTTGCAACGGCCATCCGCATTGGCGACCCGGTCTCGTGGCCAAAAGCCCTTTACGAAGTGGAGTGCTCCCGGGGCGTCGTGGAGGCTGTCAGCGAACAGGAGATCGCCGACGCCAAAGCCCAGATCGGCCGGTGCGGGATCGGCTGTGAGCCAGCTTCGGCGGCGACGCTGGCCGGAGTCCGCAAGCTAGTGGCCTCGGGCGTAATCGCTCGCGACGCGGATGTCGTCGCCGTGCTGACGGGAAACTTGATGAAAGACCCCGATTACGTCTACAAGTACCATACCGGGCAACTCGAGGCGCCGGGTGGCGCCAAACTTGTCTCGACTTACGCCAATCGGCCTGTTGTCGTGCCCCCCGATCCGGACCGCATTGCGGAGATGCTGGAAGAGCGACGTTAGGAGACCCCGCGGGCGACGGGTCCGAATATCTCGCCGCCCCCGTGTTCGATTGCGGGTTGTTGCCCCCGGAAGGCGAGCCACACTGCGGCACTCACAAGCCTCACCTTTGAGAGCAATTTCTCATGCTCGCCTTCCGATTCCGGCGTTTTCACTCTTGACAGAACTAAGAAGCTGGTTTACATCTATAACAAGGTTTACCCGGCCGACACCTAAAGGAGGTCGTGATCATGGAGAGAGGGGTGCTGTTGAGAAGCATTTTCGTTTGGATCGCAGCGAGCGGCATCGTCTCCGCACAGTCCTATACCGCCGCCGTTCGCGGTGTCGTGACGGACCCAACCGGGGCGAGCATCCCGCGGGCCACAATCGTCGTCACAGACGTGGACCGGAACGTCCAGCATCGTACGGTGAGCGACGAAGCGGGCCGCTACGTGGTGCCAGCCTTGCCTCCGGGCAATTATAGTCTCAGCGTGGAGGCCCCTGGCTTCAAAAAGTACGTTCGGAGCGCATTTCCTCTGGCAGTACAGCAACAAGCTACGGTGGACGTTCAATTGGAGGTCGGCGAAGTAACGGCCACCGTGGAGGTAGCCGCCCAAGCACCGCTGCTGAATACGACCATCGCGAACCTGGGCCAGGTCATCGAGAACACGTACATCATTTCCTTGCCCAACATTGCCCGCAACCCCATGGCGCTCACCTACCTGACGCCCGGTGTGGTGGGCTCGGGCGGGCGCCGCGGGGACAATAACACCAATTTCGTCGCCAACGGGGCCCGCAACTCCACTTCGGACGTGCTGTTGGACGGCGTGACGGTCGTCACGGTGGAGCAAAACTCGGGGATCACGGATCTCAAGTACGCTCCGTCGGTGGACGCGGTGCAGGAATTCAAGATTCAGACGAACTTTTTCTCGGCGGAATACGGGCAAACCGGCGGCGCCGTCATCAACATGGTCACCCGCTCCGGCACCAATGAGTTTCACGGCACCGGGTACTACTTCCTTCGCCATTCCGATCTGAACGCGAACGCCTGGTTCTCCAACCGCGCCGGCCGGGCCCGACCCTACTACCGCCGCGATCAACTCGGCGGCGTCTTCGGCGGCCCGGTGGCGAAGAACCGCACCTTCTTCTTGACGACTTATGAATACACCAAGGCCAAGAGTCCCCTGAGCTACACTGCTACGTTTCCCACACTCTTGCAGCGCGAAGGAGATTTCTCGCAGACGCGCAACACGGCTGGGCAGTTGATGACGATTTACAACCCGTTCGACACCTTCGTCAACGCTTCGGGCAACATCGAACGGCGGCCCTTCCCCGGCAACGTGATCCCGAAGGCCATGATGGATCCGGTCGCGCTCAAGGCGCTGGCGTATTTTCCCAAGCCGAACCAGCCGGGCGCCCCGTTCACGGAAACCAACAACTGGTTCGAACAAGGGATCAACGAGGGTCGAAGCCATCAAACCAATCTCAAAGGCGATCACAACTTCACGGCGAACAGCCGCATCACGGGCCGCTATAGCTACACGCGCGGCCGCGGCAATCCGCCGAACTTGTTCAAAGAGCTGGCGCCCGCATACACGTTCAACGACGGCCCCAGCTTGAGCACCGCCACATCCGTCGTGACGGAATTCACCAAGGTCCGCAGCGCCACGGACCTGTGGAGCATTCGCTACGGGCTGACCTATTCGACCTATTGGCGCAAGCCGATGGAGCCGTTCGACCTGACGCAGCTCGGCCTGCCGCAGTATATGAAAGACAACGCTGAGTTTCTGGTGTTCCCCACCTTCGCCCCCGATGGCTACACCGACATCGGCACCGAGGGTTGGTTGATCATGGACCGCCAAGAGGGAGTGCACCACTTTTCGGGCTCCTATAGCAAGATCGCGCGCGGCCATAGCATGAAATTTGGCGCCGAAACCCGCCGCAACTTTCTCGACTACGCCCAGCCAGGGTATCCCTCCGGACAATTTAGCTTTGGCCGCGGGATCACCTGCCGGGACCGCTTCTCCTGCCCGGCTAACGAGGGCAATGGCTTGGCGACCATGCTGGTCGGTTGGGCCACGGGCAGTCAATTCCACATTGACCCCAAAGTTTTCACGCGCTCGGCTTACTGGGGATTTTATTTTCAGGATGACTGGAAAATTACGTCGAGGCTTACCCTGAACCTGGGCATTCGCTACGAGTTTGACGTTCCGCGCTGGGAGAAATTCGACCGGCAGAGTTACTGGGACTTGGATGCGCAAGCCCCAGTGCAAGCCCCTGGCTACGTCACCAAGGGCGTGTTCCGATTCGTAGACAAGAACCGCAGATCCCCCTTCGACGGCGACTACAACAACTGGTCGCCGCGGGTCGGCTTCGCCTTGGCCGCGACGCCGAGGCTGGCCATCCGCGGCGGATATGGGATGTTCTATCAGTTGAGCCGAGCCACCGTGTTCGGCCATACTGGGGCAGGCTTCCTCGTCAACGCCACCGGGATCTTCACGCTCGACTCCAATGCCACGCTGTATGCCCGTCTGAATAACCCCTATCCGGACGGCATGTTGCTGCCCCCCGGCCGCTCCCTGGGTGAGTGGACTTTCATCGGTCTAAGCGCTGGCACGATTCTACCGAGCAACAACCGCAATCCCGAATATCATTCTTGGAATCTGTCGATCCAGCGGGATGTGGGCTTCCAGTCCGTGCTCGAGATCAACTACACCGGCAGCCGCGGCACGCACCTGTTTCTACCGTACACGTCGCTGACACCGCTCGACCCCCGTTACTGGGCTTGGGGGCGGGCCACGCTCACTAGCTCGGTGCCCAACCCATTCTACGGTCAGATCCGTGACCGGCTCGCGACGAACTTGAACCGGCCCACGGTGCAGCTCTTCCGCCTGCTGCGTCCCATGCCGCACTTCGACGGGGCGAGCGTCGGAACGGCGGAGCCGCCGGCGGCCGACTCGTACTACCATGCCCTCCAGATCAAGTGGGAGAAGCGTTATTCGCACGGCTTGACAATGCTAGCCCATTACACGTGGTCCAAGATGATCGACAACGCCTCCCACGGCTCGGGCAATCTGGCCTGGCTCGGGGGCAGTACGAGTTTGCAGTACCCGCTCAACCTACGTCTGGAGCGATCCCTTTCCGCCCATGACGTGGCCCACCGTGCGGTGATCACGGCTGCCTGGGAGCTGCCCATCGGCCGCGGGCGCCGGCTGGGGAGCGGCTGGAGCCGTTGGGTCGATGCCTTGCTCGGCGGCTGGCAGATCAGTGGCATGGCGCTCCTGCAAAGCGGAATGCCGCTTCAGGTCACCCAAAGCGGAGGCAATATCTGGAACGGCACGCAGCGTCCGAACCTGATCGGGGATCCCAGCACCAGCGGGCCAGTGGTGAGCCGCCTGAACCGGTGGTTCAAGGAGACGGCCTTCTCGCAGCCTCCCATTGACGTACCGGGCACGGCGCCGCGGACGCTGAATTACCGCGGCCCGGCCATCCAGACCTTGGACGCGGCGCTCAACAAGAGCTTCCGCGTCAAGGAAGGGCAACGGTTCGAGTTCCGCATCGAGGCGCAAAACGCCACCAATACGCCCGTCTTCAGCGATCCCAACACAAGTTTCGGCTCCACCGCGTTCGGCCAAATTACGGGTACAAAGGTGGGGCCGCGCAACGTGCAACTCGGGATGAAGTACTACTTCTAGGCACATGCCCGCCTGCTGCTCCCGGGCCTGTTTCCCCATTCAGCGGATCTGCGCCAACAGCCGGTCCTCGAAGGAATAATCGGGGCGCCGGGGGGGTTGCGCCGCGTACCAAGCATAGGTCCGCCGCAGTCCCTCCGCGAAGTCGATCGGGCGGAAACCGAGCATCCGCTTCACCTTCTCCGTGCACATCGTGATCGGCGGCAGGTCGAAGTACTCACCGAAGTAGAGATGGGTGCCCAGAGCCTGCCCCCCGCACTCCAGGATCTTCGCACGCGGGGCGAACACGAGCTCGGGCCGATACCCGGCGGCCCGCGCCATGGCCTCGATGGCTTCCAGCTGCGTCACCGGGCGCGGATTGGCCACATTGAAAGCGTGGCCGACCGCCTGCGGCGCCTCCAGGACTTTCAAGCAGACCGAAACGAGATCGTCCACGTGGACAAATTGCATCAGCCGCGCACCGCCGTCGGGCACCACGATCGGCCGGCCATCGCGCATCCGGTCCCAAAAGAACGCCTCGCGGTAAAACGGATTGCCCGGCCCGTACACGAAGGGAGGCCGCAACGTGACCACGGGTAAACCTTCCTCCCGATGCATGCGGAAGAGCGCGCGCTCGGAAGCCGCCTTGTTTCGAACATACGGCTCCGGGTGATCCTGCGGCGCCAGCTCGTCCTCCTCCCGGTGATCCAAACCCTCACCATAGGCAGCCACACTCGACATGAAGATATACCGCTGGATCCGATCGCCGCAGGCGCGCGCCGTAGCTTCCACCTGTTCCGCTGTCGTACCCCGCCCCCAGTCGTAGACGTTGTCGAAGACGGCGTCGAAGCGGCGGTCTTGCAGCGCGGCACGGACCGCCGAGGGATCGTTGCGGTCGGCCGCGAGGTTGCTCACCCGCGGGTCCAGGTCGTGAGCGGACTTTCGATGTAAAACGGCGACCTCGTGCCCTTGTTCCAGCAGGCGCGCCACCAGACGCCGTCCGATGAACAGGGTTCCCCCAATGACCAGAATCTTCACCGGACGGGCCTCAGTCGTAGTATTCGAGACCGAGGTGCGTGATCAGATCTTCGCCGCGCATCCAGCGCAGCGTGTTCTTGAGCTTCATTAACTGAATGAAGAGGTCGTGTTCCGGGTACAGGCCCGGCGCGGTCATGGGAGCCTTGAAGTAGAACGAAAGCCATTCTTGGATGCCGCGCATTCCGGCGCGCTGCGCCAAGTCCAGAAACAGCACCAGGTCCAGAACCAGCGGCGCCGCCAAAATCGAGTCCCGGCACAGAAAGTCGATCTTGATCTGCATCGGGTAGCCCATCCACCCGAAGATGTCAATGTTGTCCCAGCCTTCCTTGGAGTCGCCGCGCGGCGGGTAGTAATTGATGCGCACCACGTGATGAAAGTTCTTGTACAGCTGCGGATAGAGCTCCGGCTGGAGGATGTACTCGAGCGCCGAAAGCTTGGTTTCTTCCTTGGTGCGAAACGATCCGGGATCGTCGAGCACTTCGCCGTCCCGGTTGCCCAAAATGTTGGTGGAAAACCACCCCGTCAGACCCAACATGCGCGCCTTGAGGGCCGGCGCGATCACGGTCTTCATGAACGTCTGGCCCGTCTTGAAGTCTTTGCCGCACACCGGCACATGGCGCTCGCGCGCCAGATGCAGCAGGGCGGGAATGTCCACCGTCAAGTTCGGCGCGCCGTTGGCGAACGGCACTCCCATTTTCAGGGCCGCGTACGCGTAGATCTGGCTCGGCGCAATGTCCGGATCATTCCGGTAGAGTCCGCACTCGAATTTTTCCAGCGTTTGATGCACTTCGGCGGGCTGGTGATACACCTCCGTCGAACCGCACCAGATCATCACCAACCGGGCGGCGCCCGTGGAGGCGCGGAAGTTCTCGATGTCCTCCATGAGCATTTCCGCCAGCTCCATCTTGTTGCGGCCCTGTTTGACGTGGGGACCACTCAGACGGCGCACATAGTTCGGGTCGAAGACGGCCTTCATGGGCCGGATGGCCTGGAGCGGCTCCTTGACCCGTTCGATGTGCTCCCGTTCGAGGACCCCTGCCTTCAGCGCCGCTTCGTAGACGCTATCCTCGAAGATGTCCCATCCGCCGACGACCAGGTCCTCGAGCCGCGCCAGAGGCACGAAGTCCTTGATGCGTGGGCTGCGGCCTTCGGTGCGCTTGCCGAGCCGGATCGTGGCCAACTGGGTCAAAGACCCGATGGGCAACGCCCAGCCCGCCTTCACCGCCTCGAGGCCCGCTATGAAAGTCGAGGTGACAGCCCCCATCCCCGGGATCAGCACTCCGAGCTTGCCGTCCGGGGGAGCGATCTGGACATTATCCTTTGTGGCCGGCAACTTCGTGGAT
This sequence comes from Bryobacteraceae bacterium, assembly GCA_025055455.1. GTDB lineage: Bacteria > Acidobacteriota > Terriglobia > Bryobacterales > Bryobacteraceae > JANWXD01. The sequence continues at coordinate 162,939 of JANWXD010000001.1, forward strand.
TCTCCTTTGCCAACGAAGGTCAGCGTCGCCGCGTGCCTGCAGGCACGCGAGCCGCAAACTCGATGCTATACTAACACTCTCATGGCCGAGACAGCCACGATGACGATCCGCGCGCTCGTGGTGGACGACGAGCAACTGGCTTGCGACGAGCTCGCCTATCTTCTGCGGGCGTTTCCCGAGATCGAACTGGTCGGCACGGCGAAAAACGGACTAGAGGCCGTGCGGTTGATCGAAGAACTGGAGCCGGATCTGGTCTTCCTGGATGTACAAATGCCGGGCCTGGACGGCATGGGTGTGATTCGCCAGGTCCGGGAGAAAAAGCTTCCGCTGCCGCACTTCGTGCTCGCGACGGCCTACGACCAGTACGCCGTTGAGGCCTTTCGCCTGGAAGCCACCGATTACCTGCTGAAACCGGTCAGCAAGGAACGTCTGGCCGAGACCATGGACCGCGTCCGGCGGGCCTTCCAGGAACGCCAACGGGCGCTTCCGGCGACGGCGCCCCCTCCGAGCGTCCGCCCCCACCGCACCAAACTCTTGGTCAAGAGCGGAAGCCGGAACTTTATCGTGGACGCCCAGGATGTGATCTACGCCACGATCAACAACGGTTTGATCACCATCGTCACCACGAACCTGGAAGGCTACTCCAACTACCGCACGATCGAGGATCTCCAGGCGAGCCTCGATCCGGAGACCTTCTGGCGCGTGCACCGCTCCTATCTCGTCAACATCAACCACATCAAGGAAGTCATCCCGTGGTTCAAGTCCAGCTACCAGCTGCGCATGGATGACAAGAAACAAACGGAGATCCCAGTGAGCCGCGTGCAGACCAAACGCCTTCGGGCGCTGCTCCGGCTTTGAGGGCGGCCGCGCGCGCTCAGATCCGAATCCCGAGAGTCCACAGCAGGTAGGCGGCCGCCTGCCTCAAATACACACGCCACGACTCGCTCTCCCGCCGCCCGGAGGGCCGTGGAGAGCCGTACACCCTAAATCCCAGCGACTCGAGCACCTTCTTGGCGCGAAAAATGTGGTAGCCGTCGCTGACCACGATGCACGACTCCAGCCGCATCCGTCGCATGATCTCCGCCACCGCGGCCAAACTCTCCGCCGTCGTGCTGCCTTCCTGCTCGACAGTGATCGCTTCGGAAGGCACGCCGCGCCGGACCAGGTAGGCTTGTCCGACGCCCCCTTCAGTGAAGTGCGGGTCGCCGCCTGCGCCGCCCGTCGTAATGATTCGTCGGGCCAGACCCTTGCGGTACAGCTCGAATCCATGCTCGAGCCGAGCCCGATAGACGGGCGAGGGGCGACCGCGATACTCGGCCGCCCCCAGAATGACGATCGCATCTGCCTGACGCGCCTCGTCTCTGGTGGACTGGCGCTCGATCTGCCGGGCCACGGCCGCCAGCCAGGCGCCGACGCTGAGGAGGAGCGCGCCCGCTGTCCAGACAATGACGCGTCGCATGATGCGCTATGATCGAAGCGTCCCGGAGACTAGTGTATACTTCCCCCGGTCCGAACGCCTCCCGCCCGCCATGACCCGCTTCGAGCACGTCACCAGCACGGCGAATCCGCTGGTCCGACAGATCCGGAGAGCCCTCGGCCGGGGAGGGTTGACGGAGGACGGATGCTGTATTGCGGAAACGGTCCATCTGCTGGAGGAGGCGCTCCGCAGCGAGTGCGAAGTGCGAGCCGTGTTGGTGGCCGAATCGGCGCGCCCGGCACTGGAAAAACTCCTCGAGCGCTTGGTCTCGGTGCGCGTGGCACTCACACCGGACTCCGTTTTCCGGTCTCTCTCCACGCTGGAGAGCAGCCAAGGGTTGCTGGCGCTGGTCCGGGCGCCGGCTTGGTCGCTGCCCCAGCTGCTGTCCGGCCAGATCCTGCTGGTGGTTCTCGACGGCATTCAAGATCCCGGCAACGCCGGCACGATCCTGCGAACCGCGGAAGCGTTTGGAGCCTCGGGCCTCGTTTTTCTCAAGGGGACCGTAAGCCCCTTCAATCCGAAAGCGGTGCGGGCCTCCGCCGGCTCTTTGTTCCGTCTGCCTTTCGTTTGGGGCGCCGACGCGCAACGGATGATGGCGGCGTTCCGAGAACACGGCCTCGCGGTCTATGCCGCCACGCCGTCGGGATGCACGACGGCCGCGCAAGCGGACTTCCGGCGCCCTTGCGCCCTGATCATCGGTAGCGAAGCGCGGGGCGTCAGCGACCTGCTCCGCGCCGACGCGACGCAGGTCCGCATCCCCACCCGGCGCGTGGAGTCCCTCAACGCCGCGGTCGCCACGGCGATTCTGCTCTACGAGGCTTGGCAGCAAAGGACGCGATCGCCATGAGCCTGTTCGACGCCACACCGCCGGTCGAGACGCAGCAGCCGGGGGCGCCGCTCGCCGATCGGATGCGACCCCGCTCCCTCGAGGAGTTCGTCGGCCAGGAGCACCTGCTCGGGCCCAACAAACCGTTGCGTATTCTCGTCGAACGCGGCGAGCCGCACTCGATGATCCTGTGGGGACCGCCCGGGACCGGCAAGACCACGCTGGCCCGCCTCATCGCCGCTTCCTCGCGCAGCGACTTCATCCCGTTCAGCGCGGTCTTGAGCGGCATCAAAGAAATCAAGGCCGTGATGGCCCAGGCCGAGCGCAACCGCCGCCTGGGCCGCCGCACCATCCTGTTCATCGACGAAATTCACCGCTTCAACAAGGCCCAGCAGGATGCGTTCCTGCCCTATGTCGAGCGTGGCGACGTGGTCCTGATCGGCGCGACGACGGAGAATCCCTCCTTCGAGGTGATCTCCGCCTTGCTGTCGCGTACCAGGGTGTACCTGCTTCGTCCCCTGACCGTGCCGGAAATCGTGGGCTTGCTCGAACGCGCTCTCCGAGACCGCGAACGCGGTCTCGGCAAGCTCGAGCTGGACGTCTCGCGGGATTTGCTCGAGCAAATTGCCATCTACGCCGGCGGCGATGCTCGCGCCGCCTACAACACGCTCGAGCTGGCGGCAGCGGCCTCGCCGGGCGGGCGGCTGTCGCGCCAAGCTGTCGAAGACGCCCTCCAGCGCAAGGTGCTGCGATACGACAAAGCGGGCGAGGAACATTACAATCTCATCTCGGCGCTCCACAAATCGGTCCGCTCGAGCGACCCCGATGCGGCCCTCTACTGGCTGGCCCGCATGCTCGAGGCGGGCGAGGACCGGCTTTACATCGCCCGCCGGCTCATCCGGATGGCGATCGAGGATATCGGCTTGGCCGATCCTCAAGCGCTGGAACAAGCCGTGGCGGCAATGCAGGCGGTGCACTTCCTGGGGAGCCCCGAAGGCGACCAAGCCTTGGCGCAGGCCACGCTCTACCTGGCACTGGCACCGAAGTCCGATGCGGCCTATCAAGCCCTCAACCGGGCCAAGGAGGCGTTGGCGAGCTCCGTCGCCGAGCCGGTGCCGCTTCATCTCCGAAACCCGGTGACCCCAGAGATGCGCAGTTGGGGCTACGGCGAGGGCTACGAGCACGCCCACGACTTCGAAGGGGCGCTGACTTCCATGGAATGCCTGCCCCCATCTCTCTCCGGTGCAAGTTTTTACCGGCCGTCGGACCGCGGCCACGAACGGAAACTCGCCGAGCGGTTGCGACAAATCTTGGAAGCCAAAGGGCGCTTGGCATCGGGCAAGGACAGGCCCTGAAGCTCCGACTACCGCAATTCCCGTCGGATTTTTCGAATATTCACCTGGACGAAGTGCCGAATTCACCGTCGCAGTGAAACCTGCAGCAGGTACTTCCGCACTATTGAAATTGAAACCAACGTCCTATTGTCTGCACCACGCCGGGTTCAGATTATGGGAAACGGGAGGAGCACAGTGATGTGGGGACCAACAGCGGGTGCGGAACCGCGATCCCGTCCGAGCTGGGATCGCCGCTCCGGCGACCGCTTTCCGATTGAATGCGAACTGCGACACAAGTGGTGGAGCCAAGGGCAGAGCGATTCTGGAACCGGCCGCACCGTGAACCTGAGCAGCAACGGGGTGCAGTTCGTGAGTGCTTCGCCGCCCCCACCGGGCGCCCGGATCGAAGTCTCCATTCGGTGGCCCGCACAGCTGGACGGAAAGTGCAATCTGAAACTGGTGGCCACGGGGCGCGTGGTGTGGAGCCGCGGCGAGGCTGTGGGCATCCGCATCGACAAATACGAATTCCGCACCGCTGGCACCAAGGGCTTGTGCGCCTTGGCGTCGTAATGCTGCCAGCGGCGGGATTGGGCGCCGCCTTGAGCGGCAAGCGGCGCCAACAACCTGCTCCGGATCAGCCCGAGGGTGGCGGTCCACGCTGCTCCCACTCACTTTAAGCCTCCCCGGGTCGCGGCTTCGATTTTAGTCGGCTCGCCCCAACCTCGAGTCCTTCCAAGGGACTCTTTCGGAGGCGCTGTAACAGACGCCGGATCGAAGGGCCTCTGTGCGGCGGGCGCCATCGTCGTTTCCGGGCTCGAGTTTGACCGCCCAGCAGGGAGGATACGATCACTACCCACCGCAATCGAGCCAACCCTTCGCGCTCATGGGCTCGCGCTGCGCCTCAATTTGGCGGATTCGAGCGCTCGGCACGCGTGCACCTTCGACATCAGCTCCTGAGCCGAGGAACACCTAGGCCGGGCGTACTGCCGGGCCGCTGCTGGACGGGAATACGGCAACGAGTTCCCGCTCGATGCCACCGGGGCGTGGAAGGTCGGCCCTAGACCTCAACGACGAGGAGTGCAGAAAACACAGGGCGGCCCCGGCGGGGTCCCAGCGTGCACCCCCGAACGTCCGAATTCACCCCCGGGCCGATCTCCCTCGGTGCGGGAATGCGGTTGACACCCATTAATAACAATGCTATGCTTAGAATAGTTGATAGGAGAACGCTAAGATTATGGATGCCAATCGCCTGACCGAAAAGGTTCAGCAGGCCCTGCAAGCGGCAAACTCCAAAGCCGCCCGACTGTCCCATCAGCAGATCGATGTGGAACATGTCTTGGCGGCTCTCCTCGAGCAAGACGGCGGCTTAGCGCCGGCGATTCTCGCTAAGGCCGGAATCTCAACGGAGCTGCTGTTGGGGCGCGTCGAGCAGGAACTCAATCGCCTGCCCAAGGTTTCCGGCCCGTCGGGAGCTCCAGACCACGTGTACATCACCGGGCGGCTGAACCGGCTGCTCGCGCAAGCCGAAGATGAGGCCAAACGGCTGAAAGACGAGTATGTTTCCGTCGAGCACCTATTGCTGGCCATGACCGAGGACGGCGGGGCCACCGGCCGTTTGTTCCGCGAACTGGGCCTGAGTCGCGAGCGGCTCATGAAGGCGCTTCAGGAAGTACGTGGAACCCAGCGGGTGACGTCGCCGACACCCGAGGCGACCTACCAGGCGTTGGAGCGCTACGGCCGCGACCTGACGCAGCTGGCCGCGCAGGGCAAGCTGGATCCGGTGATCGGGCGCGACGATGAGATTCGCCGCGTCATCCAGGTGCTGTCGCGGCGGACGAAGAACAATCCCGTGCTCATCGGGGAGCCGGGCGTGGGCAAGACGGCGATCGTGGAAGGCCTGGCGCAGCGCATCGTGCGCCGGGACGTGCCGGAGGGCTTGAAAAACAAGCGGGTCGTGGCGCTCGACATGGGCGCCCTCATTGCCGGGGCCAAGTACCGGGGCGAATTTGAAGAGCGCCTGAAGGCGGTGCTCAAGGAGGTGCAGGCTTCCGAGGGCGAAATCATTCTCTTCATCGACGAGCTGCACAACGTGGTGGGCGCCGGCAAAGCCGAAGGCGCCATCGACGCCGCCAATCTCCTCAAGCCCATGCTGGCCCGCGGCGAGCTGCACTGCATCGGCGCCACCACGCTGGATGAGTATCGCAAGTACATCGAAAAGGACGCCGCTCTGGAGCGCCGCTTCCAGCCGGTCTTCGTGGACCAGCCCTCGGTGGAGGACACGATTTCGATCCTCCGGGGACTCAAGGAGCGCTACGAAGTCCACCACGGGGTCCGCATCAAAGACGCTGCGCTCGTGGCGGCTGCGGTCCTCTCCAACCGCTACATTTCCGACCGCTTCTTACCGGACAAAGCCATTGACCTCGTCGATGAAGCGGCGGCGCGTCTGCGCACGGAGATTGACTCGATGCCGGCGGAGTTGGACGAGCGACTGCGGCGGATCATGCAACTCGAAATCGAGCGCGAGGCGCTCAAGAAAGAAACCGACGCCGCTTCGCGCGAACGGCTGGCGAAGTTGGAGAAAGAGCTGGCCGACCTCAAGGCCGAGGCCGACGCGCTCAAAGCGCAGTGGCAGGCCGAGAAGGAAGCCGTGCAGCGGCTGCGCTCGCTGCGCGAGCAGATCGAGCAGACCAAGCACCTGATCGAAGTCGCCGAGCGTGCCTACGATCTCAACCGCGTGGCCGAGTTGAAGTACGGTCGGCTGGTGGAGCTGGAACGGCAGCTCAAGGCCGAGCAGGAGGCCCTCGAGGCCCGCCAGGGCCAGGTCCGGCTCATCAAGGAGGAAGTGGACGAAGAGGACATCGCCGAAGTGGTGAGCCGCTGGACGGGGATTCCCGTGGCCAAACTGCTCGAGGGCGAACTCCAGAAGCTGCTGCATCTCGAAGAGGAGCTCCACAAACGGGTGGTCGGCCAGGACGAGGCCGTGCGCGCTGTGGCCGAAGCGGTGCTTCGGGCCCGTTCGGGCCTGAAGGACCCCAACCGGCCGATCGGCAGTTTCATCTTCCTCGGGCCCACGGGCGTGGGCAAGACCGAGCTGGCCCGAGCTTTAGCCGAGTTTCTGTTCGATGACGAGCGGGCCCTGATCCGCATCGACATGTCGGAATACCAGGAAAAGCACACCGTGGCGCGTCTGATCGGGGCGCCTCCGGGCTATGTGGGCTTCGAGGAGGGCGGCCAGCTCACCGAGGCCGTGCGGCGGCGGCCCTATTCGGTGATTCTGTTCGACGAAATCGAAAAGGCGCATCACGACGTCTTCAACGTCATGTTGCAAATTCTGGACGACGGGCGCCTGACGGACGGTCAAGGCCGGACGGTGGACTTCAAAAACACGATCGTCATCATGACGTCCAATATCGGCAGCCACCGCATTCTGGACTACCGGGGCGCTTTCGAGGGATGGGAATACGACCGCATGAAAGAGGCTGTGCTCGAAGAGCTGCGGCGGCATTTCCGGCCGGAATTCTTGAACCGGGTGGATGAAATCATCGTCTTCCACGCCCTCTCCGAAGAGCATCTGAAGCGGATTGTGGAGATCCAGCTCGAGCGCCTGCGCGCCCGCTTGGCGGATCGCCACATTCGCCTCGAGTTGACCGAGGCAGCCCGGCAGCACCTGGTCCGGGCCGGCTACGATCCGACCTACGGCGCCCGGCCGCTCAAGCGCGCCATCCAGCGGGAGATCGAAACGCCGCTGGCGCGGCTGATTCTCAAGGGCGACGTGCGCGATGGCCAGACCGTGGTCGTGGATGCCGATTCCCTCCGGGGACAACTGACTTTCGTCCCGCAGCCGGCGGCGGAGCCGGCCGGCGCGGCAAAGAGGTGAGCCATGCCGCGCCGCGTTCGCCTGTCACGGCCCGCTCCGGCGTTGCGTCGAACTCAACGGGAGGCTTAACGTGAGCGAGCAAATCAAAATCCTTCCTGTCCTGCCGCTGAAGAACAGCGTGCTGTTTCCGCACCTGTTGCTGCCGCTGTCGGTCGGCAGGCCGGCCTCCGTCGCGGCCGTGGACGCCGCCTTGGCCACGGAAGAGAAGGAAATCCTGATCGTCGCCCAACGCGACGCGACCGTGGAGACCCCGGGCATCCACGACCTCTATAACATCGGCACCCGGGCGGTCATCAAAAAGATGACGCGCACCAGCGAAAGCACGATGGAGGTGATCGTCATCGGTCTCGAGCGGGTGATGCTGCTCAAGCTGGAAGAGACCGAGCCGTACCTGAAGGCGCGCGTGCAACCGGCCCCTGTGCCCGAGGAGATGACGCCCGAAATCGAAGCCCTCCGGCACGAGGTCATGGAACTGGCGGGAAAGGTGATCGCGATGGCCCACCCGCAGGCGCCGCAAGAACTGGGCCGTCTGCTGGCCGCCACGGAAGACCCGCTGCGCTTGGTCTACTTGCTGGCCTCCATGCTCAACCTCGAGCTCGACAAGGAGCAGGCGCTGCTCGAAGCCCAGTCGCGGGCCGACGCCCTACGGCTCATGCACTCCTACCTCGCGCACGAGTATCAGGTCCTCGAGCTCCGCAACAAGATCGCCAGCGCGGCGCAGAGCGAGATGACCAAAGAGCAGCGAGAATACCTGCTGCGCCAGCAGTTGCGCGCCATTCAACAGGAGCTGGGCGAGAAGAGTCCGGAACAGGCCGAAATCGAAATGCTCCGGGAGCGGCTGGCCAAGACGGACCTCCCGGAGGAGGTGCGCAAGGAGGCCGAACGCGAACTGGCGCGTCTGGAACGGTTGCCGCCAGCCGCGCCCGACCACCACGTCATTCGAACCTATCTGGAGTACGTGCTCGAGCTGCCCTGGCGCATCAGCACGGAAGACCAACTGGATATCGCCCGCGCGCGGCAGATTCTCGACGAGGACCATTACGACCTCAAAGAGGTCAAGGAGCGCATTCTAGAGCACCTGGGCGTGCTCAAACTCAACCCGACGGCCAAAGCGCCCATCCTGTGCTTCGTCGGACCGCCGGGAACCGGCAAGACCTCCCTCGGCCAGTCCATCGCTCGGGCCCTCGGGCGCAAATTCGAGCGCATGAGCCTGGGCGGCCTGCACGATGAAGCCGAGCTCCGCGGCCACCGGCGCACCTACATCGGCGCCATGCCGGGCCGCATCATTCAAGCCTTGCGCCGGGCCGGCGCCAACAACCCGGTGTTGATGCTCGACGAAGTCGACAAGCTGGGTCGCGACTTCCGGGGCGACCCCGCGGCGGCGCTCTTGGAGATCCTGGATCCGGAGCAAAACAAGACCTTCCGCGACAACTACCTGGATCTGCCGTTCGACATCTCCAAAGTGCTGTTCATCACCACCGCCAATACGCTCGACACGATTCCGCGCCCGCTGCTCGACCGCATGGAGGTGCTGCGGCTTCCCGGCTATAGCGAAGAGGAGAAGCTGGCGATCGCCCGTCAGTACCTGATCCCGCGCCAGATCAAGGAAGCGGGTCTCACGGCCGAGCAGTGCGTGATCGAAGACGACACGGTGCGCGCCATCATTCAGCGCTACACCCGGGAGGCCGGCTTGCGCCAGCTCGAGCGCGCCATTGCCCGAGTGTGCCGCAAGGTGGCGTTGCGCTACGCCGAAGGGCAAACCGAACCGGTGCGCGTGACGCCCCAGATGTTGCCGGACATGCTCGGACCCGAGCGCTTCTTCCCGGAGCAGCTGCGCAAGGAGCTTCCGCCCGGCGTGGCCACGGGCCTGGCGTGGACCGAGACGGGCGGCGATGTGCTCTACGTCGAAGCCACACTCTTACCCGAGGGCAAAGGGCTGACGCTCACGGGCCACCTGGGCGAGGTCATGCAGGAATCGGCCAAGGCGGCCCAAAGCTTCGTCTGGTCCCACGCCGATGAACTGGGTATCGAACGCTCGTTGTTCAAAGATTACGGCGTGCACATCCACGTGCCGGCCGGCGCGATTCCCAAGGACGGGCCCTCGGCCGGCATCACCATGGCGGTGGCGCTGGCTTCGCTCTACACCAAGCAGCCCGCGCGGAGCGATACCGCCATGACCGGGGAGATCACGCTGACCGGATTGGTGCTGCCCGTGGGCGGGTTGAAGGAGAAGATCCTTGCCGCCCGACGAGCTGGGATCCGCCGGGTGATCATCCCGCGACCCAACCAGACCGACCTGCGGGAGCTTCCGGAGGAAGTCCGGCAGGAAATGCAGTTCCTCCCCGTCGAGCGCGTGGAGGAGGTGCTCACCGAGGCGATCCCGGCTCTCGCGGAGCGGCTGGCCGTCAAAGCTGCCTGACCGCTACAGGACCACCACGTGAATCTCGCCGGGTCCGTGGACCCCGCGCACCAGAATCTGCTCGATGTCGGCGGTGCGACTGGGCCCGGTCACGAGGACTAGAGAGCTGGTGAGCTCGCTCGGGCGCGGCAGCAGGGTGAACAGCTCATCCAACCCGCTGAGGATGCGTTCTTTCGGAACCACCGCCAGATGCACCGGCGGCAGCAGCGAGATCATGCGCGGCTCCTGATGCGAAGCCAGGAGAACCACCGTGCCGGTATCCGCCAGCGCGTAGTCGGCGCCGGTGATGCCGACAGCGGCCTGCGCACAGGCGGTCTGGAACTCGTCCCGGGTGGAGAATTGGTAACGTACGCCGGGCAGGCCATGGATGCCGCAAGCGGTTAAGACTGGGGTGCAGGAAGCCACAGCCGGTCGGCCGTCCACCAATCGCGCGGCGTAGTCGCGCACCTCTTCGCAGGAACGAGCTCGATACGTTTTGCCGTTGAGGCCGGCTACGGCATTCAAAAACCGCTCGATGCGCGCCTCCAAATCCGACTGCGGTCCGCACAGCCGGACCGGGGGCGGCTCCGCCGCCGGCTGGCCGGCGCTCCGCCCCAGAGCCGTACGGACCTTGTGCAGAATGTGATCCCGAGACACCTTAAACCCGCTTCACGCGCGAGCGCACGCGCCACAGTTGCCGGAAGCTGCGCCCTGGGGGCAGCGGAAGGTCGCGCTGGCTGAGCCAAGCCGCCAGGGGACCTCGCCGCAGCACAGGGGGCAGCCCGGTGAGCCAGCCCTCGCTTCCTTCGGGCGCCAACGCCGAGGCGGCCACACCGGCAAACTCGTATAACTTCGGACGGGTCATCAGCCAGGCCCAAACCCGGAACGCCCACCGCTCCCACCGTCCCTTTCCTTCGCGGGCGAGGCTTCGGCCGATCTCCCGCCGCAGCAGGAGCAACATCTTCGGAATGTCAATTTTCACCGGGCAGACTTCGCCGCACGCCCCGCACAAGCTCGAGGCGAACGGAAGCCAGGGTTCGTGCCCAGCGCCGAAATACTGCGGCGTCAAGATGGCGCCGATGGGGCCAGAGTAGACCCAAGGATAGTTGTGGCCGCCGATCTTGCGGTAGACCGGGCAGTGATTCAGGCACGCGCCGCAGCGGATGCAAAACAGCGACTCGCGTTTCTCGCGATCCGCCAGTAGCCGGGTGCGCCCGTTGTCCAGCAGGACGACGTAGAACTCCTCGGGCCCGTCCAGTTCGCCCTCGCGTCGCGGGCCGGCGAGCACCGAAGTGTACACCGTGAGCGGCTGGCCCGTGGCGCTGCGGCCCAGCAGCTTGAGAAACACCGCCAGATCCTGCGCCCGTGGGATCAGCTTTTCGATGCCCGCCACGGCCACGTGGATCCGGGGCGCCGTAGTGGTCAGCCGGGCGTTGCCCTCGTTTTCGACCAACACCACAGCCCCGGAATCCGCCACCAGGAAGTTGGCGCCCGTCAAACCGATGTCGGCCGCGAGGAACTTCTCGCGCAGGGTGGCCCGGGCGATGCGCGTCTGCCGTTCGGGAATCTCCTCGCGCTCCACGCCCAGCCTGCGACTGAAGATGTCGGCGACGTCATAGCGAGTCTTGTGGAGGGCCGGCGCGACAATGTGGTAGGGGCGCTCGCCGGCCAGCTGGAGAATGTACTCGCCCAAGTCGGTTTCGACCGGCTCGAGCTCCCGCTGCTCGAGCTGTTGGTTGAGGTGAATCTCCTCCGTGGTCATGGACTTGGACTTCACGATGAGCCGCGCATTCTTTTCTCGAGCGAGCTTGGTAAGAAAGTCCACGACCTCGTCGCCGTCGCGGCACCACACGACGCGGCCGCCGCGGGCGTGCACTTCAGCTTCGAATTGCTCCAGGTAGTAATCCAGGTTTTCGAGCGTGTGCTCTTTGATCCGGCGGGCCTGGGAGCGGAGCTCCTGATAGTCGGGAAGCGCCTCCGGCGCAACCGCCTCCCGGCGCTTTTCCATCAAACGTCCGGTGGCGGCGTATATGGCCTGCTGGAGCGCCGGATCGGCGAGCACGCGCTCGAAGCGTTCATGGGGGATGGAGATCATGGCCGCGCCGTTCACCGGGAGGCCAGCACCTCCGCCAGATGCAGCGTGCGCACCGGCGCTTTGGCCCGGAGCAGCGCGCCGCGCAACTGCATCAGGCAGCTGGAATCGGTGGAGACGACCGTATCGGCCCCGGTGCGCAGGATGGATTCGATTTTGGTGCGGGCCATGGCGCCGGAAATCTCCGGGAACTTCACGGAAAACGTGCCGCCGAAACCGCAGCACTCCTCCGCCACATCCATTTCTTTCAGTACGAGCCCCCGGACGCGCGCCAGCAGGCGCCGGGGACCTTGCTTTATGCCCAGCTCGCGGAGGGCGTGACAGCCGTCGTGATAGGTCACGACGCCGTCATAGCGCGCTCCCACATCCTCCACTTGGGCGACTTCGAGGAGGAAACGCGAGAATTCCCAGACGCGTGGCGCCAAGGCCTCCGTTTCGGCCAGCGCCTCCGCGTCCTTATGAAACAGCTCCCGGTAGTGGTTGATGACCATCGAGCCGCAGGAGCCGGAAGGGACAACCACGTATTCCGCGTCGCGAAACACGCGGAGAAAATGGCGGGCGACTTGGCGCGCCTCGTCCCAGTAACCGCTGTTGAATGCCGGCTGGCTGCAGCAGGTCTGCGCCTCCGGGAATTCCACCTTCCAGCCGAGCCGTTCGAGCACATCCGCCATCGCCAGCCCGACCGAGGGAAACAACTGGTCCACGAGGCAAGTCACAAACAGCGACACGCGCCGCGCCATGAAGCTCCGATTGTAACACCCGCGACCGCGGAAGCCCGCGGCAGACGGCGCGGAGATCCTGCCGTATACTCTCGGTGGGAAGCCGGGTATGGCCGATTTTGTGGACGCAATCGCCGCCAAAGCCTTCCGCATCGTGGCCGGCATGCAGTACAACCGCACGCTCGCGGAACTCACCGAAGAGGGGAAAAATCCGGAAAAGCTGATCTTCTACGAGGTGGCGTTGGGCGACGGCAAGCCCTGGGAGTGGCTCCGCGACCGAATCTATCCGGCCTTTGTGCGCTACCTGAAGGATAAGGACATTTCGCCGGAGGACCCCGAGCGCGTGGTCGTGTCGGTATTTCACAAGGAGCGTTGCTTCCTGCTGACGGGCCGCGCCTTCCTCGACGTGTTCAAGGAAATGGAAGGCCTCAACGACAGCGCGTTTCATTTCCGGGTGTTGCAGTGGCTGGCGGTCTGAGCGCGCGCACGGCTGGCCTGCATAATGGGGATGGGAGACCATAGGACCGTGCGTTGGCGGAATGGGTCGAAAGCGGGCGGCGTACCCGTAATGGTGCTCGTGGTTCTGGCAGCCGCGGTGGTCGGGCTGGCCGGTTTCTGGTACCTCGAGCGGGCCTCGCGGCAGCCGGTTCGCGACGTGCCGGTTCTGACTCCGGAGGCCAAGGCCTACGTCCGGCACCTCAAGCTCAGCGAGGTGATCATGACGGCCAAGGAGACCTACCTCAAGCAAACTCTCGTCGAGATCACCGGCAAGATCACCAATACGGGTGACCGGCCGCTCCGCCTGGTGGAGATCAACTGCGTCTTTTACGACCCCTACGGCCAGGTTGTGTTGCGCCAGCGCGTAGCCATCGTGCGTCCGAAGACCGGCGGGTTGAAGCCCGGAGAAACCAAGGACTTTCGCCTGCCCTTCGACGAGATTCCGGAAAGTTGGAACCAGCAGATGCCCCAGTTGGTCATCGCGCAGATCCTGTTCGGCTGACCCGCTCGAGACCCATCGGCTTCGGAAGAGCTAAGTCCGCTGCCCGCGAGATCCGCCCCGGGGCGATCAACGCATCAAGGCGCCACAGTAAGCGCCACCGGGGCGGTCGTGACGCCGGCGATCTCGGCGACGACGGCCGCATCGCCGGGCGACACGCCTTGGGGAACAACCAGATTGAACTGATATAACCCCGGCCCGACGAGCCCGGCGAACTCGACCGTGGCGGCGACCCCTCCCACGGTTACCTGGACGGGTTCGGTGAGCGGTGCAGCGCCCGAGAACGCCCGCCCCGCCGGGACCTGTGGAGTCGTGGGCCCGAAGCCAGTGCCGAACAAGAGCACGCGTTCACCAGGCTTGGCCGGCCGCGCCGCAACCGCTCCCCCGAACCACTCCGGACGGCCCACGTAGACCACGTGGCCGTGTTCGAGCTGTGCGAAAACCGCCGCGACAAACCGTCCTCCCTCTTGTGGGAACCGGAAGAATGCCGGCGCGATTCGGCGAACCTGCGCCGTGAAGGCGCCGCTCCGCTGGCCGCGGTGGATCACCTCCACCCGTACCGAGCCCTCCGGCAGCCCGTCGGGAGTTTGAACGTTCAGTTGCCCCGGACTGACGTAGTACACCCACGCCGGTTTGCCATCGAATTCCACACGAACCCCGTCCAGTTCGGCCGGCAGGACTCCGTCTCGGATTTCCTCCTCGCGCCAGATCCGGGTGGTCGTGGCCAAGTCCTGGCCGTAGATGCTGACCCACGCGCCGGAGCTGATCCGCGGCTCGAAGCTCGCGCCATTGGTCACGGCCTCGATGTTCGGGTGGTAACCCAAATCCCGGCGGATGCCCTCACCGCGCGTACGGAAGAACGCCACGATCGGAAAGTGGTCCGAGGTAAGGGTGATTTCGGGGTCGTCGGGGTGGTCGGTGAGGATTTCGGGCTGCACCCGGCGCGCCTGAATGAGCTCTTCCAGCGCGTCGGCGGAAAAGACGCAGTGGTCGTAGTTGCTTACGGGCTGTCCTAGACGGTTCCGGGTGGTCGGCTCGTGGACCGTGACCACGAACCGCCGCTCCCCGGACTGAAATCGCGGGTCCGTATCGAAGAGCGCATCCAGCGTAATGCCATCGCGTCCGGTCTGGCCGCTGAGCCGCGACGGAATGTTGAAGTCGCCGCACAGGATCACATCCGGATCGTGCCCCGGAGCGCGAAAGTACTCGTCCAGGAAATCCAGGATCACGCGCAGCTCCCGGGCCGATTGCCGTGTGTCCCCGTCAGCGAAGGTCAGGTGAAGCGTGAGGAGCGTGAAATCGAAATCCCCCACCGCCACATGGGCCGCTAATGGAGGATGAACCGCTCGCGATGGATCCGTGACGATCCGCCCCGTGGCGCTTACTTCGCGGGTCACGAACAGCGGTACAGGGTTGCGGACCAGGAGGCCTCGCTCGTACCAAAGCCCGTTGTCTTGAGCGTCAGTGGTGTCGAAAAAGGCGTAGCGCCAGCGGCCGGCGCCGCCGGGCAGCAAGCCTTGCAACACAGCCGCGTGAGCGCTGTTGGCCACCTCCTGCGCCGCCAGTAACCGGTAAGTCCCGGCGAACAATCGCCGCAGGGCCGCCCCCACCATGGCTGGCCGGATTGAACCGGCGCTGTCGGTGGCGCCTCCCTGCACGTTCCAACTGATCAGTGCGAGCCAGCCTGTGGGAATTGGGGCGCGGTCGTCAGGCACCTCGGGAAGCGGCGAAACGAGCGGGTTCGTTTTGAGCTCCGCCAGACGCGCCTCGACCAGCGGGCCGGCGCCGTCCTGGGCCGGAAGCGTCCAGCACGCCGCCAGAAACACCCAGGCCGCGCTCGTTTTTTTCATACCGATCCCAGGGCCGGCTTTGACATGCCCCCGAAATCAGGATAGACTCGTCCGCACGGAGGGGCTACATGCCCGAACACCAGGAAGCAGCCGCTGGGCCGACTGCTCCTGATCCAAAAGGAACTTCCACATCCCAGGTGTGGATGGGAACGGTCAACCCCAAAAGGTCCACCCAGCGATGAGCTGCACATCCTGAAGCCTTGGATATGAGCGTGTTACGGTATTGTAAAGGAATCAATGCTACTCGAGGGAGGGATCCCCATGAAGCGATTCGGTCGGTCGGCAGCAATCGCCCTGGCAAGTACTCTGCTTGCTGTTTCCGCTTTTGCCCAAGCCACGGCCCAGCTCAGTGGCTCGGTCAACGACGCAACCGGGGCCGTCATTCCGGGTGCGGACGTCATCGTGACCCACACGGCGACCGGCGTCGAACGCCGCGCCCAGACCAACGAACTCGGTCTGTACGCCATTCCATTCCTGCCGCCGGGTGAATACCGTGTGGTGGTGCAAAAAACCGGCTTTCGGCAGGCAACCCGGGAGGCGGTTCGCCTGGAAGTCAACCAAGTGGCTCGGCTCGACTTCACGCTGGAGTTAGGCTCGGTCACCGAAACCGTCGAAGTCCGCGGCGTGGTCCCGCTCATCGAATCGGAATCCTCGGCTGTGGGTCAGGTGATCGAAACCAAAGCCATCGAAGATCTGCCGCTCAACGGCCGCAATTTCGTGCAACTGGCGATCCTGGGACCTGGCGTCGTGGGCGTGGGCTATGGCGCCCGGGGCACGATCATGAGCGGCACGCGCCCCGACGACCTGCGTCCCGGCTCGGAGCTGTTCTCCAACGGCAACCGGGAGGGCTCCAACAACTTCCTGATGGACGGCATCGACAACAACGAGCGGCTCACGCTGTCCATCGTGTTGCGACCCTCGGTGGAATCGGTGCGGGAATTCAAGATTCAGACCTCGATGTTCGCCGCCGACCAGGGTCGCAATGCCGGCGCCACCATCAACGTGATCACCAAATCGGGCTCCAACGAGTGGCACGGATCACTGTACGAATTCTTGCGCAACGACCGCTTCGATGCGCGCAACTACTTTGCCAGCCCCCAAGCACCTAAGCCTGCCTTTCGGCAGAACCAATTCGGCGGCAGCCTCGGCGGCCGCATCGTGCCTAACAAGCTGTTTTTCTTCGGCAACTACGAAGGGTTCCGGCGCCGCCAGGAGCGAACCTTCGTCAACACCGTACCGCTGCCCGAGGTGCGGCAGGGAGATTTCTCGCGGCTCCGGGATATTTTCGATCCCTGGACCACGCGAGCTCAGGCCGGAACGGCGACGGGCTATGTTCGGGATCCTTTCCCGAACCGGCGGATCCCAGCGAACCGGTTCGACGCCGTCACCGGGCGGCTGATTCAAGCCTATCCGATGCCGCAGGTGGACCGCCTCACCGCCAATCACATCTCCAGCCCGAAAGAAAAACAGCGCTGGAACCAAGGCGACGTGCGGTTGGATTGGAACTGGAACGAGCGGAACCTCGTCTTCGGCCGTTTCTCCCGGCAGGACACCGTCACCACGCGGCCGTCCACGTTCCCGGATGCGCAGATCCCCGGCTTTCAGGGACGCGTGGGCCTGGGCAATGAGGACACCTTCGCTGGCGATTCGACTCTGAAGGCCTATCACACCGTGGCCAGCTGGATCCGTACCTTCACTCCGAACTTCATCATGGAGGCCAAGCTCGGGTTTAGCCGTTTCGACTTGGACTATCGGCAGGAGGGTGCTGCTGATGGCGCGCGTCTGGGCGAAAAGCTCGGCGTGCGCGGTTCCAATCAAGGCCCACGCTCCGACGGCATTCCCATCTTTAGCCCGGCCGGCTACACCGGAATCGGACAGACCCGCTCGCTGCCCATCGTGCGCGTGGAGAACACCTTCCACCCCCGCGCGGACTTTACCCACCTGCGCGGCCCCCATTCGCTCAAGTTCGGTTTGGAGGCCCGGCGCCGACAGCTCACGCAGTACCAGACCAACCGCGGCAATGGGCGCTTCAACTTCTCCAGCATCTTCGTGAACAACCCGAACCAGACGGCCAACACGGGCGACGCCATGGCCGCCTTCCTCCTGGGAACGGCGTCGGTGATCGAGCAGGATTTCACCCTGGTGTTCCCGGGTTTCCGCCAAACCGAGTGGGGCCTGTATCTGCATGACGATTGGAAGGTCACCCCGTGGCTGACGCTGAATGCGGGCCTGCGGTACGAGTACGACACGCCGCTGGTGGAGGTGGCCAATCGCCAGACGAATTTCGATGTCGTCACCGGCAAGCTGTTGATCGCCGGATTCAACACCGACCGCGCCACGGGCGTCCAGCCCGACCGCAACAATTTCGCGCCACGGCTCGGCTTTGCCATTCGCTTACGCCAAAGCACCGTCTTGCGCGGCGGCTACGGCATTTTCTACAACCCCGCCGGTAGCGAGGCGGTCTACATGCGCCGTCACCGCCAGCTTCCCTTCGGGCCGATCAACGTGGTGGACATCAATCAGTTTTCGGCGAATCCTCGCCGCGTGCAGGATGGGCTCGACCCGATTCCGGTGCTCGATTTCAACGTCGTGGCCAACAACCCGCAAGGGGGGATGCTGGCCGTTGTGCCGAACCTGCGATCGGGCTACACGCAACAGTACATGTTGCAAATTCAGCAGCAGCTTCCCAAAGAGATGGTGTTCAAAATCGGTTTCGTCGGCAATCTGGGGCGGCGGCTCGATACGACCTACGATTTCAACCAGCCGGAACCCGGACCTGGCGCCCCCGGTCCGCGGCGGCCCCTCTATCGGATCGCTCCCAACGTGGTCGGCGTCACGTATAACGTCTCGGACGGCAAGTCCAATTACAACTCGCTCCAGGCAACTCTGGAGCGGCGATTCGCCGGCGGATTGGGCTTTGTCACGGCCTACACGTGGTCCCATTCCATTGACGACGTGCCGAACGCCTTTGGCGGCGCGGCCAACGGCCCGATTCCTCAAGATCGCCGCTGCCGTCAGTGCGACCGCGCCAGCAGCGGTTTCGACATTCGGCACCGCTTGGTCCACAGCATGAATTGGGCCTTACCCTTCGGCCGGGGACGCAAGTGGCAGTTCGATTCGCGCGCCGCGAACCTGCTCCTCGGCGGCTGGGATACCAACCTCATCTTGACCGCCCAGACGGGCCTCCCCTTCACGCCCACCTTGCTGACCTCGGTCTCGAACGCCGGTGCGAGCCGGCCGGACCGCTTGAAGAGCGGCAAACTGAGCAATCCCGATCCGGCCCGGTGGTTCGACACCTCGTTCAACGCGCCCGACGCCGCCTGGGGCGTGCCGCGCCAGTTCACCTTCGGCAATGCAGGGCGCAACATCCTCTACGGGCCCGGACGCGTGAACTTCGACTGGTCGTTTTTCAAGGATCTGTCATGGAGCGAGCGGTGGCGCTTGCAATTCCGGGCGGAGATTTTCAACATCTTCAACACGCCGCAATTCGATTTGCCCAACGCGAGCATCGGCGACCCGGGCGCCGGCCGCATCACGAGCATCGTGGGCAACCCGCGTCAGGTACAGTTCGCGTTGCGTTTGGCGTTCTGAGCCGATGTCGCGCACCGAAAACCGTTGCTCGCAAGGAGAGACGCACGTGACGAAGATGTCCACTCGGCTGGGTCGCCGTTCGGTTGTCGCCGGCTTGTTCGCTAGCCTGGGCTGGAAAGCCTTCGGCCGTGCCGAAGCCGCCGTGCAGCAGACCGTCGGCAAGGACGCGCCCATCCAGCCCAAGGACAAACTCCAGATCACCAAGCTGGAGATGTTCCTGGTCAAGCCGCGCTGGCTGTTCCTGAAGATTCACACCAATGCGGGAATCGTGGGATTGGGCGAGCCGATTCTGGAAGGCCGGGCCCGCACTTGCATGGAGGCGGTTCGCGAAATCGAGCCGTACCTGATCGGCAAAGATCCTCGGCAGGTCGTCCACCACTGGCAGGCGATCTACCGCCACGCCTTCTACCGCGGCGGCGAGATTCTGACCAGCGCGTTGAGCGGCATCGACATCGCGCTGTGGGACATCAAAGGGAAGGCCTTGGGTGTGCCCATTTACGAGCTGCTCGGCGGACCCACCCGCAACCGCGTGCGCGTCTACGCCCACGCGCGCACGCCCGAGCAGATCAAAGCCGGAATCGCCCGCGGGTTCAAGGCCTTCAAAACCGGACCGGCCACCAGGCGGCCGGCGCGATACGTGGAGACGCCGGCGCAGGTGCAATACGCCGCCGAGAAGTTTGCGGAACTCCGCAAAGCCGCCGGCAACGACGTGGATATCGCCATCGACTTCCATGGAGCGATCAGCCCGGCCACGGCCAAACTGCTGATCAAGGCCCTCGAGCCGTATCAGCCCATGTTCGTCGAGGAGCCTTGTCTGCACCAGAACCACGACGTGATGGCCGAGATCGCCCGCGGAACGCACCTGCCGATCGCCACCGGTGAGCGCGTCTTCACCAAGTGGGGTTTCCGGGAGGTTCTGGAGAAGCGAGCCGCCACGATCCTTCAACCCGACCTCTGCCACGCCGGCGGCATTACCGAGGTGCGCCTCATTGCCGGCATGGCCGAGGCGTACTATGCGGCCATCGCTCCGCACAACCCCCTGGGGCCGATCTCGTTGGCCGCCGGCATCCAGATTGCGGCTTCGATCCCCAATTTCCTCGTCCAGGAACAAGTCACGCTCGGCGAAGGATACCTGAAAAAACCTTTCGTGGTGCGCGACGGTTTCGTGGACATTCCCACGGGACCGGGTCTCGGCATCGAGCTGGACGAGAACGCCCTGGCGGACAAGATCGGCCACGACTGGCGCAATCCGGAAACGTACGACCCCGACGACGGCAGCGTGGTGGATTGGTAAGGACCTACGGGCCCGCGCCGGTCGGAGCCGTGGCATCCCCGTGTCGCCTCGCTTCGACCGGTTCCTGCAGGCTGTCGTAATAGTCCTTGAGGATCGCGATCACCTCGGGCTTGGAGAACTCCTTCGGCACGGGCTTGCCCTCGGTCAGGAGCTTGCGCAGCAGCGTGCCTGAAAGCAGCAACCGCGCCCCTCCGCGATACTGCCCGTTTTCGTCGATGACTGCCGTGGACTCGTGCGGGCACGTCTTCATCGAAGCCATGCTGCCACACTGGTAACAGTAAAACGTCCAGTCCATGCACAACGGGCGCAACACCAAAGCGTCCGGAGGGATCTCGTTGAAAATCCTTTGGGCGTCGAAGGGCCCGTAGTAATTCCCCACGCCGGCATGGTCGCGACCCACGATCAGGTGCGAGCAGCCATAGTTCTGCCGGAACACCGCATGGAGCAGGGCTTCCCGCGGCCCGGCGTAGCGCATCTCCATCGGGTAGCCGCCCTGCACCACGCGGTCCTTGCGGAAGTATTTGTTCACCAACGCGTCGACGGCCCGCACGCGAACCTCGGCGGGAATATCGCCCGGCTTCAACTTCCCGATGAGCTGATGAATGTAGACGCCGTCGCACACCTCGATGGCAATCCAAGCCAAATAGGCGTGCGAGTTGTGCATCGGGTTGCGCAACTGGAGCGCCGCCACCGTACTCCAGCCCCGCTCCTGAAATATGCGGCGCGCCTCGGCCGGCCGCTGATAGATCCCGGCGAACGCCTCGGGATAGTAAGACTCCGAAAGCACCTTCACCGGCCCAGCCAGGTTCACCGGCCCCTGCGCGAGCACTTTCTGCACTCCCGGATGCGCCGGATCCGTCGTGCGGAACACCTGCTTGCATTCGTGTTCCTTGTCGATCGAGTACTTCTCGACCACCTTCATGGTGCCCATCAGGGTGTCCGTTTCGGCGTCCCAAAGCGCCACCTCTTCGCCGAGCCGGATCGAGTCTGCTAGCTCCTGCTCGGCCGAAAGCGTGATGGGGATCGGCCAGAACACGCCGGGCTGCGACTTCAGGCTCATATCGTCACAAACGCTGCGCCAGTCGTCGCCTCCCATGAAACCTTCGAGCGGGGTGAACGCTCCGATGCCCATCATGATCAGGTCGCTCGTCTCGCGACTGGTCAAGGGCACCTTCTTGAGATGTTGCGCCTTGCTGCGTTCCTCCTCTCGCTGCTTGCCTTCGAGCAGGAGGGGCTTCAACTCCCGGGCGCCGTGCGGCGGCACAAGTTGGCTCATATGCGCTTCCGTAGGGTGAACTTCCAATGTAGCCGAAACGGGTGCAGAGACGCCCGGCGGCCAACGCCGCGCCGCAGGTGGGCCGTAGCGGAGCCCTTCAGGAAGCCACGGCGCGACTCAGCCACGCCAGCAGTGCGGTGAGCGTCAGCCCCAGCCCCAGGCTCCAGCGGATCAGCGCCTTTTCGACCGGAGCGAGGGGCTCCCGGCGGGCGGTTCGCAGCTCCTCGAGAAGCTTCGGATCGTTGTTCATCCGGCCAGTACTTGCATCCCGTTCGATAACCACAGGGGCATCTCAGCTTCGGCAAGCTTCGAATCGGGGCTCATGCCGCCATCACAGGCGGGCGCACGCCCGCGAAAAAGATCCAGGCGATCGCCAGCGCCACCCAGACGATAAACCCGAACAAACACACGACGTAGACGAGCGCCAACCGCCCGATTCCCTCCTCGCGCAGCCGGCCAAAGTGGGACACCAAGCCGATGCAGAAAAACGTTAGCACGAAGAACAGGCTGCGGAACACGCCCGCCTCGGCCATGGCCGCCTTGACGGCGGGGACCAGCGCTGGCCATCCCGACGCGAGCGCCAGTACAAAGAGGAACGTCGTGGCGTAGCCGAGAACGAACTTGGGGAACCGTTCCCAGATGGTGCGAGCCGACGCCGTTTCCCCCGGGCGCGGTTCGATGCGAGTCGTCCAGATCCAGGCCAGCACGAAGGCCCACACGCCGATGAACGCGTCGATGAAAACCTTGACCATGGCGCAGGCGCCGGTGATCCAGTCGGGCTGGTAGCGCACGCCTAAGAGGGCCTCCGCTTTGGCGCGAATCAACGCATCGGCGATGGCGCCGCTGGCGATCGCCGCGCCGTCGGTCTTCACCGCCAGACCCATCCAGGCCCCCGCCACCATGGGTTCGGCGTAGAGGAACGTTTGGGCCACGAAGGGAAGTACGAGCAACTCGATCACGGCGAAAATCACCACCAGCGACGACACCACTACCGGGACGACGGGCCGGGCGCGAATGGCCGCGCCCGTTGCGATGGCCGCCGAAACCCCGCACACCGAGATTCCGGACGCCAGCGGCGCGGCCCACTCGCGGCTGAATCCGAACCATTGCCGCGCCACGTAGTAGGCCACGGACCAGAAAATGAGATACGCCGCCGAAATCGCGCACAGGCCCTGGAACATCAGCGAGGCCGCCAGCCGGGCCTGGTCGGCGGCCGTCGCTCCCAGTGCGCCGCCGAGCAGGACAATGGCGGTCTTGACGTACAGCTCCGGTCGCACGGCTTCTTGCAGCGCTGCGGCCACGCCTGGCTTCAGGTTCCCCAGCGCCAATCCGGCGGCGAGCGCCACAATGTAGCCGGCCTCCGGCGTCAGATTCAACGACCAACGGATGCCGAGGGCGGCCTGCCGGTCGGGAGTGGCGGCAAGATACGCCCAGTGCCCGATGAGCCAGCAGGCGTAGCCGGCCCAAAACACCGCGGTGAAGGCCGCCGCGAAGCGGCGCACCGGAGCGCCCATGAGCGCCGCGCCGCACGAGAGCAGCACGAGCAGAAAGGCGTAGGTCGCCAGCAGGCTCGCCCAGCCCGGCAGGGCCGCATAGCGGGCGGAGACGGGGGCCAGCGAGGCCGCCAGTTTCGTCCAAACCTTGGCCGAGACCGCCCATCCGAGCAAGTCCGCCCCGGCGGCCGACGCCAAGGCCAGGCCGAACAGCAGCAAGCCCAGCAGTACCGCCAGCCAGTCTTCGGTCAACGGCCGCCGCTTCATGTCCGACTGCCTCGCCTCACCCGCTGCAACAAGCTTTCGGCGTAGAGCGCCCCTTGCGGCGTCTCCTCATGTTTGAAGTACACGAACACGTCCTTGCCCGCTGCCAACAGCTCCTCGCACCGCGCGCCGATCCGACCCAGCTCCGCCTCCGAATAGGAGGGCATCCGTAAGCGGTAGTACACGAAATCCGCCGTGACCACTTCGGGGATTTGCAACCGCTCCGCCTCCGCCAGGCACAGCGCGACGTTGTGCCCGCCGAGCAAGTCGTAGACTGCTTCCGTGAGCCACGAAGCGTGCCGGAATTCGAAAGCATAGCGCACGTCCCCTGGCAGTTGCGCCAGAAACTCAGCAAGCAAAGCGGTGTCCGCTCGCAGGTTTGGCGGCAGCTGAAACAGCACGGGCCCCAGGCGGCGCGTAGCGCGCAGCGGATCGATCGCACGCAGAAAAATCTCCGTGGCCGTCCCAGCATCTTTCAGCCGCTGAACGTGCGTGATGCGTTGATGCGCTTTGACGGCAAACAGGAAACCGCGCGGCGTGGCCCGAACCCAATTCTCCAACGTGGAGCCAGGCGGCATGCGCCGAAACGTGTAGTTGATCTCGACGCTGTTCAGCCGGCCGGCGTAGTGCTCCAGAAAGCGCGTCGCGGGCAGTTTTTCCGGATAAAAGTCCGGCTTCCACTGCGCGTAGGCGAATCCGGAAGTGCCGGCGTACAGCGTCGCCATGTGCGCTTCGGGCTCAGAGCACGTCGGCGAAGCCCCGTTTCAGCCGCCGGAAAAACAGCCCGCCCAGCAAAAACGCCCCCACGCCGTAAGCCGCCGCCACCGCCAGCCCTTGGGGATCCGGCAGGCGATAAGACAGCAACGCCTCCCGATAGCCGCGGACGATATAAGCCATCGGGTTGGCCTGAATGAGAAACCGCAGTTGCGCCGGATACTGCTCCTCGGGAATGAAGATGGGCGTGGTCCAGAACCACAGCGTCAGCACGACCACCAACACCTGCGCCGTGTCGCGGAGATACACGTGGAGCGCCGCGACGATCCAGCCGAGGCCCACCGCAAGCAATCCGACCACGGCGGTGTAGACGGGCAGCGTGAGCACCATCGGGCCGAAATGGTTCGACCAGACGGCGATGGCCGCCACTGCGAGGGCCACGCCGATCGAATGGTGAATCAACGAGGACAGAAACACCGACAGCGGCACGATCTCCGAGGGAAACACCGTCTTGGTAATGAGCGTGGCGTTCTCGACGAGCGACGTCGCCGAGCGCTGCACCGTGTCCTGCAACAGCAGCCACGGCAGGAAGCCGCAGAACAAGAACAGGGTGTAGTTCTGCGTCACCTCGCCGGGGCCAAGGCGCACCCTCAAGCACCAGTCGAAGACGAACGTCCAGCTCAGCAGCAGCACCAGCGGATGGATCACGCCCCAGACCCACCCCGCCGCGGACCCAACGAAACGTTTTTCGAAGTCCCGGCGCACCAGCTCGGCCAGAAGCGTGCGCCGCTCCACCAGGTTTTGGATAAAATACCGCCCGGGAAAGCGCACCCGTCCTGGGATTGCCGCCAGTGTCCCCATCGCCGCCAGTATCGCACTTGTCCAGCTCGCAGCGGAGCAGCGCCCCTAAGGATTAGCGACTCCCCTCCTCCGATCAGGTATGCGTTGCCGGTCGATCGGTCGTTGCCGTTCTCTTATCCGCCGCTTGGCGTGGAGGTGCGACAGCGCGAATGCGCCGCGCCGAAGTTCTGCTAGATTGTTAACCGGGAGGAACAGCGATGAGCACCGCCCCCCAGCCGCAACCCGTATTGAGCGAAGCCGAGTGGGCGCTCGTCGTCGAGTTGCTCGAGCGGGAGCGCGGCGAGCTGCCCGCCGAGATTCACCACACCCGCACCAGCGCCCTGCGCGAAGAGCTGCGTCGTCGCCTGGACATGGTCGAGGGCCTCCTCGCCCGTTTGCGGGGCCAGGCGGCCTGAGCCAGCCGCCGGGGGTCATCGCTTGGCGGTGCGGACGAACAGTCCGCAGTTCACCAGATCCAGAACGACCCGAACACGGATTTTCATCTCACCGTAGCGGGACAGAGAACCCCGATCAAGTTCGACGCAAAAGCTGGATGACGTTGCGAACCGGATCCAGGCCCGTCACTCCTTCGGGAACAGGAGCTTGGAAAGGTCCTCGGGGGGTTTGGGCGCCCGGCGACCGCGCAAGAACCCGATGCCGACGCCGGCGGTCACCACTGCCAGCATGACGCCGGAAACGGGGTCCAAGCCGCCGCTAACGAGCACCGCGAGGGAAGCCACTGCCGTCCGGAGGATCCAACGGTAGAGGCGCCCGAGCGGGGCGACGCCGCGGCGCCTCGCCCCCGCGGTGAGGCCGGTAAGATACGCAAAAGATACCGCGAGGACGGCAAGCGCCAACCGAATGGGCCCGTAGTCCTGCATGCCTTCACTTTCGCGCAGGCCAGGACCGGGCGCAACGCATCAGGGGGAAGGTTGTGGGGAGCCCGGCTTCAGAAGTCCAACGCCGGGCCGCGAGGAGGTTGCGCCGGGGGAGGCGGCGCTGCTGGCCTTGGTGGTTCGGGTACCTGCTCCAACCGCTGCCCGCGACGCCAGCGGCCGCCCGGCCCGACCCGGGGTTCCATGCGACGCCGCTGGAGCTCCTGCCACTGTTGGACCGTGAGCACCTGCCGCATCTTCACCGCCATGCGGGCGAGCGTGCGGGTCAGTTCGCCACGGGCGGCAATCACTTGTTCGACCGCCTCCGACGCTTTGGCTTCATCCACCTGATCCTCGTTCATCAGATCCTGGAGGCGCGCTTCGGCTTTCTGGAGCGCCGCCCGCTGCTCGATGAGCCGGTCGCGATAATCCCGAATCGTGGCGCGGATCTGCTTGCGCTGCTCCTCGCTCAGGTTGAGGTCGCGCACCAAAGGACTGTCCCACCAGGGGAAAATCCCCGGGATCTGCGCCCGAGCCAAGCCGCCCACCAGCCAAAAGAAAAGGGCCAACCGTTTCATGGCTCCACCTCGAAGAGGCCATAGATGGGCGTGACGGCCGCCGGCTCGCTCTCGAGCAGCGAGTACACTTCTTGGAAGACGTGGCGGTCTGTGGAGGCGACGTTCGGCTGCGGGCCGGGCGCGGGTCCCCAAAGGAGTACCGCGAGGAACAACATCGCGGCGGTTGCGGCCAGGGGCGCCAAAGCTTGCCGCCAGCGGCTCGGGGCAGCAGAGCGCTCCAGGCGCGCGTGCAGGCGCGCGCGCTGCGCCTCCCAGAAGGAGGGGTGCAGGTCCGGCTCTGCCAGGAAGCGCTCACGCGCGGCCAGCAAGCTCTTCCAGCGGCGCGCACATTCCGCGCACTCCTCCAGATGCCCGTCCTCCAGCCCGGCCCCGTAAAGCCGCGCGATCAATTCCTCATCGCTCCAATGTCGCTGCCTCATACTGGATCCTTCGCTGGCTGGGGATGGCCGACCCCGGCCGCTTGACGGAAATACAGGTCCCGCAGCTCGTTACGCAGCTTTGCGAGCGCCCGAGCCAAATGCGCCTTCACCGTACCCACGTCTAGCGAAAGCAAGGCCGCAATCTCCTCCAGGCTGCGGTCTTCGTAATGGCGCAATACGAACACGGCCCTCTGCCGCTCGGAAAGCTTGCCCAAAGCTGAAGTCAAGCGGCGCGCGATCTGCTTGGCGAACAGCTCCTCTTCGGCGCTCGGGTTCGGGCTGCGCTGCAGCGTCAAAACCGTTTCTTCGTCTTCGGGATCGAGCCTGCGCCTCCAGAAGCGCCAGCGCGGGGAACGGAGCCGGTCCAGGCAAGCGTTCACCGCCACGCGGGTGAGCCAGCGCGCCGGCTCGTCGACCCCCACGGGCCCCTTCCCGCCAAAAGTCTGAAACGCTTTCAGAAACACCTCCTGAGTGGCGGCGTCGGCCTCGTCGCGATCTCCGAGCATACGGTAACAGAGCAGGAACACGCGCCGTTGTTCGGCCCGCATCCAATCGTCGAAGCTTGTGGGGCGAACCGCTTCCCCCGCGGTCGCGACCGCCGGGACGGCCATCACGCCCATCATATCCCTATCTTCACTAACGGGGAACGCCTAGCTTGGTTTACGGGCACGGGGGGATCCTTTGTTACCCTGGGGGGTCATGACGTATTTGACGCTACTGGCCATCGGCCTCGTTGCTGGAGTCGCAGCCGGCATGTTCGGCATCGGCGGAGGGCTCGTTATCGTCCCAGCTCTGCTGTTTCTGCTAAAGCTGAAGGAACTGGAGGCGATCGGAACGAGCTTGGCCGCGATGATCCCGCCCGTGGGCCTTCTCGGCGCGATGGAATACTACCGCAACGGATACATCAACCTACGGTATGCGGCGCTCGTGGCAGCAGGGCTGTTTTTGGGCGCCTATTTCGGAGCCCGCATCATGATCGCGCTTCCTGAAGCCCACATCCGCCGGGCTTATGCCGGTTTTTTGTTCGTAGTGGCGCTGCGCATGCTGATCACGGGAAGATAGATGCGGTTACTTCTGGAGCAGAAAGTGGCCGACGAACATGGAGTCGATGCCGGAGGAATAAAAGCTCCGGACGGCATCCCGCGGCGTGCAAACCAGCGGGTCTCCGAACAGGTTGAAAGACGTGTTGTAGAGGACGGGCAATCCCGTCGCCTCACCGAAGGCGTGCAGTAGCTTCCAGTAGAGAGGATTATCGTCGCGGGACACAGTGTGCACGCGCACGAGGTCGGCTCCGAGGATCGCGCTTTCGAAAACCTTGCGGTGCGCCGGACGCACGCGTCCCACCGTGGCTAAGAAACGCGCGTTCGGTCCGACCTCGAAATATTCCGACGCCAGTTCGGCGGGCACGGAAGCGGCGAACTTGCGGAAGGGCTCCCGGTGCTTGATGTAAATGTTCAGGTTCTCGGTGGAATAAGGGTTCAGTGGCGAGGCCAGGATGGAACGATTCCCCAAAGCGCGGGGGCCGAACTCCATCCGGCCATGCATCCAAGCCACGATCTTGTGGTCGTTGAGTTCCGCCACGGCTGCGGAAATCAGCTCGTCCGCCGTCAGCACATACCGAAAGCGGAGCTTGCAGTTCTCCAGGACCTGCTTGATTTCCTCCGGCCCGTAGCACGGCCCGAGGCACAGGTCCCCGACGCCGCTCCGCGCACTTTGGCCGCAAAGCACATGCCAGGCGTAAAAGACGGCGCCTAAAGCCGCCCCCGCGTTGCCGGCCGCCGGCTGCACGAAGACGTTCTTCCACCGGCCGGAGCGCTCGATGGCCGCGACGAGAAGGGCGTTGAACGCGAGGCCTCCACCGAGGCAAAGATTTTCCCCCTCACCGGCCATCCGCAGGACAGCTTCCTCCACGGCGCGCTGCAAGCCGGCCGCCAGCGGGGCGTGCAATGACGCGGGGATTTCGGCCCCTTCCTCGAGCCCCAGGCGCTGGTAAAAACGGGCGCTGAAGCCGCCCCGAGTTCTCAGCTCGTCATGAAAATAGGATCGGTCAATGCGCGGCCAGCCGGCATCGTCGGCGCACAGAATGTCCCGAAACAGATCCACGTAGCGGTCATCGCTGGTCGTGGCCGACAGCCACTGGACTTTGTGTTCCTCGGCGTTGGGTTTGAACCCCAGAAGCTCGGTGACGCGCCCGTAAAGGTCTCCGAGCGAGTCCGGGTAATACAGTTCCCTCTCGGAGACGAGCTGGAGTCCGCGCGCGCGCCAGAGCACGCCGCAACGGAAGTCGCCGGCGCGGTCCAAGGTCAGGACCGTGGCGTGCTCGAATGGCGAAGCGAAATAACAGGAAGCGGCGTGCGCGGTGTGGTGCTCGACGAGCACGATCTGGCTGTTCGGGAACTTCTGTCGCAGGTCCAGATGGACGGCCATCTCATTGCCCGAGGCAAACGGGCGCACCAGCGCGACGCAGTCCACCTCTGCCGGGCGAACCGCCCCGATGCGGAGGCAGGCGGTGATGGCTTCCTCCGGCACCTGTCCCGGCTGGAAATAACGGGCCAGCTTGCGTTGTTCAGCGGCGGCCAGCAGGACGCCGTCCTTCAGCAGGGCGCACGCCGCATCGTTGAGCAAGCCACTCAGTCCGAGTATCACCATCGGTTCATGCCCTGCGGAGCCGTTCGATGGCGCGCTCCCGGCCCAGCGCAGTGAAGACGGCGAAAGCGCTCGGCCCCACGGTCTGCCCGGTGAGGATCGCGCGAGCCGCGTTGATGATCAGGCCGGCCTTGACGCCGCGCTCGGCGGCCAAGTTACGGAGCTCGGTTTCGACGCTGTGTTCGGTGAATTCGGCCGCGGCTTCCAGGCGAGCGGCCAGCTCGTGCAGAAGCTCGCGCGCGCCGGGCTGATTGAGTTTGTCCGAAGCTTCCGGGGTGATCTCGTAATCCTCCGCGAAATAGGCGCGGCCTCGGGTGACGAAATCGTTCAGCGTCTGGTACCGCGTCCGGATCACCTCGAGCACTTGCAGGAAGCGGTCCTCGCTCGGCGCCGCCAAACCAGCGCGCTCCAACACGGGCCGCACATAACGCGCCAAATCGCGCACGTCCATCTGCCGCAAATGCTGCGTGTTGAGCCAAAGCGCCTTCGGGTCGATGGGGTTTTCCGGGGTGAAGTTGACCACCGCGTTGTGGCGGTTGACGCCTTCGAAAGAAAACGCGGCGATGAGCTCGTCGAGCGTCAAGTACTCGCGGTTGTCTTTCGGCGACCAGCCGAGCAGGCAGAGGAAGTTGACATAGGCCTGCGGGAGGAAACCGCAGTCGCGGTAGGTGGTGACGCTGACCACCTGGCCATGGCGCCGTTTGGAAAGTTTGGAGCCATCGGGCGCGACGAGCAAGGGCAGATGCGCGAACTGGGGCACGGGAGCGCCCAGGGCTTCGAAGATGAGTACGTGCTTGAAGGTGTTCGTCAGGTGATCCTGCCCGCGGATGATGTGGGTGATGCGCAAGTCGACGTCGTCCGCACACGAGGCCATGTGGTACGTCGGCATGCCGTTGCTGCGCAGGAGCGCAAAGTCTTCGATGTCCGCGGTGGCTTTGCACTGCTCGCCGTAAACCAAGTCCGTGAAGACGATCTTGTCGCGGGTCTCGCGAGGGACGCAGAAGCGCAACACGAAGGGTTCGCCCGCCGCAGCGCGCCGGTCGCTTTCCTCCCGCGACATCGCACGCATGTCGGGATGGAAGAGCCAGGGGCCCTCTCCGTAGGGCCGCTCGTCAGCGTCCCCGTGGGCGGGCGAGAAGTCCCGGTAGGCCAGCCCCTTGTCGAAAATGACCTGGGCCATCTGCCGATGCCGCTCCAGACGCTCCGACTGCCGGTACTGCTCGTCCCAGGCCAGCTCGAGCCACTTCAGTCCCTCGAAGATCGACGCCAGGGACTCCTCGGTGTTCCGCTCCACGTCGGTGTCATCGATTCGCAGGATGACCTGGCCGCCGTGACGGCGCGCGTACAGCCAGTTGAAAATGAACGTGCGCGCGCTGCCGATGTGCAGGAAACCCGTGGGAGAGGGCGCAAACCGAACCCGAAGCATGAATCTTTCAGTATAGCGATTCGATTTCGGCACGCCGGTCCGCCGGGCTCCAAAGCTGTGGCGCGCGTGCTGCTTTCGCGGGACTTCGAAACCGAGCCTCGACGTGTAAGGGAAAGCTTCGTTCGTCTTCCTGGTCGCCGGAACTCGGCCGGTCGTGGGAATCGGAACATGTCGGCGCCGGGTCTAACCGAACCCCTCGACGCGGGCCTCACGACGCGCGCGCCAGCTCGCCACGAGGAAGTCGCGGTTCATGCGGGCGATCACTTCCAACTTGATGTTCTTGGGGCAGACGGCCTCGCAGGCGCCGATGTTGGTGCAACTTCCGAAGCCCTCTTGCGTCATCTGAGCCACCATGTTGAGCGCGCGGCGGTAGCGCTCCGGCTGGCCTTGAGGAAGCAGGCCCAGGTGAGCGATCTTGGCGCCGACGAACAGCGACGCGGAGGCGTTGGGACAAGCCGCCACGCAAGCGCCGCAGCCGATGCAAGCGGCAGCGTCCATGGCCCGCTCGGCGATTTCCTTCGGGATTAAAATCGCGTTGCCGTCGGGCGCGCTGCCGGTATTCACCGAGATGTAACCTCCCGCAGCGATGATCCGGTCAAAGGCGCTGCGGTCCACGACCAGATCCTTGATCACGGGAAAGGCGCGGGCGCGCCACGGCTCCAGGTACAGCACATCGCCGTCGCGGAAGTGGCGCATGTGGAGCTGGCAAACGGTGGTCCCGGGCAGGGGCCCATGGGCGACGCCGTTGATCATGAACCCACACGAGCCGCAGATGCCCTCCCGGCAGTCGTGATCGAACGCGACGGGATCCTCACCGCGATTCATCAGCTCCTCGTTGAGCACGTCCAGCATTTCCAGGAACGACATGTCCGGATTGACCTTGGCGACTTCGTAACGGACCATGCGTCCCGGCGCGTCCCGGTGCGGCTGCCGCCAGATGTAAAGAACGATGCGCATCACTTATAGCTCCGCACAGTGGGAAGGACGTACTCGAAGGTGAGCGGCTCGGTGTGCCGGAGCGGTCGGCGCCCCTCGCCCTGGTATTCCCACACCGCGACGTGGGCGTAATTGGCGTCGTCCCGCAACGCCTCCCCGTCGGGCGTCTGGTATTCCTCCCGGAAATGACCGCCGCAGGACTCGTTGCGTTCGAGCGCGTCCAGACACATCAGTTCCGCCAGCTCGAGGAAATCTGCCACGCGTCCAGCCTTTTCCAGGCACTGGTTGAACTCTTCGTTGGTGCCCAGCACGTTCACGTTCCGCCAGAATTCCTCTCGCAGTTCCGGAATGCGGGCCAAGGCGGTCTTCAGCCCCGTGGCGTTCCGCGACATGCCGCAGTACTCCCAAAGGATCCGGCCGAGTTCGCGGTGGAAGGAGTCTACGGTGCGCTTGCCCTTGATCGACAGCAGGCGTTTCGTGATGCAGCGGACGTTATCGATGGCTTCGCGGCAAGCGGGGTGGTCCTCGCTGACTTTGTCCAGTTTCGTTCCCGCCAGGTAGTCGCCCACTGTGTACGGAATGATGAAGTAGCCGTCGGCGAGCCCTTGCATCAAGGCGCTGGCGCCGAGGCGGTTGGCGCCGTGGTCGGAGAAGTTGGCCTCTCCTGCGACGAACAGTCCGGGAATCGTGCTCATCAGGTGATAATCCACCCAGAGCCCTCCCATCGTGTAGTGGGTGGCAGGATAGATCCGCATGGGGACGGTGTAGGGATCCTCGCCGGTGATCCGCTGGTACATCTCGAAGAGATTGCCGTAGCGCTCCTCGATGACCTTTCGTCCGAGGCGGCGGATGGCGTCGGAGAAATCCAGGTATACGCCGAGGCCCGTCTCCCCCACGCCGCGGCCTTCGTCGCAGACGCGCTTGGCAGCCCGGGAGGCGATATCGCGCGGGGCGAGATTGCCGTACGAAGGATACATCCGCTCCAGGTAATAGTCGCGCTCCTCCTCCGGAATCTCGTTGGGGGGACGTTTATCGCCCGGCTTTTTCGGAACCCAGATGCGGCCGTCGTTGCGCAGCGACTCGCTCATCAAGGTGAGCTTGGACTGGTAGTCGCCGGTAACGGGAATGCAGGTGGGATGGATCTGCGTGAAGCACGGGTTGGCGAAACCGGCGCCGCGCTTGTACGAGCGCCAAATGGCCGTGCAATTGGATCCCTTGGCGTAGGTGGCCAGGTAGAAGACGTTGCCGTAACCGCCGCTGGCCAGCACCACCGCATCTCCCAAGTGGGCGGTGATCTCTCCGGTGACGAGGTTCCTCGTGACGATGCCCCGAGCCCGGCCGTCCACCACGATCAGATCGAGCATTTCGGTGCGCGGAAACAGCGTCACCCGGCCGGCGGCGACCTGGCGCATCATGGCCTGGTAGGCGCCGAGCAGCAGCTGCTGGCCCGTCTGGCCCCGGGCGTAGAAGGTCCGCGACACCAATGCGCCGCCGAAGGAACGGTTCGCCAGCGTGCCGCCATACTCGCGGGCGAACGGCACCCCTTGCGCCACGCACTGGTCGATAATGTTGAGGCTGATCTGCGCCAAGCGGTATACGTTCGACTCCCGCGCGCGGAAGTCCCCGCCTTTGAGCGTGTCATAGAAAAGGCGAAAGACGCTATCGCCGTCGTTTTGGTAATTCTTGGCGGCGTTGATTCCGCCCTGCGCCGCGATCGAGTGTGCGCGCCGCGGGCTATCTTGAAAGCAAAACGTCCTGACGTTGTAGCCGAGCTCGCCCAGGGAAGCCGAAGCCGAGGCGCCTGCCAGACCGGTACCCACCACCAAGATGGTGTACTTGCGACGGTTCGCCGGCGCCACCAGCTTCATTTCGAACCTGCACCTGTCCCAACGCTGCTCGATGGGGCCGGATGGCAAGCGGGCGTTCAGTTCCATTTCAGCTCTCCTGCGTCACTCCCTCACCCAGCCAGCGAGAACGGCTACGGGAATCGAAATGTTGCCGGCGCCGATGAAGATGGCAAACGCCGCGGCCAGGCGCTTGAGCCAAGGGGTGTACCGCGGGTGATGGACGCCCACGGTCTGGAACATGCTCCAGAGGCCGTGGTACAGGTGCATGGCCAGCAGCACCATAGCGAGGATGTAAGAGAGAGAGACCGGCCAGATGCGGAAGCCATAAACCATGTTGTGGTACGGATCCAGTTCCCGGTACGGGAGTCCCACCGAACCCGTCGTGAGATGCAGGATGTGGAACACCACAAAGGCGCCGATGATCGGACCGCTCCATAGCATGGTGCGGGAGGCGTAGCCCGCCGGCGGGTCTTTTTCCATCACGTAACTGACCGGCCGCGCGCGACGGTTCAACAGCCACAGCTGCACCGACGCCGTGATGTGGAGGATCACTGCGGCCAACAGCACGACCCGTGCGCCCCAAAGCAGCAACGGCGTAGAGTGCAAAAACCGAGCATAGGCATTGATCTGCTCCGGGCCGAGGTAGATCTGCAAGTTGCCGAGCAGGTGGACCAATACATAGCCGAAGAGAATGAAGCCCGTCACGGCCATGACGATCTTCTTGCCGATTGCCGCCTCATAGAAGCGGACTGCCGGCTCGCCGCGAACGCTCACACCGGCTGTGCTCATTGGAAATCCCCAGGTGACGGAAGCGTCATCAAAACCACCATTCTATCGGCAAATCCGAGGTCGGCCGAGGCCTTGTATGAGCCCCGCGGGGCTAGGAAAAGAACTCGACGCAAGTCTTCTTCGGAATCAGTCCGGCTTCATAGCCGAGATCCAGCAGCTTCTGGGCTGCCGCAGGCACCGTGGCGCCGCAATCGAGCGTATGCTGGTTGACATACATGCCGACGAACTGCTCCGCCAGACTGGCATCCATGTCGCGGGCGAATTGCAGTGCGTAGGCCAGCGCCTCGTCGTGATGATCGAAGGCGTACTGGATGCTCTGGCGCATCAGGCGGGAGCACTCCTGGCGAATCTCGTGGGACAGTGACCGCAACAGGGCGTTGGCGCCGAGGGGGAGCGGCAGACCGTAGGTCTCTTTCCACCAGCGGCCCAAGTCCACCACGTTATGCAGACCAGCTCCCGCGTAAGTGAGCTGTCCCTCATGGATGACCACGCCGGCATCCACCGTGCGGGAGCGGACGGCCTCCAGAATTCTGTCGAACGGAACCTCCACGGCTTCCAGATCCGGCTCGAAAAGCTTGAGCACCAGATAGGCGGTGGTCAGCTTGCCCGGAACCGCGACCCGTTTGCCCCGAAGCTCTTCCGCTGGCAGAGGCCGCGCCGCCACCACCACGGGCCCGTAACCATCCCCGACGCTGGAGCCGCTCCGCAGCAGCACGTACTTGTCCGCCACGTACGGGTAGGCGTGGAAGGAGATCGCCGTCACCTCGTAGCAACCTTCCATCGCTCTGCGGTTCAGCGTCTCGATGTCCTCGAGCACATGACGAAACCGCACGAGCGGCGATCGGATTTTTGCCGTCGCCAGGCCGTAGAACATGAAAGCATCGTCTGCATCCGGACTGTGAGCGCAAACGATCTCGGTCTGCGAGGGGTCCATAGCGGAGGAGAAGTTTCCAATCTTAGCAGAGCCAGCCAGATTTCGGTGACTGGCTACGAAATGCCCATTTACCGCATCGCCCCCCTGTCGGCAGGATTTGGGTTGGCGTAGCCTGTGCCGGAAACTAGAGAAGGATGGGTTGGCAGCGAACGACGTTGGGCGCAACGAAGATCGAAGTATGTCGGCTCGGCTTGGCCGCCGGCTACGGTGCGCCTGCCGAAACGGTCGAGCGGGCCTTCGAGCATGGGGTTAACTACTTCTACTGGGGCAGCCTGCGCAGGACCGCGTTCGCCGAAGGATTGCGACGCCTGGCGCCCAACCGCGAGCGCTTCCTGCTCGTGATCCAATCCTATTCGCGCACGGCCCGCCTGGTCGGCTGGAGCCTGGAGCGCGCGCTGCGCGCCCTACGCTTTGACCAGGCGGACGTGCTCCTGCTGGGCCTCTGGAACCGCCGTCCGCCCGAGCGAATCCTCGAGGCGGCCCAGCGCCTCAAAGAACGGGGTTTGGTGCGCTTCCTCGCCCTCTCCACTCACCACCGCCCTCTGGTCCCTACACTGGCCGCGGAGGGAATTTTCGACATCTTCCACGTCCGGTACAACGCCGTCAACCCTGGCGCCGAGCGCGACGTTTTTCCGCGGCTGCCGCAAGGCGACCGGCGGCCCGGCATCGTCACGTTCACGGCCACCCGGTGGGGCCAATTGTTGGGCCACCGGCGCATCCCCGAGAACGAGAAGACCCCGACGGCGACCGACTGCTATCGGTTCGTCCTTTCTCATCCCGCGGTGGACGTCTGTCTGGCCGGCCCCGGCAGCGCGCACGAGTTCGAGGCCGCCCTCGAAGCGCTGCGCCGCGGCCCGATGAGCGAGGACGAGCAGAGCTGGATGCGGCGCGTAGGGCGTGCGATCTCCGGCAAGCCCGAAGCCTGACTTTGCAGAGTAAAGTACTTGACAGAATGCTCCCCTGTGGGCTAACCTGACACCATGCGTCCCGCACAGTCCCTGCGCCCGGCGCAAGCGTCCATCGAGGCGATCCACCGCCAGGCGGTCGAAAACTTGCGCTTCATCCGCAAGACCATGGAGGGCGCTTGCTCCTTTACGGCGGTCTCCGGTGCGGGCGGCATCGGTATGGGCCTGACCGCTTGTGCCGCCGCCGTGCTGGCCGGCGGACCACCCCTCGGGGCGCGCTGGCTGGCGGTCTGGCTTTCGAGCTCCGTGGTGGCCTTCCTGATCGGCGCGTTGGCGATGCGGCACAAGGCGAGGCGCCACAACATCGCTCTTCTGTCGCGGCCGGGACGCAAGTTCGCGCTGGGCCTCGCCCCGCCCCTCATCGTGGCGGCGCTCCTGACGCCGGCGTTGTACCGATCCGGCTTGCCGGAGCTGCTCCCCGCCATGTGGCTCCTTCTTTACGGGGCGGCCATCATCAGCGGCGGCGCCTTCTCGGTGCGGATCGTGCCGGCCATGGGCGCTTGCTTTATGACGCTCGGCGCCGTGGCACTGTTGGCGCCCGCGAGCTGGAGCAACTGGCTGCTGGCGGCCGGCTTCGGGGGCATTCACATCGTCTTCGGCGCCGTCATTGCTTGGAGGCACGGTGGCTAAGCATCCCACACCTCTGCGCGCTGCGGCGCCCCGGCGCACCGAGCCCCGACAGACGCCGCCCGGCTCCGTGCCGACGGCGCGCCTGGACCGGCTGATTCACGAACGGATCCGCCTCGGAATCGTCAGCGCGCTGGCGGTCAACGACTCGCTGACCTTCAACGAACTCAAAGCGCTGCTCAAGACGAGCGACGGCAACTTGAGCGTCCACGCGCGCAAACTCGAGGAAGCCGGTTATATCGCCTGCGCCAAGTCGTTTGACAGACGCGTGCCCAAGACGCGCTACCGCCTGACCCCGGCGGGGCGCCGGGCTTTCGAACGATACCTGGCGCATATGGAGGCGCTGATCGAAGCCATGCGCGAACGCTAGGAGGAGCCCCCGACGGGGCTGCGATCCTGCCCGCCGACCGTTTATGGACCAGAGCCCTTCGTCACACGGCTTGCATGTGGCCATTATCATGGACGGCAATGGCCGCTGGGCAGCAGCTCGCGGCTGGCCGCGCCTGGCGGGTCACCGCGCCGGCTCCGAAGCGGTCCGCCGCACGGTCGAAGCGGCGCCGCGCTGCGGCATTTCCATCCTGACCCTCTACGCCTTCTCGGCTGACAACTGGAAGCGGCCACGCGAGGAGGTCAACGAACTGTTCCGTGTGCTCGAGGAGCACTTGCGCACTCACACCCCGGAATGCGTCGCGCACGGCGTGCGCCTCCACGTGATCGGCCGCCGCGACCGCCTGCCGATCCGCCTGGTGGCCGCCATGGACGACGCCGAAGAGGCCACGGCCCACTGCCGCACGCTCGAGCTGCGCATCGCGGTGGACTATTCCGCCCGGGACGCGATCCTGTGTGCGGCGCAGCGCTCGCGCATGGCGCCCGCCCTAACGCGGGAGTGTTTCGCGCGCCTTCTGGCCGAGGCTTCCCACGCCCCGGCGCCCTCGCGCGACGTGGATTTGCTCATCCGCACTGGCGGCGAGCAGCGCCTCAGCGACTTTTTGCTGTGGGAGTGCGCCTACGCCGAGCTCCTCTTTCTGCCCAAGATGTGGCCCGATTTCGCAGCGGCAGATCTCGAAGCCGCTGTGGCCGAATTCCACCGTCGCCAGCGGCGCTTCGGGGCGCTTCCGGTCCCGGTCCGAAGTGCGCGCTGAGATATAGTCATTGGCAGGAGCGTCCAGCCCCGCGCGATGCCTTCTTTGCCGGCAATGGTCTTGGCCGTCGAGCCGGCCCTGCCCCAGGCGGTCCAATCCGTCGTGGAGGCTCTGCTGATCGGATTTCTTATCGGCGCCCAGAGGGAAGCGTCGCATGGCGAGGGTCACCCTGGGGTGCGCGATTTCGTTCTCATCGGTCTCACCGGGGCCATCTGTGGACTGCTCCAGAACGCCTGGCTCACCGTGGCGGCCCTGCTTTCCATTACCGCCATGCTGGCGGTCTTCTACTTCCACATGCGCGAGCGCACGGGCATCACGACCGAAATGGCCGCGGTCGCCACCTTCACGCTCGGCTTTCTGGTGGCCACGCCCGGCAATCCTCTCGGGGCGCCCTTGGCGGTAGGGACGGCGGTGGTCGTCGTGGCATTTCTCGAGGCCAAGCGCTCCCTGCACCGCTTGGTCCGGGAGACGATCACCGAGATCGAATTCAACGACACGCTCCGCTTCTTGGCGCTGATCTTCATCATCTACCCCGTGCTGCCGACGGGCAGCTTCGGGCCGTACGGCTTTTTCGATCCGCGAAAGATCTGGACGTTTGTCATTCTCGTGGGTTCGATTTCTTACTTGGGCTACTTTTTGGAAAAATTTCTCGGCAGCAGCCGCGGCTTGCGTCTGACCGGCTTGCTGGGAGGCATCGCCTCCACGACGGCGGCCACAGCCTCCTTTGCTCGCGCCTGTCGCGATCGCCCCGAACAGGTCGCGCTGTATGCGCAGGCGGCCGTTCTGGCCAACGCTGTGCAGTTCCCGCGACTGCTGGTGATTCTTGCTGTGTTCGCCGCTCCGCTGGCGGCTATGATGGTCGGCCCCATGGCCCTCATGAGCTTGGCCGGACTCGCCGTGAGCGCCGCACTCGCACCTCGGAAAACTTTGGCCCCGGCGGTGGGAGGGCTTTCTCTGTCGAACCCGCTACAGCTTTGGCCGGCCCTGAAATTTGGCCTCGTGTTCGCGCTGATTTTGTTCTTCACCAAGGCAGCGGCAGCCGTCTGGGGCGGAGGCGGGGTGTATTGGACTGGTGCGCTCGGCGGCGCTCTGGACACTGACGCAGTGGCCGTCTCGGCGGCCGAGCTGCTCACCGCCGGAAGGCTCACCCCCGACGGCGCCTGGATTACGGTGCTGCTGGCCCTCGCTTCGAACGCCGTCGTCAAGACGGTAATCGCTTTTGCCACAGGAGGCCGTGATTTTGGTCTCCAGGTGACCGCCGGATTTGCGGCAATGTTTGCGGCGGCAGTGTTAGGGTGGTGGGCAGTGCCATGAGCGGGTGGCGGATCTCGCGCCGCTTCCTTCTTTGCGGGCTGGCTGTGGCCGCCTCCGCCGCGGCGCAGCGCGGACTGGACCGCAGCCAAGTCCAGGAGCTCGAGCGCATCCTCACCACCGAAATGGCCCGACAGAGCATTCCGGGCCTCTCAGTGGCGGTGGCAGCCGGAGGAAAGCTGGTGTGGGCGGCCGGCTTCGGCTTGGCCGATTTGGAGAATCATGTCCCGGCCAAGACCACGACCGTTTACCGCCTCGCCTCCATCTCCAAACCCTTCACCGCCGTGGCCGTCATGCAACTGGTCGAGCAGGGCAAGATGGACCTCGAGGCGTCCGTCGAGAAATACGTGCCGTCCTTTCCCAAGAAACCGTGGCCCGTCACGATCCGTCATCTGCTGTGCCACCAGAGCGGCATCCGCCACTACCGGGACGGGGCCGAAATCCATAGCACGCGCCATTACACGGATCTGATCGAGCCGCTCCAGATCTTTCAAAACGACCCACTTCTGTTCGAGCCGGGCACGCGCTTCTCCTACACGACGTACGGTTATAACTTGCTCGGCGCCGCCGTCGAGGGCGCCAGCGGCATGAAGTTCCTGGATTACTTGCGCCGCCACATCTTCGAACCCGCGGGCCTGCGCCGCACGCGCGATGACAACGTCTATGATCTGATACCCGACCGAGCTCGGGGCTACCGGCGCGTGCTCGGCGGCAAGATCGAGAACTGCGCCCTGGCGGACACCAGCAACAAAATTCCGGGCGGCGGCCTCGTGGGCACCGTAGAGGACCTGGTGGATTTCGCCATCCACCTCAACGGCGGCACACTCCTTAAACCCGAAACTGTCCGACGCATGTTCACGCCGCAAACAACGCGGGACGGCAAGCCGACGCCCTACGGGCTGGGTTGGCAGATCTTCGAACGGGGTGGGCGGCGCTGGGTAGGCCACGGAGGCGCGCAGCAGGGGGTACGGACCCTACTGCTCATGCGCCCCGAGCGGGGCTTCGCCGTCGCCCTGATGGCGAACTTGGAGGGGGTCAACCTGGAACCGGCCGCCGGCCGGATCGCGGCGATCGTCCTCGGAGAGGAGTGACGCGGCGCAGCTTCCACCCACCGTAGCGCTGGGCTCGCTAGGCCGGTCCCTGATACGCCGCTGCCGCCCTAGCTTCGGCCAGCGTATGCGGCGTACAGTTGCGCGATCCCCGCCGTGCCGGGGTCCCCGGGATGGATCACGACCCGGTAGCGAAATCGGAGCCACTGGCCCGGCGCCAGCGTCAAACTGCCGTCCTGTGTGCGGTCTCGCAAGAAGTCCCGAAGCCCGAAAATGTTGGCCGCAAACAAGCCGTAGCCGCGGGCGTGCCAGTAAGTGGGATGGCGCGGGTTGCTCGGGTGGTCGAAAATCGCCACCCCGAGCTTCTCGCCCCGAATCTCTCCGAAATAATCCACCCAAGCGGCGCGGCTGCCCCAGACCTCTTTCTCGGTCTGTTTGCCCTCGGAGCTGACCATCCGGCCGGTGCGGGGAGGCGAAGCGGGGGCGCGCGCATGCGGCTCCTCCAACCACGGCGCCAGCCGGATGGCGAACGTCCCTTCCTTGGTGTCGCCGAATCTGACCGTGACGGCTGCCGTCAGCGTGATGTCCAAGTCGAGCACCCGCAAAGACGGATGCGCGTGGAACACCATGTCCCTGCGCTCGACAAGCAGCGCGTTGCCTTGCGGATCCCGCCACTCGAACTGCGCCGAGATGGAGCCCGACTCGCGTCCTTCCTTCACCCCAAGCATCTGCTTGAGCACCACACGCCCCAAATTGGTGCGCCTCGGGTTGGGTTCGTTTGCCCAGAAATCGAATCCGTTGACATCGCCATGCGTGAACCACAGACCGCGATGGTGGGGGTGGTCATAGGCCTCCCCTTCCACCTTCGCCATGGGATACAGGCGGGTGACGATCGTGCCCGAGGCCGCTCGCAGCGGGTGCAGATAGGGCTTCGGGGTCTCCGGTCCGAAGAAAAACTCAGTGAAGGGCTTACCGTCGATCTCCACTGCGATCCGACCCGGGTGGCGCGCCATCTTGACTTGGGCGCTCAGCGGCAAAGCGACCAAAATCGCTGCGAGGCGGCGGGCTTTCATGTCCGACAGTATATTGCTGGCTGGCCTCGCGACGTGCCGTTGCCGATCCGCCAGAGCAGGAAACCGGCAGCCGGGCAACAGCCGGCCAGCAGGA
The DNA here is from genome assembly GCA_025055455.1 of Bryobacteraceae bacterium. Lineage (GTDB taxonomy): Bacteria > Acidobacteriota > Terriglobia > Bryobacterales > Bryobacteraceae > JANWXD01. The sequence continues at coordinate 204,692 of JANWXD010000001.1, forward strand.
AGGCTAGATCCCAGCGGCCCCGATCGATCAAACGGCCGAACAGCGGCATCGCGCACGCCACCATCGCCGACCAAGCGCCCGCTCCCAAGCCAGCGATCAGGCCGGCCTGGGAGGCGCCGAACATGCCTGTGGCGTAGCTCAACGAAAGCACGATGAATCCCGCCGCCACGAACATGGCAGCAACCATGGACAGCATGGCGGTGGCGAATGAGCCGGCCCAGGGCGCCGCGGCGAGCACCCACCCACCTAGGGACAGCGCGCTCATCAGGCCCCGCACGGCCGACGCCGGTCCGTGACCCGCCGCCCGCCTTCGATCGGCCAACCACCCCCAGAAAAAATATCCGGCCTCCCAGCCGAGCGGCGGAATCCACATGAGCTTGCCGACCAAAGCTTGCGTGGCGCCGAAGCGGCGACTCAAGAAAAGGGCCCCGCTGTAAAGGACAAACGCGATGGGGAGGGCGCCGAAGGCGTAGGCGGCCATGAAGCTCCACAACCGCTTATCGCACCACCGCAGTCTCTCAGACGGACGAGGGTTCGCCAGCCGCGGAGGCCGGCGGAGCGCTTCTCTGCGACTCACTCCGCTCCACAGCGCCAGCCATGCTGCGCCGATCAGCCCGGTGAACCAAAATGCGCCCCTCCAGCCGAACCACAGCGCCACCGGGGTGATGATCAGGGGCGTGAAGATCGCTCCGAGCGAACCGCCACTGTAGGCCACGGCCACGCCGCGGGCCTGCCGGGACAGGGGCAAGGTCTGCACGACGGTCCGCAGCGCGCCGGGGAAGGTGGCCCCTTCTCCGAAGCCGAGACACGCCCGCGCCACGGCAAAACCGGCGAAGCTGCCGGCGAGGGCGTGCGCCGCCGAGGCCAGACTCCACAAGCTCACGGCCGCGGTCATCCCGACGCGCAGTCCCCAACGGTCCAGCCAGCGGCCCCAGATCGGATTGCCCGCCGTGTACGCCACGGAAAACGCCGAGATGACCCACCCGTATTGGGTGGCGGTGAGCCCCGTTTCCTCGAGGATCGTGGGCGCCAGCAGCGCCAGTGTGTTGCGGTCGATGTAGCTGATCAACGAGACGGCCAGCATGCTCAGGGCCGGAATCCAGAGGCGAAGGCCCTCGGCACGCTCGGAGCGGTGTTGCGGCGCCGGTTCCTGCATGCGGTTAGCCGTCCCAGCGCCGGAATGCCAGCACGGCGTTCAGGCCGCCGAAGGCGAACGAGTTGGACAAAGCGTAGTCGACTTCAGCCCGGCGGGCCTGGTTCGGCACCACGTCCAAGTCACACTCGGGATCCGGCTCCAGGAAGTTGGCCGTCGGCGGCAGCACACCGTGCTGGAGCGCGAGCACGGTGGCGACGGCTTCGATGGCGCCGGCAGCGCCGAGCGTGTGGCCGTGCATAGATTTCGTCGAGCTCACCGCGAGCCGATCCGCATGGGGGCCGAAGACCGCACGGATGGCGGCCGTCTCGGTCGGGTCGTTGGCCGGCGTCCCGGTCCCATGCGCATTGATGTAACCCACGGCCTCCAGCGGGACGCGGCCGTCCTCCAATGCAGCGCGCATGGCTTGGGCGGGTCCTTCGACAGAGGGTTGGGTGATGTGATAGGCATCGGAAGACATGCCGAAGCCGACCACCTCGGCGTAGATCTTCGCGCCACGCGCCCGCGCCGCCTCGAGGGGCTCGAGCACCAGCATCGCCGCGCCTTCACCCAGAATCATCCCGCGGCGGCCTTTTGAAAAGGGACGGCACGTGTCCGGCGAAACCACACGCAGCGCCTCCCACGCTTTGAGGTTGCCGAAGCTGAACGGCGCTTCGCTTCCCCCGGCGAGAGCCATCTCGGCCACGCCGGCCCGCACGAGCCAAAACGCCTGCCCCAAGGCGTGGTTCGAGGAGGAGCAAGCCGTCGAGACGGTGAACACCGGGCCGGTAATTCCCAGTTCCAGAGAAATCTGGCTGGCGCCGGCGTTCGCCATCACCCGCGGAATGGTCATAGGGTGCACCCTTCCCCGACCGTGGCGGTACACATCGGCGAACGCCGCATCTTCGGTGGTCTGGCCTCCCACGCACGAACCCGTGACGATGGCGGTGCGCCGCCGCAGCTCCGCCGTCCATTGGATCCCCGAATCGGCCACGGCCTCTCGGGCCGCGATCACCGCGAATTGCGCGAACCGATCGAGGAAATCGAGCTCGCGTGGCTCGAAGTAATTCTCAGGACGGTAGGGGCGGACTTCCGCCCCGTTCCGAAACCGGAATTGCGTGCAATCCACGGACTCCAGGGGCCCGATGGCACTGGCTCCCTCACACAGGCGTGCCCAGAAGGCGGCGGTGTTATGGCCCAGGGCAGAAATCACCCCCACCCCGGTAATGACGACCCGGCGGCTCATTCAACTAGTTTACGTGGGCTGCTCTCCGAATGACTCCGTCCCACCGGCCGGTGTGGGCGCCACCAGCTTGGCGATGCCCTCGATCACTTGCCGCACGGTGCGAATTTCCCGGGCGTCCTCATCGGGAATGCTGACGTTGAATTCTTCCTCCAGCGCGAACAGCACGTTCACCGCGTCCAGCGAGTCCAAGCCCAGTTCCTGGAAGGTCGTCTCCGGAGTGATCGTCTCGGGAGGCACGCGGCGAGCCTTGGCGATCACGCCGATGACGCGCTGCGCGAGTTCTTCGACCGACATCAGACACGCACACGGTAGCAGAGCGGAAGCGAAATTTGCAACTTCGACGGCGGACGCTGAACCTCGAGGGCGAGACGACCGGATGCCACGCGCACGGGAATTCGCTTGCGCCGTCTCCTGCGGCTGCGGCAAACTGATCGTGGTGAGCGAATTCTGCACCTGCGGGGCCCAGCTCCTCCCCGAGGCCCGCTTCTGTCACAAATGCGGCCGACCCGTGCGCGAGGAGCCGCGCGCGGCGGAAGCGCCCGAAGAGAAGCCTGCTGCACAGCCGGCTCCGGCGGCGGCAACGGCCCAAGAGATCAGCTTTCGCGATTCCACCGCCGTGCGAGTGGGCTTCGTGGCGGGGGTCCTCGCGTTCGTTCTCGGCTTGCTGCCCAGCCCCTTTCCCGTTCGCGCCCTGCTGCTGGCAGCCGCCGGCGGGTTCTCCGTTTACCTTTACGGACGCCGCACCGGGCGTTCGCTCACGGTCGGCGGCGGCGCGCGCATCGGCTGGATCAGCGGCTTGTTCGGCTTCGTGATCGTCATGGTGCTGTTCACCCTCAACTTCGCTCTCATCGCCGTGCTGACGCGCGACATCGGTATGGCCAATTTCTATCGGCAGCAGCTGAGCGCCATGGGGATGCCGCCGCAACATGTCGAACAAGTGCTCGAGATTTTTCAGAGCCCCGTCCGCCTGGCCGGCTTGCTGATTTCCATCTTCGTCATGTTCACGGGGCTGCTGATGGCCGGCGGCGCGCTGGGCGCCAAACTGCTTCGCCGGAACGAACTCTGACTCGCGGCGCGACTCGCCCGGCTGGCTGCCCCAGCAAGGGAAAGTTCGGAGCGCAAACCCGGGCTAGCTTGCGAGGCCGTGGTCAGGCATTGGGAGTCAGCTGCGCAGCCCGGGCTCCTGGGTGTCATAGCGAAAGTTCCACGTCCCGCCGGCGTCGGTCTCGTACAATGAACACTTGATCCTGACGCTCACCGTCAATCCTGCCATTGACCGGAACATCGTCACCGACCGCCTCGTGTTCGAGGACCGCTCCTACATCCTCTCGACCAGCGAGTCCGCTGGGGGCCGTGGGATCAACGCCTCCTGCGTCATCCAGGCCTTCGGAGGCCAGACGCGCGCCATTGTCACCTCCGGAGGCAAGACCGGTGCGCGTCTGGAGCAGTATCTTTGCGGTTACGGCTTCCCTGTGGAGATCGTGCGGATTCGCAACCCGATCCGCACCAACCTGACCATTACGGACAAGACCGGGTTGACCATCAAACTCAACGAACTCGGCCCGCGGTTGAGCCGGTCCGAGCTAGCGCGGCTGGAACAGGCCGTGCAGACTCATTTGCAAGAGGCGAGCTGGCTCATGCTGTGCGGGAGTTTGCCCCCCGGCGTGCCGGGTTCGTTTTACGCCCGCCTGATCGAGGCCGCGCGAGCGCGAGGCGTGCGGACGTTACTCGACACGGACGGGGAAGGCCTTCAGGCCGGCATCGAGGCGCGGCCCACGGTCGTGACCCCGAATCAGCAGGAGGCCGAGCGGCTGCTCAACAAAGCGCTGCTCACTCGCGCCCACTGGGTCGAAGCAGCCGAGCGCATCCGCCGCCTGGGCGCCGAGTCGGTGGTCTTGTCGTTGGGCAGCCGGGGCGCCCTCGGCGCCCAGGACCAGCGAATCGTCGAGGCCGTGCCGCCCGCCATCGAGGTAGTGTGTCCGATCGGAGCGGGAGACGCCTTGGCGGCGGCCTTTGTGTGGGCCATGACGGAGGGGAAGGACTTTGCGAGCGCACTCCGCTGGGGCGTCGCCGCGGGCACCGCTTCGGCCCGCTTGCCGGGGCTGAAATTCGCCACCCTGGAGCAAACCCGCGAGATTTACAACGATGTCGAGCTCCGCGTGATCTGACCCGGCTCGGTCGTCAACCGGCGGCACCTGCGTTCGCCAACGCCTTCTGCGCGCGTTCCACGACAATTTGCGCGAGTGCGGGGTGTCCATCGAGGGGGTCGGCGACGGCGATCTCCACGCCCGGGTGCTGCTCGCGTAGGCCTTCGACCAGCCGGGGCAGGTCGCGCTGCAAATGAATCCCCAGCGTGAGGAAGTAGGGCACGACGATGATGCGTTCCGCTCCTCGCTCCCTCAGCCGCGTCACCGCCTCCTCGAGGTCGGGCGAGGCCAGCTCCAGAAACGCCGTCTCCACGAGCTCGAACTGCCCGGCTTGGGCCACGACGGCGGTCAGCGAGCGGACCGCTTCATTGGCCGAGGCAATGCTCGATCCGTGAGCGAACACCACGATTCCGGTCTTCACGTCGCCGGCAGCCCCTCTGCCTACTTCGCCATGATAACGCGCGGTGCGGACCGCCGGGCGGCGGGCGCGTAGCGGTCCGCGAGTTTTCCCATGAAATGCCGGCCCCGTTTTCGCCCGTTATCATTGGCCACAGCCAAGCGGTGCCAGAACACGAGCACTCCGAGCACGTCGGCGTCCCGCGCCACGGCGAATCCCGCCTCGCGCTCCGCGCGGCGCAACAGCTCCTCCAGCGTGCGCAAGACCCGCTCGTAAATGCCCAGGGCGGCCGGGTGAGCGGGCCGCGTGTCATAGACCAGTCCGCTGTGCCGTGTCCGGTAAGTGCGCACGAGCGCCTCGAGGGCGGCGCGCAGCTCCGGGTCCGCGGCTCCCGGCGTCTCGATGGCCGCAGAAGCCAGAAGTCCTCCCACAGCTTCCGCCAAGGCGCTGTTGCGCTCGAGAAATGCTTCCGTCACCTCCACGTCGGCGTGCGGCTGCTGCTCGGGGCCCAGCGGGGCGAGGCGTTCGTGGGCGTGCGCCTCCACGAGGTGGGGACAGTCCAGCGGGCATTCGATGGTCACTTCGCGCTCGGTGCCGCAGCAAAGCGTGCAGATCTCACGGTGCACTCCGGGGCAGAAGCGGCGCGGGCGGCGGCTTTCGCACAGGGGGCACTGTGGGGAGGGCATGGGGTCGTTTCTCTCATGCTATCACCGCGCCGGCGCCCTCAGGCCCCGGCGGCGACCAGGCGCTGATAGGTGCGCCGCAAGAACCCGTCCGTCATGCCGGCGATGTAGTCGCACACCACGCGATGAGGGGGTTGCTGCGCCATGCGTTCCCGGTGCGGTTCGGGCAGATCTTCCGGATGGTCCAGAAAATGGTGAAATACCGCGGCCAGCATCGCGCGGGAACGACGCCGCTCCTCCATTACGCTCGCGGTGAAGTACACGTGCCGGTGCAGAAACTGCTTCAGTTCCCGGGTCAAAGCGAGCGCCGCGACATTGAAGCCCGCCAGGCGCTGGGGATGAGCGCGCACCTCGTCCGGGTCTCGTACGCCCGCCTCCATGGCGGACGTAAACGTGCCTTCGATCAAGCCGGACACCAGCAGGTCGATCCAGCGCCGCAGGGCCTCGTGGAAGCGAATCCGTTCCGGCGCCCCCGGGAACTGCATTTCGGTTTCTTCGAGCACGCGGGCGCAGCCGGGCGAGGCGGCAGCCAGTTGCTCGAGCGTGAACAATCCTGCCGCAAATCCGTCGTCCAGGTCGGCGGTGTTGTAGGCGATCTCGTCGGCCAGGTCGATGAGTTGCGCCTCGAGCGGCGGGCGTAAACCCGGCAAGTATTCTTCCAACTCGGGGGCCGTTCCCGGCTCGAGATCGCGCGAATGCTTCACGATGCCCTCGCGCACTTCGAAGGTGAGGTTGAGTCCGGGGAAGCGCGCGTAGCGCTGCTCGAACGTTTCGACGATCCGCAGCGCGTGCAAATTGTGCTCGAAACGGTCGCCGAAAGCCTGCATCAACCGGTCCAGCTCTTCTTCGCCGGCATGAGCGAACGGAGGATGACCGATGTCGTGGGCCAGCGCCAGAGCTTCGGTGAAGTCCTCGTCCAGCTCCAGCACCGCGGCCACCGTACGGGCGATTTGCGAAACCTCGATCGTGTGGGTCAGCCGGTTGCGGAAATGATCCGACATGCCGGCTCCAAAGACTTGCGTTTTGTCTTCCAGGCGCCGGAAAGCCCGCGAGTGGACGATGCGGTCCCGGTCGCGCTGGAACTCGTTGCGATACGGATGTGGGGGCTCGGGATAGCGCCGGCCTCGGCTGCGCTCGACGGGGAAACGCAGGTTCGCCAAGCTCGGGCGCATGCCGTCTCGGCGGTCAGGGGGTCGCGATTTCGCTCAGTGCGGTCAGAGCCACACGTCCCACCGCTCCCGGTTGCGTGCGCAACGGCTCCAGTAGCTTTCGGGCCTCCTGCGGCTTGCTTCGCGCCAACAGCCGAGCCAAGCTGATGGTGGCCTGTTCTTTGGAGACCAGCATGGTGGGTCGCTCGATCAGCTCTCGCAACAGCTTTTCGCCGTCGGCGAGTTTGCCTTGTTGAGCGTAGGCGTCCGCCAGCGCGAACTTGGCCAGCGAGGCGAAATCCTCATGGCCGGAAGCGGCGACCTCTTGGAAGGCCTTGATCGCCTCGCCCATCTTCCCTTGGTCCGCGTAAATCGTTCCCAAATAGTAGCGGGCGATCAAGCCTTCCTCGGTGCCCGGATATTTTGCCGCCAGCGTCTGAAAAGCTTTGATGGCGGCTTTCTGGCGCTCAGCGATGGTCGGAAACGTAAGCAAGTTCGGATTGCCGGGCTCCGGCCCCACGGAAGCGTTGTGGATGCGCAGCGCTTCAGCTAATTCCTGCTGTCGCAGCTGGTGCTGGTGCCGGCTGTAATAGCGCCAGGCCACGCCGAGAATCAGCGCCAACAGGACCGCCCCGGCACACCAAGCCGCCGTGCGCCGATGTTTCTCGATAAAGGTGACGGTGCGCCCGACCTCTTCCGCGAACGCGTCTTTTTTTAGCGCCTTGCGTGTGATGCGGTCCACGGTGCTTGCAGTCTTGATCTTAGCACACGCCTCAGGTGGCCATCTTCAGACTTGCCTCGGACGAGTAACGGTGAGCTCGAAGACTCGGACGCGGCGCGCGAAGTCGGATCGAAAGCACCCCGCAAACCCTACGCCCAGCCGTGACTTGTTTCGTGCCGGGCGCCACTCCCGCGTGGCATGCTGACGACGGGATAACCCGTTTGCCGACTCCGGCGCCACGCGGCCGGCGGCCATTTACCAATACAGCTTCAAGCCCAACTGCATGCGCCGAGGCTCGTTCAGCGTGCTGTTAACGACACCGAAGTCCGGCGCTTGAACGTTCCGGTTCCCTGGGTTGAACCGCGGCGTGTTGAAGGCGTTGAACATCTCCCACCGCAAGTCGAAGCGGATCGATTCCTTGATGGGGAGGGTCTTTGCCAGAGAGAAGTTCACTTCATTCAACCATGGCATGCGGGCCTTGGGGTTGTGGCGGGTGGTGTTACCCGGTCGGTCGGTGTGCTGAGGCCCGAAGTAAGACGGCGGTTGGAAGAAGCGATCGCCACCCAGCCAGTTCGGATTCTTGTGCTTCACCACCCACCCCTCGTAGGTGGTCGCGTGCGCGGCGTTGCGACCGTTGAAGACCGGGAAGGTCACACTGTTGTGCAGCTCGAGCGGGAAGCCGCTCGCGTAGAAGTGCATGCCCGCGACGCGCCAATTGCCCAGGATCCACCGCAGGCGCGATTGATTGAGCCAACGCTTTCCCGTGCCGAAGGGAAGTTCGTAGATGTAGGCCAGCTTGATGCTGTGCGTCTGGTCGTACTGGCCGATGGACTTCTCCAGGCGGCGGTTGTAGTGATCCAGAGCGCTGTTGTCCGCATCGTAGGAGTCCGCGTCCGTGATCAGCTTGGAGATCACGTAGGAGCCCTGCAGCGTCAAGCCGGCCGAGTAGGCCTTCTCGATGCGGAACACGGCCGCATGGTAAGTGGAATGGCCGCTCTTGTCCCCGTTGCCCGACGCCGTGTCGATATTTAGATATTGCGGGAAAGGCCGCAACGCTTGGGCGACGCTCACCGGAGTGCAAGCACGGCTGAAATCGCAGTCGATATTGCGGTAGGGGCGCGTGATGCCGGCCGCCCGGGCTGCGGGCGAGTCGATGCTGCTGGTCAACAGCGCCCGGCCATACTTCTCGAAGAGGCTGAACGGCAGCTGATTGATGCGCTTGAGCCCCGCCACCAAGTGCGCTCCCACGGTGGCATTATAAGTGGCCTCGACTACGACGGAGCTGGTCAATTGCCTCTGCAAGGAGAACGTCCACTGGTAGTTGGTCGGCAGCCGCACGGCGTCGCTGTCCCAGTAGGCTGTGTTGTTGCCGTTTGAAAAACTTGGATCGACCACCGGCGGCTTGGTGTAAGGCGGCAGACCTTGATCGATGAGGAACGACGGCGTTACTCCTTCGTCGAGGCTGGTAGGACGGAAGATCAGCACGGCGCCCTCGAAGTGGGTGCTACCCGTGATGGCTTTCACCACGCCGTAGCTGATGCCGCCCCCCGCGCGCATGACCGTCTTGTCGTCGAGCTGGTACGCCAAGCCGAGACGCGGACCGATACCGCCCCACCAGCCGTCGACGAGCGTCCGACGATTCTCGCGGCCCGGGCCGAAGCCGGCGAAACGCAGCGCCCCCGGAAGGTTGTCGGCCCGAGGGTTGGGCCGATTGGGGGTGAAATCGCTCCATTTGTCCTTCTGCTCCAGGGGCGGCAGTGTGAACTCATATCGCACGCCCAAGTTCAGCGTCAGGCGGGGCGTTACTTTCCAGTCGTCCTGGACGTACCAAGCATGGCTGCGGAATTGCTGGCCCACGAACCGATCATTTTCCGTACCGCCGGAAAAGGCGTGTCCGAGCAAGAACGAGGCGAAACCGTTGCCCCCGCCCGTGCTCAAGTTGTTGTCGCCCGGGACGCTGGTCGAGCGCCGGTCGCCCCGGACCATTCCGCCGATGGTTTGCTGACCGAAGCCGTTGTAATGGATCCGCTCCCAAAGGTAGCCGAACTTGATGGTGTGCCGGCCCCGCACCACAGTCAGATCGTTGCCGTAGGAAAACACGAAGTTCTCCGAGCCGTCGTAGGCGTTGGCGACCCACCGGCTATGGTCGGAGAACTCGACGATAAGCAAATTCCGGTTACAGTCCCATGCGCCGATCAAGCAGATGCCTTTTTGCGACCAGTTGCCGTCGAGAGTGAGCGCCCGGTGGCGCTCCTTCCAAAAGTTCACTCCACCGTAGCCATAAAACACCACGGTCGGACTCAAGACTTTAGTGATGGTGCCACGGTAGACATCGCTCTTCTGCCGTGTAATGCGGTTGTTGTTCAGGATGCCGGGAAGCCCCGGAAAGCCGTCGGGACCAGGCACCCGTTCGTGGAGGCCGTAGTTATACAGGAAGCTGACGCGGGTGTTCCCGGAGAAATGATGGTCGCCTTTCACCGAATATTTCGTCCAAGGATCGAGCACCGTACCTTTGTCATTGATGTAATTGTTCCGCACATAATCGCTCGTGCCAGGTTGGGCCTTGTTATTCGGATAAGCTAAGTTACCGATCAACTTCAAATAATTCGACGCCAATGTGCTGAAGCGGCCTTTGGGGATCATGTTGTTGGGGAAGGGATCGCGGACAAAGCCGCGACCACTCGGGTGGGGCCGCGTCGTGTCCGGATCGTAGATCGGCACCAGCCGCCCGCTGCCGTCGACCCAGTTCCGGAAATCCCCTTCGTACATCTCCGGTGTGGGGACGCTAAACCGGCCGCTCGCCGCCCCCACGCGGTTGCGGAACCACTCGCCTGCCACGAAGAAGAAACTGCGGTTGCGCCCGTCATAGAGCCGCGGCAGAGAAACCGGCCCGCCCACCGTAAAGCCGAAGTCATGTTGTTTGTAGACGCCGCGACGTCCCTCGAAAAACCGCCGGGCGTCGAACGCGTCGTTGCGCAAGAACTCGTACGCTGTGCCGTGCAGATCGTTGGTCCCGGACTTCGACGCAAAGGTGATCAAACCACCTTGCGCGCGACCATACTCGGCTTTGAACCCGTTGGTCTCGACCGCAAATTCCGTGATGGCGTCCACCGGCGGGGTGTTGACGTTGGCCCACTCGACCGAGTTGAACCGACCGGTCAGAATGGAGATGCCGTCGAGTGTGGCGCCATACGCCCCTGCTTGCCCGCCGCCGACGTTGAACGCTTTGTCGGTGTCGATGCCGGGCTTGTGAGCCTCGGGCGCGATGATAGCCAGATCGAAAGCGCCCCGCATGGCCCCGCCCACCACTAAAGGAAGCTCATCGATCATGCGCGTCGAGACCTGCGTGGTGACCTTGGCCGTTTCCGTCTGAAGTTGCGCGAGGGTGCCCGTGACCAAGATCGATTCGGTCACGGCGCCGATTTCCAACAAGACGGGGACGGAAGTGGTGCCGCCGGCCGCCACCACTACGCCGCTGCGCTCATAAGCTTTGAAGCCCGACGCTTGGACGCGCACGGTGTAGGTGCCCGGTGGAAGCGAAGGAACGGTGAAGTTGCCCGCCGTCGTGGTCTCGGTAGTGACGCTAGCGCCTGTGGCCGCGTTCGTCACGACGACTCGCGCCCCGGGAACCACGGCCCCGCTGGCATCGGTCACGGTTCCGGTGACGATACCCCGGTCGGTCTGCCCCATAACAAAGACACCAGTAAGTAGCCCTAGGAGCAGGACACGATATCCCATTCGCTCTTCCCCCCTGTGTTGTAATCCCTCGGTCTTCCCAAGGGAGTTGCTAACCGTCGAGTGGCGCAACCAACCTCCCCCGGGCAGGAGTCGGGCCGATTATAGCACCGAATCTTCCTCGGCGCAAGAGGAAACTGGTTGCGATCCGCCATGACATGGCCAATAAGTCGCCCAGCATCCAACATCCGGTTCTGCGCTTAGAACTCCACGTCCACGCAGCTGCGTTCGGCACTGGCGGGCCGGGGGTGTGGACCACCAGATTCGTGTCCAAAATCTCTTGACTTGCCGAGTGGCGCATGCTAAAAAGTGGCAAAGCTCGCCAAACGGGGGGGCGAGGAGGCAATGCCCAGCGAGAAGGGAGGGGCGTATGAAACGGTTTGTGACGGGGGTTTTTGCGCTCTCAACCAGTCTCTGGGCCCAGACGACCGGCACCGCAACGCTCGTGGGCACGGTATTCGACCAGTCAGGCGCGCGGGTCGCAGGGGCCCAAGTGACCGTAGTCAACACTGCGACGTCGTTCACTTCCAACACGGTGACGACCGCAGAGGGCGACTATTACGTACCGTATTTGATCCCGGGACCTTATCGGCTGACGGTCGAGGCGCCGGGCTTCAAACGCTATGTGCGCGACGGCATCGTGCTGCGCATGGACGAGACGCCGCGCATCGACGTACAGCTTCAGGTCGGCGCTGTGACCGAGACCATCGCGGTGACGGCGGAAGCTCCGCTTCTCGAGACCGAGACCGCCGCCACGGGCCAAATCCTCGGCGGCGACACCATCGTCAAAATTCCCGTCTTGCAAAAATACGCCTTCCGCATTTTGCTCTACTTCCCGGGAACGACCAACATCAACGGGCAGCACATCGTCGGCCAACGCGAGCGGGCCATGGGCTACACGCTTGACGGCGTGAGCGGCAAAGAGCCTGTGCGGGGGCCGGTGGGCGCCACGAACCAGGTGGTCTCCACGACCATCGACGCCTTTCAAGAGGTCAAGGTCTGGACCACCGGCATGCCGGCGGAGTTCGGACACGCGGCCGGCGGCCTAATGAGCATTGTCTACAAAAGCGGCACCAACGAGTTCCACGGAGCCCTTGAGGATCGCTACATCCACCGCGCCTTGATTCACCGCCACCGCTTGGAGCGCTTGCCCCGAACGAACCCCTTCGGCTATCACGAGCTTTCCGCCGTGCTGAGCGGGCCTACCTATCTGCCTCGGCTGTACAACGGGCGCGATCGAACGTTTTGGCTTTTCGGTTTCCAACGCCATCACGAGAAGGCTTCCGAGACGTTCATCGGCAACGTGCCCAGCCCGGAGATGCTGGCCGGGGATTTCTCCTTTGGCGGGCTCGGCAACCCGATCTACGACCCGGCCACCACCCGACAGGACGCTACGGGTCGCTGGGTGCGGGATCCGTTCCCGAACAACCGGATTCCGCAGGCCCGCTTCGATCCGGTCGCACGGAACTTCCTCGCACAAAATCCTTACACTCCTCAAAACCAGCCGGGCTACTTCACTCGCACTGGGGTTTTCGACAACCTCGTGACCATGACCAAGTACCGGTCCTACCGGACGCGCTTCGACGGAAAGATCGATCACCAGTTGAACCCGGCTCACCGTCTGTTCGTGCGCTACTCCCACGTGCGACACCGGGCCTGGGCGGACCGGTGGAACCCGCAGATCCAGTGGCGCGAGTTCGACTCGCGCGCGGTTCCCATTCCGATCGACCAGCGCAACGTGGTGCTGTCTGACACCTATACCTTCACGCCAACGGTCATCAACGAGATGCGGTTCGGCTACAACCGGCGGCGTTTCACCCGGGCGCCTTCCACGCTGGGCCAAGGCTGGGCGGGCAAGCTCGGCATTCCCAATGTGGGGCCGCAAACCTTCCCACATTTCGTCACCTCCACCGGAGGGCTGTTTTACCGCAACGGTAGTCTCGGCCGTTCTCAAGATGTGGGCGAGGATTTTACCTTTCAAGAGAACTTGACCAAGGTGGCCGGGCGACACACGTTCAAGTTCGGCTATGAGTTGATCCGGACCCGGTACAACTCCCTGGTGGAGACCCTGCCTTCTGGCATCTATTACATGGGCGGCACGGAGTTCCCCTTCGCCCCGGCCGGCACCACCGGAAACGATTTTGCCGCGTTGCTGCTCGGCTCCGTGGTCCGGGCCGACTTCACGCAGAACCTAGCCACATGGCTGCCCCGATGGTGGTCCCATGCCTGGTACGTGCAAACCGACTTCCGTCCGGCCCGCGGGCTGACGTTGAACCTCGGTTTGCGCTGGAGCTACGAATCCCCCTTCCGGACGAAGTACGGTCAGCAGTCCCAGTTCGACCCTACCGCGATTGACCCTCTGACCGGCCGACGGGGCGCCCTGCTGCACCCCAAAGGAGCATTGACCCGGCGCGACTTGAATAACTTCCAGCCTCGCTTGGGCTTGGCTTGGAACTTCCATCCGAAGTTCGTGTTCCGGTCCAGCTTCGGCGTCATCCACCAAGACTTGTTCACCAACGGACTGAACCAGAACTTCGAGGAGTATCTCGCCACGGCATCGATCCAGCAGCCGCCCGGCGATCCGCGCGTCGCTTTCTACCTATCGCAGGGACCGCCCAGCTTCCGCTTCCACATCGCGCCCGACGGAAGCGCCCCGTTTGTGGGAACCAACTACGCGGGCCGGAACGCCTCCTGGTTGGATCCCAACATTCAAATGCCGTATGTGATGAACTGGTCGGCGGGGATTCAGTGGAACTTCGCCCGCACGTGGCTGCTCGAGACGCTGTACATGGGTTCGCGGGGCGTCCGCTTGCTCAACAACTGGGATATCAATGTGGTCCCGCTCAACATTGCGAGCGATTTCGCGACGCTCGACCAAATTCGACGGGCCTACCAGAATTATCGACCGTATCCTCACTTCGGTGCGATCCAGCATTACAGCAATTACGGAGACATCAGTTACCACGGCGGCACCGTGCGAGTGGAAAAGCGCCATTCCGCCGGCTTGACGCTCAATGCGTTCTACACCTTCTCCAAGGCGCTGAACAACGGGGATACCGACGGCGGCATGAGCGGGGTCACGTATTACAACCGCGCGCTGGAGAAAGGAAGAGCGAATTACGACATCAAGCACCGGTTCGTCAGCGTGATGGTCTACCAGTTGCCCTTCGGCCGCAACCGGCCGTTCATGAACGTCGGCGGTTGGCGCAACGCGCTGTTCGGCGGCTGGGATTTGGCATGGACCCAGACCTTCCAGTCCGGTCCGCCCTTCAGTGTCACGTTCACCGGAAGTCCCAACGTTTATCTGCCCGGTGTCTGGCGCCCCAACTTGCTGCGGCGCGACCCGCGCACACCGAGTTGGAGTATCGGGCCGCACCGCTTCCCGACGAGCGCCCAGATCCCGTACCTGGACGCGTCGGCGTTTCAATATCCCGCCTCGTTTACAGCGGGCACGATGGGACGCAACGTCGTGGAGGCGCCGGGAATCGACTGGACGCAACTGTCGCTGTCGAAGGAGTTCCCCGTCCATGAGCGGGTCAAGTTTATCCTGCGCTGGGATGCGAACAACTTCCCGTTCAAGCGGCCCCAATACGGCCAGCCCAACTCCGTTTACAACGTCGGCGACTTAGCGAACTTCGGCCGCATCGGCACTGCGACCCGCGGCGGCTTCAGCGATATCGGCACCGCCAATGCACACCACGTTTTGGTGTTACGTCTGGAGTGGTGAGCGCCACGCGAGCGACCGCCGACAACGCCTCCACAAAGCGGATGCGACTCAACGGGAGCAGGCCCGAGGTGCAGAGTCGCATCGTGGTGGGCGGTGGAGGGCTCGAACCTCCGACCTCCTGCTTGTAAGGCAGGCGCTCTGACCGGCTGAGCTAACCGCCCAAGTGCAAGCGCCCGGGCGCCAAAATCGCTGACTTTGGGGATTTCTTTGGGTCCCCAAACTCGGCAGCGACCCGCTCGAGCGCTTCGATGCCCCGCACCGGACCTCGATATGGATCTGCGATTAGCGTTTGAGCATCGAGGCGCTCACCTGTCCCATCATATCCAGCATCGTCGATTCCGGAATGCCGGCCTCCATGTCGGCCTCGCCGAGCTTTGGTGCAGAAGGTATGCCGGAGATCATGGAGCCGGCAGGCAACACCGGCCTGGCGGCGGACGCTGTCCCAGGCGCGCTTGAAACTCAGGATCGGCGCAGTCGGATCTGCCGGCCGTTGCCGATTAGAGGCCGCAAACCGCTACCCGTCCGGCTGTAGCGGTCCGACCCCGCCGGCGCAGCGTGAAGCATGCAGCGCGAGCTGCGGGATCACTTGCTGCCGGCCCCCACCATCGCGCACGCCCGCCTGGAACAGTTCACCAACTCATCATCGCATCATTGATGATTGGCCTCGGCGTGCTCTCTCTGAGACTCTGCAATCGCGGTTGGAGAACACAGACCCGTCCTATTGCCGAGAGGCTGAGCGGCCCGCGCTGGTTCGCTTGCACCGAACCGGTGCCATGCCCTGATGCGCCAGCGGCACGATTGCACCGCGCCGCCGAACCGATGCCCGATTATGAAAGGCGCCTCTTTCGCGGGCTGAGGCGGTGTGTCACTGTGTGGGAGAGGGCCTTCCTGCAAGCACGGTCCGAACCCGCCCCAGGCGGTTCACGCAAGGAATCGGCCTGACAATCCCCGATCAGCCGCGATGCCCAGAAAACCCTTCCTCCTCGCTATCCTTTTCGAGCGACCACACCGGGCGGAAGTCGTCAACAGGAAGTTTCCGCTGCGGTCGCGATGGGACTGCGGCCTGCCGCCCGGCTGGTTCCACCGCCCCCGCTCTCGCAGAGAGAAACCCTCGCCGGGCCGCGGCGCCACCGATGATACCACCCCCACGGCGCGCCACGGCCTCTGTACGGCCCCTGGGCCTCGACGTGCGGCGTGCACCGGGAAAAAGAGACGACCTCCGGCTACGATCGCACGCCGAGCTTCTTGAGAAACGACATCATCGGGCACCAGTTGGTGAAGGCCGACTGGAACAGGTTCAGCCCCACGAACGCCGTGAACCAGTACCACTTCGGATTCACCCAAGTGCCCAAGGCCAGGCTCAGGAGCACGAAGGCTCCCGCAATCATCCGCAGCCATCGTTCGACTGTCATGACTGGACCCTCCTGCGATTAGCTAAGTAGTACACAATCGGGACGGTCATCCGCGACAGCGCCAGCGAAGCGATTTCGCCCGCCATCAGCGAGATGGCCAGCCCCTGGAAGATCGGATCGAACAAAATCACCGCCGCGCCGACCACCACCGCCGACGCTGTCAACAGCATCGGCCGGAATCGCACCGCCCCGGCGTCCACGACCGCCTCCTCGAGCGGCATGCCCTCCCGCAACCGCAGCTCGATGAAATCCACGAGAATGATCGAGTTCCGCACCACGATCCCGGCGCCGGCGATGAAGCCGATCATGGAGGTGGCCGTGAAAAACGCATTGAGCAAGCCGTGCGCCGGC
Organism: Bryobacteraceae bacterium; assembly: GCA_025055455.1. Lineage (GTDB taxonomy): Bacteria > Acidobacteriota > Terriglobia > Bryobacterales > Bryobacteraceae > JANWXD01. The sequence goes on from JANWXD010000001.1 coordinate 221,391, forward strand.
AGAATGCCCACCAGCGAGAAGGGAATCGCGACCATGATCACCAGCGGCGTGACGAAGCTCTGGAACCAGCCCACCACCAGCACGTAGATCAGGATCAGCACCGCGCCGAAGGCCAGCCCGAGATCGCGGAACACTTCGTAGGTGATGTGCCATTCTCCGTCCCACTTCATGGCGTAGCGGGAGTCGTCAAAAGGTTGCCGCGCCATGTATTGCTCGATGGCGTAGCCTTCCGGGATCTGGATCTGCGCGATCTTGGGCCCCATCGCCAGGATGGCGTACACCGGGCTCTCCATGGCGCCGGCCACGTCCGCGGTCACGTAGGTCACCGGCATGAGGTTTTTGTGATAGATGCTTCTTTCGGCCCACACCTGTTCGACCTGAACCAGCTCGCTGAGTGGAACCAGCTCCCCGGAGCGCCCCGGCACTTTCAGGTTCAGGATCCGGCCCAGATCCGACCGGGACTCCCGGCTCAACCGGAGCACGATCGGCACGTCTTCCTTTTCCGCGTCCGCGTGCAGCAGTCCGGTGGCCTCGCCGACCGAGGCGATCCGCACCGTTCGGGCGATGTCTTCCTCGGTGATGCCGTGCAGCGCCGCCTTCTCTTTGTCCACCACCAAGCGGTACTTGGGCTGGTCGTCTTCGACGTACCAATCCGCGTCCACAATGCCCTCGGTCTTGTCGAACAGGTCCAGGATCTGCCGCGCGATGCGCAAGCGGCCCTCTTCAGTGGGACCGTAAACCTCCGCCACCAGCGTTTGCAGCACCGGCGGTCCGGGAGGCACCTCGGCCACTTTGATCCGCGCGCCGTAACGTCGCGCCACGGGCACCAGTTGCTCGCGGACCCGCTTGGCGATGTCGTGACTTTGCAGGTCCCGCTCGTGCTTCGGCAGCAGGTTCACCTGGATGTCGGCCACGTTGGATCCGCGCCGCAGGAAATAATGCCGCACCAAGCCGTTGAAGTTGTAGGGCGCTGCCGTGCCCACGTAGGTCTGGAGATTGACCACCTCCGGCTGGCGGAGCACCACCTCGGCCAGCTCCCGCGTCACCCGCCCGGTCTCCTCCAGCGTGGTCCCCTCCGGCATGTCCACGATCACCTGGAATTCGCTCTTGTTGTCGAAGGGGAGCATCTTGACTTCGACGAAGCGAATGTACAGGAGCGCGCAGGAGGCGACGAGCAGCACGGTGACGGCGGCGAGAAATCCCCAGCGTAAGGGCGGATGATGGAGCAGCGGCCGCATGACGCGCCGGTACAACCGGGTCAGGCGGTCTTCCTGCTCACCGTGCGCCGCGCCCTCGCGCATGCGCAGCACGCGGACGGCGGCCCAGGGCGTGACGATGAAGGCCACCAGCAGGGAGAAAATCATCGCCGCCGAGGCCCCGATCGGGATGGGTCGCATGTAGGGGCCCATCAACCCGCCCACGAAGGCCATCGGGAGAATCGCCGCGATCACGGTCAAGGTGGCCAGGATCGTCGGGTTGCCCACCTCGTCCACGGCCTCGATGGCCACCTGCGCCAGCGGCCGTCCCGCATTGGCCGGCATCCGCGCGTGGCGCACCACGTTCTCCACCACGACGATGGCATCGTCGACCAAAATGCCGATGGAGAAGATCAGGGCGAACAGCGTGATCCGGTTCAGTGTGTAGCCGTAGAAGTAAAACACCGCCAAAGTCAGCGCGAGGGTCACGGGAATGGCGATGAAGACGATCAGCGACTCGCGCAACCCCAGCGTCACCCAGATCAGCAGGCTCACCGAGATTACGGCGATGAACATGTGCAGGAGCAGCTCGTTGGACTTTTCCGCCGCCGTCTCGCCGTAGTGCCGCGTTACCGTCATCTGCACGTCGGTTGGGATCACGCTGCCCTTGAGAGCTTCCACGCGGACCAACACCCGCCGGGCCACGTCGATCGCATTGGTGCCCCTGCGCTTGGCCACCGAGACGGTCACGGCCGGGTAGAAACGGCCGCCTTGGGCGAACTGCACATACTGAGAGGGCTCCTCGCCTCCGTCCGTCACCTGCGCCACGTCGCGCACGTACACAGGACGGCCGCCGTGGACCCCCACCACCACCCGTTGGACGTCGTCGGCGCTGCGCAAAAATTCGCCCGTCTCCAGCAGGAACTCCCGGTTGGCCGAGGCGAAGCTGCCGGAGGCCAGCCGGCGGTTGGCGGCACTCAGGGCGCCATAGACCTGCATGGGCGAAAGCGCATACGCCGCCAGACGCGCTTCGTCCAGCGTGACCCGAACCTGACGCCGCTGCCCTCCGATGATGTGGACTTCCGAGACATCGCGGACCTGCTTGATCGCGTCGTGCACCTGAGCCGCGATACGCCGCAATTCGTAATCGCCATAGCGTGGGCTCCAGAAGGTCAACGCCAGGATGGGCACATCGTCGATCGAGCGCGGCTTGATCAACGGCTGCGAAGCGCCCGGCGGGATGAGGTCGAAGTTGGCGAACATCTTCTGGTTGAGTTTGACGAGGCTCTCCTCTTCGTCCTCGCCCACGTAGAAGCGCACGATCGCCAACGCCTGGCCCGGGCTCGACGTCGAGTAAATGTACTCGACGCCCGGGATCTCCCACAGCAGCTTTTCCATCGGCTTGGTGACGCGTTCTTCCACCTCGCGCGCCGAAGCGCCCGGCATGGCCACGAAGATGTCGATCATCGGGACTTTGATCTGCGGCTCCTCCTCCCGCGGCAGCATCCACACCGAGAAGCCGCCCAGCGCGATCGAGGCCAGGACGATGAGCGGCGTCAACTTGGAATCCACGAAGGCGGCCGCGACGCGTCCGGCCAGGCCGAGCCCCTGCTTACCGTTCACGGCCGAGCCTCCACCCGTACCCCGTCCCGGAGCCCCGCCGGGATGGGAACGATCACGCGCTCACCCGCGTTCAATCCGGAGAGAACCTCGCGCAGCCCGGATTCCACCGAGCCCGCGGTGATCATGCGCGTCCGCGCAAAGCCGCCCTCGGCGACGAACACCGATTGCAGCTGCCCTCGTTCTTGAATCGCTCCCAGGGGAATGGCCAGCGCTTGGCGCGTGCCCAGGGCAAACCGCGCGCGTCCGAACATGCCCGAATGCAGGCCGGGGACGCTCGGCAGATCCATCTTGACCGTGTAGGAGCGCGCTGCCGGATCCACGGCGGGCACGACTTCGACGACCCGGCTTTCGACGGTGCGGCCTAGGGCCTCCAGCACCACCGTGACCCGATGACCGGGCCGAATGTGGATGATCTGCGATTCGGCCACGGGCGCCTCCAGCCGCCAAGCGCCCTCCCGCTCCAGCGTGAGCAGAGGCGCGCCCGGCGTGGCCAGGTCGCCCGGATCCACATGCTTGGTTGTCACCCGCCCGTCGAACGGTGCCTCAATATTGGCATAGCTTCGCGTAATCCTCGCCGCCTCGAGCGCTTGCTCGGCTTGGCGGATCTTGGCGTCGAGCTGTCGCCGCTTGGCGAGCGCCATCTCGTAGGCGGCTTGCGCGGCTTTGTGCCGGGCGGCAGCTTCGTCGAATTCTTGGTTGGAAACCGACTTCTTTTCGAACAAGTCCCGCATCCGCCGTAGCGTGACCTCCGCCAGCTCGAGGTTGGCCTTGGCGGCCGCCACGCCATTGTCCGCCTCCGGCACGGCGTCCTTGGCCTCATGCAGAGCGGCTTCGGCCTGTCGGTAGGCCGCCTCGAGATCGCGCGAGTCGAGCATCACGAGCGATTGGCCTTGCCGGACCCGATCTCCTTCCCGCACATGGACCTCCCGCACGTAGCCCATGACCTTAGCGGCCACCGTCGCCTCCCATCGCGGACGCACGGTGCCGACGGTCTCGTACACCACAGGCCAGTCGGTGAACGCCACGGTGTGGGTGGTGACCGGAATCGGCCCTTCCGGCGCCGTCGCCGCCCGCTCGGGCGCTCGCGTGCACGAAACGGTTCCAATCAAAAGCATCAGTGCGACAGCGAATCTCATGTGGGCATCCTCACCGGAGAATTTCCGACCCGGGCGCCAGGCGCCCGGCAGCTAGCTCCAGCGCCGCCGCAGCGATGCGCTGGTCATGGATGGCCGCCAGCCGCCGCAGCCGCGCCTCGAGCAGCGCCGTTTGGCTCCGAAGCAATTCCGTGACCGTGGTCAGACCAGCCTCGTAACGGTTGCGGATGATGCGCAGATTTTCTTCCGCCATGGCCACGGACGCTGCGGCCACCTCCAAACGCTCCTGGGCCGCTTTCAGATCGGTGTATGCCTTGCGAACTTCCAGGCGGACGGCGGCTTCGGTCTGGCGCTCCTGCGCTCTAGCGCGGGCCAGCCCCTCGGAGGCTTCCCGGATTCTGGCCTGATCCGCGAAGCCGTTGAACACGTTCCAGCGAAGGAAAGCACCGGCGAACCAGTTGGCGCCACCCCGCGTGACAAAGCGCTGGCGGTCAGCTTCGAAGGCCAGACGGAAAGACACCTGAGGGCGGAGCGCGGCGCGGGCCTGCTCGATCTGAGTCGCGGCGAGCTGGGCGGCCAGGCGGGTTTGCCGGAGCTCCGGGCGGTTTTCTGTGGCGCGCGCCTCATGCTCGGCCAGCGGCGCCTCGGACAGAGTCACAGGCCGGAGGGGCGTCGACAGCTCGTGCGCTGTATCCAGGGGCAGCCCCAGCGCCTCGTTGAGCGCGGCCCGCGCCACGTCGAGTTCGTAGCTGCGGCGGATCTCTTGTTCCCGCATCGCCGCCAGGTGGACCCGGATCGCCAGCACGTCGGCATCCGTGGCCATGCCGGCGGCCCGCAGAGCCTCGGCGCGCTTCAGATCCGCCTCGGCGGCTCGCACCGCCTCCTGCGCCACGCCCAAGGCTTCCTGACTGACCGCCACGCCAAAGTACGCGCGCACCACCTGGGCGATCAACTGCATCTCGGTGCGGCGACGCTCCTCGGCCGTCACCGTTCGCCCCAGTTCCGCCGCCCGCGTCGCTGCGCGGGTCAAGCCGCCGTCCCACAGCAACTGGTCCGCCGCCAACTGCGACTGAAAATTGTTCAAAAAATCCGGCCGGTTCAGGAACCCGATGGCGAAATTCTGCTCCGTGAACCGGTGCTGGGTCAAAAGCGAGCCGAAGACGAACACCGGGTTATTACTGCGCTGCCAGGACTCGATGTAGTTGAGTTTGGGCAGGTACCCGCTCCGCGCCTGCTCGAGCCGGGCCGCGGCCGCGCGTTGCGCCGCAGCCGCCGCCTCCACCGACGGATGTTTTTCCAGAGCCAGCCGGACGGCTTCCTCGAGCGAGAGTCTGGCCTGAGACCACGCGGGAACAACGACTGCTGCCACCAGTAGCAATCTCATCGGGTTCGGATGCTCCCTCTGTCCTTAACTGGAGATGCAAATTCGCCTTTGAGGTGACACCTTGCGTAGGTTGTCACGCGCGCGGCGCAATTACATCTCTAGCCAAGTAGGGATTATATGGAGGCGAGTGCCCGCTATCTCAACGGTGTCAAATTCTCGATCGAATGCGGCCGGCATGTCTTGGTGTGCGACCAGCCGGCGGAGAACGGCGGCGACGGGGCGGGGCCGAGCCCACCCGATCTCCTGCTGGCCTCCCTGGCGGCCTGTGCCGCCTATTACGCTCTGCGTTACCTGCAGGCGCGCTCACTGCCTACCGAGGGCCTGATGGTTCGGGTGACGGCTCACAAAGCCAGCCCGCCGCCGCGTCTGGACGCCTTCCGCGTCGAACTCCGCCTGCCGGCGCTCGACGAGCGCCACCGTGAAGGCGTGCTGCGTGCCGTCAAGTCCTGCCTCATCCACAACACGCTCACCGAGGCGGCGGAAATCGAAACCGTCGTCGACACGGCGGTAACCACGTCGGCGACGTAAAAAAGCTCAGGATCCGTCCCATGGCCAGCCGCTCCGCCCGGCCACTCCCCGACGGGGAACGGCTGGCCGGGGCGGAGGAGCGCGACGGCCCTCTTCAGGCTTCCTCCCCGCTGCGCAATTCCGCGATCGTCACCCCCGCGCCGCCTTCCAGCGGCTCGGCGGGGTAAAAACGCGCCACGTGAGGGCTGGCGTGCAGGAGTTCGGCAACCACCCGTCGCAGCACGCCCATGCCGTGGCCGTGCACGATGCGCACGCGCGGCAATCCGGCCAGCACGGCGTCATCCAAGAATTTCTCCACGCGGGTCCGCGCTTCGTCGGCGTGCTGGCCGATGACATGGATCTCGTCTTTGACCGGCTCCGGGCGCGGGGTGAGTCGCAAGGAAACGCCCTCGGGCCGCTTGGGGGGAGGGGTCTCCGGCAAGACCTCCACGACGTCGCTGACGGGCACGCGCAACCGAACGGCGCCGGCTTCGACTTCCATCTCCTCGTGCGGCAGCAGCCGGCGCACGCGGGCCGGCTCGGGCCAGCTGCGCAGCCGCACGCGCGCGCCCTCGCGGACTTGCGCGGCGGGCGCCAGGAGCGTCTCCGTCCGTGCCTCGTCCTGCGCGGCCAACACCGTGGCGTCCAGCTCCTCGCGCAATTGGCGTTTTGCCGCCGCCACGCGGCGTCGGGCGGCCGCAGCCCGCTTCGGCTCCACCTCAGCCAGGATGCGGTCGATCGTCTGACGCGCCTCCGCCTCGAAGCGCGCGAGCACGAGCTCGCAGCGCCGCTCCAGCTCTTTGAGCTTGGCCGCCTCGCGGCGGCTCCATTCGGCGGCGAGCGAGGCGCGCTGGGCGGCCAGCTCTCGCTTTTCTTGCTCGAGCTCCGCTTGCAGCCGGCGCACCTGCTCGAGTTTTGCGTGCAACTCATCGAGGAACCGGGCCAAGTCGCGCTCCCGGGCCCCGAGGCGGCCTCGCGCCTCTTCGATCAGTTCTTCCGGCAGCCCCAACCGCCGCGCAATCTCCAATCCGGCCGACTTGCCCGGAGCACCCACTGAAAGGAGATACGTCGGTTCGAGCGTGGCTTCGTCGAACCCCATACTGCCGTTGAGCACGCCCGGCGTCGTCGCCCCATACATCTTCAAGCCCAGCAAGTGGGTGGAAGCCAAGGTGAACGCTCCCCCGGCGCGGCACCGCTCGAGCACCGCAGCCCCCAAAGCCCCTCCTTCTTCGGGATCGGTGGCTCGGCCCAGTTCATCCAAGAGGACGAGCGAATCCGGACCCACCGCCTCCAGCATCTGCCGCACCCGCGTGATGTGCGCGGAAAACGTGCTCAGACTTTCCTGAATGGATTGCGCGTCGCCGATGTCAGCGAGTACCTGGTCGAAGACCGGAAGTTCCGCCTCGGCGCAAGGCGCCGGCAAGCCGGACTGCGCCATGAGCGCCACGAGCCCGACGGTCTTGAGGGCGACCGTTTTGCCGCCCGTGTTCGGACCGCTGATCAACAGCGTGCGGCAGTCGCCCTCGAGCGTCACCGTCAGCGGGACCACCCGCTTGCCTTGCCGCCGCAGCACCTCCTCGAGCAGCGGGTGCCGGGCCTCCCGCAGCCGGAGCCGCGGCGCCTGCGGCGGGCTGAAGCGCGGCACCGTGCAACCGAAGTCGGCGGCGAAGCGCGCCACCGCGAACAGCAAATCCAGCCCTCCCAGCACCTCGACCGCGGCATGGATCGCCGCCAGATAGGCCCGCAGGCGCTCGGTCATTTCCCGGAGGACGCGGCGCACTTCGCGCTGCTCCTCTTCGACCAGCCGCACCAGCTCGTTGTTCAGCTCGATGGTTTCCAGCGGCTCGACGAACAAGGTGTGCCCGCTGCCGCTCGAACCGTGCACCACGCCTTCCAGCCGGTGCTGGCGGCCCGCCACCACCGGCACCACGAACCGGTCGTTGCGGATGGTGACGAATTCCTCCTGCAGGACTCCGTCTTCCCGGTGGCGGCGCAGAAATCGCTCGAGCGACTCTTGCACCAGCCCGCGCTGGCGGTCAATGTCGCGGCGCAACCTTCCCAGGGCGGGGCTGGCATGATCGGCTACCTCGCCTTCGGGCGTGATCTTACCGGCCAGATCCGCCACCACGGGGCTGAATTCGGCGATGCCGCGCGCTCGCGCGGCTAGACGGGGAAACCGTTCGCCGCAAGCCAACAGCAACCGCCGGATCTCGACGGCGCGGGCCAGCAGGTTGGTGAGATCGTAGATCTCCTTGGCTTCGAGGCACGCTCCGTCGATGCCCAGCTTTCGCAGCGCTTCGGCGGGATCCACGAGCGAGTCGAAACGGAGGCGCACGGCCGCGCCGCGAACCGCGGGCTGCCGCTGGGAGGCCGCCGCGGTGTAAGCGATCGCCTCCGCCGCATCCGCTAGGCGCGCCTCGGCGTCCCGGCGGTCGCTCGTAGGCATCAACTCCTCCAGTTGCTTCCGTCCCAGGTTGCTTTCGACGTAGCGCCCGAGAAGCGCTTTCAGTTGTCCGAACTCGAGCAGCTCCGCGCTCGTCGCTTTCATCGTTTCAACAGGCGGCGCGCCCCTTGCCGAAACGCCTTTTCGATCACGGCGCGTGTGCCTTCCGTGAGGACGTAGCGGTCGAGCTCGGAGCGGGACACCCAAGCCGCCCGGCTGACGTCGTCGCCGGGCGCCAGACGCCCGCCCCGGACGCGGCAGAGAAAATCGATCAGCACGTAGTGATACTCCGGACGCCCTCGCCGGTCGGGCAGGATTCGCTCGAAGACTTCGAAGATGCCAAGAGGCTCGACCTCGAGGCCGGTCTCTTCGCGCACCTCCCGCCGAAGGCCCTCTTTGAGCGTTTCCCCCGCTTCGAGCACCCCACCCGGAATCGACCACGACCCCTTCTGCGGCGCCCGCGCGCGTTCCACCAGCAGAATCCGACCCCGATGGAGGATCAGCGCTCCGACGCCCAGCACCGGGCGGGAAGGGTAGCGGCGGTCGGCAAGGCCGCGTGTGCGGGGCGCCACACGATCAGTATTGCACTGCGCCGCGGACGTTGAGCCGGATGCGGTAGAGCGAAGTCCGGGCCGTTACGTAGAGCGTCATGAAGTCGGGATCGCCGAAGGCGCAATTGGCCGGCGTTTCCGGAAGTTCGATCGTGGCGAGCAGCTTGCCCTCCGGCGAGTATACGGAGAGGGCTTTGGCCGTCACGTAGAGGTTGCCCTTTTCGTCCACGCGGATGCCGTCGGGCACGCCGTCGATTCCCGAAACCACGATGCGCTCGTTGGAAGCTTTGCCGTTGCGGTCCAGATCGTAGGCGCGCACGTTGCGTTCGTCGGAGTTGGCCACGTAAAGGATCCGCCCGTCGGGCGAGAGGGCGATGCCGTTGGGCCGTCCCGCGGGCTTGGCGACGAGTTCCATCTCGCCTTTCGGGCTGATGTGGTAAACGCCGTAGAAATCGAGTTCGCGCGTCTCTGCCTGCTGGCCGAAAGCCGGATCGGTAAAGTAGATGTGGCCGTCGCGCCGCACCACGATGTCGTTGGGCGCGTTCAATCGTTTCCCCTCCCACCGCTCGGCCAGCACCTCGACGTTGCCTTTCTTGTCCGTGCGGATGACGCGACGGGTGCGGCTTTCACAGCTATAGAGCCGGCCGCGGGCGTCGAACGTGTTGCCGTTGGCGCCGTTGGAGTTTTCCCGGAACACGACCACGCCTTTGCCGGGAGTGTATTGGAGGATGCGGTTGTTGGGGATATCGCTGAACAGCAGGTAGCCATCGCGCGACCAGACCGGCCCTTCGGTGAAGGCGTAGCCCGTGGCGACCTTTTCGATCTTGATGTCGGAGAAGTCCTGAGCGGCCACCACCGTCGCGACCAGCAATTTCAGGTACAGGCTACGCAACCCCAAACTCCTACTGGCGCGCCCGGAGGGATTCGAACCCCCGGCCTGCTGGTTCGAAGCCAGCCGCTCTATCCACCTGAGCTACGGGCGCCCCGGCTCTCTCATTATACGGCCGCGCTCGATGCGGATCCCGCGCCCTTTCAGGACGTTGTCGAGAAGCGCTCCCCACGCTGGCAGGTGGCGCTGCCCTCACTCGTCTTCGTCAGTATCGTCGCTTAGCGGCTTCAATCCGGCCGCTCGGAGCCGGTCGTCCAGGGCGACCTGAACCACCTCCGCTTCGAGGGGGGACAGGCCGCCGGCGAGCCGCTCGATTTTGGCCAGCAAGCGCCGCATGTTGACGCGCGAGACGTCGCCCGTGGGGGCGGCCAGCGCGTAGGCCTCCAGCGCGCTGAGACGGAGATCCTCGTCGTCGAAAAACTTCTCCAGTTTGCCCACGTGGGCCTTGAGTCCGAGCCAGCCGATGCCCAGAATGGCCTGACGCTTGGTCTCCACGTCGGGATCGTCCAGGTAACGCAGGAAGTAGTCCGCCAGGCGGTAGTCGAACGCGTACCGCATCGCCTCGAGCGCCCGCGCCCGGGTCTCCGGCCGCTCGCAAAACTGAAGAGCGTAATGGCGGACCGCAGGATCTTGCAAATGCCGCGCCAAACCCACCAGCGCGCCGGCGCGTTCCACCGCCGGCGCGGCCTCATCTTTCAGGCGCGCCAGCAGGGCGTCGAATACCGCCGGGTCTTCCGACTCCGCCAGCGCCTCCCAGCAGGCGGCCCGGACTTCGGCGGAGGGATCCGTCTCCGCGGCCCGGCGGAGCCGGCTCTGCGCTTCGGCCGAGGGGCGTTCGTAGCGGAAGCTCGAGGCCGCCTCCCGGCGCGCAGCTTCGTCTACGCTACCGAGCAGTTCCAGGCGCTCGGCCTCGGTCAGCGCGTCCATGTCCGGCAGCGCCGTCTCGGGATAGCGCGACCATAAGTCGAACGGCTCCACCTCCGCGCCCGTCCGCCCTTGCTTGAGTTCCGCGATCGCGGCTTCGAGCTCCCGTCGGACCCAAGCCTCTTGCGGCTCGTCGCGGTTCCGCTTGGCCAGCGCCGCCTCGAGAGCTGGCACGGCCTGCGGATCGCCGTAGGCCGCCAGTGCGAGGGCAGCCTCCGCCGGATCGAGCTCGATCCGCCCGAGCAGCAGCTTCAGGATCCGCTGGTCGCGAACGCCGAGCAGCGCCAGGGCGTAGGCGATCTCCTCGCCCTCGGCGGCACCGGTCTCCTCGTACAGCTGCAGCAGGGGCTCGACCGACGGCGCACCGAGACGGCGAAACGCCTCGAACAGCTGATCCGGAAAATCGCGGCGCTGGCGACGCGCGCAGTCGATCAGAAACGGCAGGGCTTCGGACGTGGGCCGGTAGCAAAACAGGTCGAGCAAAACCGGCTCCAAGTCGTAGACCCCGTCGTGACGGGATTCGAGCCCGAAGCGGACCAGATCGGGAACGGCTCGCTCGAAGCGCTCCAGAATGGCGCGCAGCAGCCGGCGGTCCACTCCGATGCGCCCTTGCGCCGCGGCGACGAGGAGGTCATAAACTGGAGCGGCGGAGTACTGTTCGGGCCTCAGGAGCACGCTAGTAGGTGGCGCGCCCTCCGCTGGCGTCGTAGCACTGCCCGGTGACGAAGGAACAATCCGGGCTCGCCAGGAAGTGGACCACCGCCGCGATCTCTTCCGGCGTGCCGGTGCGCCGCATGGGAATGCGCGAGGTCATGTACTCGATTTGTTCCGGCGTCAGCTGGTCCAGGATCTTGGTGCGCACCACGGCCGGGGTGACGGAATTGACGCAGATGCCCTCCAGGGCCACTTCTTTCGCCAAGGCTTTGGTGAAGGCGATCACGCCCGCTTTGCTGGCGGAGTAGGCGGTCATGTTCGGGTTGCCCTCTTTGCCGGCCACAGAGGCGATGTTCACGATCCGGCCGTACCGCCGCGCACGCATGTGGGAGATGACCGCGCGGCAGCAATGGAACACGCCGTCCAAGTTCACGGCCATGACCGCACGCCAGTCTTCGGGAGTCTGCTCCCACAGCGGCGCGGCCTTTCCGGCGACGCCGGCGTTGTTCACGAGGATGTCGATGCGGCCCGTGCGTTCCAGCACTTTCGCCATCGCGCGGGCAACGGAGGCCTCGTCGGCGATGTCGATCTCCACTGGAAACGCCTCGTGCCCCTCGGCGACCAGCGCCGCCGCGACGCGATTCGCCCCGTCTCGGTCGATGTCGGCCACCGCGACCGTGGCGCCCGCGCGCGCCAGGCGCCAAGCGATCGCCTCGCCGATGCCGGCGGCGGCGCCCGTGACCACCGCCGTCTGGCCGCTCAGGTCGAAGAAGCGCATGAGGGGCGCGCTGCTACTCCTCCTTGACGACCTGCACCAAGATTTCGGCGGTGACCTCCTTGTGGAGCCGCACCGGAACTTTGTACTCGCCGAGTTGCTTGATTGGCTCCTCCAGCTGAATCTTGCGCCGGTCCACGGTGTAATTCTGCCGTTGCAACGCTTCGGCAATGTCCCGGGCCGTCACGGAGCCGAACAGTTGGTCGTGCTCGCCCGCTTTCTGGCGGATCGTCACCGTGACGCCCGCCAGCAGCCGGGCTAACTCCTCGGCTTCGCTCCGCTCTTTGGCTTCGCGGCGCAGATGCGCCTGGCGCTCCTGCTCGACGATCTTCTTGTTGGCCTCCGTGGCCGGCACCGCCAGCCGGCGGGGCAGCAAGTAATTGCGCGCGTACCCGTCCGCCACCGTGACGATGTCTCCCCGGTTGCCGAGCTTCTCGATGTTCTCCCTGAGAATGACTTGCATTTGCAAGCTCCCTGTGCTAGGGGACTCAGACGACCGCGGCGAAGGGCAGCAGCGCGATGTTGCGTGCTTGTTTGATCGCCTCGCTCAGCCGCCGCTGATGGGGGCTGCACACGCCGGAGACGCGCCGCGGCACGATCTTGCCCCGCTCGGTAAGAAACGCCGAGAGTAACTTCACGTCCTTGTAATCGATATCATCGATTCGCTCGACGCAGAATCGGCAGACTTTCTTGCGCCGGAAATACTGCTTCCGCGTCGCCACGATGGCTTTGTCCGTGCCGGTGGGCTTCTGGGAAGCGGCCACCGGCTTGCCTTTTGCTTCGGCCATAGTTTGGGATCTCCTTTAGTTTATTTTGAGGCCTCGCCCTCGGCTTTCGCCATCACTTCTTCGGCCGCGGGAACGCCCGGCACCGGCCCGACGGGGGCCGGCTTGCGCGCCGCCCGCTTTTCGCGCTCCTTGCGCTTCTTCTCGAGCCGCTTGAGCTTGCCGTCGATGCGCACGGTGAGATACTTGATGACGACATCCGAGACGCGCAGGCGCCGTTCGATCTCTTTGACCGCGTCCGGGGGCGCGCTGAACTGCACAAGCACATAGTAGCCGTCCTCATGCTTGCGCACGCGGTAGGCGAGCTTGCGCACACCCCATTTTTCCACCTTGTCGACCGTGCCCTTCGCCTCGGTGACGACCTGCCGGATTTGCTCGACGGCTTGATCTACTTCCTCTTCCGTGGCGTTCGGCCTGACGATGAATAGTTCTTCGTAAATCCTCATTCGTCCTCTGCTCTCTCACCGGGGGCGCGGCGGTTGAATCTCGCCATGGACTTTTCGACGCCCTCGGAAATCAGACACGCGACCGCCTCGGCCGCGTACTCCACAAACTCCGCCACCTCCTCCCGCTGCTGCCGGGGAAATGGCGACAGCACATAGCGCGCGCCGTCACCCACGTGATAGCCGGCAATGCCCAGCCGCACTCGGGGGAACTCCGTCGTGCCCAGCGCTTCGGTTACCGACTCGACCCCGTGATGACCGCCCGGGGAACCTTTGGGCCGAATCCGCAAGGCACGCCAAGGCAGATCTAAATCATCGTAAACCAAAATCAAGTCGCCGGGCTTCAAACCGTAGCGGGCGAGTAGGGCCCGCACGGCCGGTCCGCTGAGGTTGACATAGGTCTGCGGCTTCGCCAAGACCACCGCCTGCTCGCCCACCCGCCCCGTGCCGACCAGTGCCATGGCCTCTCGGTGCCGGACGGGGATACCATAACGGTCTGCCAACCGGTCCACTACGAGAAACCCCAGGTTGTGGGGCGTCCATTCATATTCTGGGCCGGGATTTCCCAAACCGACCACGAGCACGGGCGAGGAACTGCGCTCCCTGGCCGTCCCCATACGGTTCTGTCACGGCACGCATGCCAGCGTCCCAAGCCTAGGTCTCCTCCGCCTCCTCCTTCTTGCCCTTCTTGATGACCTCCGGCTCGGCAGGCGCTGCCGGGGCGGCGCCTTCAGGGGCCCGTGCGGCTTCGTGATGCCGCAGGGCGATGACGTGCACGACCACCGTGTCCGGAGGGCTCAGCAGCACCATGGAGCCGGGCAGCGGCACGTCCGAGGCACGTTTGCTTTGCCCAATCATCAACTCGGTGACGTCCACCGGCAGCGAGTCCGGGATTTCCTCGGGCAGGCATTCCACCTCCAGCTCGCGGGTCACGATCTCCAAAAGGCCGCCTTGTTGCTTGACCCCCTTGGCGTCCCCTACCGGGTGAACCGGTACCGAAACCCGGATGCGCTGGGCCAAATCGATTCGCTTGAAGTCCACGTGCAGCAGCGCGTCTTTGACCGGGTGAAACTGCCAGTCCACGATCATCACCGGCGTGACGTCCCCGTCGATGGCCAACTGAAAGATCGTGTTGTGGCCGGATTCGCTGTGCAGAATCTTGATGACGTCTCTCGGGCTCACCGAGACGGCCACGGGCGGCCGGCCGCCGCCGTAGACGACCCCCGGGATGAGCCCTTGAGCCCGCAGGCGCCGCGCCTCGTTTTTGCCGCGCGCGGAACGCGCCTGCGCCCTCACGGTTAAATCTTTCCTCATCGTTTAACTCCCTATCAGGCTGGCGCGCAGCTCCGCTGAAAGCAAACTGCGCGAGCCGGATGCAATTTCATACAAACAGTTTGCTGACCGAGGTCTCCTCGTGGATGGACTGGATCGCCTGGGCCAGCAGCGGCGCCACCGACAACACCCGGATCCGGTCGCACTGGCGGGCTTCCGCGCGAAGCGGAATGGAGTTGGTCAACACGACTTCTTTGATGCGCGAGGCTTGGATGCGCTCCACCGCCGGTCCGGACAGAACCGCGTGCGTGGCGCAAGCGGTCACGCTGGCGGCCCCGTGGGCGAACAGGGCTTCGGCACCCTCCACCAGCGTGCCCGCGGTGTCAATCAAGTCATCCACGATCAAACAGTTACGATTCCTGACGCGGCCGATGATGTGCATCACCTCGGCGACATTGGCCTCCTGGCGCCGTTTGTCGATAATCGCGAGCGGCGCCTTGAGCCGTTTGGCGAAGGCGCGCGCGCGCTCTACGCCTCCAGCGTCCGGAGAAACCACCGTCAGGCGGTCTTCGGCCAAAGCCCGGAAGTGTTCGATCATGACCGGAGTCGCAAACAGGTGATCCACCGGGATATCGAAGAAGCCCTGGATCTGGGCCGCGTGAAGATCCAAGGCCAGAATCCGATCCGCTCCGGCACGCTCGAGCAGACTCGCAACGAGCTTGGCCGAAATCGGAACCCGGGGCTTGTCCTTCCGGTCTTGGCGTGCGTACCCATAGTAGGGTAACACGGCGGTGATTCGCTCTGCGGAGGCGCGCTTGAGGGCGTCGATCATCAGCAGCAGTTCGAACAGGTGTCGCTCGACGGGCGTGCAGGTCGGCTGAATGACAAAGACGTCGGCGCCGCGGACGTTCTCGAGGATTTGAACATAGATCTCTCCATCGGAGAACGATTTGACCGCGGCATCGCCGATCGGGCAGCCCAGGCAGGCACACACCTCCTCGGCTAAGGGGCGGTTGGCGTTGCCCGTGAAGACCTTCAAACGATCGAACGTCATTGCGCGTACCGGCTTCGGGGCGGCCATGACTGGCGATCACCAATATGGGGCGCAAGCCACCTGCGCCACCAGCTCCAATACTCGGCGCGGGACACCAGCCGCTCGGTGAACACGCGACAAACGCGACCGAATTGCTCGGAGGCCTCCTCCCACTCGGCGCGGCTGCGGAACAATCCGAACAGCCCGGATCCACTCCCCGTGAGCCCTACCCGGACGGGATGGAGCCGCTCGATCCGCTTCTTGAGGGACTTCAGCTCGGGGAATCGCTCGAACACCAGCACTTCGAAATCGTTACCGACTGAGGAGCCCTTGTCTCCCGGTGGCGCCCCCATCGCCGCCGCCCACGCCGCAGACTGGAAATCTCTTATAATAAAAGGCCTCCGCTCCGGAGTCAATTTCTCTCGCAAGCTCCGGTAGGCTTCCGCGGTCGAGATCTTCAATTCCGGTACGACGACTACGCAATAAAGGCGGCCCAAATCCGGAAGGGGATAAACCTCTTCTCCGCGGCCCACTCCCAGGGCGGTGCCTCCCAGCAGAAAAAAGGGCACGTCGCTGCCGAGCTGCGCCGCCAGTCCGGACAGTTCCTGGAGGCTCAAAGTCCGGCCCGCCAGCACCGGCAGGGTCAGCAACACCGCGGCGGCATCCGAGGAGCCGCCCCCTAAGCCGGCTCCCGCGGGGATGCACTTGCGGAGCCGGATGCCGACGCTGCCGCGGATGTGAGCCGCCTCCATGACCGCTTCGGCCGCCCGCACCACCAGGTTGTCCGGTATCGGCGGCTCGCAATCCACCTCGATCCGAGTGGAGCGGGAAGGCCGGTATTCGAA
The DNA here is from genome assembly GCA_025055455.1 of Bryobacteraceae bacterium. GTDB lineage: Bacteria > Acidobacteriota > Terriglobia > Bryobacterales > Bryobacteraceae > JANWXD01. The sequence goes on from JANWXD010000001.1 coordinate 237,809, forward strand.
CTCCAGCGAGTCGGCCAGAGATATGGTTTGGTAGATCGTGCGCAGCTCGTGGTAGCCGTCGGGGCGGCGCCCTAGCACGTGCAAGGCCAGGTTGATCTTGGCCAGCGCTCGTATGCGCGCCTGCCGTACGGCGCTCATTGCGGATACTGGATCAGGGAGAAGACGTCGTAGCCGGCGAGTTTGCTCCGCCCATGAAGAAAATCGAGCTCGACGACAAAGCCGACCCCGACCACACGGCCGCCGAGTCTCTCGACGAGCTGACAGACGGCTGCGGCGGTGCCGCCCGTGGCGAGCACGTCGTCGACGACGAGGACCTTCTGACCGGGCTCGATGGCGTCCTTGTGGACCTCCAGGGCGTCCGTGCCGTACTCCAAGGTGTACTCCACACGCTCGGTGGCGGCAGGCAGTTTGTTGGGCTTGCGAACCGGCACGAATCCGACTCCGAGGGCATAGGCCACCGCCGGGGCAAAAATGAAACCCCGGGCCTCGATACCGAGCACCATGTCCACTTGCGCGTCTCGATAACGGTCCCGGAAGGCGTCAATCACGGTTTTCAAACCGGTGCGGTCCTTCAGCAGCGTGGTGATGTCGTAAAAAAGGATTCCCGGTTTTGGGAAATCCGGGACCTGCCGGATGAGGCGTTTGAGGTCGTCCATGAGTTCATTCAATACGGAAACCCCGACATTGTAACATCGGAGCATCTTGCTCCCGCACGTCCTCGACGATGGCCAAGCGCGGGCCCTTCCAGAGCTGGTTGCGGAGTTCGGAGAGCTGGGTCGGTGAGCCGAGCGCGTAGACCTCGACGCGGCCGTCATCCAGATTCCGCACGTAGCCGCTGAGCCCCAGTTCGGAGGCGACGCGTTCGACGAAGAAACGAAACCCCACCCCCTGGACCCGCCCGGAGATGAGAAACTTCCGCGCCAATTTTGGAGACAGGCTACGTAACCCCCAAACTCAAATGTAGCGCCTGCGGCCCTCGTTTTGCGGGACGGAGCGGGGGACCGAGCGGCGCTCCTAACTCTTGCACAAAAAACTCGCTTCCCAAAGGCCGACCGGTGCGGGTGGCTTCGCGAACGCGCTCGAGGGACGCTGCCTCTCGACTTTTGCTGGCGAGACCTCGCTCCAGCGGAACGCGGTGTCAGCGGGACCCACAGCTCCCGGCCAAGCCAGCTAGGGGATCCAAGCCGGTCAAGTGCGCTCGAGCGCTCGGCCAAGGCCACTCACAAGGGATGCGCAACAAGATTGTGTGCGGAGGGGCTCAGGTCAATGCACCGGTGCGCTTCCCAGAAGTGCAAGTGCGCGCGGGCAGAGATGAGATTGTTGGGAAGAATTAAAGGCACGGGCGCAGAGGAGGCAAGGAGCTCCGAGCCGAGGCAGGCGGAGGATGAGGCCGTGGGGGAGGCGAATTTCGAGATTGCGCAACCTGTTCCCGAGATGCCATAAAGAGGGGGTATGGGGTTTCCGGTGCAGCGGATGCGGCGGCTGCGGGCCAGCGAGCCGCTGCGGCGTCTGGTGCGCGAGACGCACCTGGAACCGAGCCAGCTCATCTATCCGCTGTTCGTCTGTCCCGGCGAGGGGATCCGCCGGGAGATCGGCGCCATGCCGGGAAATTACCAGCTCTCGGTGGACGAACTCGTCAAGGAGTGCCGCGAGGTGCACGCCCTCGGGCTCGGAGGTGTGATCCTGTTCGGGATCCCGGAAAGCAAGGACGAAAAAGCCTCCGGGGCCTACGCCGCAGACGGTATTGTGCAACGCGCTGTTCGGGCGGTCAAAAAGGAAATTCCCGATCTGGTGGTGATCACGGACGTCTGCAACTGCGAGTACACCAGCCACGGCCACTGCGGCAAGGTAGTCAACGGCGAGGTAGACAACGACGCCACGCTCGAGTGGCTGGCGGCGACGGCGGTCTCCCACGCCCGTGCCGGTGCCGACATCGTCGCTCCATCCGACATGATGGACGGCCGAGTGGCAGCGATTCGCAAGGCGCTGGACGCCAACGGCTTCCAGCGGGTCCCGATCCTGTCGTATGCCGCGAAGTTCGCGTCCTGTTTCTACGGGCCCTTTCGGGAAGCCGCCGAGTCGGCGCCCCAGTTCGGCGACCGCCGCAGTTACCAGATGGATCCGCCCAATGCCCGGGAGGCCATGCGGGAAATCGAGCTGGATATCGAGGAAGGGGCCGACATCATCATGATCAAGCCGGCACTTCCGTACTTGGACCTGATCCGGGCGGCCCGCGAGCGCTTTGATGTGCCTTTAGCGGCCTATCAAGTCAGCGGAGAGTTCAGCATGATCGTCGCCGCGGCGCGCAACGGATGGCTGGATCGGGAGCGTGCGATGCTCGAAACCTTGATCGCCATCCGGCGCGCCGGGGCCCAGATCATTCTGACCTACTTTGCCAAGGACGCCGCCCGGTTGTTATAGCGGCTTACGACACCCCCAGGGCCTTGCTGGCTTTCCGCAGATCCGGGGACTTGACCCAGAGGATCGCCCCGTAGCGGCCTGCTCCAGCGCAAATGGCTTGGATGGCAGTGACGTTGATGCCGGCCGTTGCCAGCTTTCCCATGACTTCGGCCACCGCGCCCGGCCGGTCTTCGCCCTGGATGAGAAAGCCAGACTTCTTCGGGCTCAGCTTCAGACCGGCCTTCCGGGCCGCCTTGGCAAAGGCTGCGGGGTTTTCCGGGATGAAGTCAAGCTGGGCCTTCCGGGCCGCGGCGGGAAAGCCGGAGAAGGCAAGGAGGTTGACCCCGGCCTCGTGCAGAGCTGCCAGGATGCGCGCACCCTCGCCAGGTTTATCAGGAACCGTCACGTAGTAGTAGTCAACGCGCCGAATTTCTTCAGCCATAGTCACCTCCGCTCCTATGTTATCGTGAATTTTCTGCTTCGGATCCCGAGAAGTTAGAAAAATTGCGACTATCTGGCCTAGCTTTGCGCTCATGATAACGGAATCCGACAGGGGGGAAGCAGGTGCACGAAGCCGCCGCAACGTCCCCTTGCCAATCCGTTCCGCCTAGGGCATGATGGGCCGAGAAGGGTGAACGCGAAGCCATGACGCACGAGGAGGCGGCGGAGGCCCGTCTCTTGGCGGCGTTGATCGATGCGCACCAACAGGATTGCGCCCAGCTCTCTCGCGTCCTGCACGATGAAGTCGGCCAGATCCTGACTGCGGTGGGTCTGCAGTTGGAGCTGCTACGACTCGACTTTCGCGAGCAGCTCCCGGCGCTCGACGCGCGCCTGGCCGCTATCCAAGCCCTGCTCGAAACCGCCGTCTCGCGGATCCGCAGGATAAGTTACGACCTGGATCCGGCCTTGGTGGAAAAGGCCGGGCTCGCATTCGCCTTGGAGCAGCTGGTGGGACGCTACCGGCAAAAGTTCGATGGCCCGCTGCGTCTGATGGTGGATCTGCCCGAGCGGCTCCCGGACGACGTCGCCAAGGCTTTCTATGAGATCGCCGACCGGGCGCTGGCGAATGCGGTACAACACGCCCAGACTCCTCGGATCGAGGTGCTCGTGCACCCCTCGGCGGAAGGCAGCGTGCTCGAGGTACGGGACTGGGGAGTGGGGTTTTCCCGCCACCCGCCGGGGCAGAAAATCCGGGGCCTGGGGGTTCTCCTGATGGAGCATTTCGCGGCCCGGGCGGGAATCCGGCTGTCGATTGAAAGCATACTCGGGCAGGGCACGGTGGTCAGAGCCGTCCGCCCCAACGCGAGCGTGTCCAGCCGGGCGACCCGGGATTGAGGTAAGTCTATGGCCCACACAATCTTGTTGGTGGACGATCACAAGATTATGCGAGATGGCCTGCGCGCCATCCTCCAGCATGCCCCGGAGTTCGTGGTGGTGGGCGAGGCCGACAGTGGGACCGAGGCGGTGCGGCTGGCTAAGAGCTTGCGCCCGGAGATCGTGCTGATGGATATCGGCATGCCCGGTATGAACGGCATCGAGGCCACAGCAGAGATTTTGCGTCACTTTCCCGAGGCAAAAGTGGTCATTCTTTCCATGTACGACGACGAGCACTCCGTCGTGAGCGCCATCCGTTCCGGCGCCCGCGCCTTTGTGCTGAAGAAAGCTTCCGACAGTGACCTTCTGGACGCCTTGCGTACCGTGGCCAAAGGCGGATCGTACCTCAGCCCGCAAGTTTCCGATAAACTGCTGCACTGCATTCAGCGCGGGGATCTGGAGACCAAAGCGCCGGGCTCGCCGCTCAGCACGTTGTCCCCGCGCGAGCTCCAAGTGATGCGATTGGTGGCCGAAGGCAAGACCAGCAAGGAAATCGCCGCCATGTTGGATCTGGGATTACAGACGGTGCGGAGTTACCGTAAGACGATGATGAAAAAGCTCGGAGTCACCAACGTCGCCGAGCTGACCACGATGGCCTTGGCGGCGGGGCTCACGCGCTTTCCGGCCCCGCAAAACCCGGAGGGTGCCCCGTGAACGGGATGCCCACCCCGTGGGGCGTGATCCCCGTTGGCGACGCCCACATCCACTTTTTCTCCCATCGGTTTTTCTCCCTACTCGCCAGCCAGCGCCCCGGTCCGCCCACCGAGCAGTCCGTGGAAGCCGCCGGAGCGACGCTCGGCTGGGAGATGCCCCCGCCGGAGCCCGAGCGCCTGGCCGCCCGCTGGGTGGAAGAGCTGGACCGCTACGGGGTGTCCCGCGCCGCCTTGATCGCCAGCTTGCCAGGGGACGAAGACTCGGTGGCAGCCGCCGTCGGGGCTTACCCCGAGCGTTTCTTCGGCTATTTCATGGTGGATCCCTGCGCCCCGGATGCGCTGGCGCGCGTCCAGAAGGCCCTGGCCGGGGGACGTCTGCGCGGCGTATGTTTGTTCCCCGCCATGCACCGCTACTCCCTCCACGACGAGCGCGTCACCGCGGTGCTGGAGCTGGCCGCCTGCCAGCCGGCGGCCGTGATCTTCGTCCACTGCGGCGTCCTCACGGTCGGGGTTCGCCAGAGGCTGGGATTGCCGTCGCAATTCGACTTGCGATACTCCAACCCCGTTGACCTCCATGCGCTGGCGTTGCGCTACCCCAGGCTCCGCTTTGTGATTCCTCACTTCGGGGCGGGCTATTTTCGCGAGGCGCTCATGGTCGCCGACCTGTGCCCGAACGTGTATTTCGACACCTCCAGTAGCAATCAATGGATTCGGTATCTGGCTCCGGAGATCGATCTCAAGACGGTGTTCCGCCGTTCGTTGGACGTGCTGGGAGCGCGACGCCTGCTGTTCGGCACCGATTCTTCTTTCTTCCCTCGAGGGTGGAACAAAGCGATTTTCGACACACAGGCTGAAATTCTCCGCGATCTCGGCCTGTCCGAAGAAGAAGCCCGCTGGATCTTCGGCGAAAATCTCGAGCGAATTTTTTCGAATTCTCGAGAGCCTTGAGAAAAATTTCCCGCGGGATCCACTTAATTTTTCTGGAAAACTCTTGCTCTTGAGCGAAGCGGCGCTCCGGCCCGCCGGCGTCAGTCCGGACGTGCGCTTGGTGCGGTTCCAGGCCGTGCTCCGGGCCGCAGCGCAAACCCGATACTACGCTCCTCGGCTCGAGGCGGCGGCCCTGCGGGAGCCGTGGCACGGGCCGGACGTCACGACGGCGGAGACAGCTCTGCGTCGGCTTCCGCCGACCGACCTGACGTCGTGGCTGCTGCGGCCGGATGAGTTCGTCAACCGGCAGGCGCGGCCGCCCAGCAAGACGCACTTGTTCTTCCCTGGGCCCCGACCGTGTCGGACCGCTCTGCTTCGCCGCTGGGGCCGGAGCGCCGAATTCAATCTCACCAGCCGGCTCCTGGCGTGGTTCCCACCCGACCTGCTGGTGGGGTCCGCGCGACACCTCGGCCGGATGGCGGAGGCCGTGCAGAACCAGCAGTGCGACCCCCTGCGCGTGAACCTCGCCGTGGTGGCGTGGATCGGTCCGGAGCAGGGCTTTTTGGACGAGGCCACGCGCGACTTGCTGTGGCGCACTTTCCAAGTGCCGGTCTTCGTGCAGCTTGTCGGGCCCGCGGGAGAGATTCTGGCGTGGGAGTGCGAGGCGCACGACGGACTGCACGTGGAATCCAGCCAAGGCATCTGCGAATTTTCCGCCGGCGAGCTGCTGATCACCTCGCTCGTCAGCATGCGGCGCCCGGTCTTGCGGCTGCGAACGGGGCTGACGGGCGCCGTAACCGACGCGCCCTGTCCGTGCGGCGTCTCCTCACAGCGGCTCACCGACTTGCGGCGGCGAAGAATTCCCGAGGCCCGCGTCGCCGTGGCGGGCGCTTCCGCGGCGGCCGACTGAGTCGCTGCTTCGTGGGGATGACAACGAAAACGGGGTGGTATCATGAGTGCGGATGGTCCTAACCGACTCGCGAACGTGGCGGAACTGGCAGACGCACCAGACTTAGGATCTGGCGGGAGCAATCCCGTGGGGGTTCGACTCCCCCCGTTCGCACCATAGTCGGTGATTCCTGTTTCAGTCTCTCTCCAGCACATTGAAAATACCGGGGATTTTCTTATTGACTTTCCGAGTTTTCGGTCCCATAGTTAAGGTGAGGAGCTCACAGAAGTCAAGGGCGCTCCCCAGGAGGAGGGAGTAGAAGTGCACGCGCCCGAATCGCATCGCGCTGCTCCGCTAGCAACCGTCTCTGACGCCACAGCCTGCAACGTGCTGGTGCTGGCAGTGAGTCCCCTTCCCGACGACCACATCAGTCTGCGCGCTATCTTCCGCCATTCGAAATGGCAACTCCACTCCGCGGCCACCCTCGAGGAAGCGCGCGCGTTTCTTTATGCGAATCCGGTCGGAGTCGTGCTGAGCGAGTGCACACTGGCTGAGGGAAAGACCTGGAAGGACCTGCTGCGTGCCGTGGAAGTTCTTCGCCATCCACCTCCGCTGATCGTCACATCCCGGCTTGCCGATGAGTGCCTCTGGGCTGAGGTACTGAACTTGGGGGGCTACGACCTTCTGATCAAGCCATTCGATCCCACGGAAGTGTTTCGCGTCGTCAGCCTGGCTTGGTTGTCTTGGAAAAGCCGCATCGAGAAGAGCCGGCCGGCGCGCGAGCGGACGCATAAGGCGGGTAACGCCGCGGTGTGGAAGGCGGGGGCGGGCTAAGGGCGGTTCGGCGGCTGGCAGAGCCAGTCCCAAAAACGGCGGAGCCCATCCTCGAAGGAGGTTACGGGTCGAAAGTTCAACAACGCTTCGGCCTTGGAGATATCCGCAAACGTACGCGGCACGTCGCCGGGTGGCAGTGAGTGGCGCTCGATCGCGGCTTTCAGGCCCGAGACCCGCTCAAGGGCGTGGATCATCTCCCGCAACGCGATGGGCCGGTGATGGCCGAGGTTAATGACTTCGTAGGGTGTGGCCGCGTAATCCATGGCTGCCCGCACGCCCTCGATGATATCCGCGATATAGGTGTAGTCGCGGCAAGTGTTGCCGTCACCGAAGACCGGAAGTGGCTTGCCCTCGAGCAGCAGACGAGCGAATTTATGAATAGCCAGGTCCGGCCGCTGGCGGGGCCCGTAGACGGTGAAAAACCGCAGCGCAATGAACCGAATGCCGTACAGGTGGCTGTAGACGTGGCCCATGAGCTCGCCGCTGACCTTGGTGCTCGCGTAAGGACTGATCGGACGCAGCACCGGATCGTCCTCGCGCCATGGGACATTGGGGTTCAGCCCGTAGACGCTGCTGGATGAGGCGAAAACGAACTGAGCGACGCCGCGCTCCCGGGCCAGCTCCAGCAGATTCTGGGTGCCGCGCACATTGACGTCCTGATACCCAACCGCGTCCTCGACGGAGCGCCGCACCCCCGCCTTGGCCGCCAAGTGCACGATCACATCGAAGCGATCGGGGAGATCCCGTCGAAGGACGCTCAGGTCTCTGACATCGGCCTCGACCATGCGGAAACATGGATTGGTCCGGTGTGCTGCCACGTTGGCGCGTTTGATCGCAGGGTCGTAGGACGGATCGAAGTTGTCTACGCCAGTCACCCGCCATCCTTCGGCCAGCAGGCGGTCCACCAAGTGGCTACCGATAAAACCGGCGGCGCCGGTTATAAGGGCGTGTTTCATCTAAGTTTCAAGCGCCGACGACAAATCTTACGAGCGAAGCCAACGCCGGGCAGCTCCCCGCGGTGCTCCTCGCCCCGTCGCCGGGGGCTTCCTCACGACGGCTGGAGCACGCGCCGGACCCAGACCCTGCCAGCGGCGGGCCGTCCGAGCTGCACCGGGCGGCCGTCCACGCGCAGGTTCAGCGTTTCGTCCCAGTTGCGGCCCAGCACGCGCAAGCGAACGCCGGGGCGAAGTCCGAGCCCGTCCAGATACTCCAGCAGTTTCCGGTCCCGTTCGAACACGCTCACGACCTCGACGTCGGTCTGAGAAGCCGCCTCATCGAGCGGCAGCAACCCGCGCCGCCTGCGGTCTTCCGGCGTATCCATACCCACGCGGTTTCCATGGGGACAGGGCGCATCCGTGCCCAGCTTCTCGGCCAGCCGCCTTTCGAAGTCCTCCGAGACGGCGTGCTCGAGTTGTTCCGCCTCTTCGTGCACCTTGTACCACTCCATGCCGAAAATCTCGGTGAGCATCCGTTCGATGAGATGATGACGGTTGAGCAGGCGGTTGGCAATTTCCCGGCCCGCCGGCGTGAGCGAAAGCTGGCCCCCCTTGCCGACGCGGATGAGTCCGTCCCGCTTGAGGCGCTTGATCGCCATGGCCACGGCAGGCGCGGAAACGTTCAGCCAGCGCACCAGCGTGGCGGCAATCACCGTCTCTCCCTCGGATTCGGCCTCCGCGATCGTTTTCAGGTAATTCTCCTTGGAGATGGTGATCTTCACGCTACCCCGATTGTAGCGCGCGCGGATTCCCTGCTATGCTCGGGACCATGACGCGCCGAACCGTTTGGATCGTGCTCTGGGCGGCCTGGATTGCGCTGCCGCTGGTGTCCGCGCAAGAGAAAGTCGACCTGCTGGCGGTGCACCGCATCCGCGCCGAGGCGTTGAACAACCCCAAGGTGATGGAGCACGTCTTTTATCTGACCGACGTGCACGGACCGCGGCTGGCGGGTTCGCCCGGTTACCGCGCCGCGGCCGAGTGGGCGGTGAAACAACTCAAAGAATGGGGCATCGACAACGCGCGCCTGGAAGGCTTCGGCTCCATGGGACGGAGCTGGTCGTTCGTCCATTATGCGGGCCGCCTGGTGGAGCCCCAGCCCGCGCCGCTGATCGGGTTTCCGCTGGCGTGGACGCCGGGGACCAACGGAAAGGTCTCGGCCGAGCCGGTCCTGGCGCCCATGCCGCTTGGCAACTCGGACGAGGAACTGGAAAAGACGCTGGCTGCATTCCGGGGCAAGCTGCGGGGGAAGATCGTGTTGATCGACAACCCGCGGGAGCTGGAGCTGGTCGTGCAGCCGCTCGCCCGGCGCTTCACCGACGCCGAGCTGGCCTCCGAGGCGCTGGCCCCCGACCCGCGGCCGGAGTCCCCCTTTGCGGCGCCGATCCCGCGGCCCCAGGGTCCCCCGGCGGCGCCCGGCCCGCGCGGCCCGTTCGATCGGGAGGGCGTGCGCCGCCGCGCCAACCGCCGCATCCAGTTTCTCAAGGAAGAGGGCGCCTTGGTGGTGGTGAGCGCCGGACTGCGAGGGGATCGCGGTACCATCTTCGCGACGTCGTTCGGATCCCGAGAGCCGAAAGATCCCCTGCCTCCGCCGGCCGTGGCGATCGCCATCGAACACTACAACCGCATCGCGCGGCTGTTGAACAAGAAGATCCCGGTCCGGTTGGAGTTCGAGATCGAAACGCGGTTTCACGACGACGCCCAGGGTTACAACGTCATCGCGGAGATCCCAGGCGGGAGCAAGAAAGAGGAAATTGTCATGTTGGGCGCGCACCTGGATTCCTGGATCGCCGGCACCGGCGCCACCGATAACGCGGCCGGCTGCGCGGTGATGCTCGAAGCCATGCGCATCCTCAAGACGTTGGATTTCAAGATGGACCGCACCGTGCGGCTGGCTCTTTGGGACGGAGAAGAACAGGGTTTCCTCGGCTCGCGCGCATACGTCAAGGAGCATTTTGCGGACCGGGAAACCATGGCGCTGAAGCCCGCCCACGCCAAGCTGGCGGCTTACTTCAACTTGGACAACGGCAGCGGCCGGATCCGCGGGGTGTATCTGCAAAACAACGACATGGTGCGGCCCATCTTTCAGGCCTGGCTCGAACCGTTCCGGGATCTGGGCGCGACGACGCTCACGATTCGTAACACCGGCGGCACGGACCACCTCTCATTCGACGAGGTCGGCTTGCCCGGGTTCCAGTTCATCCAGGATCCGCTCGAGTACAGCACGCGCACGCACCACTCCAACATGGACCTCTACGACCATGTGCGAGGCGGAGACCTGATGCAGGCTTCGGCGGTGGTGGCCTCGTTCGCCTATCACGCCGCGATGCGCCCCGAGATGCTCCCGCGCAAGCCCTTGCCCAAGCCCCGCCCGCGTCCGGAAAGCAAAGCCGAAGGCGGGCCGTCGGGAGGCTAAGCCTCGGGAACTTCCACGTCGCGAAAACTGACCAGGCGCACACCAGAGCTCGCCAGAGCTTCCCGCACCTCCGGGGCGGTGAGGGCCGCCAATTCCTGCTCGCGGCTTTCCTTCAAGCGCGTGGGCGCGCGACGGAGCTCCTCGCCGCAGCGCCCTGGATGGCACATCAGTTCGGTGAGCCCCGTCGGCAGGCGGCGAATCAGATGGACGAGCTGCGGGACGCCGAGGCGTCCCGTGAGGCGGAACCCGGCGAAGTGGTCGGTCATGCGGAGCCCGTAGCGCGAGAGAATCCGCCCGGCGAGGGAGTCAACCCCAGGCAACGGCAGCGGCCTCCGCACCCAGCGGATGCCGAACTCGCCGGCCACTTGCGCCACGGCCCGAAAAATCCACGGCAGCAAGTGGGTGTGCTTATGCGTGTCCACGTGAGTGGGCTGCAGGCCGGCGCCGAGAATCTTCTCGACTTGGGCGCGCAGGATGTCGCGCAACGGCAGCCGCCGGGCCGCGACAGCCGCGACGAGCTCCGGAAGGCTCTCGGGCAAACCGGGGGCGCCCACGAGCACCAGATGACAGCCGACGTCGAGGCTCGGGTGCGAGCGGGCCCGCTGGACGGCATCTTCAAAGGCCGCACCAGTGGCCATCAGGGTCGCCGAGGTCAGGATCCCGCGCTCGTGCGCTTCCAGGATCCCGGCGTTGACGTCCCGCGTGAAGCCGAAATCGTCGGCGTTGACGATCAAGAGGCGGCGGGCCGAGCTCAAAACAGTGCCAATTTGATGCGCAGGAACTTTTTCGGGTTGGCCCGGAAATCCTTGAGCAAGCTCTCCAGTTCGCGGCTCACACCGTTCAAGGACTCGTACAGCTGCGGGTTGACCACCAGCTGGCCGAGCGTGCCCTGGCCGTTGTTGAGTTTCTCGACCGTGTCTTCGAGCCGCGCCAGCGTCGTCTGGATCTGCCGATGCAATTCCTCGTCCTTGAGTAGCTTGCCCGCCGTGCCCTTGCCCGCGTTGAGGTCTTCCACCAGGCGGTTCAACTCGGCCACGGTCTTCCGGGCCTCGTCGTAAAGCGAGGGGTCGCGGAGCAGCTTGCCAGCCGTGCCCTGCCCCTCCTGAACGTTGCGTGCGATCTCGTCGACGCGCTGCACCGTGGAGCGGAGGTCGTTGTAGAGGCTGTCGTCGTACAGCAGCCGTCCGACGGTGCCCTGGCCGCTGGAAACGGCCCGGGTGACCTTTTCGGCCTCGGCGGCGGTACTGGTAAGGCGTTTATACAGCTCTTCATCCACGAGCAGCTTGCCGATGGTGCCGCGCCCGGCCTCCACGTCGCGCACGACACCGTCAATACGACGCAGCAGGTCCCGAGCCGCCACCATGACGTCGTAGCCGGACTGGACGACTTCCTCGAACTCGCTGACGTCCTTACTCGGGATCTCGGCTCCGTCACGCACCGTTTCCGCGCTCTGTCCCATCTTGATGTTGATGAACTTCGTGCCGAGGACGTTTTCAGCGCTGATGGCGGCTTGCGAGTCCACCGGTATGCGGCTGAGCATGGCCGCATCCACCGACATGTCGATGCGCACCACGCGGCGAGGCGTCTTTTCCCCCGATAGTCCGACGCGGGTCACGTTGCCGATGATGATCCCATTCAGCCGCACGGGGGCGCCCACGGCCAATGCCGCCGAGTCGTCCATATAGGTCCGCAGAGTGGCTTTGGCCACGAACAGCTTCTTGGTCCCCGTGAGCAGAAGGATCAGCACGCCGAGAAGGACCATGGCAAAGATGGCCATGATCCCGACTTTGAGTTGAGCCCATCGAATTTTTTTTGCGGAAGGCATAATCTTGTTCCGTTAGCGCCGGGCAAATTTGGCGACGTAGGGGTCGGCGCAACCCTCCAGCTCGGCTCGCGAGCCCTGAAAAGCGAGGCGGCCTTCGCGAAAGACAACAAAGCGCGTTGCGGCTCCCCCCACCTCGCCGTCCCCGGCGGCAAGTTCCAAACGGCCGTTACTCGGATTGTATCGGAAGTCGGACAACCACACGCCGTCCTGATAGCGCTGGGTGACCACGACTGTGGTGGCCCGGCGCGTGTCGCGTTCTTTGAGAATCAGCGCCATGATCGTATAGGCGGTGATGGGATCCAGGCCCGCCGTGGGCGAGTCGTACAGGAGCAAGTCCGGCTCGGTGACCACGGCGCGGGCGATGCCCACGCGACGCCGCATGCCGCCGGAAAGCTCGCTCGGGAATTTTTCGAGGGTGTGCTCCAGCTCGACGAAGCGCAGGGCCTCCTCCACTCGGCGGCGCACCTCCTCGGGCGCGTAGCGGGCACCGGGCTGGTATCGCAGCGGGTAAGCCACGTTTTCTTCGACGGTCAGCGAGTCGAAGAGCCCGCCCTCTTGGAAGACCATCCCGATCCGAGCGCGGATCCGCTGCAGCTCGTCCTCCGGCAGCCGCGTGATCTCGCGGCCGAAGACGTACACTCGGCCGGCGTCGGGACGGATCAAGCCCAGAGCGGTTTTCAAAAGAACCGTCTTGCCGCTGGCCGCCGCTCCCAGAATCACACAGCTTTCCCCTTCGAAAATTTCCAGGGAAACGTCGTCGAGCGCAGTCACCTCGTCGAAGCGTACGGTGACGTGATCGAACCGGAGCGCGGTGGAACTTGCCGGTCCCGCCATCCGGGTCTCAGACGCCCACGAAGAAGCGCGTGATGAAGAAGTCCAGGACGAAGATCCACACCGAAGCCACGACCATCGCTCGGGTCGTGGAGCGTCCCACCCCTTGGGTGCCGCCGGTCGTTTGCATTCCGTAGTGACACCCCACCAGCGCGATCACGAAGGCGAAGGCGAAGGGTTTGATTAGACCTTGAAACAGATCGCTATACTCGAGGGCCTGCCAGGCGCTGTTCCAGTATTGGGCGGGCGTCATTTTCAGTAGAAAATAGGCGATCATAAAACCGCCGACCAAGCCCAGGAAGTCGGCGATGATGGTCAAAAGCGGCAGCACGATGGCGGTGGCGATCAGGCGCGGCGTGACCAGTTTCTGGGTGGGATCGGTCCCCAGGGCGCGCATGGCGTCGATCTGTTCGGTGACCTTCATGGATCCGATCTCGCTCGCCATGCCGGAGGAATTGCGACCGGCAACCATGAGCGCCGTCAGCACCGGACCCATTTCGCGGACGAGCGTAATGGCCACCAACTCCCCCGTCTTGCCCACCGCGCCGTAGGTCATCAGGGCCTTGGTGAGCTGGAGAGCCATCACCGCCCCGCTGAAAAAACCCGTGAGAACGACGATCGGCAGGCTGCCCACGCCGATCGTATCCATCTGAAGGATGATGTCATCGACGTAGTGGGGCCGGCGCGCCACGTTGCGGATCGCCCTGCCCGACAGAACGAAGAACTCTTGTACGGACAAAACGGGCGGTTTCAGTAAGTCCAGCAATCCGCAATCGTCCTCCGAACCATGATGCTACCATAGCAGCTGGGCGCGGCCTTCCCGCGCGCCGTTCATGAAGGGGCTCACGGACATTGCCGGGATTCGTGTGGGCCATGCCACGGATCTGGAGGCGCTGACCGGCTGCACGGTCATCCTGTGCGAGGGTGGGGCGGTGGCGGGCGCCGACATCCGCGGTTCGGCCTCGGGCACGGAGGAATTCCCGGTGATGAGCCCGCTGCACGTCACGGATGTCGTCCACGCTGTGGTGCTGGCGGGGGGAAGCGCCTTCGGACTGGAGGCCGCCTCGGGAGTGCGCCGGTTCCTCGAGCAGCGGGGCGTGGGATTCGCAACGCGCGCCGCCAAGGTGCCGATCGTGCCCTGCGCGATTCTCTACGATTTGGGCATCGGCAAGTCAAGCGTCCGTCCGACCCGCGAAATGGGCGAAGCCGCGGCCGCTGCGGCCCACGCGGAGGCGGTCGAAGAGGGCGCGGTAGGCGCCGGCACGGGCGCCACGGTGGGCAAGTTGTTCGGCATGAGCTGTGCCATGAAGTCGGGCCTAGGGTCAGCGACCGTCGCTTTGGAGGACCGGTATGCCGGCGTGCTCGTGGCGGCCCTCGCGGTGGTCAACGCCTTCGGCGACGTGCGGGATCCCGACACCGGCGAGCTGGTCGCCGGGGCCCGTCGCGCGCCGGACAGCATGGAACTGGCCGACACGTCCCGGCACCTGCTGCGGGGAGTTCGCGGCGGATTCTCGCAACAAAACACCACATTAGTTGTGGTGGCCACCAACGCGCGGCTCACCAAGGTCGAAGCCATGAAACTGGCGCAGCTGGCCCAGAACGGCCTCGCGCGCGCGATCTCGCCAGCTCACACCATGTTCGACGGCGATCTGGTTATTGCCCTGTCGCTCGGCTCGCACCAAGCCGACGTCAACGCGCTCGGTGTGGCCGCCGCCCAAGCGGTCTCGCGCGCGATCCTGCGGGCCGTTCGTCTGGCGCCGAGTCTGGGGGGCCTGCCGGGGCTGGCATCCTCCGAATCCGCGACGCGTCGAGTTTAAACGAGGGCGAGCAATTCCTTGGCACGGCGGCCTTGGGACTCGGCCACGGCAGGATGCGTTACCTCGCCCCGATACGTATTGACCCCCTCCCGGATGGCAGGGTGGTCGGCGCAGGCACCTTCCAAGCCCTTATTGGCCAGCTCGAGCAAGTAGGGGAAAGTGGCGTTGGTCAGAGCGAAGGTGGAGGTGTGCGGTACCGCAGCGGGCATGTTGGAGACGCAATAGTGCAGCACGCCGTCGACGACATAGACCGGGTGCGTATGCGTCGTGGGCCGGGACGTTTCGAAACAGCCGCCCTGATCGATGGAGACATCCACCACCACCGCGCCCCGCTTCATCTGCGCCACCATATCGCGCCGCACCAGTTTCGGGGCGGTGGCGCCGGGCACCAACACCGCGCCGATGACCAAGTCGGCCTGGCGCACCGCTTCGCGCACGGTCCACGGGTTGGAAGCTAGCGTCACCACCTGGCTGTTGTAGATGTCGTCAATTTCACGAAGCCGGTTGAGGTTCTTGTCGATAATGGTGACGTGGGCGCCCATGCCGAAGGCGACCTTAGCGGCATTGTGTCCCACGACGCCGCCGCCTAGGATGACGACGTTGGCCGGCGCCACGCCGGGCACTCCTCCGAGCAGCAGGCCCCGGCCGCCATTCGGCGCCTCCAGATATTGAGCGCCCACCTGCACCGCCATGCGCCCGGCGACTTCGCTCATTGGGGTGAGCAACGGAAGCGATCCGTCCGGCTCGCGGATCGTCTCGTAGGCCACGGCGCTGACGCGGGCCTCGAGCAGCCGATCCGTCAATTCCGGCAACGGCGCCAGGTGCAAATAGGTGAACAAGATCAACCCCGGTCGCAGGTAGGGATACTCGGAAGGCTGGGGTTCCTTCACTTTGACGATGAGTTCGGCACGAGCCCACACTTCGGCCGCTGAGTGGACGATTTCGGCCCCCGCTTCCTGGTATTCACGGTCGGTGATCGCGCTGCCTTCGCCGGCGCCGGATTGGACCAACACCCGATGGCCCGCTTCCCGGAGCATGGCAGCCCCGCCGGGCACCAAACCCACGCGCCGCTCCTGATCCTTGATTTCTTTGGGGACACCGATGGTCATGGCTGGAGGGCTTCCGGCCTTGGTTGTCCGTTTGGAGCCGCACTGTCGCGCTTCGGACCCAGTCCGAGCGCGATTAACGATAAGGAGTTGATCTTCCCGGTCGGCTCCAGGCGGTTATCTTGCTGGAACTTTCTGAGCGCTTCGATGGATTCCGGGCCCCAACTACCCGACGGCGGCCCCTCCAAATAGCCCCGAGCGATCAAGGCCTCCTGGATCTCGCGATACCGTTCCGGGGTGGGTTGCTGCTGGCCGAGGCGCCAGCTCGGCGTCCGGCCGCGGCGGGCGCGCTGGTGCGCGGCCGTCGGTTTCCCTAGCCGTTTCGAGGAAACGGATCGTTTGGGGAAAGTTTGTTTTTCAATGCGCGCCGAGGATTTGGCTGCTGCGGTGGACTGATTCCGCTGCTGCGCCGCCGTCGGCGCCCAGCCGAGCGACAGCGCACACAGCACCGCGATCCACCCACCCCGCATGCGCACCTTCAGTCTAGCAAAGGGGAGTGCCGGCGGGAATCTTGCCGCCGCGCGCCGCACCTACCGCCCGCCGGGGAACGTGCCGGCGGGAAATGCGCTCGCCCACTCCACGTTGCGGCTTCCGCGGCGGTCAGCGGTTCGCGCGGCTCTCTTGACCTGGAACGCGACGGCATCGCCCGGTTTCAGGGAAGCCTGAACCTGTTTGATGTCTTCGATCGTCTTGACCGGCTTCCGGTTCACCGCGATGATGATGTCGTTCGGCCGTAGTCCGATATCCTCGGCGAACGAACCCGGATCCACTCGCGTGATCAGAAGGGCGCCTGGGCCGTCGTAGCCGAGCTCTTCCCGGTCGGCCGGGGTCAGGTTGCGGACGTAGAAGCCGAACTTCGCACCACCGGCGGGGCGCTCCGGCTCCGGGGCCGGCTCCGGACTGCGGATGCGGGGGTTGCGGGCCCAAACTTGGGAGCGGTCGCCGATCGTCACTCGCACATCCTGCTTTTTGCCGTCGCGCAGGATGGTCAAGGTGGCCTCGGATCCGATGGGGGAATTCGCGATGCGGTCCACCAGATCATCACCGCTCTGGACGGGCTGGCCGTTCAGGGCGACGATGACATCCTGCTCGCGCAGGCCCGCTTTCTCCGCGGGGCTTCCCGGCTCCACGGCGTTGACGAACGCACCGCGATCCGCGCCGTAGACGCGCAGCAGCTCCGGAGTGGTCCGTTCCAACGACACTCCGATCGAACCGCGATTGACCCGGCCCGTCTTGATGATGTCGTTGTAGACCCGAACCGCGGTGTTGACGGGGAGCGCGAAGCCCACACCTTGGTTGGTGCCGCTGAGGGTCGCAATGGCCGTGTTGATGCCGATGACTTCGCCGCGGATGTTCAACAGGGGACCGCCGCTGTTGCCCGGATTGATGGCGGCATCGGTCTGGATGAACCGTTGAAACTGCTCCATACCCGGACGGCCCTTGGCGGAAATAATGCCGGCGGTGACCGTCGCCTCCAGGCCGAAGGGCGAGCCGATGGCGATGGCCCAGTCCCCCACCTGCACCGCATCGGAGTTGCCGATCTTCACCGGAACCAGCTTGCGCCCGGCATCAATTTTGATGACGGCCAGGTCCGTCTCTCGGTCCCAGCCGATCAGCTTGGCTTCGTACTCTTTCGGATCACCGTTCAGTTTGACCTTGATGCGATCGGCCCGGTCAATCACATGATTGTTGGTGAGGATATAGCCGTTGGGATCGACAATCATACCCGAGCCGTTGCCCGGCAGCCGTCGGGGCTGCGGCAGGTTGAAGGGCGAATTCGGGAAAAAGCGGCGGAATAGATCGAAGCCGGGTTCGTCTTCCTCGTCTT
The DNA here is from genome assembly GCA_025055455.1 of Bryobacteraceae bacterium. GTDB lineage: Bacteria > Acidobacteriota > Terriglobia > Bryobacterales > Bryobacteraceae > JANWXD01. The sequence continues at coordinate 255,701 of JANWXD010000001.1, forward strand.
GCGCGCCACCCTCTCGACCGGAACGCCCCTCCCGGATCCCGTACTCGCTAGTGATATTCACCACGGAAGCTTCGACTTGGCGTGCGATTTCGGCGATGGCGTTGGACAGCTGGACGGGATCGGGGACCACCAGTGGCGTGGCGTCCGGGGCGGCCTGGCTGCGGGCCGCCCGCACGTCGGTTCCGATCAGTGTTCCAATTAGGATACCGAGTGAGAGCGTTAGCAGCAAAACACCGAGGGACAGTAATTTTTGTTGGCGCAACAACTGATGAAGATTCATAGGCGCCCGCGCTCCGAAGCGGCGTTGGCTTCATTATAGCGCACCTGGCCCTCATGGCCTTCGCTGACGCCTGTGGGCGGGCCCGAGCTCCACGAGCAGGATTGCGGCGAGGATTAGCCCGGCGCCGGCGGCGACTGGAGCGGAAAACACCTCGCCCGCCACCAGATAGGCCGTCAGCCAGGCGAAGACCGGCTCCAGAGCGAAGATGAGGGCCGTGCGCGTGGGCGTGGTGCGGCGCTGCGCCCAGGCCTGTACGGTGAAGGCGAGCGCCGTCGCCAGCAGGCCGGTGACCGCCACCGCACCCAACACGCGCGGGCTCCAGCGGATCCAGGCTCGCTCCGCCCACCAGCATCCCGCTAGCGCCAGCGCGGCGGCCGTGGCGATCTGCACGAGGCTGAGCTCCTCGACGCGGACGCGCGGGGCGTAGTAGCCGACCACCAGGATGTGCAGCGCGAAGCCGAAGGCGCACACCAGGGTCAGAAGATCGCCGTAGCCCATCCGCAAACTTGCCCCTTCCAGCGTGAGAAGGGCCAGCCCGCAGGTGGCCAGGCAGGCCCCGCCCCAGTCTGACCAGCGCGGGCGTACCCGGCCCGCCGCCGCGCCGAGCAGAGGGACCAAGACGACCGACAGGCCCGTAATGAACGCAGATTTCGAAGGGGTGGTGTACCGCAGGCCTATGGTCTGGAACAAGTAGCCGCAAAACAGGCAGGCGCCCGCCACAAGGCCGGCGCGCAGGCCCTCCCGCTCGAAGCGGAGGACGCCGCGCCATCGCAACCCGGCCGCCAGCGCCACGGAGGCCAGCGTGAAGCGCAGGGCCAGAAACAGCAGCGTGGAGGCGTCCTCGAGGGCGTGTTTGACCAGGACGAACGTGGCGCCCCAGATCAGTGTGATGCCCACCAGAGCCGCATCGGCGCCCCAGACGCGGTCGACGGGGGGAGCATTCATCCGGCAGCGTCGCAGGGATCGCGCAGCAGCAGGAAGAGGGTCAACAGGATGCGCTTGAGTCCGAGGTCGCGTCCCTCCGGCCGGTACCACTCCGCCGTCGTGTGCGCGCCCCCGCCTTGGCCGCCAGCGCCGATGGACACGGCAGGGATGCCCATGGATAGCGGGATGTTGGCGTCGGTGGACGCGCAGTCTAACCGGGAGCGGATGCCCAGGTGAGCGTCCACGGCGCGCAGGTAGGCCAACAAGGGAGCATCGTCGGGGAGGCGGCCGCCCGGCCGCGCGCCGATCTCACGGACTCTGGCCGCGACCTTGCCGCCGGTGGCGCGCTCGTTCTCGAGCGCCACCGCCCGCTCGACAGCGGCTGCCAGCACAGCGGCCATCTCTTCGACCCGGCGAGCGCTTTCCGAACGGATGTCCACTTTGGCGCGCGCGAAAGCAGGAATGGAGTTGACGCTAGCGCCGCCTTCGATCATCCCGAAGCTATAAGAGACCCTCGGCCCCTCGCCGTTGGCGCGGTGCTCGGCGAGCAGAGCGACCGCACGGCCGAGGGCGTGGATGGGGTTGCCGACCCCGTAGTCGCTCCAACTGTGCCCGCCAGGCCCGGTGATGGTGATTTCGAACCTTCGGCTCTCCAAGGCCTGGCAGGTGATGTGGTCCGTGGACGGCCCGTCCAAAACCACCAGCGCCTTGAGGTCCGCCGAGACGGGTGAACTGCGGCAAAGGTAGCGCATGCCGCTCAGGTTCCCCTCGCCCTCTTCTCCCACGTTCGCCACCAACAGTAAGCCACAGCGCCGGTCCGGCAACAGCGGGGCCGATTGCAAGGCTTTCGCGATCGCAAGCAGGGCCGCGAGGCCGGCGCCGTTGTCCGACACCCCGGGTCCGAGGAAGCGACCGTCGGGAGCGACGGTGATCTCTTCCGGGCTGCGCGGCGCTAAGACCGTGTCCAGGTGAGCCGTCAGCGCCACGAACGGCCCAGCGTCATAGCCGCGGGGCCGGGCCACCACATTGCCGGCCCGGTCCAACTGCGCCTCACAGCCCAGCGCACGAAGTTGGTCGAGCATCCATTCGGCCCGCTGCTGTTCGAGGAAGGTGGGTGCGGGGATGCGGCAGAGGGCTATGTGCTGCTCGTTGATCCACTGCCGGTGGCGGCTCAGGGCGCGCAGACATTCGGCGACCGCAGTTTCTCGGAGCAAGCCCTCCACCCGCACGGCAGGCTTGTCCACCAAACGAGCCATCGCCTCACAGTGTACGCCACCCGAGGGGACTCGATCGGAACATCCGAGCGGACCGGCAGCGACTTCAGTAGATCACAACCTCAGTTTCGCGTCGAGTTTCTCGTTGCTGCGAAGCATCTCGTCCCAGCTCACCACACGCTCCCCGTAGGCCGCCATGCGGCCGAGCACCGCCGTCAGGTTGCTCTGGACGCTGTCGGCGGCATTGTTGAGGAGCCGGCCCGTTCGTATGCTCTCGATGAAGTTTTTGACGTTGGCGATGGCGCCTTCTCGGAACGTGTCATCTTTCTCGACGCCGGGCCAGGGATGGTCGCCCGTGATGCGGACGGAGCCCCCGTAGTGGGAATCCACCGTGCCGGCCGTGCCGTAGATCCGGATGCACATGTCGTGGAAGCCTTTAGTGAACTGAGCGGAGCTGAAGTCCACGCGCACGTCGTCGGCATACCAGTACGTCACAACAAAGTGATCCCAGCAGTCACCCACGTCCACGCGGGCTTTTCGGCCGCCGGTTCCGAACGCGCGCAGAGGATGCGCTCGAAGATACCAGTTGGCCACGTCGAGCACGTGGATGTTCTGCTCGACGATGATGTCGCCGGAGAGAACTTTGTCGAACACCCAGTTGCGCAGACGTGCTTCCTCGGCAGGCGCGCCCGGAGGAGCTTGGGGCCGCAGGCGTCCGGTGTGGTAGAAGACGTGGCCCAGCACCGGGGCGCCGATGGCTCCCTCATGCACGCGCCGCGCCGCTTCTTGGAACGCCGCCTGGGCGCGGGTTTGAAAATCCACGAGGAAGCTGACTTTGCCCTTGGCCCTCTCGCCCGTCTCCAGCACGCTCTTGCAGCCGGCCACATCCACGGCCACGGGCTTGGCCAAAAACACATGTTTGCCTGCCGCAACCGCGGCCGCCGCCTGTTCCGGGTGAAAGTACGGCGGGCTTTCGATCGCCACGGCGTCCACGCGCGAGGCGAGCAGATCCTTGTAACCGTCCAAGCCGCCGTAGAGACGCGAGCGGTCCACCTTGAATTTGGCCGCCGTGGCCTCCAGCCGGTCTCGGAACGGATCGTGCAGGGCGACGATCCGCGTGTGGGTGAACTCCACGAAGTGGGCGCCGATCCAGTTGCCGCGTCCCCCACAGCCGATAATGCCAAGCTCGATGGCGGAGTTGGCCTGCGTGCCGAACACGGTTTTGGGTTCGAGCACCAAGAGGGCCCCAGCGGCCACCGACGATTCCAGAAAGCGCCGACGCGGGGCCCACTCGGGTTTCGAGTCTGACATTTTTGGCCTCCTTGCGCGATCGCACGCCGCAAGTGGACAATCGACCGCAGCGACCACTTTACTGCTGGCGCAGATACCGGTCCACATTGCTGGCGTCAATCAAGGTAGTTCCCGTGTCCACGAAGACCGGCAGTGGCGAGCGGGTGTTGCCCGCCCAATTTTCGTCGAGCCGCTCCGGCTTGTGATGATAAAGGTCATCGAGGATCTTCACGCCGTAATAGGCCATGGTGTACGGTTTCTGGGCGATGGTGGCGTGGATCATCCCCTTCTGAATCCACTCCAGCGTGCTGCGGTTGGTATCCATGGCGATCAGGGTCTTCCCCGTGACTTTCTCCCGGTCGAGCACGTCCGCCACCTCCTGACACGAAAGCGCCTCAAGGCAGACGAAGGCGTCCGGCGCCGGCTTCATGGTTTCGAGGATCTTCTTGGTCGTCTCGAAGGCAACCACCGGATCGCCCTTCATATCCACGGTTTCGGCGACCCGGATGCCGGGATGTTGCGCCAGCACGCGCTTGTAGCCTTCCAGCCGCTCCACCAGATTCTGCTGGCCAGCGATGGTGTAGAACACCACGCTGCCTTTGCCGCCGAGCCGCTTGACCAGGAGCTCGGCGCCGAGCTGGCCCGCTTCGTAATTGTTGGTTCCCACAAACAGCAAACGCTTGCTGTCGCGGACGTCGGCGTCAATGGTGATAACGGGGATGCCTTTGGCGACAGCTGCGTCAATGGCGGGCCGCATGAGGTCGGGATTCGCGGCGGAGACCATAATGCCCGCGGGCGGAGGCTGCCGCGACAGCAGGCGTTCGAAGGCCTCCCGTTCGGCTTGTGGATCGTACGTTTCCGGACCGACCATCTCGCTTTTGACGCCGAGCTGCCGCGCAGCGGCCGTGAGGCCTGCGTTGGCTTCCTGCCAGTAGGCAATCTTGACGTTAGAGGCGACAAGGAAATACGCTTCCGTGGCTTCGTGACGCCCTCCCGCGCAGCCCGTCAGCCACAGGGCGGATGTGAGGGCCGTGATCGTGACGGTTCGCATAAGGCCTCGCTCATTCCTGCTGGTGCGGGAAAAGTACGAGTATATGCCCGGAGCGACGGCGGGGCAAACCCGGCTCTGCTAAGCTCTGAACATGGGCGGCGATCCCTTCCGCATCGCCCGCACCTCGTGGCGTCCCGGTGACACCCGCGAGGTGGAGGCGTGGCGGATTGACCAGCAGGTGGGCGTCGAATACGATTCTTACCGCCGCGTCTATCTGGCCGACGGCCGTGAATGGACGATCGCCGGCCAGATCGCCAAAGCGGACGGCAAGAAGTATTACATCCTGGAGTGCGTGGGCTAGCGATGCGCGCCCTCAGGCCGTCAGGCGGCGTAACAACTCGACGGCCTCGCGGATATCGCGCCGGCGCTGCTCGTGGTCTTCCACCTCCCGCTCGATGTTGAGCGGACCTTGGAATCCGATCTGCTTCAGCTTGGCGATGAAGCGCTCGATGCCCACCGAGCCTTTGCCCAACGGCTGCTCGGTGCCGAGCGCTCCCGGCTTGTCTTTGGGCGGCCAGTCGCCGTCCTTGCAATGGACCGAGATGACGTGGGGCGCCAACAGGTCGAGGGCTTCGATGGGGTCGCCGGTGCCGTACAGGATCATATTGGCAGGGTCGAAGTTGATGCCGAGGTTGGGCCGGTCCACGTCCCTGAGGAATTCGAGCAGCACCCGTGCCGGCTCCTGACCGGTTTCGAGCGCGAAGGTTTGGTTGTGTTTCGCCGCATGATCGCAGATGCGCCGGACCAGATCGCGGACCGCCACGTAGTCCGGATGCGACTTGTCTTCGGGCACGAAGCCGATGTGACAAGCAATGCTGGGCACGCCCAGGGCCGCCGCGAAGTCGCTGATCTCGTACGTGCGGCGTTCGCGCTCGGCGCGGGTGGCCGGCGGAATGAACCCCACCGTGCGCTGCACGGTCGGCGCGTCGGCATAGCTTTCGCCGCTGTAGGCCGCAAAGATGGTCACTAAGGTGAACTCTTCGGCGGCCAGCGCAGCCTTCCAGGCGGATGCGGCGCCGTCCAGTTTCATCTCACCAGGGATGCCCATCTGGCCGCAGCGCACACCCAGCGCTTTAACGTCGCGCAAGGTCTCGATCGGGTCCGGGCCGGCCCAGAACATCACGCCCACTTCCATCGGTTTCAGATCTGGCATGGAATTTTCTCTCCTCGTCTGTCCCTGGCTTCGACCATCAACCGCGCCAGCTTCACGGCCGCCACCGATTCCTCGGGCGGGCAGCGGTCCGGGCGGCGCCCACCGACGCAGCAATCCACGAAATACGCCAGTTCGGCCTCGTAGCCATCGCGACCGTCCAAAGGCGGCGTCTCCCTAGCTCCCCGGGCGTGGTAGAGCGCGGGCGGACCCGCAGCGGAATTGTATTCCAGCACGCCCCCCTCGGCGACCACGCTGTACTCCATCGAGAAAGGAAAAGCCCCAGCGTGATGCCATCCGCCGGAGATTACGACGCCACCGATCCCGGAATAGTGGAGCTGGGCAGTGATCCAGTCGATACCATGGGCCATGTCTTCGTAGCCCACGGCAGAGACGGCCTCGGGCGCTCCGAACAAATGAAGGCAAAAATCCACGTCGTGGATCAGCAGGTCGAACACGCCACCCCCGCTGGCTTGCTTGTCGCTGAGCCAAGCGCCCCAGGCGGGAGCGGCGCAGCGCCGCCGGAAGACGGCCGCCCGCACGGAACCGATGCGGCCCGACTTGACGGTGTCCGACAGCACGACATAGTCGGGCCAGAAGCGGAGCACATGGGCGGTCATTAGCACGCGCCCGCTTTCGCGCGCCGCGGCGAGCATGGCCTCGGCCGAGGCGCCGTCGAGCGCCATGGGTTTTTCGACGAGCACATGTTTGCCCGCGCGCAGGGCGGCGATGGCTACTTCGGCGTGCAGATGAGTGGGCAGGCAGATGTCCAGCGCTTCCAGTTCCGGGTCGGCCACGGCCTCTTGCCAGGTACGGTACTTGCGCACGCCGGTGAAATCGAAACGCTCGCCGGGACCGCCGATGTTGCCTTGGATGCCGCTCAGGTCGCCCTCGAGCTTGCGCGGATCCGAGCTGACTACCGCATGCAGTTCCGCCTGGGCAACGTTGCGGAGGGCCCTCAGGTGGGTGCTCCCCATGAAACCGAGGCCCACCACGCCGATTTTCATACCTAGACGAATATACCACCGGCGTGGCCGGGGGCCTGCGGCTTAGCGCGACAGGTCCACGACCTCGAAGTGGAAGCGTTCCGGCGGGAGCGACCAGACCGGCTCGGGCGTCATCTCCGCCCATTTGGCGAAGGCAGATGCCGCCACCGAGGAGTTCAAATAGAAGAGGAATTGATCCGAGAAGCACGTCAGGGGCGGAGGCTGGCGGAAGGTGAGCCGCAGGCCTACAGCCTTTTGCAGGGCGACGTCCTCGGCGATCACGCCTTTGTCGGCCAGCAGTTGAACGAAGCTGCGGCGCCCGGCGTGGGGCCAGACGTCGGGACGCAACAGCGGGCGCAGGTGCGGGTGGCGGCAGAAGGTGATCTCGCACTGGCGGATCCACTCCAACACCGAGTCTCCCCACTTCCAGTGCGTCAGCAGGATGGCGTACTGCTCGACGAGCTGGAGCGCCAAATCCATCTTGCGCCATTGCCGCTCCGCCGCAGCCGCCGAGTCCTCTTGGGGGACGGGCGGGATCAGTTCCTCGGACTCTACCAGCGCTTCGGCCATCTCCAAGATGTCCTCGAGGCGCCGCACGCACGGCGTGGAGCGCACCAGCAGCGGTGGCAGTTCGTGCGTACCGTCGCCCGGGATCTCGACGTAGCGCCGCGGACCGATGACGGGCATGGGCGGCTCCTGTTGTGGCTTATCGGCGCGTCCCCGCGGAATTACGCGCCGCTCACGCAAAGGCCTTGCGCAGCAGTTCCAGGCTCTTGGGCACGGCGGTGGCCGGATCCTCCTTGCCTTCCATCTCGAGCGACACGTAGCCGCGAAAGCCGGCCTTGCGGAGGATGCGGGCGATGCGCGGGTAATCCAGATCGAGCGTGTACCACTCGCCCCCGCCGAAATAAGTCTTCGCTTGGACAATGGTGGCGTAGGGCGCCAGCAGCTCGATCTGCGGGTAAGGGTCCCCCGCGTAATTGCCCGTGTCCAGGTTCACGCCGAGCCAGGGCGAATTCACGGCTTTCCAGATCCGGATGACGGCTTCGGGCCGGGTGGTGAGGCCCCAGTGGTTTTCGAGCGCCATCATCACGCCGGCTTTCTCGGCGGCCGGCAGACACTGCTCGATGGCCTCGATGCACCAGCGAAAGGCGTCCTCGTCGGTGTAGCCCGGAAGCGGCGGCTCCAGGCCCCGCACCTTCATCAGCTCGTCGAAGGACCGGATCGTGCCCCACCGGCCGGAGTTCAGACGGATGCACGGTATGCCGAGCCGGGCGGCAAGCTCGATGCAGTGGCGCGTGTGGTCCACATTTTTCTGCCGCACGGCCGGGTCCGGGGAAACGAAGCCCTGATGGATCGAAAGCATGACCAGGTCCAGGCCGTGAACGAACGCCAGGCGCTTGAGCCGGTTCACGTACGCCGGTGACTCGTCCGCCATCTGGCGGTGCAGGATCTCGACGCCGTCGAAGCCCAGGCGCGCTGCTTCCTCGATCACCTTTTCCACGGGGTACTTTTCACCGCGGAAGTGCCAGTAGGAGTACGTCGAGACGGCGATGCGGATGCGGGGGGTTGTGCCTTGCGCGCGGCCTGCCGGCGGCAGCGCCGCCAAGACTGCCCTCTGGATCGCGGTCCGCCGCGTGATTCCGGGATCCATGACCGTACTCTAGACTCGGCCACGCGCCGGGCGCAAGGACTACTCTCCCGCTTGCGCGCGGCGAGAAGTTGTACTAGAATCCCATCCGTCGCGGCACTGGAGCGCCGCGGACTCTACCGGGGAGGGGCATTATGCGTTGCATCCTGGTGCTTTGGGTTTCGAGTTTGCCGTTGCTGGCGCAAACGACGTCCACATCCATTCTGGGCACGGTGACGGATCCCTCAGGGGCTTCGATCGCCCAAGCCAAAGTCACGGCGCGCAACGTGCGCACCGGCGTCGTGACCGAAACCGTCACCACCACCACCGGCGACTACGCCATTCCGTTGCTGGACGTCGGCGAGTACGAGGTGACCGCGGAAGCCCAGGGATTCAAGCCCGAAACGCGCGGCGGCATCCGGCTGCAGATCAACGAGAAGGTCCGTGTGGACTTCCAGCTGCAAGTGGGCTCGATCTCCGAGCGGATCACGGTGACCTCGGAAGCGCCCGCTTTGCGCACGGACGAAGTTTCCGTCGGAGGCATCGTGGAGCAGCGGCGCTTGGTGGAGTTGCCCATGAACGGCCGCAACGTGGGCAACTTTGCCGTGCTCAATCCCGGAGTGATGTTCGGCTCGCGTCACGGCTATGACGGCATGTCGGGCGCCGGCGGTGGGGTGCCCATTCCGGGACAAACCATCGCCCTGGTGGCCAACGGCCAGCGCGAGACCAACCAGCACGCCACACTGGACGGCGTGGTGGCCACCGAATCGCGCGTCAACACGGTGCCGTTCTCGCCGTCGCCGGAGGCCATGGAGGAGGTCAAGGTCCTCACGGGGAGCTACTCCGCCGAGTACGGCTTCAACTCCGGCGCGCAGCTGGTGATGGTGATGCGCTCGGGCACGAACGAGTTTCACGGGTCGGTCTACGAGTTCTTGCGCAACGAAAAGCTCGATGCCGAGGGATTCTTCCAGAACTTCTTCACGCCCCCGGGATCGCCGCGCGTGCCGAAAACCGCCCTGCGGCAGAACCAGTTCGGCGCGGTAGCCAGCGGGCCGGTATGGCTGCCCCGGCTTTACGACGGCCGCAACCGGACCTTCTTTATGTTCAATTACGAAGGCCGCCGGCGCCGGGAGCCCGGAACGATCTTCACCGCCTTAGTGCCGGACGACAATCTCCGACGGGGTGACTTCAGCGGGCTGCTGAACCGGCGCAACGCCGCCGGACAGCCGCTTCCGGCCATCACCATCGTGGACCCGCTGTCCGACCCCAATGCGCCCACGCCCTTCCCGGGGAACGTCATCCCGCAATCGCGCATCGTCCCGGCGGCGCGCGCCCTGCTCGATTATTGGCCGCGGGCGCAGAACCCCCTTCCCGACCCGATTACCGGGATCAACCACCGGAATCCGGGGCAGAACTCGATTGACGACAACCAGTACTTCGTCAAGATTGACCACGTCGTTTCGTCCAAGGACCGCTTCTTTGCGCGTTACGCCACCAATACGCCGCGCTGGTTCAGCATCACGGCCAATCCGAACTTCAGCTACCTGGTGGTGGGCCGCAACGACAACGTGGCCACCCAGTGGCTGCACATTTTCACGCCGACAGTGATCAACGAGGCGCGCTTCGGCTGGACCCAGTCCGACGACGACAGCTTCAACCCGCGCGCCAACACGGACTTCAGTCTGGAGAAGATCGGCATCCTGGGCTTCAACGTGCTGACGGACAACAACCGACCGCTGACCCGCCGCGAAGCGGGCATCCCGAGCATGAACGTCGCCGGTTTCCTGGGCCTGGCGGAGCGGGACGGCGGCAACGGCTTCGACCAAAACGCCCTGTATCAGATCAACGACAACCTCTCCATCGTGACCGGCTCGCACACCTTCAAAACGGGCTTCGATTTCCGCCGAGTGTCGCTGTTCCGCGGAGCGGCGAACGTGCCGCGCGGGGCCTTCAATTTCACCGGGAACCTCGCAGGGAACTCCTTTGCCGCGTTTCTGCTGGGAATCCCCTCTTCCACCGAGTCGCCCGAGGGCTTGCCGCTCACCGACGTGCGGCAGAACCGGTTCGCGCTGTACTTCCAGGACGACTGGAAGCCGGTGCGCAAGCTCACGGTGAACCTCGGCATCCGGTGGGAATACAACTCGCCGGCCACCGACATTCGCGGGCTGTGGCGGAGCGCGGAGTGGCGGCAGGGCTTGAACAATCCGCCGGAGTTCGTTCCTGCGCGGATTCGCACGGTCTACCAGTTCTATCGCCCCTCGAAGCGACAGTTCATGCCACGGGTGGGCTTGGCGTACCGGTTGACCGAGGACTGGGTGTTGCGCACCGGCTTCGGGATCTTCTACAACGTCCACCAGCTCAACAACTACACGATCTTGAACCTGAACCCGCCGCTATCCGGGAGCTCGCAATTTTCCAACACGGCCCGTAACGGAGTGCTGGTGCCCGGCACGCCCGTCTATAGTTTTGCCAACCCCTTCGGGCCCGTCAACCCGGCTTCGCCGACCAGCGCCGTCGTGCTCAACACGGACAACTTCCAGCCCTACGTGGCCCAGTGGAGCTTCGACATCCAGCGCCGGTTGCCGTGGAGGGCGACGCTGACAGTGGGCTACGTCGGCAACAAGACGACCCATCTGGACAACACTGTCGAAAAGAACAATCCGGATCCCTTTATCCCCTCCGGGCCGCAGGACACAGTGCAGTCGCGGCGTCCCATCCAGTTCATCAACGACAATGGCATCCTCCGCCCGCTGACGCGGCTGCGGTTTTTGGATAGCGGCGCCAACGCCTGGTACAACGGCCTGCAAATCAGCCTTCGGAAAGAGTACTCCCACGGCTTCGTGTACACGCTGTCGTATACGTTCTCGAAATCGCTCATGGAGGGCTACGGCCGCAACGAAGGCGACGGGATCAATCCGAACACGTACCAGAATCCGCGCAACCGCGCCGCCGACAAGGGACGCGTCGGATGGGACGCGCGGCACGTGGCCGTGATGAGCTTCGTCTGGGACGTGCCCGCGCCCGCGACGCTGTCGCGTGGAGTGGCTGGCGCCATCTTCTCCGGCTGGCAGGCGAACGGGATCGTCACCTTGCGCTCCGGCTTTCCCTTCTCGGTCACTCAGGGCCAACTCATCAATACGGCCAACAGCCCGGTGCGGCCCGACCGCGTCGCTTCGGGCAAGCTCCAGAACCGCACGCTGCAAAAGTGGTTCGATCCCGATGCCTTCCGCTTGGTCAGCTGCGTGAACGCCGCCATCCCGGAGACCTGCCATTACGGCAACTCCGGTGTGGGCATTCTGGAAGGGCCCGGCTTCAAGAATATCGATTTCTCGGCCTTCAAGAACTTCCGACTCGCTGAAAGCGTGCGGCTTCAGTTCCGTGCCGAGTTCTTCAACTTCTTCAACACGCCGCAGTTCGGCATCCCCGTGCGCTCGCTCAACACCGCGGCCGGCTTTCAACCGGTGCGCGGCGCCGACGGGCGCGTGCAGTGGCCGTCTCAGGCGGGCATCACCGGGGGACCGGGTTCCATCGTGAGCCTGATCTCCCCGATGCGGAACATCCAGTTGGCACTGAAGCTGCTGTGGTGAGTTCGACGGCGCGTTTCCGCTAAGATCCCAGTTCGGAAACGCGCCATGGAACTCTACCTGGTTCAACACGGCCCGGCGAAATCCGAGGCGGAAGACCCGCAACGTCCCCTCACCGAGGAAGGTCGGCGCGTAGTCGAACGAATGGCGGCGCATTTGGCGCGCCTCGGCCTCCACCTCGAACGGATCGAGCACAGCGGCAAGCTGCGCGCACTCCAGACGGCGGAGATTCTGGCCACCGCGCTGCGACCGGTGGCGGGAATTTCGGAAACCTCGGGTTTGGCTCCGAACGACGACCCCGAAACGTTGCATGCTCGGCTGGGTCAAGAAACGGCGAATCTCATGCTGGTGGGCCACCTGCCTCATCTGAGCCGGCTGGTGTCGCGATTGATGGGGCTCCCTGTGGACCGGCCGGTGGTGGCGTTCCAGATGGGCAGCGTGGTGCGCTTGGACCGGAGCGATTCCGAGGATTGGGTGATTCGGTGGATGCTGATCCCCGAGCTGGTTCCGGTCCGGCTGTAGCCCTGTTTACAATAGCCGCATGTCGGAATTCCGGCGCATCGCGGTCCTGGGAGCGGGCAACATCGGTTCGGCGCTGATCGGCGGCATCCTGAAGGGAGGGGTCACCGACCGCAAGCACCTCACCGCCACGGTGCGCACGCCGGAACGGGCCCGCGAAGTGTCGCAGAAATACGGGATCGCCGTCACGGCGGGAGGCAACCGCGAAGCGGCAGCCCAGGCCGACGTCGTCATTTTGTCGGTCAAGCCTCCCACGCTGCCGCGGGTGGTCGAGGAGATCCGGGACGTGCTCCGGGGCGATCAGGTGCTGATCTCGGTCGCGGCGGCCGTGCCGATCGTGCTCATCGAGAAACTGATCGGCCGGCGCATCGCCGTGTTCCGCGCCATGCCGAACATTCCCGTGGTCGTGGACGAAGGGGCCACGGCCCTGGCGGCAAACTCGGTGGCGGGCCCTTCCCACCGGAAGCTGGTGGAGGGCATCTTCCGAGCGGTGGGAGTGGTGTGTTTCGTCGAAGAAGACATGCTGCATGCGGTGACGGCGCTTTCCGGGAGCGGTCCGGCGTACATTTATATGGTGATCGAGGCGATGATTGCCGGAGGGCTGAAAATGGGCCTGTCGCACGAAGTCGCCACGCGCCTGGCCGAGCAGACCGTGCTCGGCGCAGCCAAGCTCGTGCGGGAAACCATGGTGCACCCAGCCATTCTGAAGGACCAGGTGATTACACCGGGCGGTGTCACCATCTCCGCCATCCACGAGCTGGAGCGCCACGGACTGCGAGCCATGCTGATTTCGGCCATCGAAACGGCCACGAATCATTCGCGGAAGCTGAGCCAGAGCCTGGTGGAACGTTTCGGAGCAACATGACGCCCAGACGCATCCTTTCGATTCACGCCCATCCGGATGACGCCGAGATGCTCGCCGGCGGGACGCTCGCGCTGCTGGCAGCGCGCGGTCACAACGTGCTCATCGTGACCATGACGCCCGGCGACTGTGGTTCCGCCGAGCTGCCACCGGAGGAGATCGCGGCGATCCGCCGCCAAGAGGCCGCGCACGCCGCCTCGCTGATCGGGGCCGAATACTGGTGCGCCGAGTTCCGCGACCTGTCCATTTACACCGACGACACCTCGCGGCGGCGCGTAGTGGAAATCTTGCGGCGGGCACGGCCCGATATCGTGCTGACGGCCTCGCCGATCGATTATCTGGTGGATCACGAAACCACCAGCTCCTTGGTCCGGGATGCCTGTTTCGGAGCGCCGATCCGCAACTACGCCACCGGCGCCCCGGATCCAGCGCCGCCGCTGGCGCGCATTCCCCACTTGTATTTCATGGATCCGGTCGGCGGCGTCGACCGGGAGGGCAACGTGGTGCCGCCGGACTTCATTGTCAACGTCGAATCGGTCTTCGAAGAGAAGAAGCTGATGCTGGCGCGCCACAAGAGCCAGCGCGAGTGGCTGCTGCGGCACCACGGCATCGACGACTATTTGGAAACCATGGAGCGTTGGACGCGGGATTGCGGCCGGCGGGGCGGAATCGAGTTCGGCGAGGGATTCCGCCGCTACAAAGGGCACCCCTATCCACAGACGCCCCTGCTCGAAGAGTTGCTCGGGGACGGGCTTGTTGTGCGCCCGCGAACCGTCTGAGTCGCGTCCAAAGACTTCTAGTATGCCGACACCGGCCTGACGCCGGCTCGGACAAAGGAATTCGCCGGATATTTCGGCGACTTCCGCATCCGCCCAGCCTGACGCTGAACTTGGGCAACCGTTACGAGTCCACCGGCACGCCCTTCGGCTACTTCTCCAACGCCAAGCCGGACATAAACAACTGGGCGCCCCGGTTCGGCTTCGCTTGGTCGCCCCGCGGCGGCGGTTGGCTGACCGGTAACGGAAAGTTGCCCGTGCGCGGCGGCTACGCGATCGCCGACGACCCGGTGTTCCAGAACATTCTGCTGAACAACTCCCGGAACTACCCGCGTGGCGTCACCGTCACCGTGGACCGCATCAGCGGCCGGCGGGCGTGGGATCCGGCCAACTTCCCGTCGCCACCGACGCCTGAAGATTTCGCCCGGCTGGACGGCAACCCGATCACGCTCCCTGTGCGGCTGTACTCGCCGCACGAGCGCATCGCGCAGCCCTACGGGCAGCAATTCTCGCTCGGCATCGAGCGCCAGCTCTTCGAGGACTTCGCCCTGAAAATCTTCTACGTCGGCTCGCGCGCGGTGAAGCTGGTGCGGGAGGTGGAGGCAAACCTGGGGCTTCACCGCCGCCATCGCCGCCAATCCGGCGGGCTACCAAGGCGTGCTTCCCATGCCTAGGCCGATCTCGGCGCGGGAGGCGCCATCGCCGCTTACCGGCGCGACCCGGACCGCGGCTCCATCCCTGGTGGGCGACGGTTATGCTCGATCCGTCTACCACTCCTTGCAGATCACCTTCGACAAGCGGTTCAGCCGCGGCCTCCAGTTCCAGACCAACTACACCTGGAGTTCCTTCATCGACGACTGAAATGACAACCTCGGCGGCCAGGCGAACCGTACACTCCCCTCGGCGCCAACACCGAGCGGGTGGGCAAGACCGTGAACTTCGACGCCGCACTGTCCAAGCGCATCGCGACGTGGGTCGAGCAGGGCCAGGCGCTGGAGCTGCGCTGGGAGGTCTTGAACGTGTTCCACTACCGCAGGTTCGTGCTCACGCCGGCCAACACCGTCACGGCCAACACGGACCTGACGACGTTCATGAACCTCGCGTTCACGAACGTGACCGGCCGGAGCATGTTGATCAACGTGCGCTATCACTTCTAGTCGGGACAACACCTCCCGAGCCGCGGGCACCCTGGCAAACGCCAGCCGCCCGCGGAATTTCTATCGGTGTTCTTGAGCACCCGCCGCTGTTTGGAATCCACCGAATCCAACGTCCGGACGAGCAACGACGCACCACGTTGCAGCGAGCGCCGTCGCCCCGCTTCCACTGAGACAGAAGGAGCCCAGGCGTCCACCTCCCGCGCCAATCAACGGCAGCCGCTGCCCTTCACGATGCGGCTGGCTTTCGGTTCCGCCCTAAGGAAGGTGGCCTCGCCTCGGCAAGCCCTGCCTATTGCAGCTTCGGAGCTCAGCGCCGAGCCCGCGGTTGAGCAACCGGGTCCCTTGGCTCTGCCGGTTGTTCTCCCTCGAATTGTTCCGTCTATATCGCTTGCGCACTACGCGCCATCGTGTTGGTCTGTTTCCGCACGCAGTGCATCATGTGCTCCGCTCCCATCGCAGCATAGACCATCAGCAACGGCGCGTTTCCGTCCCGGAAACGGGCGGCGGCCCAAAATATGGCGCCGGCAACCACCGAGGCCAGCACAAATGCGTGAATCGGCGCCCAACGGTCTCGCTCACGCTGCGCCTGCCGGCGCAGTCCCGACAGCCCCGCGATAAACAGCACGAGAAACGGAGTATAGGTGACGAGCTGACTGAGGACGAAAGCTCGGTTGGGCGAGCCGAACTCCGGGAGCCAGAACCGTACAGTGCGCGCCAGCGTCAGAACCAAAAACCACTGCCAGTTCTCGCGCGCCCATCGTAAGCCGTGTTCCCACCACACACGGTCCCGAAGCCACTCGTCCTCGATGCCAATCACCGGGTCCCAAATCTCCAGCCAAGTTCCCCAAGCTCGGACGTCGCGCAGCACCCGATCATTGTTAGCCCCGTAAAAAGTCGCGCCTTTCCCTGTGGTTAGAATCACAAGCCGGCCGTCCAAAAGGTAATTCCGAACCACCCAAGGGCTCAGCACGGCCAGCACGGCAAGGAGATAAGCTGGCGCCGCCCACCGTGCCAGTCCCGCTCCCTTTGCCCGGAGCAAGAGCCAACCGGCGAATAGGATCGCTCCCAGGAGCAAAAACGGCCGCGTCAGAATTCCAAGGCCCGTCGTCAGCGCCGAAGCCGCAAGATCCCTCCCTCGACGTTGCTTCAGGTACCGAACGGCGAAGAAAGCGGCGGCGCCGACAAGCAGCGCATATAAATTCTCCGACAGGAAAAGGCTCGCCAGGTAGATGTGAGGGAAGTAAATGGCGCACAAAACCCCACTCGTTCGTCCGAAAGCTTCCCCGCGCAACTCCCTTCCGAGAAAGTACGTGACGAGACACGTGACGGCGCCCAACAGGCAAAGCGAGAAGTACACGACCACGGGACGCTCCCCCGCGACATAGTAAGTCCCCGCCAGCAGCAGTGGGAATCCGGGCATCCAGTACCTCGTCGGCTGGCCCTCCGTGATGACGCTCTCGTATCCGTGTCCTCGCAACAAATGGACCGCCATGCGGTGGTACAGCACGCCGTCGGGGTTGGTTTCTGGACGGTGCACCTGAAACGGATCTCGCAGCGCGAGCACGGCTCCGGCGCGGAGCAAAAAACTGACAACAAGCAAAGTCAACAGAAAGGACCTGCGCGGCCATCCGGCAAACCATCTCGCCAACCCCCACAGGCAGCCGATGGCGCGCATGGCAGCGTTCCGCGGATTGTAACACGGTGGCTGACCCCGCTATAACTGCCGGCCGACACGGGCGCAGAGTGCGGTTACGCCGAGGGACGCATCCCTCCGCGAGGCAGCAGTCCGCTCACTTCCCGAAGCACCCGCATCTCCCCCTTGCCCCACACGGTCTGCCGGCCGACGCCCGTCCACTGGGCCGCCTCCAGGAAGGGGAGGAACTCGGCGAGGTCGCCTTCGTATTCCGCCTCGCCGGTGAAGCCGCCGAAGGGGTGAACCTGGCCGGACTTGCCGGAGCGTCGGGTCGTCTCCGTCCAGCGCAGCGCCGAACGGGCCAGGCGAACTTGTGCGGCACGTTGCCCCATCGCTTTGAAATCCATCTCGAGTGGACCCGGTCCGTACAGCGCACGAAGCGTGCTCAGGCGGTCGCGGATGCGCGCAAACAGCACTCCGAACTCCGGCCGCAGGACCATCTCGCCGCCCTCTTTCAGTTCGGTCGGAGTCACGAACAGGACGCGCAGGCGACAGACAGGCTCGGGGCGCGGCCGCAGGTCGAGTTCCATTGGCGGCAGCGCGCCGTGAATCACGAACGTCCGTCCGTCGAAGACCTCGACTCGGGGCTCTCGGTCGGCACCGAGCTGGTCCACACGCTCCAGCTCCGCCCGGCCGCGGCCAGGGCCCAGACCTTCGTGCGCCAGCTGCGCAAACGAAAGCACGAAGTAGGCCAGCGCCGGATCTTTGAGGTCGAAGATATGCGCGTCAAAGTGGAAGCGCTCGCCCGGACGCACCGCGCGGCCGTCCAGGTGCGCAGCCCGGAACACGAACGGGCGCGGAGGATCGGCCAGGCCACTGGGGCCTCGGCCGATCGCGGAGGGCTCGAAAATGCGGGCGTAAGGACAAGTCTCGCGGAGCTGGCAGGTGCGGGCGTCCGTGCACTCCGGCACGCAGGCCAGTTTGCGGAAGACGCTTCCGAACGCCCCGCGAACGATGTTGCCCGATTTGCCCGGGGGAAAATACAGCGACTCCGCCGCACGAAAGGAGAAGCGGAAGGCGTAGAGGGAGAAGCTCAGTGCGGTCGAGGAGACACTCACGGGGCTACGGGCAGTTGTTCGACAATCTCGATGCCAAAACCTTCCAGCCCCACCACTTTACGCGGATGATTGGTGAGCAGGCGGATCCGGCGCAGGCCTAAATCGAGCAGGATCTGCGCGCCGATGCCGCTTTCGTGCTGGAGCAGTCGTTGTCCGCCGGCGGTGGCATAGTGCATGAAGTCGCGGGCGTGCGGCTGCAAGCGGCCTTCGGCCAGCAAAATCCCAGGCCCGGTGTGGTGCAGGTACACCAGCACACCGGCGCCTTCGCGGGCGATGCGTTCCAGCGAGCCGCGGAGCACCGTCCCGCAGCCACATTGGGTCGAGCCGAAGACGTCCCCGTAGGCGCACCGGGCGTGCATGCGTACAAGAGCCGCGTCCTGCGAGGCGGGTTCGCCGCGAATCAGAGCCAGGTGGATCTCCGGGTCAATGGAAGTGCCGTAGGCGACGGTGCGAAACAGGCCAAACGCCGTCTCCAGGCACCCTTCCGCGAGGCGGCGCACGAAGCGCTCGTGGCGGAGCCGGTAGCGGATCAGATCCGCGATGGAGATCATCTTCAGGCCATGGCGCGCACAGAACTCCTCGAGCTGGGGCACGCGGGCCATGGTGCCGTCCTGGTTCATGATTTCGCAGATGACGCCGGCGGGCGTCAGTCCCGCCAGGCGTGCCAAATCCACCGCCGCTTCGGTCTGACCGGCGCGCACCAGCACGCCCCCTTCGCGGGCGCGCAGCGGGAAGACATGACCTGGGCGCGCCAGATCCGAGGGACGTGTGGCCGGGTCGATGGCCACACGGATGGTGCGAGCGCGGTCGGCGGCTGAGATCCCGGTCGTGACGCCTTCCAAAGCGTCGATGGACTCGCAGAACGCCGTGCCGAAGCGGGACGTGTTGCGCGGTGCGATGAGGCGAAGCTCCAGGGCGTCGCAGCGGGCGGGTTCGAGCGCCAGACAAATGAGGCCGCGGCCGTGCGTGGCCATGAAGTTGATGATCTCGGGGGTGACCTTCTCGGCGGCCACGGTGAGGTCGCCTTCGTTTTCCCGGTCCTCGTCATCCACCACCACGAGCATGCGGCCCGCGCGGATTTCCTCGATGGCCTCAGGGATGGAGGCGAAGGGCATGCCTGCGATTTCCAGCATAGCGCGGGGTAGAATCGAAGAGGGCGAGCTGGCGTAGCTCAGCAGGCAGAGCGTCTGACTTGTAATCAGAAGGTCGCGGGTTCGATTCCCGCCGCCAGCTCCATAGGAAAATCGATGGTCTGCAGTGGAAGCGAAGGCAGTATAGAAATCGTTTCAGTGTCTGTTCCATACTCCTGCCAACGGACAGCAGCCGGCTGAGGCCCTCCAGTTTCCCGGCTGAGCCACCACCATGTATTTCAGCGAGCGCGGGAACGGCTCTTCCCCTGGATTTCCCATTTAAACATTTCAGCGCCGCTTTGTAATATCGTTCAACGTCTTTATCCATGCGGATTTCAGCGCGATCCAACCCTTCTGGAGAGCCAAACCCAATGGGTGACAAACACAATCAGCCGTTTCAGCTTTCCGGCAACGCTGCTTTGAAGATCGATTTCCCAGGATCGCGGGTCACTTCCGATGGCGGCCTGATTCGAGTGCGCGAGTTGGACGAACGACTCGGCTTCGGGGAGCTCATCGAACAGCGTCCGAGCGACTCGCGCCGGGGCAAGAACACCCAGTTTCCCTGGGCGGATCTGTTTCGCCAGTCGGTGTACAGCCGCTTGGCCGGTTACGAGGATGTCAATGACGCCGAGCGCCTGAGTCAAGATCCGACCTTCCGGCTGATCGGCTCGGAGAAGATCTGGGAGCGCGGCGCCGCCCTGACTTGCCGGTTGCAGTCCTTCGAGACCGACATGCTGGGGGAAGAGCACAACTTCGCCGGCTTGGCGCGGATCAACCGGGAGCTGATCAGCAGAGCAGAAGCTGTCGGCTCATCGCAGCGGGTGGTTCTGGATATGGATTCCACCGAGATCCCGGTCCATGGGCAGCAGGACAACCGCGCCTACCATGGTCACTTCGAGTCGACCCGCTAGCATCCGCTGCTGCTGTTCAACCTCGAGGGAGACTGTCTGGCGACCAAGCTGCGGCCGGGCAACGTCCACAGTGCCGAGGGTTGGGAGGAACTGCTGCTGCCCGAGATCGAGCAGCACCAGAGGCAGGGCAAGCAGGTGGTGTTCCGGGCGGACGCCGCTTTCGCCCAGCCGCAGATCTACGAGGCGTTGGAAGAGCGGGGCGTCAAGTACGCCATCCGGCTGCCGGCCAACAACTGCCTGGAGGGCGACATCGCCGAACTGCTGACGCGCCCGCTGGGACGGCCGAGCCACAAGCCGGTGGTGCGCTACAAGAGCTTCCTTTACCAAGCCGAGAGTTGGACGAAGGCCCGGCGGGTAGTGGCCAAGGTAGAGTTCCACTTTGGAGAGCTGTTTCCGCGGGTGGGTTTCATCGTCACCAACCTGGAGACGGACCGCCGGGCGGTGGTGCGGTTCTACAACCAGCGGGGCACAGCGGAACAGTGGATCAAGGAGGGCAAGCAGGCCGTCAAGATGACGCGCTTGAGCTGCCATCGCTTCCGGCCGAACGAGGTGCGGCTGTGGCTGAGCCGGATCGCTTACAACCTGGGGAACCTGTGGCGGCGTCTGGCTCTGCCGCTGCGCGTCGGCAATTGGTCGCTCATCAGCCTGCGACAACCATTGGTGAAGACGGGCGGGCGGCTCATCGAGCACGCGCGCTATTACTGGCTGTTGCTGGCGGAAGGTCACTTGACGCGGCGGCTGTTCGGGGCGATGCTGCGGCGGATGGAGGCGTTGCCGGTGCCAGCCGGATAGCTGGGGCCACGCTGGAGCAAACTAGATTCAAGGGCGCGGCAAAGGGTGAGGTGTCTGTGGAAGCGCCCTTGGGACGGCGATTTTCGGTGATCGAGCTGCGGGGAGCCGGCGGGAGCACCCCATCCACGGGCAGGCGGAGGCTCGGGGCGCGCAAACAACGATGCGGGGCTTGACGCGTGGGGGGGAGAGATATCATCAATTTGTCCGGGAGTCGATAACGGAAATCCCGGCTTCCTCATTCCACCAGCAGTTGTGCTACAGGAGCCCAACGGAGGCATCATTCACACGTGGGTCGTTCCCTTACTGATCGAGGGTGTGCACGTGAGCGAGGTAATTCCAAGGATGAGAGTGGTTGGTTTCGTATTCACGCTCGGTTGCGCGCAGGCGGTTTTCGCCTCGGGCGTCTGGAAAATGACGTGGAGCGATTATCAGGATCGGGTCCAAGCCGCTTGGACGGCCCAAATCGTCGCCACTTTGATGGGCCTTCCTTTTGAAGGCCGGGTTTCCTCGAGCCGACAGGTATGGGTCACGGGTTATCCCGCACGCGGACCTCGCAGCCCGCTGGAGCTCGGGTGGGCCCCCGTAGATGACGATTACTACTACGAGCTGGTTGCCCTACGTGCATTTGAAAGATACGGGCCGCACATGAGTCTCGACGAACTGGGCGAACAGTGGAAGGAGAACTCCGCTGGCTCGTGGGGATCGAGCGAGCAGACGCGATGGTTGCTGGCCCGCGGCATACCCGGCAGTCAGACAGGGCACCCACGCTACAACCGCTGGTGGTGGACCATCGGCCCCCAGTTCAGCGCAGATCTCTACGGCATGATCGCGCCCGGGGACCCGAATTTGGCGGCGCAACTAGCGTCCCGCTACGGCCGCATCAACGGACATGCCGAGGCGGTGGACGGGGCGGTTTTCATAGCGGGCATGGTCAGCCTCGCGTTCCGGGAGAAGGATCCGCGCCAGATCGTGCGCGAGGCGGCGCGCCTGATCCCGGCTTCTTCCCCCTACCGGCAATGCTTGAATCTGATGCTGGCGCTGGCCGAAGAAGGCCGATCCGAAGTCGATGTGCTCCAAGCGATCCAAGATCGCTGGCGGTTCGAATATCCCGCGATAAACAATGCAGTGGCCAACGGTGGTCTCGTCGCCGCCAGCGTATGGTTCGGTGAAGGAGACTTCCTCAAGACGGTCAACGTCGCCTTCCGCGCGGGAGATTTTTCCGATGCCGATTGCAACGCGGCCAACGCAGCGGCGGTGGTGGGTGCGATGCACGGCATGAAGGGCTTGCCCGCGTCCCTGGTGGAGGTTCTCAACGACCGGATACGTGGCGCTGAGATGGGCGGGGTTCAACTGACTCCCCCCGTGGATGAGCGCATCTCCGACATCGCGCACCGCATTGCCGCGCTGGGACGGAAAATTCTTGCCGCAAACGGTCACAAGGCTGGGAAGGAGCTCTTAGAAGTGACTTATCAGCCGGCCCGGGAATACTCGGGAGAGCGCTTTCAGCTGGCCGATTTGATGCAACTTTGGAATCCCGACTGGAGGCTCGAGAGGGCGGGTTTCGGCGGGTATCGGGGCACGAATTGTACGCGATTGACCTACCTGGACGGCGAGATCCTCGCCACTTGGCCGCGGGACGAAAGCCGCGGACTCGTGTTGCGCCGCACCCTCCGTTTGCCGACGAACGCGCGTCTTGAGCTCGAAGTGGGTGCGGACAAAGGATGCGCCTGGCATTTGGATGTCTTTGTCGACAACTCCCAGGTTTTCACCACTTTGGTAGAGGGTGCCGGCCAAGCGCGTTCCTGGCAGACGGTTCAGGTAGACCTCACGGAGTTTGCCGGTCGTGAGGTCGAGATTCGTCTTATTCAGCGCACGCTGATCCCCGGGCGCATTGCGGGCAACGCATACTGGAGGAATCTGCGAGTGCGTTGATCGGCAGCCAAGGCGGCCCGAAAACGATCGGTAAGGTCGCGCGGAGTGTCGGCGGCAAAGTTCACGCGCAGACGCGGCGGCCAAGCTTATTGCGATCGAGCGAAACCCTCGACACCTCGGGCAGCGTGGGCGCCGCGCACCTTGACGGAGCAAATATAAGCTTTTCCCACACGCCGACCGCTTTCCCGACGCGCTTGGATCAGGACTCGTGCGGCCAGCTCCTTTTGCACCAAGTACCAACTCGCGGGCCGAACGGTTGCTCCGACACGACCCATGCGCCGAGGCGCGGAACGTGATCTACTTGCGCCACGTGACAGGGTCGCTTTTTCGTTCAGACGCGCTTGGCGCGCAGCAGTTCCCGGTAGCTTTGCGCCAGCCGCTCGGTGACCCGTCGCGCATCCCAGTTCGCCTCCACCTCGGCCCGGGCCCGCTCCGCCATCCGCGCCGCCGCCTCCGGATCGTCGAACAGAGCCAGGATCTTCCGGGCGAAGGTCTCCGCATCGTCGGCCAGCGCGCACAACTCGCCGTCCCGCTCCGCCAGCCCCTCGGCGCCCAGACGCGTCGACACGACCGGAATGCCCGCCGCAAAGGCCTCGAGCAGCTTTACCCGGACGCCCGAGCCGAACAGAACCGGACACACGAAGACCGCATAGCGGCCCAGGGGCTCGCGCACATCCGGAACGCAGCCCAGCAGTTCGACGTGGTCGGGGTCCGGAAAGATGTAGACCGGCGGCGGGTCGGAACCGGCCACCACCAAGCGAGCCTCCGGCCGGGCGCGCGTGACGAGCGGCAAGACCTGCTCCAGGAACCAGCTCAAACCCGCCTGATTCGGTAGGTGGCGGAAGCTGCCGACGAAGAGCATGGTGCCCGGCTCGCGGCCCTGCGGCCGGAAGCAGTAGCGGGAAGTGTCCACGCAGGCGCGCAGGCCCGCAGCGGCCTTGCCGCGGAGCGACGGTGCAAAGGAGACCAGAAAATCGGCGTTGCCGGCCGTGCAGGTCTGAACGGCGTCCAGACGCGGCAGCGCGCGCGTTTCGTAGTGCAGGGCGCGCAGGTATTCGAGGAGCGCCTTGAGCTGCGCCGACACGCCACGCTGGCGCCGCCAGCCCCGCGCCACCGACTGAAAGTAGATGTCGTGCTCGAACAGCGCGGTCGCCAGCCGCTGGAACTCGCCCGCGTACTGCGCCAGGGGCGTGTATTCGAGCTGGACGATGTCGATCTCCTCCAACAACGTCTGGCGGTGGATGAGCCACTCGAAGTCGGCGCTCGCGAATTCCCGGACGGCGTGAGGCAACAGCGATGCGGCCCGCGGCGGCGCGTGATTCTCCTTGACCGGAAGCTCGAGGGTGGCGCACCACTGGCGCAGAGCGGCGTGAGCCGCGCGCTCTTCCTCCCGGTCGAGCCAGGCGATCAGGTGGAGTTCGCAGTAGCGGGCCAGCTCGCGCAGCGTCTCGAACATGAAGACGGCGCCCCCATGGGTCGGCGGGTAGATGGGGTACGGCGAAACGAAAAGCACGCGGGGCCGGGCGGGGAGTTCCTTGGGCGCAAGGAACCGGTCCCGGAAGTAACCGCCTAAGGGTCGACGGAACGCCTCGGCGTCGGAGATGACGGCGAGACTGCGCGCGCGCCAACGCGAGCGGAGCGCCTGCGGTAGTTGCCCAGCGGCCCGGCGCCAGGCCGCTAGCGTGGGCCGCTCGGGGGACTCTCCCGCAAGCCAGCTGACCAGCGCGCCACACCACGCCAGGGCCAGATGCGCGACCAGCCGCCGCCAGTCATGGATGTTTTTCCAACACCACAGCAGGAAATTCTTAGCGAGCACGGCCTCGATCT
The DNA here is from genome assembly GCA_025055455.1 of Bryobacteraceae bacterium. Lineage (GTDB taxonomy): Bacteria > Acidobacteriota > Terriglobia > Bryobacterales > Bryobacteraceae > JANWXD01. The sequence goes on from JANWXD010000001.1 coordinate 280,467, forward strand.
GGGCCGCCGTGAAGCGCCGCCCGATGGTGCCGCGGTGCTCGTGCCAGACGACGCTGGCCGGCTGGTAGAGCACCTTCCAGCCGCGCTTCCAGGCCAGATAGCCGAGGTCGTTGTCCTCCAGATAAAAGGGGCGAAACAGGGGATCGAAGCCGCCGAGCTCGAGGAACTTGCCCCGGTCGAAGGCGCAGGAGCCGCCGCCGCCGTAGGCGCAGGGAAACAGCCGGTTGACGGCGTCGTCGCGGCGGTGCCGCACCCGTAGCATCCCATCCTGCCACCAAATCTGCGTCAGACCCGTTTCCTCGCGGCGCTTGTCGGGATCCGAGAAGAAGATCTGGCAAGAGACCGAAAAGACCTGCTCGTCGGTGAAGCCTTCGAGCAAGGGCGCCAAAAAGTCCGGCGCCACGCGCATGTCGTTGTTGAGGAGCACCACGATGTCGTGCCGCGCCGCTCGCACGCCGGCGTTGGAGGCCCCGCCAAAGCCTTCGTTGCGGGCGAGGGGCACCACGCGAACCTGGGGAAACGCCGCGGCGAGAAATTCCGCCGTGCCGTCCGTGGAGGCGTTGTCCACCACGAGGATCTCGTTGTCCGGATTCACTCCCGCGGCGGCGATGACCGAAGGCAGGTGCTTTGCGAGCAGCTCGCGCCCGTTCCAGGTGGGAATGACGATACTGACGGCGGCGGTGGACGGCTTGCGGTTGGCGGGCGCGCGCCGGCGGCCGAACAGCAGCCAAGCCAGATCGCACAATGCCAGCGATATGCCGGTAACGAGGACCAGCACCGGGGAGACCACCGCCAGCGGAAGCCCACCGAGCAGGCGCAGCAGACGCCGCATCGTCAGGACCGGCGCGCCTGGGGGCCGAGCCCGAGGCGACGACCGAGGCGTACCCAACGGGAAGCTTGGTAGCGGCTGAGCTCCACTTCCAGCGCACGCATCTGGCGCTGGAGGTCAAACGCCCAGTTGGTCCGCTCTTCCAGCGTCCGTTCGGTCCGATGCAGCACTTCCACGCACTGCGCGAGCTCCTGGACCTTGGCCGCCAGCTCCCGGTCCAGGCCGAGCGCCCAGGCGATCTTGCTTTCGAGCTCCTGCTGCAGGCCGGCGATCGTGGCGCGGGCTTGTTCCAGCTCGCGGTCCAGTCCCTGTGCCCAGCGGTTGTGTTCCTCCAATTCCTGCTGCAGAGCGAGGTGCTTGCGCCGAAGCGCGTCCAGCTCCGACTCGAGCCGCGCGATGTGAAGCTGCCGCTCCCGCAGCAGGTTGGCGCGGCTGGGCACGTAAACGAACGTGGGGGTACCCGTTTGCGGGGCGCAGGCGCAGACGGCCAGAAAAAAGTGGGCCTGCTCGGGATCCGGCTCGGCGGCTTCCAGACGCGCCTCTACCGCCGCGCAGGGACCGGTCGGGGAAAACACGACGGCCGCACCGTGATTCTGGAGGAAGATCGTGAGGTGAGGGAAGACGGCGGCCAGCGCCTCGCGAAACTCGGCGTAGTCGAATTCGTGGCGGTGGTGGGGATTGGGACCCGCCCCGGCGCGGGCTTCGGCGTAGTAACGCCGGTTGGGCGTCGAGATCAGGGCTTGGCCGGTCGGCGCCAGGACACGCCGGAGCTCCTCGAGCAACCGCGGCCAATCGTCGAGGTGTTCGATCACTTCGAACGCCACGGCCAGATCCGCCCAGCCGGTGGGCAGCGGGAGGGCCTCGCCGGCGCCCACCACGAACGCCAGATTCGGAAGGGCGTACCGTGCGCGCGCGTAGTCCACGGCTTCTGCACAACGGTCGACTCCGACGACGAGTCGGGCGCTGCGGGCCAGCTCGGCGGCGCCGTAGCCGGTACCGCAGCCGGCATCCAAGACGCGCTTGCCCCAAGCCAGCCGGGACGCGAACAGATAGCGGGCCCAGTGCTCGTTCCACAGGTCCGGTTCCACTTGGCCGGGGGTGACCCGCTCCCCCGTAAACTCACCGGGCATGAGCCTCCGCGGGGACGCCGCGCGCGGTCAAACGGCGGTTCAGTTCGACGCGGCACGGCAGGTGCAAGTAGCCGTAGATCTGCCCTTCGGAATGCCCCATCTGGACCACGACGGCGTTGTCAATCCAGTCGCACATGGTGTAGCTGGTGAGTGTGCCGTCGGCGATGGCCGGCGAGAAGGAGAACTCGGAGGGATAGAACTCCGGCACGTCCACGTGGAAGTCCACCGTGTAGACGTCGCCCGGCCGCATCGGAGGCAGCTCGAAACCCTCCCGCGTCGTGTTGGTGCCGGAAAAGTCAATCCCGAGGTGGTTTCGGAGCATGAAACCCACGATGGGCCGCGCGATATCGTCGTGGGCGCGCACGCTGATCCGCACGATGATGCGCGACAGCGGTTCGATCACCTGAAGCGGTTGGCCATAGGCATCTAGCACGGCGATTCCCAGCACTTCGGCGCGGCCGTCGCCGTAGCGGTGATCAATATTGGGGATGCCCTCGACGACCTCGGGCGCCCGCACCGGGCCTCCGGCCGCCTCGGCCGGCCGCCGCTGCCGCAACGCAAGGTAAGCGGAGTCTTTCTCCACCATGGCCGCCAGGTACTTGGCCACGACCTTGTCGGTGTCACCCAACTCGCGAATGCGGCCACCGTCAAGCCACAGTGTCCGGTCCCCAAGAGCTTTGACGTCGCCGGTGGAGTGGGACACGAACAGGATCGTGATGCCGCGGGAGCGCAATTCGTGCACCTTCCGCATGCAGCGCTGGCGAAAGTAAAGGTCCCCCACGGCGAGCGCCTCGTCCACGAGCAGGATTTCCGGATCCACGTGAATGGCCACGGCAAAGGCCAGCCGCACCACCATTCCGCTTGAATAGGTCTTGACGGGCTGGTTGATGAAGTCGCCGATTTCGGCGAATTCTTCGATGTCCCGGTAGCGGCGGTCAATTTCCTTGCGGGAGAAACCCAGGATGGCGGCGTTGAGGTAGACGTTCTCGCGACCGGTGAACTCCGGGTTGAAGCCCGAGCCGAGCTCGAGCAGCGCCGAGACGCGCCCGTTAACCTTGAGCTGGCCGGTGGTGGGCGGGAGGATGCCAGCCACGAGCTGCAGCAGCGTGCTCTTGCCCGAGCCGTTTTCCCCGATGATACAGAAGGTCTCGCCCCGGCGCACCTCGAAGCTCAGATCGCGGAGCGCCCAGAAATCCTTGTGGTAACTCCGGCGACGAAAACTCACCAATTCCTTGAGTCGGTCGCCCGGACTTTCGTAAATCGGGTAACTCTTGGAGACCTCGTGGAATTCAACCGCATTCACGAGCGCACTCCCTACCGGTGAGGAGCACGATACTGAGGAGGAGAATACAAGAACGGGGCGACCCTGTCAATCCTGAGCGTGATGCGACACCTGCATCAGATATAAGTATAGGGCGGCCGCCGAGTGGTGCTACCAACCCCTTGCCGGACCTCCCTACTGTCCCGGGGCAGCCGGCTCGAGCCCTTTGTCGCGGTGCACGTTCCGCGGCGCCTGCGACCCCGTCGTGGATCGTTGTTGGCGTCTACGGCTTCGGCCGGGGCCACCCACTCGAAAGCCGCCCTACGAATGTGTGCGTCCTTTAGTCCGACTTCCTCCTTGCGTGAGCGATCCCCTTTGTCGAAGATCGCGTTGCCCCGCGCTTTGCGGGACGGTCGCCGTTGCCCTTGCGGCTCGGCTTCCACCTCTAATATGGATCCAACGGCGCGGCGCTGTCAAGATCTGATTGCGGGCCTCCATTCCGCCGCGCAGTCGTAGCCGGTGCGAACCTTCGAGAAACGATCGAACCGGCATCGGCCGCGGCGCTAGACTGGAAGACGTGGGGCGTGTCATCACCGCCGCGCTGCTCGCCGGCACGATGTGGGCCGCGGAAACCACGGCAGAGCTGGCGCGGCAGGCGCGCGAGCTCGCTCTCGACCCGGAGCAGTGCTACCGCGTCCGCGACCTGCGCTTGCTCCGCGAGGACATTCGCCTGTACCTGACCGACGGCTACCTCGTCTTCGCGCGCCCGGTGAACGGGCGAACACTGGCGGCGGTCTTTGACGGCGACGTCGAGGGCGGCGACGCGGAAATCTTGCTGTTGCCCCCCCAGCGGGACGAGCGCCTCTCGCTGGCCGCGGCTACCGGCTCGCCGAACCTCAACGAGCATTTCCGGTTCGCGGTGTTGATCTTCACCGACGACACTTACGAAGAGCTTGCGACGCAGCTCGGTCCGGACGCTCGAGCGCGGCGAAGCTTCGAACGAGGCCTGCTGCTGGCCGAGACTTGGACGCCTGCCCTGCGCAATCTGATCTCCAGTTTCGAAGTGCGCATCGTACAGGATCTGCTGGGACCGCCGGATCCGTCCCGAGGCTTTTTTTACGCCGGGCTCAGCGGCAACACACTCGGCAACTTCGACGTATTCTTCGATCCGCGCGCGGAGGAGCAGATCCGCGTGGGGCGGGTGACGTTTCGCGAGCAGCGGCCGTTTTTCGAGATCTGGACCAGTTTTCCGGCGCGCGGTTTCCGCGCCGGCCGCCGGGCCGCGCTCGTGCCGCCGTTCACGGTCGGCGAGTTCCGCCTGGAGGCCACGCTCGAGCGGGACTTGCGGCTGGCGGTCGTGACGCGTCTAAAGGTTACACCCAGGCGAGAGGGCCTTCGCGCTCTGGATTTCGACCTCACGCCGCGCATGCAGGTGACGCGGGCGCTGCTCGAGGGCCGCCCGGCCGAGATTTTTCAGCGCGAATCGCTTCGGTCGAACTTGATCCGCGGGCGGGCCGACGACGTTTTCCTGCTCGTCGCACCGCAGCCGCTGGAGGTGGGCCGCAGCTACGAGGTCGAGTTTCACCACGAAGGCAAAGTGGTTTACGAAGCCGGCAACCGCGTCTACTACGTGGGCTCGCGCGACAACTGGTATCCGAACCGCCCGCCTCAATTCGCCCAGTATGAGGTTGTGTTTCGCTATCCCAAAGAGCTCAGCCTGGTGGCGGCGGGCGACGTGATCGAGGACCGCACGGAGGGGGAATGGCGCATCACGCGGCGGCGCACCGGAGCGCCAATTCGCTTTGTCGGTTTCAACCTGGGCGACTATGAGCGCGTGTCGGTGACGCGGGCGGGCTACCACGTCGAAGTGTGCGCCAACCGGGCCGTGGAGCCGGCGCTCCAACCCCGGGTTACGCAGGTGACCGTGTTGCCCCCGAGTCCCCCGAGCTTGCGGCGCTCCAACGATCGCTCCCGGGCACTCATGACAGTGACGGTGGTTCCGCCGCCGCCCGATCCGGCCGCCCGTCTGGAATGGCTCGCGACAGAGGTCGCGGCAGCCTTGGAATTCATGGCCTCGCATTTCGGCCCCCCGCCCCTCTCCAAGCTCACCATCTCGCCGATTCCTGGAGCGTTCGGCCAAGGCTTCCCAGGGTTGGTCTATCTTTCCACCGTATCCTATCTCGAGCCGGACGCACGTCCGCCTGCAGCCCGCAAAGGGTTCGACGAGCTGTTCTTCTCCGAAATCCTGCATGCGCACGAGACGGCGCACCAGTGGTGGGGCAACCTGGTGACCTCCGCCAGCTATCGGGACGACTGGCTGATGGAGGCCTTGGCGACGTACTCGGCGTTGCTGCATCTGGAGCGTCGCAAGGGCGCCAAGGCTCTCGAGGCAGTCCTGGCCGAGTACCGCAAGCGTCTGCTGACTCCTAACTCGGACGGCACGACGCTAGAGTCCACCGGACCCATCACCTGGGGCTTCCGGCTGGAGGCCCGCTCACCGGAGGCGTGGCGCGTGATCACCTACGAGAAAGGCGCCTGGATCCTGCATATGCTCCGCGCGCGCATGGGGCTCGAGCGCTTCTTGCAAATGCTGGGAGAGCTATGCCGACGCTATCGGTACCAGGCCATCAGCACAGAGCAATTTCGCGCCCTCGCCGTGGAGTTCTTGCCACCAGGCAGTCCAGATCCCAAACTCGAGAGCTTCTTCGACCATTGGGTCTACAGCACGGGCATTCCGGCGTTCGAAGTGAAGACCTCGGTGCGCGGCAAGCCGCCGAAAGTGAGCCTTACCGTCACGGTGTGGCAAACCGGCGTGCGCGACGTGGGCTTTGACGTGCCGGTCGAGATCCGCGCCTCTGGAAGCCGTCCCCAGATCCGCTGGGTGCGCACTGACAGTGAGCCCGTCACGTTCACGGTGGTCCTAGGGCAGAAACCGTCGCGCGTGCTGCTCGATCCGGACAACACGCTGCTGGCCGTACGAAAATGAATGCCGTCTGTGCCATCCTCGCGGCCGCGGTGGCCTTTCAATTCGCCATGCAGGAGAAAAAAAGACCTCGGGCGCGGGAGGCGGGGATCGTGACCGGCACCCTGCCGCCGGGACCGCTGAACGCCATCACGGACGTGCCGGGCGTGCTCGTGGGCCATGCGACGCTGATCCGGGCGGAGAACGTACGCACGGGGGTGACCGCCGTGTTGCCCCACGGCGGCAATTTGTTTCGCGAGAAGGTCCCGGGCGCCGTCTTTGTCGGCAACGGCTTCGGAAAACTAGTTGGCTCGACGCAGGTCAACGAGCTCGGTGAGATCGAAACACCCATCTTGCTGACCTCCACGTTGAGCGTGGGCCGCGTGGCGGACGCGCTGATCGAGTACACGCTGGCGCTGCCTGGTAACGAGGACGTGCGCAGTGTGAACCCGGTCGTGGCGGAGACCAATGACGGGCGGCTGAACGACGTCCGAGGCCGCCACGTCGGGCGCGAGGAGGTTTTCGCGGCGATTCGCAACGCGCGCTCCGGAGCCGTGGAAGAGGGCGCCGTGGGCGCCGGCACCGGCACCGTGGCGTTCGGTTTCAAGGGCGGCATCGGGACGGCTTCGCGCCGGGCCGAAGGTTATACCGTCGGGGTGCTCGTGCAGACCAACTTCGGCGGCGATCTGATGATCGCCGGCATCCCCGTGGGAAGGGCGCTGGGAGAACGTCCGGAGCCGCAAGCCGACGGCTCGGTCATCGTGGTGATTGCGACCGACGCGCCGGTGGACCACCGCAACCTACGCCGCATGGCGGCACGCTCCATGCTGGGTCTGGCGCGGACGGGCGCGGCGGCTTCCAACGGCAGCGGCGATTACGCCATCGCCTTTTCGACGGCGCCCGAGTTGCGGGTGCGGAGCGGGGCGCCGCCGCAGGCCGCGCTGGTGCCCAACGACGCCATGTCGCCCCTGTTTCTGGCGGTGATCGAGGCGACCGAGGAGGCGGTCTACAATTCGCTGTTCCGGGCCACCACCATGACGGGCAACGGCCGCACGGTGGAAGCGCTGCCCCTCGAGAAAACGCTCGCGATCCTGCGCCGCCACGGCGTGCTCGGCAAGCCGCAGTGACGCCTCTGGTATCATTCAATCTCCGATGGAGCCCACGGAAACGCCTTCTCGCATCTCCGTGGTGATTGCGGCACGCAACCGGGCGGGAGCGCTGCGGCGATGCCTCACCGCCCTGGAGCGCTCGGCCGCCCGTGAGCGGATCGAGATCCTGGTGGTGGACCGCGGCTCGAGCGACGACAGCCCGCAGCTCGATGCAGAGTTCCCCTCGGTGAACCTGCTGCGCCTGCCCCGCGACTTCGGCGCCGTCAAAGCCCTCAACATCGGCATGCGGACGGCGACGGGGGATTTCGTCCTTCTGCTCGAACCGGACGTGGAAGTGCTGCCGGACACCGTCGCCTGCCTCGCCGAGAAGCTGGAGGCCGCCCCCGAGGCGGCCGCGGTCTGCCCGCTGGCCATCACCGAGCAACAAGAGCCCGTCTCGCGGCAGCGCCCGGTGCCGTCCCCGGACGAGCTCTACCGCTCGTGGCGCGCAGGAGGCTTCCCGGACTGGGAGCCGGTCCGCCTCGACAAGGACGCCGTGCCGGTGGAGTATGTGGACCACTGGACCCCGCTGCTCGTGCGGATGACGTTCCTCAAGGGAATGCGTTACGTGGACGAACGCTATGGCAATTTCGGTTGGAAGTTGGAAATCTGCTGCCAGATCCGGCGAGCAGGCAAACGCATCCTGCTCGTGCCGGGCGTGCGGGTGCGAATTCACCCCGGTTGGGAAGAAACGGCGGTCCCTGCGGCTCGCCGCGCGCTGTTGGCCGCCGACGAGGCGCTGGGCGTGGCGCTGTTTGCGCGGAAGCACTATGGCTGGCCGGCGGGGCTGAGACTCAGAGCGCTCACCCTGCTGGCCGGACTCGGGGATGTCTTCTCCGCCCTGCTGCGCCTTCGGGACGTTGCGTTCGCAGTTCACAAAGCCCGGTTTTTGCTGGCCGGACAGAAACTGGACGGCTCGCAGCGGTTCGAGTAAAGCTCCGTCCCTCGGGGGAAGCTCTGAGGCCGGGCTGTCTTTGCCCTGAGGCTGTCATCCCAGCCAGACGCCCTTCCGATACTAGGCAAGGACCTCCGCCATGTCCGACCTTGTCGAAATCTTGCTGCCCTTCGTGGCGGCCCTAGGCTCCGGCATCATCGTGTTCCTACTGACACAGGCCCGGATGCAGGTCGTCCTGGCGCGTGAACGGGAGGTCTTAGCAGAGACGCAGGCCCTTCTCCGCCACCACCTCAAAGCGGCCGAGGAGCGCATCAAGGCGGCGGAGGCCGAGGCGCGACGCGGGGCGCTCGACGAATTCCTCGCGGATGTGCGGGTGGAGGAGCGGCACTACTTGCGTCGCGCCAGCGGTCCGGAGCGCCACCGCCGTTTTCTCGTATTGCAAGAAAGAATCTACTTCAGAAATATCCCGCTGTCCAACTGGATAGAGCGTGAGCTTCCCGTCGAGGACGGCACGGACATCGAACGCCTGATTGAAGCCGTGTCGGTCTTCCCCAGGGTTCGGCCCGAGGGGCCAGAGAATGGCCCATCGGGGCGCACCCTGCCGACTAGTTCGCCCATCCCGAAACAGCTCCGCGCCGCCCTCTAGGCCCGCGCGCGCCGAACGGCTTGGAAGTCGTTTCGGTACAACTAGATGCCGAATCGGCGCCGTTCGCTGAAATTCCGTTGCCCGCCCTGAGGCTTCCCCTCCACGATGGTATATGATCCCGAAGGCCCAAAGTTGGCCCGAAGGGAAGAACACAGCAACGGCTCATAAAAGTCCAATCCAATCCGCGGGGTTGCAACCAAGATGCAGCACAAGCCAATCAAATATGTCGAAAAAGCACTGACCTACGTGGCCAAAGGGGCGTGGGTGGTGTTCGACCGCCTCAATCAGATCCGCCCGAACCCGTCGTTCACGCCGAAGTGGTCCGACAAGCCGCTGTTGAAATCATGGGAGAAAACCAAGCCGCCGCTCGGATGGCCGCGCGAGACCGATTCGCTGTGCCCGCGCTGCGTCCCGGAGATCCGCAAGGAGATCCTGGAGGGCAAACGACCCTTGTCGGATCTGATCGAGAAGCGCCCCGGGGAAATCAAGGCGCAGATCATCGAGCGAGACGGCAAGATCCTGATGGTGAAGGACTGCCCGGTGCACGGTCATTTCGAGGACGTCATGTCCATCGATGTGGCGTTCTTTAAGCACTTGGAGGAGATGTTCCCGGGCCGCGACATCCGCTGCCACAACGACGAGAAGCTCCACCGGCACGGTTCGAGCACGATCACGCACGGCCGCGGGGCGGTGCTGACGATTGACCTCACCAACCGCTGCAATATGATGTGCGACCCCTGCTTCATGGACGCCAACCAGGTGGGGTTCGTGCACGAGCTGACCTGGGAGGAGATCAAGACGCTGTTGGACAACGCGATCACGATCAAACCCAAGCGGCAGATGTCGGTGCAGTTTTCCGGCGGCGAGCCCACGTTGTCACCGTACTTTCTGGACGCGATCCGCTACGCCCGGAAAGTGGGGTACAACAGCGTGCAGGCGGCCACCAACGGCATCGAGTTCGCCAAGAGTCCGGAGTTTTGCCGGCAGGCTGCCGAGGCGGGTTTGCGGTACGCCTACTTGCAGTTTGACGGCATCGGCAACGCCGCCAACTCCCACCGCCACGTGGGCAATCTGTTCGACGTCAAGCTGCGCGCCATCGAGAATCTCTACCAAGCCGGGGTCGAGATCGTGCCGGTGACGACCATCATCAACGGCGTCAACAACGAGCAGGTCGGCCGGATCGTTCAGTTTGCGCTGGACAATCCGAAACGCATCTCGTTCTGTTCGTTCCAGCCGGTTTCCTTCACCGGCCGGGACGAGGAGATCAGCGACGAGCGCCGCATGGCGCAGCGCTACACGCTATCGCACTTGGCGCACGACGTCAAAAAGCAGACCGGCCTAGGCGAGCCCGCGCGGGACTGGTTCCCGCTGTCGTTCATGAGCACCTTCATGGACTGGGCGGACTTGGTGCACGGGCCGCAGGCGGAGTGGGGCCAGTTGAGTTGCGGCTGCCATCCCAACTGCGGCGTCGGCCTCGCCATCATGGTGGACAAGGAAACGCGGGAGGCGGCGCCGATTCCGTCCTTCATCAACGTGGACCGGCTGGCGAAAGACGTCATGCGCATCAACGACGCGGCCCGGGGCAAGTTCCTTTCCGTGCTCGGCATGGCGCTGGCGCTGCTGCGCAACTACGATCCCTTCAAGACCACCAGGCATTTCACGATCTTCGACCTCTACAAGAAGTTCGACAAAAGCTTCGGCATCACGGGCCGCGACTATGGCAAGGTGACGGCAGACCGCACGCGGGAAGACATCGAGAAGCGGCGGCGCGACCGGTGGAACGTGCTGTTCATCGCCGGGATGTGGTTCCAGGATCTGTTCAACTACGACTTCCGGCGCACCGAGCAGTGCATCATTCCCTACGCCACACAGGAGGGCGAGATTTCCTTCTGCGCTTACAACACCGGCATCGGCTGGCGCCAGATCGTCGAGAAGATGCACATGACAGCCACGCTCACCAAGTGGTACGAGGAGCATGGCCGTCATGAGATTTTTGCGGGCGGTAGGAATGTGAAACTGGACAGCACCGAACACACCCTGCTGTTGCGCAAGGAATTGATCACCGAAGAAGCGCAGAAGGACCTGGACCGGCTGGGGATCGCCAAGACGGCCCGGGAAGAAAAGCTGCGCGCCCGCAACGAGCGGCTGCGCAAAGAGGCCGAGAATGCCCGCATGGCGCGCTTGTACCGTAAGTACGTGCTCAAGGAGCCGGATGTCGGCGAGCTGGTCCAGATCCAAGGGCTGAACGGAAGCTCGAACGGGACGAACCAGGAGGCAACGGAAACGCTGGCCGTCACGTCGTCGCGTTGAGGATCGGATCCGGCCGTTCTGAAAAACCGACCGGTGGAGTTTGGTTGGGAGGCTGACTCATGCATGCCGTTCAACCGCAGGAGACTGTCCCGGCGTTCCGCGTTGACGTAGCGGTGCACGATCTGGTCATGCGGCCCACCGAGCGCACCACGCTGCGCCCTTCGCCCGTGCCGCAATTTCTTCCAGATCCCGTCTATCCGCTGCGAGATGACGACGACGAGCCGAGCCGGCTGGTCTATCATTGGAACAACGGCTGGCGGGCGTTCCGCCGCTGGTTGGTGCCCTATATCAAATCGCGGATTTTGAGCCACGAGTTCCGGCCCATCCTCTCCTATCTGTTCACCGACTATAAGTGCAACCTGGATTGCCATTACTGCTGGGCCTTCAACAATCAGGTCAAAGGCATGACCGAGGATACGGCCAAGCGGGCGATTGACTGGCTCCATACTACGGGCTGCCGGGTGATCGCGTTGATGGGGGGCGAGCCGCTGCTGCGGCCGCATTTCATCCACAAGATCGTCTATTACGGTACCAAACGCGACTTTTTCGTCTATCTGCCCACGAACGGACGCCTCATGCGGCCCGACGTGATTGACCGCGTGGGTGATGCCGGCGTCGCAGCCATCAATCTGGCCGTGGACTGCGTCGACGAAAAACCGGGGCTTCCCAAAGCCCTCAACCCGATTCGAAAGAACTTCGAGTATTTGGTGAAGCGGCAGCAGCGCTACGGCTACATGGTGTTTTTCAACATCAACATCTGCCGCAACAACATCGAGGACGTCAAAATCCTCACCGAAATCGCCCACGACCATGGCATCTCGACCGACTACCACATCAACGAGACGCCGATGATCGAGCAGAGCCACTTCCAGCACTATCGGGACAACCCCACCTATCTGCGCCCGGAAGACTTCCCCAGAGTGGACGAGCTGCTCGATTACTTGATCGAAAAGAACCGTCAAGGCTATATCATGGTGAACTCCAAGCGGCACTTGGCCACCATGAAAGACTTCATGCGCGGCAAGATCATGCGCCCCTGGAATTGCCGGGCCGGTTGGAATTCTCTGGTGATCCGGGTGGATGGAACGATCGCCCCCTGCTTCCCCATGTACTCGGCCAATTATGACTGGGGCACGATCGAGAACCACAAGTTCGATTTCAACCAACTTCAGGAAATGAAAATGTCGTGCACGAAGCACTGCCTGTCGACGTGCCAGTACGTTCTGGGCTACTACTACAACAACGCCCACGTGTTGCGCTGGATCCTCAAGCAGGCTCTGCACGGCTTTCAGGGAATCCGGGCAGCGGCGGCGCAGGCTTGACGCGGCCGGCTGGAACCGCGGCCGGTTCCGGGCACGGGAGACGGCTCATGAGCGGCAGGAAGATCGTACTCGTAGCGTCCTCGACCGAAGCGAACGAATATTCTCAGGACTGTTGGATTCAGATGCTGTTCGCCACGCTTCCCGCCCCGATGGCGAAACACTTCGTGAATCTCAAGGTGCTGGAAAACGAGACTTGGCCCGACGGGCAGGCAAAATACGTCCCCAACGGCCTGCGGATCGTCGAAGCGATCCTGCTCCGGGAGTTCCCACCCGAGGACATCGCGGTCTGTTATGCAGACCAGATGGACCAGTTCATCGGGGACGACACGCGCGCCGTGGGCTTGCACGCCCACAACCCAATGGGGATCACGTTTGCCACAGACGTCTACGCGCACTTGGCGGGACCGCAAGTGGAGCCGCTGAACGCCGCCGAATTCAAACGCGCCATTCTTCATCCGGCGCTCCGCCGGCATAAGTCACACCTGAAACTTCTGGTCGGGGGCCCGGGGGCCTGGCAGCTCGAACAGACGGGAATGCACCGGGAATGGGGCATCGATTGCTTGGTGGACGGCGAGGCCGAGCACCTGATCCTCGACCTCTTCCGCAAGGCGGTGGCTGGCGAGCCCCTGCCGCCGGTGGTCAAAGGCGCCTCCCCGGAAAGTCCGGACCAGATTCCGGTCACGCGCCACCGCTCGACCCTCGGCGTGGTGGAGATCACGCGGGGCTGTGGGCGGGGCTGCCAATTCTGCGGCGTGGCGGTGCGGCGCGGCCAGAGCATCCCGCTGGAGAACATCCTGGAAAACGTCCGGGTGAACGTGGCCGACGGCGCCGACACGATCATGCTCACCACCGAAGATCTGTTCTTGTACGAGCAAGGCCCACGCTTCACGCCGAACCGGAAGGCGCTGTCGCGGCTGTTCGAGGCGGTGGCGGCTGTGCCGGGCGTCCAGTTCATCCACTTGACGCACGCCACTATGGCGCCGGTCGTCCAGGACCCGACGATGATCGAAGAGATCACACCGTACACGGTGGGCATGAGCCGCAAGCGGCACCCCGCCTCCACCCACCCCGAACGCCGCTATGCGAGCGTGATCATCGGTTTGGAGACCGGCTCGGTCCGCTTGTTCAAGAAATACATGCCGGGCAAGGCTTATCCGTACCGTCCGGAGCAGTGGCCCGACGTGGTCTTGAAAGGAATGGAAATTCTCAACCGTCACAATTGGTTTCCATTCTGCACGTGGATTCTCGGCCTGCCCGGAGAGACGGACGCCGACACGCGGGAATCGCTGGATCTGCTGCACGCGCTCAAGGGCGCCAAGTGGTGCGTCGTGCCCACCTTGTTCACCCCTTTGGAAGACACGCGGCTCGCCAATCGGGAAGCGGCCAAGCTACCTCAGCTCACGGATCTGCAGTGGGAGTTTTTCTTCACCTGTTGGCGTTACAATCTCGATTTTTACCGCGGCGCCAAGCAGAAGCTTTTGTTCGGCCTCGGAGTTCCCATCTACTATTACCTGCTCGGCCGGAAGCTGTTCGGTGAAAAGATCAAATACCCTCTGTGGCGCTTGGCCCACGTTCCGGAGTGGATTTTGCGGCGGCGCCTGTACCTGGACCTAGACCGTCCAGCGGTGCGCTTCACTGTCCCGAAACATGTGCCCCTGCCCCAAGGGACGATGACACCGCACGACGCGAGCCTGGTAACCTTGCAATAAGCTTCGGCGACTCATCGCCCGGCGGCGAGGAGAGGATCCGTGAAACACCGCGACGTGTTGCCCGCGTGGGGGCGGGTTCTGCGGGGTTACCGGCCTCTGCTGTCGGTCGAGATCACCAAAGAGTGCCCGCTGCACTGCCCGGGATGCTACGCGTACGAGCCGATGCATCTGGGGGCGAACAGCCGCCCGTTAAGGGAACTGAGCGACTACCGAGGGGACGACTTAGTCCATGGCATGCTGGCGCTGGTGCGTCGCTTCCGCCCCATCCACCTCTCCATCGTCGGCGGCGAACCGTTGGTGCGCTGGCGGGAACTCGACGTATTGCTCCCCAAGCTGGACGCCATGGGCATCGAGGTGCAATTGGTCACGAGCGCTGTGCGCCCCGTCCCGGCCCATTGGGCGGCGCTGAAGTGTCTGCACCTAGTGGTGTCCGTGGACGGGCTTCCCCCCGAGCATGACCGCCGTCGCGCCCCCGCCACCTACGATCGCATACTGAAACACATCGCCGGCCACCAGGTCATCGTGCATTGCACGGTGACGCGCCAACAACTGGCGCGACCGACCTATCTGCACGAATTCGCCCAGCTGTGGTCCCAGCGACCCGAGGCGCGCAAAATTTGGTTCAGTCTGTATACCCCACAGGAGGGGGAGTGTTCTGCAGAGCGGCTTCGCCCCGAAGACCGCAAGGAAGCCCTCCGGCAGTTGGCGGAGTTAGCCCCGCTCTTCCCCAAAGTGCAGCTGTCACGGCGCATGCTCGACGGCTTGGCGCATCCACCCCGCTTCCCGGAGGAGTGCTTGTTTGCTCGCGTCACGCATTGTGTGACCGCGGATCTGAAAACCGAGATCCATCCGTGTCAGTTCGGCGGCCGGCCGGTGTGTTCCGAATGCGGGTGCATCGCCTCTGCCGGACTGGCCGCGCTGGCCCGCTACCGCATCGCCGGGCTCATTCCAGTCATGGCCATATTCGACGCCTCGCGGCGCTTGGGAGAGCAGCTCCGGCAGCGTTTGGACGGGCATCAAAACGGTGGGCTTCAAACCCTCTAGTGAGCCGCTCTCTGGCCGCCGTCTCTTGGACCGGCAGCAGCCTCGACCACTCCCTATAGGCACGCAGTTGCTCACCCGGAAGTGGACACCTGCCGCTAGCGCGTGAGAACGAGCAGGCCCGAAACGAACGTGTGCTGCTGGTATTGGTACGGCAAGCCCTTATAGGGTGAATGGATCGGCCCGAGCTCTCCCCACGCATCCAAACCAAAAACAGGAATGGCTGTTGCACCGGCGGCAAGCCGAATCCCTTGCTTGACCTCGTCGGCACGCGGGTCGAGTTCGCGCAAAGCGGTATCGGCGGGCGCAGCAGGAGCTCGTCAGAACCAACAGCGGCCGCTCGCCCGGCTCCACGAGCTTGATCGCCCGCTCGACACCAGCCGCCGCGCTCCGCAAAATCCGCTGCCGGTCTTTCTCGGGGACGAGCACCCGCGCCCGGGTCCCTTCGGGAACGTTCTGCGACAAAGCGCAGCGATCCGATCGGCAGATCCCGGGACTCTTTGATGTAGTCCTGGCGCTGAGATTCCTCCGCTGTGTACTTGTCTTTCTTTCGAAACAGCACCATGCCTGCAAAACTGGCGGTCACCCGAATGGACACCGATCGAGTCTGTATCGTCGTACGTGATGGGTTCGCCGGGTTTTTTCGCTGAGCTCCCGATAGGCCTCCGTCGCCGGCCGGCCGTCGAACTCCATCACCCATTTACCGCGTGCCTTCGTCACAGTAATGATGCGGTCGATCGCTCCGAATTCGTTCGTATTACTGCCGATGAGGCGCCGGTCCGCCGATACCTATCGCTACGACCGCTCCTTCCATCGCCTCGGCGCCCAGAAACGGCACGCCGCGTCCTCCCTCACTGGGCATCCCGTGAGCGCCGAAAACCATCGCCCGCTCGCGCAGGCTCACCTCGAGTCCGGGCAGGTAGTTCTCCACGAAACCATGTTCGGGTGCAATGGAGAGGTTCGGCTCGTAGAGCACCATCGGCAGCCGCAGATCCTTCACGCCCGCGAGCTGCTTCCCGGGACGACGGCCAAGCTCCAGCCGGTCATCCCGGAGCGCTCGGCCGGCTGGCAGCCAGACCAGCGTATGGACCTCAATCAGTTCGGGGAACCCGTTCCATGAACTCCGGCAACGCCGCTCTGTATCCGTGACGAGGGCCCCATCCGAACCAATGGCGTTCCCATCCACCGCGACACGGCGCCCCGGGGCGACATGTCGATCGTAACTCTCCTCGACGCCACTGAGCCGACTATACTGGCGGCATGCGGAAATTCATTATTCTTGTTGCAGTAAACGTTTCACTGGCGGCCGGTCCGTCCATTCCCCGACCCGAATATCCCCAGCCGCAGTTCCAGCGGGAGCAGTGGCTGAGCCTGAACGGGCCGTGGGAGTTCGAGTTCGACGACGCCAACGTTGGCCTGGAGGAAAACTGGGCCAGCGGAACCAAGAAGTTCTCGCGCACCATCGTCGTGCCGTTCGCTTTCGAGACCAAGTTGAGCGGCATCGGCGACACTTCCTTCCACCCTTGGGTCTGGTATCGCCGGAGTTTCACCGTTCCGGACGCCTGGAAAGGCAAGCGCGTCCTGCTCCACTTCGGCGCCGTGGATTACCGGGCCATGGTCTGGATAAACGGCCGGTATGTGGGCGGTCATACCGGAGGCCACGTGCCGTTTTCTTTCGACATCACGCCGCACCTCCAGCGCGGCGCCAATACGGTGACCGTGCGCGCCGAAGATCCGCCCACCGATCGGTACGTGCCTCGCGGCAAGCAATACTGGGAGCCGAAGTCTCGCGGCATTTTCTACACGCGCACGACCGGCATCTGGCAACCGGTGTGGATCGAAGCCGTAGGCGACAGCTACCTGACGAAAGTGCGGATCACACCGTCCCTGGACGGCGCCGTCCGCTTCGAGGCCCGGATCGCCCGCCCGCAACCCGACCTGGAGTTTCGCGCTTCCATCCGCTTCCAGGACCGAGAAGTCAGCTCTGGGTCGACCCGCAACGATGGACCGCGGGCCCTGCTGGCGCTGGCGGTGCAGGAGCCGCAGCTGTGGTGGGCCCACTCACCCAATCTGTACGATGTCACCTTCGAACTGCGGCGTGGCAACGTGGTCCTGGACCGCGTGCAGTCCTACTTCGGATTTCGCTCGGTGTCCACCGCCCACGGCCGCGTGCTGATCAACGGACGCCCTGTGTTCCTGAAAATGGTGCTCGATCAGGGCTATTGGCCGGAAAGCACCATCACGCCGCCCTCCGACGAGGCCATCCAGTACGACATCCGCATGACCAAAGAGATGGGCTTCAACGGAGCGCGGAAGCACCAGAAGGTCGAGGATCCGCGCTACCTCTACTGGGCCGACAAGATGGGGCTGTACGTGTCCAGCGAGATGGCCAACGCTTATTTGTTCGACGAGGACTACGTCCAGCGCTTCACCCAGGAATGGATCGAAGCCGTGGAGCGCGACTACAATCACCCCTCCATCATCATGTGGGTTCCCATCAACGAAAGCTGGGGTGTGCCGGATTTGAGCGATCCGCGGCAGCAGAATCACCTCAAAGCGCTCTACACGCTGACCAAGTCCTTGGATGCTACGCGACTCGTGATCGACAACGACGGCTGGGAGCACGTGGACACCACCGATCTGTTCGCCATCCACGACTACGCTCGCACGGGTGACCTGCTGTATGAAACCTACAAGGATCTGGGTACCAAGGGCATTCCGGCGCGGCGGACGGGCCGGCCCTTCCTGGTGCCCGGCTACCGGTACAATGGCACGCCCATTCTGCTTTCGGAATTTGGAGGAATCGCCTACATTCCACCGGGCCATCAAGTGCCGCCCGACGCCTGGGGCTACGCCGGCGTCGAGAAGACTCCGGAGGCCACACTCGCCCGGCTGCGCGGACTCTACGAGGCCATCGCGAAGATTCCGGAATTTGCAGGGCTGTGCTACACGCAGCTCACCGACGTCGAGCAGGAGGTCAACGGACTGCTCACTTACGACCGCAAGCCGAAGTTCGACCCCAAGCTCATCCGGGAGATCAACGAACTGGTGCGGTGAGGAGGGGTCAAGACGCGGCTTCGAGCGCCAGGGCCGCGGCCCCGAGCAGGCCGGCTTCGGCGGTGAAGCGGGCCGGCACGATCGGCACCTCACGGCGCAGGAGACGGCGCGTGCGCCAGGCGGCCTCGGTCCGCAAGATCGCAAACAAGGGCTCGCCCGCCTGGGCGATCTGGCCGCCGACAATCACGGCCTCCGGATCGTAGGCGTGAATCAGGCTGGCGATGCCGGCAGCGAGCACGCGGGCGGCCCGTTCCACGATCCGCTTGGCTTGGGCGTCGCCGGCGGCCGCAGTTTCGAAAACGGCGGCGCACGTCAGTTTGCCGTTACGAACCAACTCCGCCAGTCGCGTGTCACAGCCGCGATGCACCACCGCGAACGCTTCGGCTTCGATCGCGCGCGCCGAGAAGAACGTCTCCAGACAGCCGTGGTTGCCGCAGATACAGGGCGGCCCGTCCGGATCCAGGGTCAGGTGACCGAAGTGTCCGGCCACGCCGCCGACGCCGCGCAGCAGACGGCCGTTTGCCACCACCGCGCCGCCCACACCGGTGCCGAGCGTCAACAGCACCGCGTCACGCCGGCCCTGCGCTGCGCCCCACCGAAGCTCGCCTGCGAGGGCGGCGCGGGCGTCGTTATCCGCGGCGACGGGAGTTCCCGGCAGCAGCGGAGCCATCAAATCCGCCAGGAGCCAGCCCTCGAGGAAGGACAGCGTGCCAGGCAGGGCCTCCACCCGCGTCGTCGCGGCGTCGATGATGCCTTTGGCCGCGACGCCCGCAGCTCGGAGCGCGGCGCCCGTTGCGAGCCGCGCGACCACGCCCGCCAGAGTGCCGCGCAGCGTGTCCAGATCGCCCGGCGTCGCAACGCTTGCCGATCGAAGGATGCGGCCGGAGGAGTCCACCAGCCCTGCTTTGATTTCCGTTCCGCCGATGTCCAGACCGAGCAGCGTCATTCGATACCGAGTTCCTTGCGAACCTGCCGAACTCCCTCCACCAGGTTGCGCAGTTTCTGCCGTGCCGCCCAGCGCGCCGTCTGGCTCAGGCCGCAGTCCGGGGCAAAGGAGAGCCGCTCGGGGGGCGCGAACTCGAGGCAGCGGCGCACGCGCGCGGCGACGTCCGCGGGCGTTTCGATGTAGTAGCTCTTAACGTCCACGACACCCACGGCGACATCCTTGTGCCGCGCCAGCTCCCCAATCAGTTCGATTTCGGCGAACTCGCGGCTGGCCATTTCCAGGTGGATCTCCTCCACGTTCAAATCGAGGAAGGCGGGAAACATGGGGGCGTAGCGGCGCGGCCCCACCGCTCGCGCCTTGTAATTTCCGAAACAGAGGTGGGTCGACAGACGGCAGCGGCCAGCCACGGTGGCCACCGTGCGGTTGAAAAGCTCGACCAGACGCGCGGTATCCTCACGCCAGGCGTAGCAGCTCATGGAGGGCTCGTCCACGGTGATCTCCGAGCAGCCCGCCGCCGCCAGCGCCTCCAATTCGGCGCGCACAATGGGGACCAAAGCCTCCGCAATCGCATACCGATCCGGATAGCGGGGGCTCGGCTCCAGCCGGCCACTGAGCGTGTACGGTCCGGGCACGCTCATCTTCAGCACCGGCCCCGGCGGCGCCACGCGCTGGAGCCGCCGGAATTCGTCCACCGTCCCGAGACCCCTAGGAGCACGCAGCTCGCCAGTGATCTTGTGGCGGCCGCGCTGATCGTGCCCCGGCGGGCCGAAGCGCCGGCGTGGCGCCGGCTCGCGTTCGATTCCTTCGAGGTACCCGTAGAAGGAGAGGTTGAAGTCGAGACGGGTTTGTTCGCCGTCCGTGATGACGTCGAGACCAGCAGCCACCTGGTCGTGCACCGCGGCGATGACGGCGTCCTCCTGCATTTCTTCGATGTCGGCCGGTCCGAACTCACCGAGGTGCTGCGAGGCGAACTCCAGCCATCCGGGAAAGGGATAGCTGCCCACCACGGTGGTGCGCAACGGTCGTTCCTTCATACGCTGGTCACTTTCCAGCCGCCGTCCACGCCCAGGACCTCCCCAGTGATATACCGCGCCTCGTCGCTCAGCAGGAACAGGGCCGCGCGGGCGGCGTCCTCCGGATCGAGCAGCCCGCTGGCCAAGGGCTGTTTGGCGCGCATGTACTCGAGGATCGTGGCATCTTCCTGAGCGCGGCGGCTCATCGGGGTGCGGACCAAACCGGGCGCCACGGCGTTGACGCGGATGCCGTGTGGAGCGTAGTAGGCGGCCATGGCGCGGGTCAGCGCGATCACGGCGCCTTTGCTGGCGGCGTAGGCATGCGTGGCGAAATAGCGCGCTTCGGGCGAGTCGGCGAGCACGCTCGCCATGTTGACGATGGCGCCGCGCAACGGGCCGGGCATTCCGAGCATCCGGCGAATCGCCGCGCGGCTGGTCAGAAACATGGTTTTCAGATTCGCGGCCATGACGGCGTCCCAGCCTTCCTCGGTGCACTCGTGGAGCGGGCCGTCGCCGAAGCGACGTCCGCTGATGCCGGCGACGTTGAACACTCCGTCCAACCGGCCGAAGCGGTCCAGGCAGCGGGCGACTGCGGCTTCGGCGTCGGCGGCTCGGGTGAGGTCACACGGAACGCAGTCCAAGGCTTCGCCGGTCTCGACTTCCGGGGACTGGACCGGAAGGCTCGCCACCAGGACGCGGGCTCCTTCGGCCACGGCCAAGCGCGCCGTTGCGGCGCCGATGCCGGTGGCGCCGGTGATCAAGAACACTTTGCCCGCACATCGCCCCGCCATGGCGACAGAACCGGTCTCACATTGTAGCGAAGCCGCGGCGCGGGGCTTGCTAGAGATAGAGGTGGGCCAAGCTGCGGCGATAGGCTTCGTAGAAGCGCTCGAGCTGCTCCTGCGCCGCCGTGTTGCCGGGCGCCTGGTGGCTCGGCAGCACCACGGGCTGGATGCCCCGCGCCAGCAGGCGGGCCGCGGTCTCGCACCGCAGCATGTTGATGATCATCGCCCCCGTCACGGTGGAGGCTGGCCCAGTGGGCCACTCCAAACCCTCGAGCTCCAGCACACAATCGCCGGGCGGGCAGGCGTTGTCAATCACGAGGTCGGCAACGTCAATCAGCTTTTTTCCGGAGGAATGCGCCGGCGCGGATTGCTCGCAGTGCCGGCGGGAAACAATGGCAATGACCGGGAGCCCGCGCTCCCGGACTCCCATGGCCATCTCCACGACCACAGGGCGGATGCCGCTCGTCGAAATGATGATGAAGGCGTCTTGTGGCCCAAACCGGAAGCTTTTCAGAATCTCGAAGGCGTAGCCTTCGTATTTCTCCAGGTGCAGCGCCGCGCGCAAGCTGTTCGCCCCGACGATGGCGGCGTGATTGGAAAGCGCCAGCTCGACCAGGGGCACGAAGCCGGGAAAACAGCCCTGGCGGGGAATCATCTCCTCGCAGAGCATGCGGGAGTGACCGGCCCCGAACAGAAACACCAGCCCGCCGGCCGCGATGCGGGAGGCGCACAGTTCGGCGGCCGCTTCGATGGCCGCAAGCTCGGTGCGGCGGATCTGTTCGAGCAACGCCGTCACCCTGTCGAAGTACGTGAGGGCGGGCGTGGACATGGGAGCCATACTACCATATCGTAGCTCCCATCGAGACGGCGCTATACTGGCTGCATGAAGACGACGGTGGAGATCTCCGACGCGCTGCTGCGGCGGGCGAAACAAATCGCCGCCGAGCGCGGAGTCACCCTGCGGGAACTTCTGGAGACCGGCCTGCGGCACGTGGTCGAATCCGAGGAAGCGCGAAAACGCCCCTTCCGCTTGCGGCGGCGGCCGTTCCGGGGCAAGAAGCTGGCGCTCGAGGGCGGCTGGGACGCGGTCCGCCAACTGATCTACGAGGGCCGGGGCGGATGATCGCGGTGGATACGAACATCCTGGTGCATGCCCACCGCGCCGAGTCGCCCTGGCACAAGACCGCGGACCGGCGTCTGGCGGAACTGGCGGAGGGCGGCGCCCCGTGGGCCATCCCATGGCCCTGCCTCCACGAATTTCTGGCGATTGTGACGCACCCGCGCATTTGCAGTCCGCCGACGCCGCTGCCGCACGCGCTCGAACAGGTGGCCTGCTGGCTCGAGTCTCCCACCCTCAACGTGCTCGCCGAACTGGCCGGCTACTGGGAGATCCTCCGGGACACCTTGGCGGGCAGCCGGGTGACGGGACCTCGCGTCCACGACGCGCGGATCGCCGCCCTCTGCCGCCAGCACGGGGTTCGCACGCTGTGGTCAGCTGACCGCGACTTCACCCGCTTTGCCGGCCTGCGCGTGGTGAACCCTCTGATCTGAAGCCACCGTTCAAATGAACAGCGGGGCCGCCACCAGCGTGATGGTGCTCAGCAGCTTGATGAGCACGTGAAGCGAGGGCCCGGCGGTGTCCTTGAAGGGATCGCCCACCGTGTCACCGACGACGGTGGCTTTGTGCGCGTCGGAGCCTTTGCCACCCAGAGCGCCCGTCTCCACATACTTCTTGGCGTTGTCCCAAGCGCCGCCGCCGTTGTTCATCAGCGTAGCGAGCAGGATGCCGGCAATCGTACCGACCATCAGCAGCGCGGCGACGGAAACCGCACCGACCGGGAGCGGGTCGTTGTGGCTGGAGAAGTTGCGGAAGATCACCCCGACCAGCACGGGGCCTGCCACGGGCAGAATGCCGGGCAGCACCATGGCCTTTAACGCCCCTTTGGTGACAATGTCCACGCAAGTGCCGTATTCGGGGTCGGCGGTTCCCGCCATGATCCCCGGATTGGTCCGGAACTGGCGGCGCACCTCCTGGATGACGGTCTCGGCGGCCTTGCCGACGGCGCGGATGGCCAAGGCGCTGAAGAGAAACACGAGCGTCGCCCCGAGCAGCGCACCCGTGAAAACAGGCACGTTGCCGATATCGACCGGGAACTCGGTGACGCCGCGGCCCAGGTTCTCCAGCGCCACCTTGACCTCGTCAATGTAGGCCGAAAACAGCAGGAAGGCGGCTAGGGCGGCGCTGCCGATGGCGTACCCCTTCGTGAGGGCCTTGGTGGTGTTGCCCACCGCGTCCAGCCGGTCGGTGCGGCGGCGGATTTCCTCGGGCTGCTTGGACATTTCGATAATGCCTCCGGCGTTGTCTGTAATGGGGCCGAAGGTGTCCATGGCGAGAATGTACGCCGCGGTCGACAGCATGCCCATCGTCGCGATGGCAGTTCCGTACAGGCCCGCCGCCGTAGGCGAAACGCCAGGCAGATTCGCACCCGCACCCAGATAATACGAGCCCATGATGGCCGCCGAGATGACCAGCACCGGCAGCGCCGTGCATTCCAGAGCCACCGAAAAGCCGGATATGATCACCGTGGCCGGACCCGTCTTGGCGCTTTCGGCAATCGTCAGCACGGGCCGGTACTTGTACTCGGTGTAATACTGCGTGATATAGACGAACAGAAAGCTCGTCACGATGCCGATGACGCCGGCCAGATACAAGCGCATGTTGCCCTGAAGCAGCAGGTGCACCGCGATATAGAAACCGATCAGGGCCAAGACCGTGGTCATGTAATAGCCGCGATTGAGCGCCCTCATGGGGTCTTCTTCGCCCTTGACGCGGACGATCATGACGCCCACGATCGAAGCGATCAATCCGAAGGCACGCGCCACCAGGGGGAAGAGCACGCCCTTGATGCCGAAGATGGGTAGCAGGGACACGCCGAGGATCATGGCGCCGATGTTCTCCGCGGCCGTGGACTCGAACAGGTCCGCGCCGCGGCCGGCGCAGTCGCCGACGTTGTCGCCCACCAGGTCGGCGATGACCGCCGGGTTGCGCGGGTCGTCTTCGGGGATGCCCGCTTCGACCTTGCCGACCAAGTCGGCGCCCACGTCGGCGGCCTTGGTGTAGATGCCGCCGCCGAGCTGCGCAAACAAGGCCACGAAGCTGGCGCCGAACCCGAAGGCGACGATCTGGAAGGGCACGTGCCGAGCGTCCTCGAGACCGTTGAACAGCCAAAACAAGCCCCCCACGCCCAGTAGCGACAGGGCCACCACTCCCAGGCCCGTCACCGCCCCGCCCCGCAAGGCGATTTGCAGCGCGCGGTTGAAATCCGTACGCGCCGCCGAAGCCACGCGGATGTTACTCCGAATGGAAACCCACATTCCGCAGAAGCCCGCCGCCAGCGAGCACAAGGCACCCACGACAAAGGAGACGGTCATGCGGAACGCCAGAGTGGCATCGTCCTTGCCGAACAGGTAGCCCAGGTAGATGATCGCCGCCAGGATCACCGACAGTCCGATGATCGTCTGATACTGTCGGCGCAGAAACGCCTCGGCTCCTTCCTTGATGGCGTTAGAAATTTTTTGCATCTGGGGCGTGCCCGTGTCCTGACGAAGCACGTAGCGGGAAAACAGGCCCGCCACGCCTAGGGAGAGCAGACTGATGGCCAGCACCAGCACCAGGTAACCCTGGCCTTCTCCGGTGGGGCCGCCCGCCTGAAGCCACAGCGCGAGAGGAACAGGAAAGCAGTCCATCGAATGACCTCCTTATGCGTCGGAAAAGCAGCCGGCACGGGGAGCCGGTGTGAAAAGCGGATCAGGGCCTGAAACCTTCAGGATGCAGGCTTTTCCAAGCAAACAAGATTAACCCATCCCGGAGTCGGAAGCAAGCTGACGTCGCGCTCACAGCACCTGCGCAATCAGACACTTCAGGTACTGCGTCTCGGGCACCGTGAGCAGGATGGGATGGTCCCGGGCCTGGGTGCGGCGCTCGAGCACCCGAAGGGGCCGGCCAGCATCCAGCGAAGCAGAGGCGACGATCTCGAGGAACGACGCCTCAGGGAGGTGGTGGGAACAGGAGCAGGTGACCAACACACCGCCCGAAGACAGCAGCTTGAGGGCGCGCAGGTTGATCTCCTTATAGGCGGCCGCGGCCCGCTCCAGGTCGCGGCGCGATTTGGCGAAGGCCGGCGGGTCGAGCACGACGACGTCGAACTGGCGGCCCGCCGAGGCGTAGCCGGACAGCAGCTGGAAGACGTCGGCTTCACGGAACGTCACGTTTCCGAGGCCATTGGCGGCGCGGTTCTCCTCGGCCAGAGCCAGCGCCGCGGCGGAGCTGTCCACCGCCTCGACCCGCTCGCAGACGCCCGCCAGGTGCAGCGCGAATCCGCCCGTGAACGTGAAGCAGTCCAAAGCTCGGCCGCGCGCGTAGGCCGCGGCGGCCAGGTAATTCTCCCGCTGGTCCAGAAACAGGCCGGTCTTCTGGCCGTGGAAAAGGTCAGCGACAAAGCGCAGGCCGTTGATGTTCACAGGGACGCGTTGGGGGACTTCGCCGGCCAGCACGGAGGTTTCCAGCGGCAGGCCTTCTTTCTGGCGCACGAGCGCGTCATTGCGGGCCAGGATTCCAGCGGGGTGAAACAGTTCTGCGAGGCAGGCGGCGATCTCGGCCTGGGCCCGATCCATGCCCTGGCTGAGCGCTTGGAGGACGAAATAATCGCCGTAGCGGTCCACGATGAGAGCGGGCAACCGGTCGCCTTCGGCGTGCACCAGACGGTAGGCGTCAGTGCCCGTGACGACTCGGCGACGGAGCGCGTGCGCCTCTTCGAGGCGCTGGCGGAAAAATGCAGGACCGATGGGCTCGGCCCGCTCGCTCAGCACTCGGAGCGCGATGAGGGACGCGGAGCTGTAATGCCCCATCCCGAGGACGCGCCCTCGGGGGCCCATGACGACCACGGCATCGCCCGGCTGCGCTGCGTCCCGATCCTCCACATCGCTCGCGAAAATCCACGGGTGACCCGCGCGGAGGCGTCCTGCGGCTTTGGCGTTGACCCGGACCGTGGGATAGGCCGAGGCGGCCACCTACACGAGGGCCTGGAGACGCCGGATCCGCTCCTCCGTCGAGGGGTGGGTCGAAAACAGGCGCATCAGAGCTTGCCCGCTGAACGGCTTAATGATGAACATGTGGGCGGTGGCGGGCGAGGCGTCCAGCGGAATGCGCGTGGACCAGTGCTCCAGCTTGCGCAGCGCGCTGATCAGTCCCCAAGGGCCGCCGGCGTAGCGAGCCGCCGTGGCGTCGGCGGAGTATTCCCGGGTGCGCGAGATGGCCATCTGGATCAGCAGGGCGGCGATCGGGGCCAAGATCATCATGAGCAGCATGGCGACGGCGTTGCCGCGG
Organism: Bryobacteraceae bacterium; assembly: GCA_025055455.1. Classification (GTDB taxonomy): domain Bacteria; phylum Acidobacteriota; class Terriglobia; order Bryobacterales; family Bryobacteraceae; genus JANWXD01. Next base: position 306,907 of record JANWXD010000001.1, read on the forward strand.
TTATCCTCCTCATCCCGGCTGCCGCCGAAGAAAAACGCCATGCGCGCCAGCATGGTGATGGCCGCCGCGATCGTGGCCGCCACCGAACTGATGAGAATATCGCGGTTGCGGATGTGGGCCAGCTCGTGGGCAATCACGCCTTCCAGTTCGCGGTCGTCCATGAGTTCGAGCAGGCCCGCCGTGAACGCCACCGAAGCGTGCTTGGGGTTGCGCCCCGTGGCGAAAGCGTTCGGCGAGGCCTCCGGGATCACCCACAGCCGCGGCATGGGAAGCCCCATGCGCAGGCACAGGCTCTGGACGAGGGGGGCGACGCGCCGCCACACTTGGGGATTCTGGGACTCGGTAACCGGCTGGGCCCCGTACATGCTCAGCGCGATCTTGTCCGAGAAGAAATAACTGACGCCGTTCATCAGGACCGCGAGCAGTAGGCCCACGTACAGGCCGTCACGGCCGGCCACCGCCTCGCCGCCCACCAGTAGCAGCCCGCTGAGCAAGCCGAGGAGCAGGACTGTCTTTACGCCGTTCATAATATGCACCCTCTTCCCTACCGATTTTGACACACCGCCGGCGGTGGGCGTCAAATCAGACCTCCCACGAGACTCTCCGCACCGTGGGGCGGCGACGCAGGGGAGCTCTTCAGAACTTTAGTCCTAGTACAATTGCAGTTGTGAATCCGAATCCCGATGAGCCTGAAATCTTGTGGCCGGCGCGGTCTTCGGGTAGAATCGTTCAACGAGGTGGTGAATGGCTCGTGGCGCGCGTGTAGCCTACCTGATGTTGCTCCTTTTGCTGGCTTTGAGTTTGTCCGCACCTTTGGCTCAGGCGAGCGTGCTGACGTTCGGATTCCGGTGCATCACGAACAACAATGCCACGCAATGTTTGATCGGGCAGAACCAGTTGTTTGTGGATGTAGTTGGGTTCGGCAGTTCCACCATGATCGGGACTACCACCGTCACACCCGCGGCGAACGAGGTAGTTTTCCGGTTCTACAACACGGGACCTGTCCCCTCTTCGATCACGGACGTGTACTTCGACGACGGCGCCTTGCTGGCTCTGGCGTCCATCTTCAACATGACCGGCGTCAATTTCAGCCCGGCGCTTCGCCTCCGAATCTGCCGGGGGGCGCCAGCCTCAGCCCACCGTTCGTGACGACCGCAGGATTTTCGGCCGATTCGGACCCACCCGCGGTTCCGAACGGCGTGAACCCCGGCGAGGCGCTTGGAATCTTGTTCACGCTACAGTCGACCAAGACATGGAGCAATGTCATCGCGGACCTTGGAACGGGAGCGCTGCGGATTGGCATCCATGTGCAAGCGATAGGTGGTCGGCCCCTCGGGGGCAGCGAGAGCTTTATCAATAACCCGCACCCGATCCCCGAGCCGGCCACCCTTGGGCTGGTCGGCGCCGGGCTCCTAGCGCTGGGCTGGCGCACCCGGAAACGTTCGTAGCCGGGTTTTCCGGGAACCGAAAAACCGGCCGGCTTAGTTTTTGCGCGCCGGCCGGTTTTGTGTTCTCACTCTTTCGCGACCTCGACCTTGACGGCCTTGGGCTTGGCGACCTCCTTCTTGGGCAAGGTGATCGTCAAGACCCCCGATTTGTACTCGGCCTTCACCTTGTCGGTGTCCACCGTCTCCGGTAGGGTGAAATAGCGGGCGAAGGAGCCGTAGCCGCGCTCGATGCGGTGGTAGCCGACCCCCTTTTGCTCTTTTTCGAACTTGCGCTCACCCTTGAGCGTCAGGGTGTCGTTTTCGATCTGGATGTCCACATCCTTGGGATCCACCTCCGGCAAATCCGCCTTAAGGATCACTGCGTCGTCGGTCTCCAGAATGTCCACCGCCGGGCTCCACGGCCGCTGGGATCGGGGCTCGCTGAGCAACCGCGAGACCGTGTCGAACAGCTGCAGCGACGGGAACTCGAACAGTTCACGCCAAGGATCTTGCTTGGAATATTTCGTGATCGCCATCGGCTTCAGAACCTCCTCCAAGCAATATCATAAAATATTAGCGTCCAATTGTCAACATATACACAGCAAAAAAACGCGTGTAAAAAACACGCGTTATCAATAAGATACAAATCGGCCGACGATCAGTTCTTTTCGCTCTCTTCCGGCTCCCGTCCCTCCCTCATCGCCTTGAGCCGTTCCTCCCTGCGGCGGCGCCGCTCAGCCGCGCGCTTGACCAGTTCGCTTCCCACCAGCTCGAGCATCGCCTGCTCGGCTCCGTCGCCGCGGCGCCAGCCGAGCCGCACCACGCGGGTATAACCTCCATTGCGGGGCATGAATCGGGGACCGAGCTTGTCGAAGAGCTTGCGGACCGCCCCGGGCGTCTGCAAGAAGGCGGCCGCTTGGCGCCGGGCGTGGAGCGTCCCGCGCTTGGCTAAGGTGATCATCTTGTCCACCAGAGGCTTAGCGGCCTTGGCCTTGGTCACGGTGGTGATGACGCGTTCCTGTTCGATCACGCTGGTCACTAAACCACGCAGCAAGGCTCGGCGCGAGGCGGGGTTCCGGCCGAGCTTGAACCCTGCTTTGCGATGTCTCATTCGTGCGCCTCCCCGACGGGTCCGCCTTCCAATCCGGAGCTCTCCGTCAGCCGCGGGCGGGTCTCGTCCCCGGCCGCACGGCGCCCGGCGCTCGGCGGAAGGATCGGCCGTCCCTGAGCGTCAAATTTCATGCCGAAGGACAAGCCCAGGTTGGCGAGGATCTCCTTGATCTCATTGAGGGACTTACGGCCGAAATTCTTGGTGCGCAGCATCTCGGCCTCGGTCTTCTGCACCAAGTCCCCGATGGTTTGGATGTTGGCGTTCTTCAAGCAGTTGTACGAGCGAACACTCAGCTCCAGTTCCTCGACCGAGCGGTTGAGAATTTCGCGGAGCTGACTGAGCGCCCGTTCGCCAGGCTCTTCCGCCGCCTCGGGAACCTCTTCGAAGTTGATGAAGATGTTCATGTGATCCTTGAGGAGCTTCGCCGCTTGGCCGATGGCATCCTGCGGGGAGATGGCCCCGTTCGTCCAGACCTCGAGCGTAAGCTTGTCGTAGTCGGTGAGCTGCCCGAGACGCGCCGCTTCCACGGTGAAATTGACCTTGCGCACGGGCGAGTGGACCGAGTCGATAGGAATGAAGCCCAGGGGCAGATCTTCGTCGAAGTTTCGGTCGGCGCTCACGTAGCCTCGGCCTTTTTTCAGGCGCATTTCGATGTTGAGCTTGCCGTTTTCACCGACCGTGGCGATGTGCACGTTGCGGTCGAGCACCTCCACATCCGGGTCGGTTTCGATCTGGCCGCTCAGAACTTCCCCGGGCTGTTCCACCCGCAGCCGCGCCGTGCGGACGCCGTCGCCGGTCATCTTGAAGGGCACCTGCTTGAGGTTCAGGATGATGTCGGTGGCGTCTTCGGTGACCCCGGGAATCGGGCTGAACTCATGTAGCACTCCCTCGATGCGCACGGCCGTGATGGCCGCGCCCTCGATGGCGCTGAGCAGCACGCGCCGCAGGCTGTTGCCGATGGTGGTGCCGAAGCCCCGCTCGAAGGGCTGGGCGGTAAACATGCCGTAGCGGTCCGTCAGTGTCTCCGTGTTGGCGACCAGTCGCTTGGGTTTTTGGAATGCTCGAAACATAGACTTCGCTTCTCCTTGCCCGCTGCGCCGGAGCAGACCGGTCCGGCGCGCCGGAACTCTACTTGGAGTACAATTCCACCACCAGTTGTTCGTTCAACTGGATCTGGACGAGCTCGTCGCGCCGCGGCGCGCCCACGACGCGTCCCCGAAGAGCCTCGCGATCCACCTCGAGCCAGCTCGGCACCGGCGCGTGCGCGGTGGCGTCCCGCGCGGCGAGAATCGTCGGATTGCTCTTGCTCTTTTCCTTGACCTCGATGACGTCGTTGAGCTTCACCGTGTATGAGGGAATGTTGACCTTCCGCCCGTTGACCAGGATATGGCCGTGGCGCACGAGCTGGCGGCATTGCGCGCGGCTCGTTCCGAAACCCATCCGGTAGACGACATTATCCAGGCGCCGCTCCAGCAGCCCCAGCAGGTTCTCGCCGGTGATGCCCTTCATCTGGGCGGCCTTCTCGAACAGGTTGCGGAATTGCGTCTCCAGCACGCCGTAGATGCGGCGCAGCTTCTGCTTCTCGCGAAGCTGCAAGCCATAGCCCACAACTTTCGGGCGCCGCGCCTTGCCGTGTTGTCCCGGCGGAAAGTTGCGCCGCTCGATGGCGCACTTCTCGGTGTGGCAGCGCTCGCCCTTCAAGAACAGCTTCATGCCCTCGCGCCGGCACAGCCGGCAGACCGGGCCGAGATACCGAGCCACTCGCAACCTCCTTATTTCTCGGTGCAGTGTACGGCCTCCGGTCGCGGAGACCTTCTTCCTGCTTGCCTCACACCCGCCGGCGTTTCGGGGGCCGGCACCCGTTGTGGGGGATGGGCGTCACGTCCCGGATCGCTCTCACCTCTAAGCCCACCGTCGCTAAGGCCCGAATGGCGGACTCGCGGCCTGCTCCCGGGCCGCTGATGTGCACATCCGCGGTGCGCATCCCCATTTCCCGCGCCTTGTTGGCCGCCGCCAGCGCCGCCTGTTGGGCGGCGAAGGGCGTTCCCTTGCGGGAACCGCGGAAGCCGAGCGAGCCCGCGCTGGACCACGCCACCACGTTGCCCGCCGGATCCGTCACCGTCACGATGGTGTTGTTGAACGTGGCCTGGATGTGGATGATCCCCACGGGCACGTTCTTTTTCTCCCGCTTCTTGAAAACCTTCTTCTTGGCTGGTGCTTTCGCCATGGACCCTCTCGAACCTCACGTCTTCGCCGTGGCCTTCTTCTTGTTGGCGATCGTGCCGCGCCGCGGTCCCTTCCGCGTGCGGGCGTTGGTGTGGGTCCGCTGGCCTCGCACCGGCAGGCCGCGGCGGTGCCGCAGACCCCGGTAGGAACCCATTTCGATCAGTCGCCGGATGTTCATTTGCACCTCTTTGCGCAGATCGCCTTCGACGGCGCCTTCCTCCTCGATGATCTGGCGGATGCGGTTGATCTCCTCCTCGCTCAGCTCGGCGATCTTCTTGTCGGGATTCACGCCAGCCCGGTGCAGGATCGAACTCGCCCGCGTGCGGCCGATCCCGTAAATGTAAGTCAGCCCGATCAGGGCGCGTTTCTTCGGCGGCAGATCTACGCCGGCAATTCTGGCCATGGTGCTCCTCCTTTCAGCCTTGGCGCTGCTTGTGTTTCGGGTTGGCGCAAATGACCCGCACCACACCGTGGCGGCGGATCACCTTGCACTTGTCGCAAATCTTTTTGACCGATGCCCTCACCTTCATGATTCCCTCTTCAACGCGATCCCTCCGCAAGGAGCCGCACAATGCGGCCCCGGGTCGGATCGTGCGGCGACAGCTCGACCCACACACGGTCTTGCGGCCGCAGGCGCACAAAGTTCACCTCGGAAGCCGCGGCCGCGTGGGCGATCACCAGCGAGCGGTCGCCGAGCTGCACCCGGCAGGCCGCCTGCGGCAGCAGCTCCACGACGGTGCCTTCCACGCCCCTGCTCTGCTCCGCGGAGCGATCCGCCATGCCGCTCCTTCCTCAGGGCCGCGTCAGCACCCAGGGTCCGTTGGACGTCACCGCGACGCAATGCTCGAAATGCGCCGAGTAGGACCCGTCCTGGGTGGCCGCCGTCCAGCCATCCTTGAGAATGCGGGTTTCGGGCCGGCCGGCGTTGACCATGGGTTCGATCGCCAGCACCATCCCCTCCTTCAGACGCGGATTCTGGTTCTTGCGGTCGACGTAGTTGGGGATCTGGGGCTCCTCGTGGAGCTGGGTCCCGATGCCGTGTCCCACAAACTCCCGCACCACCGAGAATCCGTTGGCCGTGACGTGCCGCTCCACCGCGCTGCAAATGTCGAAGAGTCGGTTGCCCGCCCGCGCCTTCTCGATGGCGGCCTCGAGGGCCTCTTGCGTGACCCGCAGCAGCCGGCGGGTTTCCTCGCTCACCTCGCCCACCGGCACCGTGATGGCCGAGTCGCCGTAGTAGCCCTCCAGCTCCACGCCGGTGTCAATCGAGACCACATCCCCCTTCTTGAGCACGCGTTTGGGCGAGGGCATGCCGTGCACGATCTCATCATTGACCGACGTGCACAGCACGAAAGGATAGCGCGCCCCCACCGCCGGCACATAGTAATCTTTGAAGGCGGGGCGCGCGCCGGCATCCCGCATCATCCGTTCGGCGGCCTTCTCCAGGTCGTACGTCGTCACCCCCTCCTCGACCATCGCAGCCAGCTCATGGAGGATCTGCCAGACCAGCAGGCCGGCCCGGCGCATCTTCTCCAGCTCCGCAGGCGACTTCCGTGTGATCATCGTGCTCCCACCAGCCCCGCGATTTCCTTCGAGATCGCCTCCGCGGAACGGTTCCGTGTGTCCACTTCGTAAAATCGCTCCGACGTCCGGGTCAAATAGTCCAGCAAAGGACGTGTTTGGAGTTCATAGGCTTCCATCCGGTTCCGAATCACGTCCTCCCGGTCATCCGGACGCGTCAAGAGTGCGGCCCCGTCCCGGTCGCAGATCCCGGAGCGCTTCGGCGGGTTCGACACCAAGTTGTAGACCGCTCCGCACCGCGGACACTGCCTTCGGGCCGCAAGCCGAGCGATAACTTCATTGTAATCCACCCTCAAGTGGATGATCACTTCGGGGATTCCCCGCTCTGCCAGAATGTGGTGCAGCATCTCGGCCTGGGCCAAGGTCCGGGGATATCCGTCCAGGATCACGCCTCGCACGGCCTCCGGGCGGTCCAGCTCAGCCGCCACCAGCCGATTGACCAGCTCGTCGGGAACCAGTTGCCCCGCCTCCATCAACGCCTTGACCTCGTGTCCCACCTCGTCGTCAGCTTCCACGTGCCGGCGCAGCATGTCTCCGGTCGAAATATGCAGCAGTCCGAAACGCTCCACCAAGGCTTGGGCCTGCGTGCCCTTGCCGGATCCCGGTGCCCCGAACAAGACCACGGCGACCCGGCTGTTGCTTGCGTCCATAGGCCGGGACTGGACCGTACCTTTCCGGGCCACGAGCGGCGCAAGGCCTCGTCAGAACACACTCCGCCTGCCTCGAATCCGCCCCGCCCGCGGCGTGAATCCCTCGTAATGGCGCATGATCAACTGCGCCTCGATCTGATTGACTGTGTCCATGGCGACCCCCACCACGATCAGCAGCGAGGTGCCGCCAAAGTAAAACGTGACTCCCAACCCGTCCAGCAGCCACCGCGGGAAGTGAGCGTCGATCCAGTTGCCCACGAGCGGCAGGTGCTGGAGTGCGATGCCGGAAATCATGATCTGGGGGATCAAGCTGAGCAGGGACAGGTACAGCCCGCCCACCAGCGTGATCTTCGTCAGAATCTTGTTGATGTACTCGGCCGTGTTGCGTCCCGGACGAATGCCGGGAATGAAGCCGCCATACTTGCGCATGTTGTCGGCGGCCTCGTTCGGGTTGAAGATGATCGACACATAGAAAAAGCAGAAGAAGACGATGCCGGCGACGAACAGGACCATGTACAGCGGCTCCCGCGTGCCCAGGGCCGCCAGCATGCCGCTCAGCCAGGGATTGTCCTTTACCCAAGGCACGAGGGCCAACGTCTGCGGGAAGGCCAGGATGGAGGAAGCGAAAATCACCGGGATCACCCCGCCAGCGTTGACCTTGAGCGGCAGGTGCGTGGACTGGCCCCCCAGCATCCGCCGCCCCACGACGCGCTTGGCGTACTGCACCGGAATCCGCCGTTCGCCCCGCTCGACCAGCACAATGAAGGCCACCACCGCCACCATGACGATGAGAATGATCAGGGTCTGAAGCGGGCTCCACTGCCGCGTGACGAAGACGTTCGTATAGATTTCGCCGATGGCCTGGGGCAGTCCCACCACGATGCCCGCAAAGATCAGCAGGGACATGCCGTTGCCGATGCCCCGTTCGGTGATTTGCTCGCCCAGCCACATGATGAACGCCGTGCCCGTGGTCAGCGTCAGCATCGTCATCAGGATGAAACCCCACCCGGGGTTCAGCACGAAGTCCCCCTGGCTCGACTGCAGCGCCGTGGCGATGCCGAACGACTGCATCATGGAGAGGACCACGGTGAGGTAGCGCGTCCACTGGGTGATCTTCCGACGGCCGAGTTCGCCCTCCTTCTGGAGCTTCTCGAGCGTCGGAATCACCACCGTGAGCAGCTGCAAGATGATCGAGGCCGTAATGTACGGCATGATCCCCAGGGCGAAGATCGTCAACCGGCGAAACATCCCGCCCGAGAACAGGTCGATGAAGCCGAACAGCGTGCCTTGGTTTTGCTGGAAAAATTCCTCCAGGCGGTAGGTGTTGATGCCCGGAGTGGGGATATGCCCTCCGACCCGATAGACGGCGAGCAGCGCGAGCGTAAACAGCACGCGCTTGCGGAGATCCGGGATGCGGAAGATGTTTGCCACCGCCTCGAAAAACTTTTTCATAACCAGCCGCCTTCTGCCGGCCCGGCGCCAGCTAGCCTCCCACGGGCTCGATGTATTCCACTTTACCCCCCGCAGCCTCGATTTTAGCCACAGCCGTCTTCGAGAAGCGGTGCGCCCGCACGGTAATGGGACGCGTTAGCTCCCCCTCGCCGAGAATCTTGAGCCCGTCGCGCAGGTCCTTAACCACTCCCATTTCCATGAGGACCGCCGGCGTGAACGTGTCCCCCTCCAGGTCTTGCAATCGCCCGACGTTCACGATGGCGAACTCCTTGCGAAACACGTTCGTGAAGCCCCGTTTCGGCAGCCGGCGGTGCAGGGGCATTTGCCCCCCTTCGAACCCGCGCATCTGCCGGAAGCCGCTGATCGAGCGTTGACCCTTGGTCCCTCGGCCCGCGGTCTTGCCTCGGCCGGAACCCATGCCCCGGCCCACGCGCCGCTTGGCGTGCTGCTGCCCCGCCGGAGGTTTCAACTGGCTCAGATTCATCGAGAGCTCCCTTCTTCCACCACGGCCACCAAGTGCGGAATCTTAGCCACCATGCCCCGGAACACCGGCGTATCCGGCCGCTCCACCACCTGATTCAGGCGGCGCAGTCCCAATGCTCGGACGATGCGTTTGTGTTTTTCGGGCGTGGCAATCGGGCTGCGCACCAGTTTGATCTTGATCGTTCCTTGCGCCATGGCGCTCTCCTCAAAGCTGGTCCACCGGGATGCCGCGCAGATCGGCCACGGTCTGGCGGTCCCGCAGTTGTTCCAGGGCGTCGATGGCGGCCTTGACGACGTTGTGCGGGTTGTGCGACCCGATGGATTTCGTCACGACGTTCGGAATCCCAGCCGCTTGCACCACCGCGCGCACCGGTCCGCCCGCGATGACGCCGGTCCCCTCCGGGGCCGGCTTCAACAACACGAGCCCCTTGCCGAACTTGCCCAGCACGGGGTGCGGGATCGTGGTTCCGAGTACGTTCACCTTGCGCAAGTTTTTCTTGGCCGCTTCGATGCCTTTCTTGATGGCCGCCGGCACTTCCTTGGCCTTTCCGGTCCCGTAGCCCACCACTTTCGCTTCCGGGTCGCCGACCACCACCAGGGCCGAGAAGCTCAAGTTCTTGCCCCCTTTGACGACCTTGGTGACGCGGTTGATGGCCACCACCTCTTCCTTCAGGTTGAGATTCTGAGGGCTGATGCGCTTCACAGGCGTCGCCGGCATGCCGCTAAAACTCCAACCCTGCTTCCCGGGCCGCTTCGGCCAAGGCCTTCACGCGCCCGTGGTAGAGGTACCCGCCTCGATCGAACACCACGCGCCGGATGCCTTTGCTCAATGCCCGCTCAGCCACGAGCCGCCCCACCACACGCGCGCCGGCGACACTGCCCCCGCCGGCCACGCCCTCCTCCAAAGACGAGGCCGCCGCCAGGGTGTGGCCCCGCGTGTCGTCGATCACCTGAGCGTAAATGTGCCGCAGGCTCCGGAACACACACAGGCGCGGCTTCTCCGGCGTGCCGCGCACCCGTTTCCGGATTCGGCGGTGGATCCGGAGCCGCCCCTCGTTCCTGGAAAGCTTCTTGATCATCGCCCTCCTGCACCTGTCTTACCCACTTTCTTCCGCAGCACCTCTCCGGTGTATCGAATGCCCTTGTTCTTGTACGGGTCGGGCGGCCGCAGCGCCCGAATGTTCGCCGCCACCTGCCCCACCAGTTGCCGGTCCGCCCCGCTGACCACCAAGTGCGTCTGCCGCTCGACTTTGACCTCGATGCCCTCGGGCAGCAACATCTCGATCGGGTGGGAGTAGCCTAACACGAACGTGATCACGCGGCCCTTGACTTCCGCGCGGTATCCGATTCCCACGATATCCAGCTCTTTGGTGAACCCGCTCGAGACGCCTTGGACGGCATTGGCCGCCAGCGCGCGCGTCAAGCCGTGCAAGGCGGCGTACCGGTCGCCCTCGCGGCGCACCAGCAGCGCGCCATCCTGGCGCTCCACCCGTATGCCTTGCGGAATCGGGACCGTCAGTTTGCCCTTGGGACCCTCCACCACCAACCGCTCTCCGATCTCGACCTTGACGTTCGGCGGCAGGGGGATCGGTTTCTTTCCTATCCGTGACATGGCATTCTTCCCGCGGCGCCCGGGGCGCCCACGCTTACCAGATCTGGCACAGAACTTCTCCGCCCACGCCCGCTTTGCGCGCCTGCCGGCCGGTCATCACGCCCTGGGGCGTCGTGAGAATGTTGATTCCCATCCCGCCGAGCACCTTCGGGATCTCCCGTCGGCCGACGTAGACCCGGCAGCCCGGCCGGGAAACGCGCTCCAGATGAGAGATCACGGGCTGCGCGTCGGGACCGTACTTCAAGTAGATCCGGATCAGTTTCCGCGCGCCCTCCTCGGTCAGTTTGTAATTCAGGATATAGCCTTCGTCTTTGAGGATGCGGGCGATCTCGATCTTCAAACGCGAGGCCGGCACGTCCACTTTGGGGTGTCGCGCCTTGAGGGCGTTGCGGATCCGCGTCAGCATGTCCGCGATCGGGTCCGTCGTCATCTCGCCAGCCTCCGTCCTTACCAGCTTGCCTTGATCACGCCGGGAATCTCTCCCGCCAGGGCCAACTGGCGGAAGCAGATCCGGCACAAACCGAACTTTCGCAGATACCCCCGCGGCCGGCCGCAGCGAAAGCAGCGGTTGCGGTGACGGCAGCGCAACTTGGGCTTGCCTGCCCGCTTGGCTTCCAATAGCTTCCTGTCCTTGGCGATCTTGGCGGTCGTGGCCATCGCTCGGCTTCGCCCTCCTATTGCCGGAACGGCATTCCCAAGTGCCGCAACAGTGACAACGCTTCGGCGTCCGTCTTGGCCGTGGTGGTGATGCAAATGTTCATACCCTTGAGTTTTTCCACCTTGTTGTAATCGATCTCCGGGAAAATGAGCTGGTCCCGGATGCCCAAGGTGTAATTGCCCCTCCCATCGAAGGACTTCGTGGACACGCCGCGGAAGTCCCGCACGCGGGGCAACGCCACGTTCACCAGCCGGTCGAAGAACTCGTACATGCGGTCTCCGCGCAGCGTCACCATGCAGCCGATGGACATGCCGGCGCGGAGCTTGAACGCCGCCACCGACTTGCGCGCTTTGGTCACCACGGGACGCTGGCCCGTGATGAGCGCCAGCTCATTCACTGCGCCATCCATCAACTTCGGGTTCTGAGTGGCCTCCCCCAGCCCGATGTTCACCGTAATTTTCTCCAGCCGCGGCACCGCCATGACGTTCTTGTACCCAAACTCCTTGATCAGGGCGGGCACGACCGACTTGCGATACAGCTCCTTCAGTCTGGGCACCATGGGGATCCTCCTCTCCGCGCGCCGTCCTTCACCGCTTCGGCTCCAAGGGTGCGCCGCACTTCCGGCAGATCCGGGTGCGGCGGGCTTTGCCCGCCACCATCTCCACCTTGTGGCCAATGCGCACGGGCCGGTTGCACGAGGTACAAACGATCATCACGTTGGAAATGGCGATAGGGCTTTCCCGCTCCGCGATCCCCCCTTTGATCTGCCGCGCCGGATTGGCCCGGGTGTGGCGTTTGACGAGCATGACGCCCTCCACCAGCACGCGACCGCGCTGGCGGTCCACGCTCAGCACCCGGCCGGTCTTGCCCCGGTCGCGTCCGGCGATCACCTTGACGATGTCGTTCTTGCGGATTTCGATCTTGCGAGGAACGGCTCTAGGTTGGGTGCGGCGCGCCATCTCAGAGCACCTCCGGCGCCAGCGAAACGATCTTCATGAACTTCTTCTCCCGCAGCTCGCGCGCCACCGGGCCGAACACGCGCGTGCCGATGGGCTCGCCAGCTTCGTTGATGAGGACCGCCGCGTTGGAGTCGAACCGGATGTAGGTGCCGTCCTTGCGGCGCGTCTCCTTCTTCATCCGCACGATGACGCACCGCACGACCTTGCCCTTCTTGATGGGCGAGTCCGGCGCCGCCTCCTTGACGCTCGCCGTCACCACGTCGCCCAAGCCCGCGCGCAAGCCCACGTCCCCGCCGCGAGGCAGGATGCACTGGAGCTTGCGCGCGCCGCTGTTGTCGGCCACCTCCAGAATGGTCCGCATTCCGATCATGGCGCTTTCTCCTTATCGCTGGCCCGCACGGCCCTTCGCCGGCGGCCCTTCCGGCTCCAATTCCTCCGGCTCCACAGCCACTTGCGTGCCGCGCCGCAGGATCTCCGCCAGCCGCCACCGCTTGAGCCGGCTCAACGGCCGGGACTCCAGAATCCGCACGACGTCGCCCACCCGGGCCTCGTTGTTTTCGTCATGGGCATAAAACTTCTTGCGCACGGTGATGATCCGCTTGTAGAGCGGATGCGGCACGCGCCGGCTGACTTCGACCACGATCGTCTTTTGCATCTTGTCGGACACCACCACGCCGACCTTCTCGTTTTTCCTGCCGCGCGCTGCTGCCTCCGTCATCTCCTCAACTCCTGCCGGTGCTCGAGGCGGCCGCCAGCTCCCGCTCCCGCAAGATCGTCAGCACCCGCGCGCGATCCTTCTTGAGGGCGCGGTACTTCTTCAATCCCTCGCTTTGTCCCAGCGAAAGCTGCATCCGCAAGCGGAACAGCTGCTCGGTCATCTCCCGGAGCTGCACCTGGAGCTCGTTCGTGTCGAGCTCGCGGAGTTTGTCAGGCCGCATCGTCAACCCTCCATCCCCGGGCGCACGACGAGCCGGCACGGGATCGGCAACTTGTGCGCTGCCAGCCGCATGGCCTCTTCGGCCACCTCCCGGCTGACGCCCTCCATCTCGAACAGGATCTTGCCGGGTCGCACCACGGCCACCCAGTGGTCGGGGGCGCCCTTGCCCTTGCCCATGCGGGTCTCCGCCGGCTTTTTCGTCACCGGTTTATCCGGAAACAGGCGGATCCAGATCTTGCCCCCGCGCTTGATGAACCGCGTCATGGCGACGCGGGCCGCTTCGATCTGCCGGTCGGTCACCCAGGCGCACGCCAGCGCCTTCAGCCCGTAGTCGCCGAAGGCCAGCTCGGCGCCGCGCCAGGCCTTGCCGCGCATGCGCCCGCGCTGCTGCTTGCGGTACTTGACTTTCTTGGGCATCAACATGGATGGTCAACCTCCCGCGGCCACTCTCAACTCTCCGCGCGGCTTCCCTCCTCACCGCCGGACTCGGAGGGCGGCGCCGGCTCGGGCCCCTGCTGCTTCAACTCCTCCTTCCACGCCGGCTGCGGCGGGCTCAGCGGCGGCGCCACGATTCCCGACGCACGCACGGGCGAGGAAGGCTCCGGCGGAGGCGGCTGGATCGCGGGACCCGCCGGTTCGCTCGCCGCCGGTCGGCGCTCCCGCCGCTCCCGCGCCGGCTGCCGGCGCGGCTCCGGCTCGCCGAACAGCGAGGGTCGCATCTGCGATTCCAGCACTTCCCCTTTGTAAATCCAGCACTTGACGCCGATGACACCGTAGGTGGTGAAGGCCTCGGCAAAGCCGTAGTCAATGTCGGCCCGCAGCGTGTGCAACGGCAGCCGGCCCTGCAAATACCACTCGCTGCGTGCGATCTCGGCGCCGTTCAGCCGCCCCGAAACCCGAACCTTGATGCCCTTGCATCCGAAACGCAGCGCCGAGTCCACCGCCTTGCGCATGGCCCGGCGGAAGGCCACCCGTTTCTCCAGCTGAAGCGCGATGGACTCGGCCACCAACTGCGGGTCGAGCTCTGGCCGGTGCACTTCCTGAATGTCGATGAACACCTCCCGTCCGGTCTTCTTCGCCAGCTCCTGCTTGAGCTTCTCGATTTCGGCGCCCTTGCGCCCGATGATGATGCCCGGACGCGACGTGCGGATGGTGACGCGGAGCTTGTTGCCCGGCCGGTCCACCTCCACCGCGCTCACACCTGCCGCCTTGAGCCGCTCGCGCAAGGCGTCCTTGAGCTCCAGGTCCTCCCGCAATAGCTTGGCGTAGTCGTGCTTGGTGAACCAGCGCGACCGCCACGTCTTGCTGTAACCCAGCCGGAAGCCGTAGGGATGAACCTTCTGCCCCATATTCCGCCTCCCGCCTCACTCGTCCGACACCGTCACGGCGATGTGGGCCATGCGGCGCTGGTAGCGATGGGCCCGGCCCATAGGCGCCGGACGGATCCGTTTCATGCGCGGTCCTTCGTTGACGTACGCCTCGCGCACCACCAGCCGGTCCACGTCCACGTCCGCCGATTGGTGCTGCGCGTTGGCGATGGCCGAGCGCAGCACCTTCTCCACCAGCGGCGCCACACGCTTGTTGGTCGTGCGCAGCACCGTCAGCGCCTCGCCCGCCTTGCGCCCGCGGATCAGATCCACCACCAGCCGGGCCTTGCGGGGCGAGACCCGGATGTACCGTGCTTCCGCTCTGGCTTGCATGGGTTCCCTCACGCCGGCTTGGACGACTTCTCCGTTGCGGACTTGACGGGATGCCCTTTGAAAGTCCGCGTCGGGGCGAACTCGCCCAGCTTGTGTCCCACCATGTTCTCGGTGATGTACACCGGGATGAACTTCTTGCCGTTGTGCACGGCGATCGTGTGGCCGACGAACTCCGGAAGAATCGTCGAGCGCCGGGACCACGTCCGGATGACCTTTTTCTCGTTCCGCTCGTTCAACGCGGCGATCTTCCGGACGAGATGGTCGTCCGCAAACGGCCCCTTTTTCAGCGATCGTCCCATAATCCCCTATCTCTTCTTCGTCCGGTGCGCCACAATCCATTTCTCGGTGCGCTTGTTCCGACGCGTCTTATAGCCGCGTGTGGGCTGGCCCCAGGGGGTGACCGGATGACGGCCCCCGGACGTCTTGCCTTCGCCGCCCCCGTGCGGATGGTCCACTGGGTTCATGGACACGCCGCGGTTGTGGGGCCGCCGTCCCAACCAGCGGCTGCGTCCCGCCTTGCCCAGCGACACGTTTTCGTGATCCAGGTTTCCCACCTGCCCCACAGTGGCCATGCAGCGGATGGAGACTTTTCGGATCTCGCCCGAGGGCAACTTCAGCAGCGCATACTCGCCCTCTTTAGAAACCAGCTGCGCCTGGGCGCCGGCGGCGCGGGCCATCTGTCCGCCTTTGCCCGGCCGCAGCTCGACGTTGTGTACGATCGTTCCTGCCGGAATGTTGGCCAGCGGCAGGGCGTTACCCGGCAGAATGTCGGCCTCCGGCCCGGACATGACCGTCTGGCCCACGCTCAACCCCAGCGGCGCCAGAATATAGCGCTTCTCCCCGTCGGCATAATGCAGCAGGGCGATGCGCGCCGACCGGTTCGGGTCGTACTCGATGGCCGCCACGCGCGCTGGAATCCCCACTTTGTCCCGCTTGAAGTCGATGACGCGATAGCGGCGCTTGTGCCCGCCGCCGCGGAACCATACGGTAATCTCGCCATGATTGTTGCGGCCGCCGGACTTCTTCTTCCCTTCGACCAGCGACTTCTCGGGCCGCTCCTTCGTGATGTCCTCCCGTGAGAGGACCGTCTGGAAGCGCCGCGTGGACGTCGTGGGACGGTAGGTCTTGATCGGCATCTTAAATCTCCGCGAACTCCGGCACCTTCTGGCCGGGCTTCAAGCGCACATACGCCTTTTTCCAATCCGGACGGTAGCCCGCAAATCGGCCGCGGCGCCGCAGCTTCCCGCGCTGGTTGAGGGTCCGGACCTCCTCCACTTTGACCTTGAACAATTTCTCCACCGCCTGTTTGATCTCGACCTTGTTGGCCTGCCGCGCCACCTCGAAACACAGCGTGCGCGCGGTCTCTTTCTTGGCCACCGCCTTCTCGGTGAGGATCGGCCGGCGGATCACTTCGTAAAGATTCATGGCGCCAGCGCCTCCGACAGCTTCCGGGCCGCCGCCTCCGAAATCAGCACCCGTTCGTGGCCCAGCAGGTGGTAGGGGTGCACCTCCCGCGACGCCACCAGTGTCACTCCCGGCAGGTTCCGCGAACCTAACATCAGGTTCCGGTTCTCCTCGCTGTCCACCAGCAACACCGTCCGCCGGGCCTCCAGCCGTTCGAGCACCGCCCGCACGGTCTTGGTTCTGTGGTCCGGAAGCGTGAACTCCTTGACCACCTTCATCTCCCCATCGCGCAGTTTGGCGGACAGCGCAGAGCGCAACGCGCCCAGTTGCATCTTGCGCGGCAGCCGGTAGCTGTAATCGCGAGGCACCGGCCCGTGCACCGTCCCGCCGTGACGCCACAGCGGCGATCGGATGGAACCCATGCGCGCCCGCCCCGTGCCCTTCTGCCGCCAGAGTTTCCGCCCGGAGCCCGAAACCTCCCCCCGAGTCTTCGTTTTCGCGGTGCCGCGCCGCAAACACGCCAAATAGTGCCGCACCGATTCGTACAGCAGCGCCTCGTTCACCGGAGCGGCGAACACCGCGTCGGCCAGCTCGATCTCACCCACTTTGCGATTGTCGAGGTCGAAGACGTCCACTCTGGGCATCTTCGTCATCTCCTGGCCCGCCGTACGATGACGTAGCCTCCGTTGGGACCGGGCACAGCCCCTTTGACCACCAACACGTTGTCGTCCGGATCCACTTCGATGACCTCCAAATTCCGCACCGTCACGCGTTGCACGCCCATGTGTCCCGCCATCCGCAAACCCGGAAAGACCCGCGACGGGAAGCTGGAGGCCCCGATGGAGCCCGGCGCGCGGTGGAACATGGAGCCGTGCGTGGCGTCGCCCCCGCGGAAATGGTGGCGCTTGACAAAGCCCGCAAAGCCGCGGCCCTTGCTGATGCCGGTCACGTCGACCCGGTCTTTGGGCTTGAACTGATCCACCAGCACCCGATCCCCCGTTTTCAGATCGGCGTCCCCCGGTCGCAGTCGCAACTCGCGTAAGAATCGCACGCCCTCGACGCCCGCCTTCTTGAGGTGGCCGGCCATCGGCTTGTTGATCCGTTTGGGCTTGACATACTCCAACAAACCCAGCTGCACCGCGTCGTAGCCGTCGGTGGCCGGCGTTTTCCGCTGCACCACCACGCACGGTCCCGCCTTGAGCAGCGTCACCGGCACGACCTGACCGTCCGGCTGGAACACCTGCGTCATCCCGATCTTCTTGCCGAGGATTCCTGGGCTCATAGCACCTTAAGCACCCTGGCAGCGCGGATGGCTCCGTCGGCCGCGCCGCCGGCTACTTCTTCCCAAACGCTTTGATCTCCACATCCACGCCCGCGGGCAGATCCAGCTTCATCAAGGCGTCCACCGTCTCCTGCGTCGGCTCCAGAATGTCCAGCAGCCGCTTGTGCGTGCGGATTTCGAACTGCTCCCGGGACTTCTTGTCCACGTGGGGCGAGCGCAGCACCGTGTACCGATTCTTCACCGTCGGCAGCGGAATCGGGCCCGCCACCTGCGCGCCGGTTTCCCCGGCGGTCTTCACGATGGCCTTCGTCGACTCGTCCAGAATCCGGTGGTCGTACGCCTTCAAGCGAATTCGAATCCGGTCTCTCAAGCGTTCCTTCAACATGGTTCCGCCTGTGGCTGCTGGCCCCCGGGCCCGCGACCCTGGGCCGGAGCCGTACACCACCCGCCTATTCCACGATCTCGGTCACCGTGCCGGCGCCCACCGTCCGGCCCCCCTCCCGGATCGCAAACCGCAGCCCT